>JANQRB010000104.1 GCA_028284775.1 Candidatus Kapaibacterium sp. | reverse complement strand
TCGATGAGCCGGTGGCCAGGGAGCGCGATACGCTGGCCCTGGTCTTGCTCTAGCAAGACTGTCACGGCCCGACCTGGCATCGTCGAAAGGGCTGGCTGACGGAGCTTCCGATTGCGCAGTGGGAAGGCGTTCACAGCGACACCGTTCGGGACGAGGGCGCATTGCGGACGGTCGTGACCGCATTAGAGCTCGCCAATAACGGACTGGCCGGAGACCTTCCCGATCTGGATCTCGCTAATCTGGTGCTTCTCGATCTGGAACGCAATGATTTGACCGGTGTCCTGCAGCTCACCCGCCTTCCGGCCCTGCGGAGCTTAAATGTGTCCTTCAACGAGTTCAGCGGAGAAGTGCCGCTATTGACTGGATCACCGCTGCTGCAGCTGCTCGACATTTCCGTCAATCAATTCACCTCATCGCTGCCGGCGTTTTCGCATGCCGGATTGCGGGAGCTCAAAGCCCGTAATGCCGGTCTTTCCGGCCAATTGCCGAAGATCGACTGGCCGCAGCTGGAGCTGCTGAGTCTCAGTGATAATGCTTTCAGCGGATCGCTGCCCGAGTTGCATGTGCCGCGTATTGAAACACTGCTGGTGTACAACACCGAACTCAGCGGGCGACTACCCGATATTGATTTACCGGAATTGCGGGTCTGTAACCTTGCCAACAACCGGTTTACCGGTCCCTTGCCCGTGTTGAATACGCCGCGGATCGAAGTGTTGGCGCTGGGGCACAATCTCCTTTCAGGTGAATTGCCGTTATTGCAATTCGCCTTTCTTCACACGCTCAACATATTCAACAATCAGTTTAGCGGTCCGCTGCCGCTCTTCGAATTACCGGCGCTGGAAACGCTTAACATTGGGGAGAATGACATTCACGGACCGCTGCCGGCGTTGAACATACCGCATATCGAGGACATTGTCTTGCAGGGCAATGCCTTTAGTTCTTTGCCTGCGATGGGGGCCTACGAAGAGCTCGACCGATTGATCCTGAGCAGAAACAAACTCAGCTTCGGCGATGTCGAGTTGCTGCCCGCCCTTGGTTTCAGACAGCTCGCATACGAAGTACAGGATACCGTTCTGCCGGTCCGACAGATCGTTGAGAACAATTCTTTCAGACTGGAAACCATTGCGCGCGGAGAGTTTAACACCTACCAATGGTATCGAAATCGGATTGCCGTTCCCGCTGCGCAGTCGGCAGTCATGTCCGCGGCCACCTCGGGCGAATATTTTTGCCTGGTGCGCAATGAACGCGCCACCGGCATGATTCTGAGCAGCGATACCGTGATTGTCGATTTGGCGCTGCCGGTGCCCGAGGATGGGGATGCCGCGGACGGTCTGCTGTTAACAGCTTCACCTAATCCCTTCAGCGAGCGACTTGTTATTAGCTATCGGCCGGCGCGAGCGACTACGCAGCGCCTGAGTATCGTTAACACGCTGGGGGAAGAACTTGCACTGATTCACGATGGATATCTCGCGCCCGGTCTGCGGCAATGGGAGCTGGACAGCCGCCTGCTGAGCAGAGGACTGTATTTTCTCGTGCTGCGCGGGGCCTCCGATACAGCGACAGTCGGGATACTACGAATCGACTGAAGACATAGTGGCAGGATGTAAGTTCCGGTGCAATGCCTTGTTTACCTAGCTGCCGCGTTTCATCAGTTACGCTTTGCTGTTGCTTCAGGCCTTTAGCGTTCATCACCGGGAGGGGGACGATTCCTGCCGCAGGCCGGGGACCCTGTTCGCCTCTGCGCTACTCAGGCCGGCGCGCTCCTGCACAATTGTCACAAAAGGTCGGGCCTCTATTTTACTGTCGAGCCAGGATATAAAGTCAAAATACCGGAAAGCTGTCATTTCGAGTGGATCATGTCGCAGGGAATCCAGCGTAGTTCGCAGCAAACGCGCCTGGCCGACAAACTGCTGCCGTGATGGAATATCGGGCAGCAGCCTGATGAATTGAAGCATTGCTTTTTCGAATCGGAACACGCGGCGTCGTTTGTTAATGAAATTAGTCGCCGATTTGAGAGTATAGGGCAACAACTCGCCGTTGCCTAACTCATAGTGTATCAGCATATTGAGAATGTGCACCATGCAAAAGAGATCCTGCCGCGACCCCTTTTTATCGATACCGGCCAGAATATCCTGCAAGGTATGCGATGCTCCCGCATAGTCATCCTGAAGTATCTGCAGATAGCACATAGCGTAGCTCAGGTAAATGTGCTGGAGCGGAGGCAGTTTCTCGCGAGCGCCCGCGAAAAAGGCTTGTGACTCGGACAGAACCTGCTGTCCTTGCAGGACCTGGCCGGTTCTGTTGTACCAACTCAGGCGATACAGGCAATGATTGGCGCGGGCCTGGAGAGTCTCCTGTTCGTTTGTGCCCTTAAGGTCTTTCAACTTGAACAGAGCAGCCTCAACCAGGTCCTGGTTGGTCAGGTGGATGCCGGCGCCGATACAATCTGAGAGCGCGCTCGCGAATCTGTCCGAAGCCTCCATCAGAATATGGGGGTGAGCTTCACACAACTCGACATGGCGCAGCGCATAGCCGGCAAGCGCCTCCAGGTTTTGTTGAAGCGATGCACAGATTTGACGTATGGCATAATAGAGCGAGCCGGCGCGCACTGTTTTGGCATTGCCGACACTGCTTAACAGCGGATGATGGCTGTAGGCATCGATGCGTCGTAAATCGTCATAACTGCGTGCAACACCGATTTGCTCTTTATAGAAAAGAACTTCAAAATAGAGATCTTCGAATTCCTTTTCGTTGAGATAATACTCAAGGGCATCCTGTTCGCTCTGTTTAAGCTCACGTACCAGCTGATGACTCGCGGCTTCGTTGTGCCCGTACCGGGTCATGCAGGTGCTGATTTTTTCCCGGATAATCTGGCAGGCCTGAACATGGTGTTCATAGTGCCGCGCACTCGCAAGCGCTTTATCGAGCAATCGGATTCCCTGCCGGAAAAGGCCGCGCCGCCGCAGCACTCGCGATTGCATTAACAATTTGTCAATCATCGATGCCGGCGCTTTCTCTATCTCGAACCAGATCAGGCTGCGCAGAATGGCATCGAAGAGATAATTCTTGACGCGCGAAAAGTGCCGGACAAGCGCTTCATCGTCTAGTGTGGCTTTGATCGCGCTTTCGTCATAGACCGGCATCCGGAGCAGGGCATCAAAGATCTTGAGATACTTCGAACGCTCACCTTGCAAAAAAACGACAGCCTGCTTCCTGAAATAGCCTTTTTCGGCGGTGCTCAGGGATTGTACAAGTTGAAAGAGGTCGTCGTTCGGTTTTGCCGGCATTGAGGCTTCAAGACCCCGTTGGTCAGATTTTGATTCCCTTCAGCGGCTAACATACGAAAATTGGCCGAGCGTGCCAGCGGCGGGCGAAATCTTGCCCTGCGGAGCAGCGGCCTGGACGGCGAAGGCAAAATTTAACATCGAGCTGTTCAATTTTGATTCAGGAAATCCGGGTTGTCAGCAATTAACAGACGCAGACGACTATTTGGCAGGTGTTCAAGCGCGTCGGCCACTGAAAACCAGCGTCGGTCGCGGTCGTACATCTCTTCCCAGCGTTCGAGCACCTCGAGCACCCGCATCGGAAAAACCGTCACCGTGCAGATACCGCCCCACTTGGCATATTCATAGTCGCCGAGAGGATGTGGACTTACATGCCCTCTGATTCCCGCCTCCTCCAGAGCTTCCTTGGCTGCCGAGGCCTGGGCCGTCATTCCGAACTCCACGACTCCTTTGGGAATAGTCCAGTGTTTGCGTTTGCGCGTCGTAATCAGCAGAATTTCAGGCTCTGTCTCGCGGTATCGCCAGGGAACCACGCCGGACTGCGTAAACAACCATTCCGGTTTCACATTCATAGGCGGCCAAACTAGCTTCTCTCATACATCTGTCCTAGCAAAAAAAATCGCCGTATCTTAGCGCCGCCAATCAATGACTGCACCGGGCGCGGCCGATGTCCCCCCGGATGTATCCCGCTAAATGAAGTGGAGTGCCTGCAAACGTGAATCGATGTTGTTCTCTGGCAGCGAAGGCTGTGCTTCTTGCCTGTTTGATGATGCTCTCTCAGGGCTGTAATGCGCCGGAAACCGAAAGACAGGCGGGCTTCGGGTCCGCCGAGGTCGAAATTGCATTCTGGCGGTTGATCGAGCAAAGTAAGCACGCTGGCCTCGATTGTCATGATCAAAGCGGACGCCTGACCGAATTGTTGGCCGCGCTCGACGCCGACAGCATTATGGCATTTTTCAATGGATTTCATCAGGCCATGAATCATTCCTATCGTCAGAGCCTGTGGGATGAAGTCACTACTGCGCAGAAGCAGGATTGCGACCGTCAGTGCTTCGAAACCATTCGCGCGGCGTTGATCGCGCAGGGCCGCGGGCGTTATTATGCCGTTCTCCGCGATCCGTCATTGATTGAATCCATCACCGTCGAGCCGGCGTGCATCGAATTATTACAGTCTTCGCTGCGGGCTTATCGCATGCGTACGGGTGCCTTCATGCAGGTGCCGGAGGGTTTACCGGAGTATACGCTAAAACCGTGAGTCGGTCCGTACCGTCATCAGTGTAGCTGCATCATGGCCGAGGCGGGCCAAGATGCTAATGCTGTTTCAATAAAGTTTTTTGTGCATCCCTTTCTCATTAAGGAGGCTGTGTGAAAACGCGGGTTTTGGGACTCTACGCCCCTGATTTCTGCCAATTTTCGAAGATTGTCACTCCGATTTTCGACTTTTCACACAGCCTCTAAGAAAAGGGGGGAGGCGCGGACTGAGCGCCGAACGAGGAGGGGTTATAAATGTTTATGGTCTTCTGAACTCCCCTAACCCCTCTTGCAACAAAGCGGGGGACTTGAAATAAAACTTATTTGAAAAAGCTCTAGTTCGAGCGTTCATTGTCGAGCAATGTGTTTTGCCCGGCTTTCGCCCGAATGTGGAAGCGGCTGCGGCCTGTTTGCGAGCTGTCGCTGCGGATGTACCAGTAGTACGTCCCCGGTGCAAGTATCTCGTTGATATTGTCGAATTCGTGGACTGACTTCTGCGTCGGGATACTGCGTACGATCCGATTAACACTGTCCTGGATTACCAGTATTTCGCGGCCGTCGCTCTGCGCGACCCAATGGAACACAGCCTTTCGCGAAACAATATCATCAAAGGCCGGCTCGAGCAGGTCGGTATCGATCACTTCAGTGGAATTCGAAGCTTGGGGTTTATTCAGAACCTGAGCCCGGCTGTGAAAACGGTAGGAACCCAAATCCGCCTCACTCTGCGAGAAAGTTTGAGCCAGCCCCAGCGTGTCCTTTCTTGTTGCTAAGGTATCCTGCCGACGGCTGACGGCAGGAGTATCTTCGAAGGCACCGGCCTGTCGTTGGCTGTAGACCGTGAGCTCCTTGACGACACTCTGTCGTTCCGCATCTGCACTGGCGATTGCTGCTTCGGCTTCTTGTCTGTCAGACCGAATTTGATATCCATCCGCGTCAATCGTGTCGGCGTCGGCGAGCTTGACGACCGGTCCCGGCACAAGCGTATTTTGGACCACGCCAATTCTACTTGCTTCTACGAGGGGACGGCGAGGGGCGACATCGACGGCATTGTCCTGGGTATTTACGATGAGCTCCTGCGATTGGTACTGCTTGTCATGAGTCTCCTTGGCAAATGAGTCGCTGCTGAAGTCATCCTGGATATCGACCGGTACCGAGAATTCCGTAATGGCGGCAGGCGCCTTATCGCGCGGCGTTTCCTCGAGTTCAGGCGCTTTGGCCGGTGCTGATTCGTTCAAGACCTGATCAGATGTCCAGGGTGACGATATGCCGGACGTTGTGCCGGAATCCGTCACAGTAATCTGCAGGCCCTCGATTTGACTGTTCTTGCCTAATGAACTGCCGTCGGCATCGTTGAAAATCTGCTCCAAACTTTGATTCTCCGATTCCAGGCGGCCCTTATTTCCTGCTTTCGACTCAGGCAAGAAACTGTCGCTAAGAACTTCGCCGCTATCGGGTGCAACATCCATCATCAGCGTCGCCGCCACGGCAATGAAAATGATCGCCAGCGCCATTCCGCCGACAAACTGCGGCCGTTGAAATGCGCTGCCCAGCCAATCGCGGATCTGATCCCGCCAGTGTCCGGCAGCGGGGCTTCGGCGACGTTCTATCTCCGCGGCAAACATTTCGTGGCCGTGCGCTTTAATAGTTTGCAGCATCTCACGCCGAAAGTTGAGCGATCGCGCCAGATCGGCTTCATTAAAACATCGCTCTTCGAATTGTTCGGCCTCGGCCTTGGGCAGCTCGCCAAGGAGATAGCGGTCGATGGTTTCGTCGATATGTTCCTGACCGTTTTTCATTGCTTAGTAGCGCTTGCCTCAGCAGGCACCATAACTAGGTCCTATTCAGATTAACAGACTAATTATTGAAAAGAAATGAGTCCCCTTTGTTTTCTTCTTCAAGAGCTTGACGGCATAGTGGATGCGTTCGCTGATCCGTCGGGTCGGCATCCCAAGCTCATCGGCTATCTCTTGAATCGTATACTCTTTGTAATAGCGTAGATACAAAACTTCCTTGTATTTCGGTTTCAATTTCTCGATGGCCCGCTTCAGCATTGCCGAGCGTTCATGCTTTTCCCGTTCGGACTCGCGTTGTTCGGCGGGCATCACTGCTTCGGGCAGATTATCCAGCGCCAGCGGACGGTTTTTGCCGTTGCGATGAAAGTCGAGGACTTTATAGCGCAGAATGCCATAGATGTACGAACCGAGGGAACTGCTCTTGGCGGGGTCGAATTTGCCGTCGCGCAGGCTGAGCAGCACTGCCATACTGACTTCGGAAGCTACATCCTGCCAGTCCGCGACATTGCCCAGTTTGAGCTGTACCTGGCTGGCGATCAGGCTGCCGTAACGTTCGAACAGTTCACCTTCGGCTTCCTTGTCGCCGGCAGCGATCCTTCCGGCTAACTCGGCATCGCTGCCAAGCGCCGTATCCTCGATATGTTCTGTTAGCGCCATGCAATTCTACGCCGTTGACAATGCCGGAAACCGCGCAGTAAAATACTGTTGGCCCGGCGAACCGACAACAAAATTATTGTAATGACTGCTACTGAACACCTCGCCGCTGTGCCGTCCGCATATTTTTTCAATAAACGAAGGGCTATCCCGAAAAGCCTGCAAATGCGAAGCTAAAAGTGCCCGTGCGGGCCGGACAATAAATCATCTGACAGAGCTTGCGCTGCCTACTTGCCGGACCTGTAACTGAATCGAACAGCAGGCCATCAATGCTACAATAACGACAAGGCGCTTTAATGAGACTGACTGAAATACAACAGCGACTGCGCACAAGCGACCCCCGATATTTTCAAATCGCCTCATTGAGTCTGCTGACCATTTACGGAATCGTCGAGCTCGATGTCGAAGTTCAACTTCAATGGGCGGGGCTGATCCTGATAGCCTGTTTACTGACGCAATGGCTGTGTACCCGTTTGTTTAAGTTACCGACTTTTGAACCGCGCAGCGCGCTTATATCAGGACTTAGCCTGTGTTTACTGCTGCGCAGCAACGCCTGGGAGCTTGTAATCCTGGCGGCCGTCGTAACGATTGCCAGCAAGTTTGTTCTGCGCTGGCGCGGGCGGCACATATTCAACCCGACAAATTTCGGTATTGTTGTCTTACTTCTTTTGTCAGATCAGGTGTGGGTGTCGCCGGGGCAATGGGGTAGTGCGGCCTTACTGGGGATGTTCGCCTTGTGCTTGGGCGCTCTTGTTGTGCGGCGAGCAGAACGCAGCGACGTCACCTACGCCTTTCTGACATTCTACGGTCTGCTCGTTTTCGGCCGCGCCTGGTGGCTGGGAGACTCCTGGGCCATTCCGCTGCATCACCTGCAGAGCGGCGCCTTTATCATCTTTAGTTTCTTTATGATTTCGGATCCCAAAACAACGCCCGACTCGCGTGCAGGTCGCATTCTGTATGCCTTGCTGGTAGCGTTCGGCGCAGCCTACGTGCATTTTGTCCTTTATCAGCCCAATGGGATGATGTACGCGCTGGTCGCGAGCGCCGCACTCGTTCCGCTGATCAATGTGCTGTTGCCGGGGCGCCCTTTTGAATGGCGGGTCAGGGCGGTGCAGTCCGGGTCTTTGCCACTGCGCCAGCGGCAGGTCCGGTTTACTCTCGGCAATCAGGTCTAACAACAACACGATAGAAGGTGATTTGCTATGATTAAGAAGACGAGTGGAAGTAGTGGCCGGCTCTTTCAATTATCGATTGTGCTCCTTTGCCTGATACTGACCGCTGTCAAGGCCGAAGCATTCTGCGGTTTTTACGTCGCCAAAGCCGACGCGAGTCTGTTTAACAAAGCCTCGCAGGTTGTTCTTGTCCGCGACGGCGATCGCACGGTTATTACGATGGCGAACGACTTTCAGGGCGAACCGAGAGAGTTTGCCATGGTGGTACCGGTGCCGACTTTCATAGGCGAAGACCAGATAAAGGTGGTTAACAAAGCGCTGATCGATCATGTGGATAGCTACACGGCGCCGCGTCTGGCGGAGTACTACGATGCTTCGCCTTGCGTCAGCTATAGAATACTCAGGGAAACATCCGTCCGCTTAGACGGAATGAGTATCAGTGACGAATTTGAAGCAGGACCGGCGGAAAACTTCGGTGTAAGGGTTGAGGCGGAATACACCGTCGGCGAGTACGACATCAAGATACTCTCCGCCAAAGAAAGCGACGGCCTGGAAAGCTGGCTGCGACAGAATGGCTATAAAATACCGAATGGCGCGACGGAAGTGTTGAGTTCTTATATTAAACAAAAAGTGCGTTTCTTCGTTGCCAAAGTCAATCTGGAACAGCAGTCGGCGATGGGATTCAATTATCTGCGTCCGCTGCAAATCAGCTTCAGTTCGCCGAAATTCATGCTGCCGATCCGCCTGGGTACAGTCAACGCCGACGGGCCGCAGGATTTGTTCGTCTATGCGCTCACACGCAAAGGCCGCGTTGAGACCACCAACTACCGCACGGTGAAGCTGCCGACGGGCAATGAGATCCCGCCCTATGTTACAACAGAATTCGATGCTTTTTATACCTCGATGTTCGATCGGCTGGTGGAACGTGAGAACATGCGAGCCGTTTTCCTGGAATACGCCTGGAACATGAACTTCAAATGCGATCCCTGCGTGGGCATGCCGCTGGCGGCCGCCGACTTGCGAGAGCTGGGCGTCGACTGGCTGCAGCTGAGCGCGAACGGCATGGGGCGAATGGACTATTTCATCACGCGACTGCATGTACGTTATGACGCCGAGACCTTTCCCCAGGATCTGATGTTCCAGGAGACAGCGGATAACAGCAACTTCCAGGGACGATATGTCATTCGCCATCCCTGGCAGGGAAATGATACATGCGAAGCTGCGCGGGACTATCGGATCACCTTGCGCACACGGCAGGAAGAAGAAGCCCGGATGCTGGCTGCAATGACCGGATGGGACATCAGTGTCATTCGCAATCGCAGCGGTATCGGACAGTCGACGGAGTTCCGCGAGCGCTCAAAGGAGCGTTCGTGGTGGGACGACATTCGCAATTGGTTTAGTGGTGACTGAGTTTGACGGCTGCGCGTTATTTACCATAGTCTCTCAAATGCCAGTTCGGCATTGCTTATAAGCTTCCCGGCAGATTTAACTTTACTCTATCATTTCGACAGGTGCACTATGCAAGTCTATCCAGGTAATCGATGTCGGAAAATTCTGATTCTACTATTGACATTAATTGTCGGTTTTGCCTGCGAGACTGAACAGGCGCAGGCATTTTGCGGCTTTTATGTGGCCAAGGCCGATGCGACCTTGTTTAACAAAGCCTCGCAAGTAGTGCTCGTGCGCAACGGCGACAAGACTGTCATCACAATGGCGAATGACTTCATGGGCGAACCGAAAGAGTTCGCCATGGTGGTACCGGTGCCGACTTTTATTAGTGAAAGTCAGATTAAAGTTGTCGATAAGTCATTGATCGATCACGTAGATGCTTATACGGCGCCGCGATTGGCGGAGTATTATGATGCGCCGCCCTGTCAGGAAGTATTGGTTACCGCCGATCGGGTCGGTACTTTGCGCCAGAAGCTGAGCCCTGATGTACCTTCCTCAATAGATCTCGATGATTTCGGCGTGATGGTGGAAGCGGAATACACCGTCGGTGAGTACGATATCAAAATCCTGTCCGCCAGGGAAAGCGACGGTCTGGAACGCTGGTTGCGACAGAATGACTACAGGATTCCGGACGGCGCCACTGACGTACTGGGCTCCTATATTAAACAGAAAGTGCGTTTCTTCGTTGCCAAAGTCAACCTGGAGCAGCAGTCGGCGATGGGATACAATTATCTTCGTCCACTGCAAATCAGCTTCAGCTCGCCGAAGTTCATGCTGCCGATCCGCCTCGGTACCGTAAATGCCGACGGGCCGCAGGACTTGTTTGTTTATGCGCTCACGCGCAGGGGCCGTGTCGAGACCACCAACTACCGCACGGTAAAGCTGCCGACGGGCAATGAGATTCCGCCGTACATCAAAACGGAATTTGACTCCTTCTACACATCGATGTTCGACCGGCTGGTGGAGCGTGAAGACATGCGCGCCGTTTTCCTGGAGTATGCCTGGAACATGAACTTCAAATGCGATCCCTGCGTAGGCATGCCGCTGGCGGCCGCCGACTTAGGAGAGCTGGGCGTCGACTGGCTGCAACTGAGTGCCAGCGGCATGGGGCGAATGGACTATTTCATTACGCGGCTGCACGTCCGTTACGATGCCGAGACTTTTCCCCAGGACTTGATGTTCCAGGAGACTGCGGACAACAGCAATTTTCAGGGGCGTTATGTCATCCGGCATCCCTGGCGGGGTCAGGCCGATTGTGACGCCGCCAAGGCCTACCGCAAGCGATTAGCCAAACGTCAGGAAGAAGAAGCGCAAATGCTGGCGAGCCTGACAGGCTGGGACATTAACAATATTCGCAATCGCAGCGGCATCGGGCAGACAATGCCGGACTCCGAGCCGGTAATAGAGAAGACCTGGTGGGATAACTTTCGCAGCTGGCTGAGCGGCGACTGAGGAACGACAAGGCGCAGATTCGCGAGTGACAAGCTTAAACTGTTGTGCTACCTATACCTTTCAGATATGAGTTTCCCGGCATATTCAACTCTCAATATCATCGAAAAGGTATACAATGAATCGCTTCTTAAGGAGACCGGGTCGGATAATCATGTCCCTGCTGCTGTCGCTGGGCATCGGCATGGGCTGTGAGCTGCATCAGGCGCAGGCATTTTGCGGCGTTTTTGTAGCTAAGGCCAAGCCCAAGCTGTTTAACAAAGCTTCACAGGTAGCTATCGTACGCAACGGCGACAAGACCGTCATCACAATGGCGAATGACTTCATGGGCGAACCCGCGGAATTTGCCATGGTGATCCCGGTGCCGACCTTTATCAACGAAGATCAGATTAAAGTCGTCAGCAAGTCCTTAATCGACCATCTGGATACTTACACAGCGCCGCGCCTGGTGGAGTTTTATGATGCGCCGCCATGTTATCCTGAACTTGCTAGACCCGGGCGCTACGCCGCAGATGCGCGGCAAGTCGACGATTTGTCTTTCCACATCAATCTTCTAGACAATCGCAGGGACTTCGGCGTGATGGTGGAAGCCGAATACACCGTCGGTGAGTACGATATCAAGATTTTGTCCGCTGAAGAAAGCGACGGCCTGGTAAGCTGGCTGCGACAGAATAACTACAGGATTCCGAAGGGCGCAACAGAAGTTCTGGGCTCATATATTAAACAAAAAGTACGCTTCTTTGTTGCCAGGGTCAAAGTTGGGCAGCATTCGGCGACAAGCTACACCTACCTCCGTCCATTGCAAATCAGCTTCAACTCGCCGAAGTTCATGCTGCCCATCCGCCTGGGTACAGTCAATGCCGATGGGCCACAGGATTTGTTCATCTATGCGCTCACTCGCAAAGGCCGTATCGAGACCACCAACTACCGTACGGTAAAGCTGCCGACGGGTAATGAACTACCGCCTTACATCAAAAGGGAATTTGATGCTTTTTATACGTCGATGTTCGATCGGCTGGTGGAACGCGAAGACATGCGCGCCGTTTTCCTGGAATACGCCTGGAACATGAACATCAAGTGCGATCCGTGTGTCGGCCTGCCGCTGTGGGCCGTCTACTTGCGGGAGCTCGGCGTTGACTGGCTGCAGAAGAGTGCCACAGGAGCCGGCCCCATGAATTGTTTCATCACGCGGCTGCATGCCCGCTACGATGCAGAGACCTTTCCCCAGGACCTGATGTTCCAGGAAACGGCGGACAACAGTAATTTTCAGGGGCGCTATGTCATTCGCTATCCCTTCCTGGATGAGAGCGATTGCAAAGCGATCGGTACATACCGCCTCGAATTGCGCAGGCGGAAGGAGAAGGAGGCGCAAATTTTGGCAGCGCTGACCGGCTGGGACATCAATGAAATTCGCAGTCGTTGTGGTATCGGCGCACTGCCCGCCAAGGAAAGAGCCCGCTCGTGGTGGGATGGTTTCTTCGGCTGGCTCGGCAACAACAGTAACAATTATTAATGCGGGTGGCTAACACGCAGATCACCGGCGGAGGGCGCATTCGGAGGGCACCTCCGCCGGTGTCATTTTCAGTTCTTCATCAGCGCTTTCAACATACAAGACCGTGGTCTGTGCATCCGATCCAGAAAACGGCACTGCTTTCTCTCTTTCCTGTACAGCTATTCTTTCCGTATATTCCCGCCTTTATTTTGATGCAGGTATCGACCATTGCGTTTGCCCACTGACGCCATGGCGACGATCAAGGTCTCTGGACTTTGCACTTCTAAAGCTTGTGTCATTATCCAAACCGTGAGTCAGGCGCATGATTTCATCCTTCTTCCGGGCTGCCTGTGCAGTCTTGTGTGTGTTGTGTATCCCGCATGTTTCGTTTTCGGTAGCTCAGGCCGCGCAGACTGATGTCGTTATTAACGAGATTATGTACAAGCCGGCCGATGACGCCGACAGCAAAGATTGGGTGGAGCTCTTCAATCGCGGCAACGATGCCGTTGATCTCAGTGGCTGGCGGCTGCGCGACGATGACGATTCGCGAGCATACGAGTTTCCGGACGGCACGGAGCTCGGCGCCGGCGCGTATCTGCTAGTAGCACAGGATGTTGAAGCCTTTGCTATTGTGTATCCGGGCGTGAGTCCGGTCATTGGCGGCTACGAGTTTGGCTTTGGCAGTAACGCCGATGCCGTCCGCATTTTTGACCGCGATGATCGCATCATCGACATGGTGGCCTATAGCTCCGAATCACCCTGGCCGGCGGAAGCAAACAGCGGCGGATTATCGTTGGCGCTTGTCGATCCAGCGCTTGACAATGCTCTCGCGTCAAACTGGCTTGTGACAGCGGAGGAGGGCGGGAGCCCCGGTGCGGCTAATGAGGTCGAGATTGTCTTATCGTCGATCGTCATCAACGAAATAATGTACCGAGCCGATCCCGATCCTCTGTGTCACACCGAAGACTGGGTGGAGCTGTACAACAAGGGGAGTGAAGCGCTCGATCTGAGCGGCTGGCAGTTCATGGATGACAATGATCAGAATGTCTTTGTCATTCCCGACGGGACAATCATGGCTCCCGACAGCTACCTGATTATCGCCGAAGATCCCGAGCTTTTCGGATTGGTGCATCCACAGGTACCAAGGGTTCTCGGTCCTCTTGACTTTGGCCTCGGCAGCAACGGCGACGCCGTCAGAATTCTGGATGACGAGTCGAAGCTGCAGGATCGGGTCTACTATGACGTTGCAGCGCCCTGGCCTGCTGGTGCAAACGGCGAAGGCGCCAGCATCGAGTTATCCGATCCCAGCCTGGATAATGCGCTTGCGTCTTCATGGCGCGCATCAGGTTCCAAGGGAGGAACACCTGGGGCAAGCAACCGTCTTGCGGCGAGCCTGGCTGACGGGGGAGTGCCGGGCTTGGACCTACATAATTTTCCCAATCCGGCTCGGCAATTCACAACACTTGGCTTTAACTTGCGGCTGGCAGCGTCAGTGCGTCCTACACTGATCGGTGTAAATGGCCAGCTCATTCGCTCCTTACCAGAACGAATGCTTGATGCAGGTCAGCATTCTATCTCTATCGACCTTATTGATTTGCCGACCGGAACTTACGTATGCGCACTGGCAATCCGACAAAACGGCAGCTGGCGCATGGCGGGAAGTAAATTGATAACAGTCGTTCGATAGAAAAACCATGTAAGAAAGACCATGTAAGAAAGACCATATAGTAGAAATCGCAGGTCGAGAATGGGAGCATTGGCTATTCTTGCCGTTATTTTGACGTACTCCATTACAATGGCTAATTACATTAAGTCGAAAGGGCTCAATGTCTTATTCTATTTGAGTTTAGGCTGGGCTGCCGGTATCGGAGGAGGAATAGGCGCAGCCTATCTTGCCCGCGATGCGAGCAACTTAGCGACTCTTGGCGCAGCTGTTGCAGGCTTTGTCCTTGGAGGGGCTTTTGTTTGGTGGATCGTATTCGACAAGAAAGCAGCTCCAGGCGCTCCAGGCGCAGGATATCTCGATATCGATTTTTCCTGCCCGGATTGCGGCCAAGCTGTCAGCTTTTCCCGTCGCAAGCGAGGCCTGGTGAAAAACTGTCCGCATTGTGGCGAATTGCTGCAGGTGCCAGACGATACTAAAGTAAGTTCCGGCGTTTCGCTTCCTTCGAAACCCCAGGGCAACGACCCTACCGAATGGGTACACCTGAGAACCTTTCAACAACAGTATCTTGCCGACTTGAGCAAAGATATTCTGCAGGATGCGGGCATTGAAGTAACACTGAGCGCCGATGATGCAGGCGGGACGGTCCCGTTTCTGCAGGGCAGCACCGGCGTACGACTTCGCGTACAACTGCGCAATTGGGATGAAGCACAAAAGATACTGCTTGAGTCGGAGCAGGCCGGGTCGGATTCCTGAAATGAAGGCAGCGTAGGCTGAGCCAGATTTTTCACAAGCCACCGATGTCTTTTAAGAAGGATCATCAATTCTCATGCGGCGCTTCGATTCACCGACATCGAGTGTTGATGTCAATTCCCGCGCAGTTCGTATCTTGCAAAACGGCTCCGACAAACTGTTCCACCGGTCCTAATTGATCGGAGCCGAATCCTGAATTGTTAATTAATGGGAACCACGGCGTCATACTGACAGGCGCCGAGAAATTTAAAAGCTCTGATAGTACAGGAGGCACAATGCAGCCCAGAATCAGCATGATCACCCTCGGCGTTACTGACCTTGCGCGAGCCGTTCGCTTTTACCAGGAAGGACTGGGATTTCCCAAAATGGACTCGCCGCCCGATGTGGCCTTTTTTACCCTAAATGGCAGCTGGCTTGGACTCTATGGACGTGAAGCGCTGGCGAAGGACGCGACCGTATCATCGGAGGGTAGCGGTTTCAATAGCTTCAACCTCGTTCATAATGTGGCTACGGAAGCCGAAGTAGATGAGGTGATTCAACAGGCCTTGTCTGCCGGCGCCAGCCTCGTCAAAGCCGCTCGCAAAGCCGAATGGGGTGGATACTCGGGCTATTTCAAGGACCCGGACGGTCATTTATGGGAGGTGGCCTACAATCCCTTCTTTTGGGTCGGGCCGCCGGATGCCAAATGATTAACTTTCAGACTTCCGACCACCCAATAATCATCAGGCAAATCTGGCTTTTGCGAGGATGGTCCGGATCGAGCTTTTCGACTCACTACTTCCGACTAAATGTTGACTATCCGGCAGGATCGTCGGCCCGGCTGACTTTCAAGCTGCCTGATGCTGTACGAGGAAGTGTAACGCTGAAACAGGTACCTTCACCAGGCGTACTCGAGCACTTGATGCTGCCTCCCAGGGAGTCGACAATCTTCTTGACAATCGACAATCCCAAACCGCTGGAATGTTCACCGCCGGTAGGGCGTGCCGTGAGCCGTGTAAATCGTTGATACAATTGCTGTTGGTCGGCTTCACTTATTCCCGGTCCCTGATCGCGGACTTCAATAACAACATTCGTCCCGCACATGCGAATCTCGACCGTAGTCTGCGTTTGCGGGTCGGAGAATTTGATGGCATTTGAAATCAGGTTGGAGAGAATCTGTTCCAGCCGCTGTGGGTCGGAATGAATCTCAACATCGGGCCCGGGCGCTTCGAATCGCAATTCGATCGATTTGCGAAGGGCGGCCTGCGCGAAGCTGTCGACAATTCGCTTTGTCAGATCGTGTAAGGATACTTGTTCGGTATGAATGCTATAGCTGCCGCTGGCAAGTGCGTTTTCGTCCAGCAAATCGTTGACGAGTCCCAACATCCGGCGGGATGATGAATCGATAAAGCCGAACTGCCGCTGCATCTCCTGTGGCGTCATCTTATCGGCATAGTGTTGGATGTTGCCCAGCGCCAACGATATGGCTTGGAGCGGATTCTTCAGGTCGTGCGCAACAATCGCCATTAGCTCGTTCTTTTCCTGGTTCAGTCGATGCAGAACAGCGTTGCGTTCTTCCAGTTCCTTGTGCGATTCCACGAGAGTTGCCTTTTGTTCTTCAATAGTCTTGCGATTGCTGAAATTGCGACGGTGGCCTCTGAAGATAAGATTCGAAAGTATAATCGCGATGACGGAGAGCGCGGTCGTGTTTGTCACGTGGCCATTGGCATTGGGATCATCCGCGGCATAAAATAGCACGCCTAAAAACACGAGCTGGCCACTCGCGAAGATCAATAGCGAGGCGCGCAGCGACAAATGGAATGCCGCTACGACAACAAGGACGGCAATGATGTATTCGCTGATCTGTCCGTGGAAGGTATGGGCAATATAGGCTGCCAGAAATGCCGCCCAATATAGTGTGACGACTATAAAGGCGTACGATACTCTTTGGATGGCGGGCGCGGCGAGCTGAGACTTGCGCTTGAGAATCGCAGCGGCAAGGAGATACAATGTGCAAAACAAGATCAGCACGACATGGGCGTAAAACAGATGTTCGTAGCCCCATACCGATTGCCATAATCCGGCGTCCCTGAAGTCGAAGACATCCCGATACAGCAATGGCAGGTGAATCAGCAGCAGCGCCGTTGCAAGGATGCGGGTCCGGAAAAAATTAATGCCGGCATTTTCTCCTTCGAATTCCCGACGCTGGTCCGGTCTGATACTCGATTCGATCCCGGCCAGTTGAAAATTTTCGAGCTTTTTCAGTATGGCCATTCGCTATCTCGGGTGAGTTAAGGGTGCTGACATACTTGAACGAATGAAAGTTTTTCTGTCCGGACTCTTTTGTTCTGATGATTGCGGACAAGACTCCCGAGCACTCTGATGTGCGAAACCGGCCTTCACTGAAAAGGCCGGGACTGCGCAGGCGCTTCGAATAGCAATCTACGATTTGTTCTTCTGAATCTCGCGGCCGCAACTCTTATCGGGCTGAATGCTGTGAGACGCTGCGCTCAATGCCAGCGCTTCTTGCCAAGGTTTGCACGATGAAATCTTGATGCTTTGAACGCCAGCAACAGACCGAAACGAGCGGAAATCAAAGATTTCCTGTAAGCACGATAGCCGACAAAAACTCCCTTGGATTTGCGCAGATCATTACTGAATTTTACGATTCAAACAGAATCGCGACATTTTTGAATTTGAGAGCAGTTCATAATTCATAGCTATGAGACAAAACAAATGGCCAAGATTAATCGGCGAAACTTCCTCCGTGTTGCTTTGACTTCGATGGCACTGGCGAGCGCAAGCATTCTAACACTCGCTCGTAAGCAAGACCAACACAGTGAAGCACATAACACGAAAGGATCACTTGACGATCAATCGAATATGTCTGACAATTACATTAGCAAAGGAAACGCAGTGAGAATTCAATACCTCGAGATCGTGACTACGGACGTTGACGCGACCTGCAGGCTCTATTCGCAAATGCATGGTGTTAACTTCGGCGCAGCCGACCCGAATTTTGGTGGCGCTCGTATTGCTGACATGACCAATGGGGGAATGTTGGGAATCCGAGCACCCTTGCGTGACACAGAGAGGCCGGTGGTTCGACCATACATGCTCGTTAAAGATATCACAAAGTCCGTCGCGGCAGCGGCTGAATCCGGGGCAGAAATCGCAATGCCAGCAACGAAAATCGAGGGGCGCGGTCAATTCGCCATTGTTATTCAGGGTGGCATTGAATCCGGACTTTGGCAGCTCTGATTTTCCTTAGTTTGTTCACACACTTTCCTTTTGGCCCGAGGCGACGTACCGGCCGACAATGCTCGGTTTGCGGCAATAAAGCTAGACATTACGGATAGGACACAGGAAGGTCAAACGGTTATATGGACATCGTCACTCAGGGTTTGCTCGGGGCAACTGTTGCACAGGCTGGCGCGAAGCCCCAAGAAGTGCGGTTGGCCTCATTAGTTGGCTTCTGTGCGCCGCTGCTTGCCGATGCCGATACACTCATGCGTTCGGCCGAAGATTCACTCCTCTTTCTGGAGAATCACCGACACTTCACCCATGCCTTGTCGTTTATACCCGCAGGCGCCCTCATTGCATCATTGCTGCTATGGCCTTTTATCAGAAAACGGCTAGGATTTAAGAGAATCTATCTTTACGCGCTCCTCGGATACGCCACAGCCGGTTTTCTGGATGCCTGCACCAGCTACGGTACCCACTTGTTTTGGCCATTCAACGACGACCGAATTGCATGGAGCATCATCTCCATCTTCGATCCATTATTCTCCGTGGCGCTGATCGCGGCAATTGTCTTCGGTGCTGTAAAAAAACAACCGCGCGCAACGAAGGTCGGTGTGGTATTCGCCGCCGCTTATCTATTACTCGGCGCGATTCAGCATGAGCGTGCTGAATCTCTGGCACGTGTACAGGCTCAGCAACGTGGCCACAACATTGAGCGCCTGATCGTTAAACCCACCATCGGCAATCTGCTGCTCTGGCGCTCGGTTTATGAGTCCGATGGCATGTATTACGTCGACGCAGTGCGTGTGGGCCTGCCCAACAAGGGCAAGGTCTTTAAGGGAAACATGGTGCAGGCCTTTGATATCAGGCGAGACCTGCCTCAGATAACAGATCAGATGCTAGTCTACCGCGACATCCAACGCTTTAAAGTATTCTCTGATGGCTATCTCGCCTGGCACCCGGAGCGCCCCAATGTCCTGGGCGATGTACGTTACTCGATGCTGCCTACCAGCATCCGTCCACTTTGGGGAATCGAGCTGAACCTTGACGCGCCCCATGAACATGTCACATTCGATACCTATCGTTCGATGTCAGATACCGAGATCGAGGCCTTCAAAGCCATGTTGTTCAACTAAACCCAGACACGCGTTGTTTTCAAAATCCGATGCAAGAAGCAGGAAGAAAGCGAGACCCGATGGCGAGGTTGGAGAATAGTTGTTTATTGGCAATCGATCCAGGCGACGAAGGGCGCGACGGTTTGGGATTGCCTGAACATTGGTGTCACTGAAGCTTCAGCTGTCTCGCGCGTGAAGGTCTTCATTAGCCACTCAAGCCGTTGAAGCATCGCAAGATCCCACTGATAGACCTTTGATATTTGGTTGGAAACGGCGAATAGTATTATTTGCCGATACCGTTGAATGTAACCTAATATATATTATGTAAAGTTAAAGATGTCATATTCTTCCCTGCTATATCTAATCTCTCCCAAGTTTTTGAATGCAGAGAAGCAAACAAGTCAGGGCGAAAACATCAGACCTCAACTAATTGTATGTTGTTCCCACAGGTGTCACTAAAAACGGCCAGCTTTGCGATTCCCATTTTTCTGGGTCCCATACTGAATTCAACGCCAAGGCTTTGTCAGCGCTCATATTCATGCTTAATGTTTTCGACATTGAACATGGTCAATGGAAAGCCAGCTTCAAACAATTCCTTCTGATAATCTCGGCAGGCGCAAAACCCTTCGGCTCAAGAAGAAGTTCAACACAGTCCTTTTCGTCCTTGGCAACGACGGTCAGCCATCTGTGTTCACCCATGGGAATGTCGATTCGTTTTACAAAACCCAATTACTCTGAAGAGAATTTCAGGGCTTTGTCCTGATTATCAACTATAACGCTGCAAACTCTGATGTTCATTGCTGAGTTTACTTTTAGTTATTGCTGCATGATTTGTTGATTTGAGCTAAGCTGTTGCCATACAGAAATTTATGTCGATTGTCTATCATCTAACTGCAGCTGTCTTAGCGATCGACATCTGCGCTTTTATCCGGAACATCTGTTGATGATAATAGTTCATAGACGCATTTCCCTGGTGCCGCTGAACAAAAATACGTCCGCATCTTTTCTAAGACCTTTCACAGCCCTGAATTATCGACCGCATCGAAAGTCTTCGTCCTTTCGCTCGGATTTCCCTTTTGCGAAGATTCAGGAAAGAATAGTTGGAACTCGGTGCCTTGACCTTCAATTGACTCGACCTTGATTCGGCCGAAATGGCGATCGACAAGCTGCTTGGTGATAGCGAGTCCAAGTCCGGTGCTGATTTCACCGGCGGTGCCGGGACGCGAGGCTTTGGAAAATTTGTTGAATAGCTCGGGCAAGAGTTTTTCCGGAATGCCAATCCCGCTGTCATGAACCGAAATATAGATATCTCCCTCTTCAAGTGCTTTGATAGTGACCGTTACGGTTCCGCCGCTGGGAGTAAACTTAATGGCGTTTGAGATAAGGTTGCTGAAGATTCGTTGCAGGCTGCTCCGCTCACCGGCGATAAAGGGAATGGCGTTAGCGAAGGCGTTTTCGAAATCG
>JANQRB010000100.1 GCA_028284775.1 Candidatus Kapaibacterium sp. | reverse complement strand
ATTCTGGCGCGCGTTATGCGTCCGGGCACCGTTAATCTATTTGATCGGCTTGGGGTCGGAAGCGGAATGACCTGCCTCGATGCCGGCTGCGGCGGGGGCGACGTATCATTCGAGCTGGCGCGGCGCGTCGGCGGCTCCGGCCGGGTTCAGGCGCTGGATATCGATGAAGACAAACTCGCGATAGCCCGCCGTGAAGCCCGTGAACAGGGACTCGCAAATGTTGAGTTTGCACAGGCGGACATCACGCGCTTCCGGTCGCATGCAAGCTACGATCTTGTGTATGCGCGGTTTTTACTAAGCCACCTCCGTGAGCCTGATGCCGTCCTGCGTTCGTTGAGCAATCTTCTCCGACCGGGAGGCCAACTGATCGTCGAGGACATCGATTTCCGCGGCCATTTTTGTCATCCCGACATCCCGGCTTTTCGGCGCTATATCGAGCTGTACACCCAAGCCGTCCAAGGTCACGGCGGCGACCCCAATATCGGTCCGCGCCTGCCGGCCCTGCTAAGAAGGGCGGGACTGGAAAACATCGGCTTGAATATCGTGCAGCCGGCAGGCATCAGCGGAGACGTTAAATTGTTAAGCGCGGTAACGATGGAGAACATCCGAGATGCCGTGCTGGACGAAAAACTGGCGTCGCCGGAAGAACTGACCAGGATCACCACAGCCTTGTATGAGGCCGCTCGCGACACGACCAGCCTGATGAGTATTCCGCGCGTGGTGCAGTGTTGGGCTTCCGCAGCAGCGGAGGGAAAAGAATAGCGGTTGTGCCGGTATAATAAAGCGCGGTCAAAAAGAAGCTTCAGACGGCGGCAATCATTCCGATGCCCTGCATGCGGAAAATGGTTGAGCGATGGGCGTATCGTGTTCAGCGCCGGTACAGGGCGCCAGGACTGGTCGCAGCACGTAAGATGCAGCTCGATATTGGATAGCAGCGCAAAGTATTTTCACGGCGGAAGGAACGCGCTTAACTCCAGCAAGTCTGGCTTCAGCACTTCACCTTCGAAGCGGAATTCCCGCATTCTGATTGGCTTGGGCCGCTGTTAACCCGTTGTCAATAGTGACAACCACATTTATACCGCCAAAATTTTTAGACAGAACAGATTGGAAATTCAGCTTAAACTGGCTGTACCGGTTGCCGACACAGGCAAACTCCCAGGTCGTGGCAAAAGCCCGGTAGCAAGCAGTTAGCCCATGAGAAAACTATTGTTTTTCAAATAGGTCATTTAACTCTTTTCTTTGCTAAGGAAGAGTTAGTGAGAATTCGAATCGTCTGAAATTTATCACCCCTTCTCGTTTGGCGCTCAGACCACGCCTCACTCAATTAACTAAGGGAAAGGAAATATATAGGAACTTTTAGTGAATTAATTTAAAATCAATTCGATTGGTACGCCGAGTACTTTGCAGATTCGCATGGATATGGCGCTGCGAAGACTTTTACTCGACTACTCGACCAAATTCACGACCGAGCAGATTCCACAGCTCCTCATGCCCATGGTCGTAGCCCAAAGCCCAGATACCGGGGCCGGCAAGGCCCTTGCTCTTGATCCATTCGTATTTGATCGCCAGCGACAGGCTATCGTCATACCAGAGCTGACGCTCGTCCCCGGCCGGACCTTTGAACGAGAGATAAGTGCTGGCGCTTTGTTCATCAAGCCGAAACTTCATTTTCAGTGAATCGGCATACTTGTGTTTAACAAAGCGATACGGCGGATGCGAGATAAATCGGCGCGCGGCGGAAGGAAGTTTTTCATCGGCGACCCGCCATTCGGCGCCGTAATAGGGCAGCCCGAGAATCAACTTCCCCGCCCGGATGCCCGCATTCAGGTAGTAGTTCACTGAACTTTCGATGCTGGCCTCGCCCCACATCGTACTGCTGTGAAGCGGCGCCACGGGTCCGGCGACCTGGCTGAATCCGCCATAGTAATCATAGCCCATTAGAGTGTAGAAATCGATGTGGGAATCGATCGCCGCTATATCGAAGACCTTATGATAGTCGACCGCGTAGAGAGCCAGCGAGACCTGCCAGGCGGGATTGGCGGTCTTAAGCCGCTTAGAGAGGCTAATGATCCAATCCGCAAACTGTTGACGATGACTGCCCGGCACGGACTCAAAATCGATGTTAATGCCGGCGGCTCCGCGCAATCGAAGCAGGGCGGTCAGACTGTCGCCAAGCTGTCGCTGCGCCTTCGGCTTATCGAGAAAAATGCGGTTATTCTTTTCACCGAAGTTAGTTACGGTCAGAAACACCTTGCATCCGTGTCGATGCGCGCTGTCGACCAGAGCGCTGTTTTTCCATTGATGAATCGTTTTGTAGCCGCCGCTGTGCGGATCGAGGTCGTAGGAAAAGTAGGCAACCGCCCAGAGCAGATCGAAGTTGTAACTGCGGTAGGCGGAACCTCCGGCATAAACATGCCAGCCGAATATCTTGTAGTCCGGGTGCGCGCTAAAGGCCGCCGCGGGTCGGCCGTACACTTTGAGCTCGTTGAGCGAATCCCATTGACTTTCGCGTTCGAAAGCATAGTATGAATATTGCCTCGTCTGTTCGTGATGCGGGCCGATAAAAGTCTGCGTCTGTCGCTTGTCCGGCACAGTACTATCTGACGCAGCTGTGTGTTCGGGCCGCTCCGATTTGTCGAAGCAAGCAGAGAGCCCGCAGATCGCGAGGCCAATTGCGATCAGAAAGCAGAGCATACATGCTGGTCGACATCCAATTGCCACAGGATTGCTCCGATCAGGAATGGTTCTCGTTAAGAGCTGCCGGATGGCATACTTCAGCGGAATCGCTTTCGGAATTATCAGTCTGCTCGCTACTCCGCTCTTCCCGCTCCGCTATTTTCTGCATATACAATTCGCTGATTGAGCAATCTTGAAGTTTACTTTCAAGCCAGAACAGAACTTCGGTTAAGCCGAGAATCTTGCCTGTCGTCGCGCTTCTGTCGATCTGCTCCAGTTCGTGTTTCAAAGCGGCAAAATGCCGTTTGCGCTCATCCTCCGCACGACTGTTGCTGACCTTGTGAAGATAGAACAGGACGTTGCGCTCGAAACCGTCAAGCTGATCGCGACGATGCAGGTAGCGATAAGCCGAGCGAATCAATGAATCCAATAAATCCGAATTACCCAATTCCCAGTGGACGATAAGTAGTAAGATACGGGCGAATTCCTGAATGTCCTTGCGCAGCTCCGTCTGCGTCAGGGCCAGAATTTTCTCCAGCCAGGCCAGGGTCTGCGAATAGTCGCCCTGTAAAAACCATAAGATAGTAACGTTAAAATGCAGTGTGATAATGCCGGAGCTTGGCAATTTGTTGCTGTGCTGCTGTAGATAGGCCTCGATCTCAGCAACAAGATTCAGCCCTCGTTGAAATAGGCCGTAATGAAGACAGTATAGCAAGTCGATAAAGTAGAGTCGGCCAGCCGTTTTGTGTTCATCTCGCAGTGAGTTGGAGGGAAGTGAACGAATGCGCTGTAGAATCGGCTCGATCTCGTTAAATCGTTCAAGATTAAAACAGGAATTAAGAAAATTGATCAGCGCGATTTTTTTGCGATCCGGAAACGCCTGCGTCATCGCCTGATTGGAATCCCATAGCTCAATCAATTGCTTGTGAAAGTGATACTCACCCACTCGATCGCCGTTGATAATTGAACCAAGCGCTTTGATACGATAAAAGTAATCTTTGGCCTTAAAGCTCAAAGCGCGATTTTCGTGCTGTAGCAGTGGATGAAGGAGAATGTTATCGAGCGAACTCTGATGTTCGGCATTGCGATCGCGACGCGGATATATTTTCTGTAGTGCAGTTATTTTGGCAAGCAGTTGTTCGTAGGCGGCCTCATTCGAGAGCTTAGTCATTGCCGATTGCTGGCTGCGAGATATACGCTCGATCTCTTGCTCTATGTTACTAGTCTGCCAGCTCAACATCATAGTCAGCTCGCGCGCCAGCAATTCGTGCAGTACCAGATGTTTGTCGTAGCGCTCGGCCAGTTGTCTCGCTTTATCGATGCTTCGTCTGGCCAGGTCTGTCAGCCCCCTGGCGGTCAGGACATCAATGCATTCCTGCTGTTCCCGCAGCTCGGAATCAACCGATTTACCGGCTTGCTGGGTACAAAGATTCTTGATAATAAGGTTAGATAGCTGATATTTTGTACTGGCAAAATTGCGTGCCAGGGCATCGCCATCAAATTTGCGCAGCAGCTTTCCTTCATCGTATTCCTTTTGCTTCTCAATAGCAGCAAAGAGCTTTAGATAGTTGTTACCTTCTTTTTTACTATAACGCTCGGCAAACAGCTTAAAGCTGCGCTTTTCGGATTTGCTCAGCGTTTGAATCAGTCGATGCAGGTCGTCGCGAGGCTTCATTGCAGCTTTATCGTATTGTCGACAGATGCTGGAGTATTAGGATGGCAAATATACGAATTGTCCGGCAGCCATAGTACTGACAAAGTTCCATTTGCCAGGAGATGCATCGCAGGCCTAATTGTTTGATATTTCTACACTTAGACTGAATATCATCCAGGTGTACCATTCGGAACATCGCAATGAAAATTCCAGAATGCTGCGATATGTGGTTAGGCCGAACGAAGGAGATTCCCAATATTTGAATCGACAGACGGCAACAATGGCATTGAATCGAGAATCATATTCCCAAGGAGCAGCACTATGCCGAATTCCGATCCTTCGATTGCAACGAACAGCCTGATCGGCAACGGATCTCCCGCGGGCGCCGGCCTGCAGAGCGGCGAGCCGACAACTACGAGCCTGGGCCTGATCACGACCCGCACATCGCAGCACGATGTGTCGCTCGGTCGTTTCAATATCACGGCAAGTAAAACGCCGCAGCAGCCGACAGTGAACGTAAGCCTAAGCTTCGACGGGAACGGTGAAACCCTCAATGCCGGGCCGATCGATATGGATCAATTGCAGAACACCGAGGTAAGCTGGTCGCCAGACCTGCAGTCGCCGGCCTCCATTGCGCTGGTGCACCATGAACTTGCCGGTCAGGTGTTTCTGCTCGTCGGAGTTGTGGACAATCAGCCCGGCATGCCGCAGTGGACCGTTGGTGCGCTCGACTATGATCACGAAACCGCCGTACGGAAGGCATGGCGCCATTTCCTCGGGTTGCTCGCTGCGGGCGCCCAGGCTATCGGCGACTTCATCGCCTGGGTCACAGGCCGTTAATCCGAACCAAAACCGACAGCTCGGCCGGTCGGGAGCTTAAGCACATCAATACTCAGCAGGTAAGCGAGAGCGCTACTCCTTTGCGGAAGCAGCGCCTGGCCGTCCTCGTGTCTTGACTGACAGAAGACCGAAACAGTTCGAAACAGATAGTTCGCATCTCTCAATCGGCCGCAAGCTGACAGGGGGAGCTTTGTGAAATTTCATTCTACTCATCAGCTCACAGTCATTTTAAGGAGTGCAATTATGAACTTTATTTTCAAAGCAAAACTGGCCGGCTTGATTTGCCCGGATTGCCCGGAATGGCTTGCCAACGTCAAAGTTCGTCTGTACCGTCTACGTAAAGATCAGACGGCAACGGCTCTGGCGACGGCTCAGCCCAAAGATACCTTTGTCCTTCTGAGCGACGATATGGTTAAACGCAAGGCGTCGTCGCTGATTGCGGAAGCAAAAACCGACGATCAGGGCAACGTCAGTTTTAAGTTGGGCGACAAGCAGGACTACAATGGCGAGGCCTTTGAGATTGATGTCTACCTGGAAAGCGTGCCGGGCCGCAAGCCGGATACAAAGAAGTATCCTCCGGTGCAATTCACGATTACAACCCTGCAGCCCCAGTGGCGCGACGGTCAGAATGCGTTGGTCGCGGGCTGGGAATACGTGATTCCCCAGCGTTTCTGGTGCGGTATTCGCGCGCAGTTCGGCGCCTGGGTAATCTGCGGTACGGTCACCGCCTGCGACAGCCAGCTACCGGTCCAGGGCGTTAAAGTTCGAGCATTTGATGTGGACTGGCTGCAGGACGATGAGCTGGGGTCGGCACTTACCAATGCCGCCGGCAAATTTCGAATTGACTACAGTACGGAAGACTTCAAGCAGACGCCGCTTTCCCCCTGGATTAACTGGGAGATGATCGGCGGACCCGACTTATACTTCAAAATCGAAACTCCCGGCGGCACAAGTCTGCTGGCCGAGCCGCGTTCGCGCGGACGTGATAAAGACCGCGAAAACGCCGGTCCCTGCTTCTGCGTGCGCTTCTGCCTCGAAAAAGTACCGACCGACGACACTCCCAGCGATCACACCTATCCCCTGTTTAATAAAGTCGGCCAGTACCGTGTTAACACCGATTTCACGGCCGCGGGCCTCACCGATCCGGACGAGCTGGCATTTACCGGTACGATTCCTCTGCGCGGAATTCTGCCCGACGGCAGCGATCCGATCAAGATGGAGTACCGTTTTCTGATCGGGAAATACGGCGCCGGCGGCGTGCTGGGTGCGCAGGTGCCGGTCGACGCCACCCAAATCGCGCCTACCATCATCGGGCAGTTGGAATTCTGGAACCTCGGCCCGACAGGCTGGCACATCGACTCTGCCGACTACTGGCTTAACAACCCCGCAGCGCCGCACAATGTCAATGTGCAGCCGGGTGGATGGATCGCCGTTCCAAGCGAAGGCAATCTGGGCCTGCCGCCCGCGCCCGGCGTCGGCAAATTCATTCCCAACAGCAGGCTGCTTAACCTGATCACAACCGAGCTGGTCGACGAATTCTTCGACCTGACGGTCGCGCCTGAACAAAAGGCCGGTAATGCCGTACCCGCCGGACGCAAGCCAGCGCAGACGCATACCTACAAAATCACCTTCGAGGCGCGCGAAGTCGGAACAGCCGTCGTTTCAGACAGCAATGCCCTGGATAAGATCGTAATCAGCAATACACGCTTTAAGTATAATCGCCATCCGCACTGGGCCGGACAGACCGTCACACTTCGTTCGGTGGTCATGCTGGACATCGAACAGATGGTGAGCTCCGGCAATGGCTGTGGCAAAATGAACAATGACCTGAATGCCCTCTTTACCGTCTATCATCCCTTTGCATCGTCCGCACAGATTTACTTCGAGGGCAATGCTCCCTTGCCGGCCGCGCACTCCCCTGCGATCATTAACGGCGAAGCCATCTCCGGCGGCGCAGGTTTCCACTTCGACATTTCCGCCTTGCAGCCCTGCGCATATATCCTATGGCTGCGCCTGGACGTAAAGCTAACTCACGGCTGGGGACTTGTCAGCGATTATCGCATCTGGGACAAGATAGCATTTTGCAAAGCCTGAGTTCGGGCCGCGACAACAATCAGACATCGTATTAATTAACTATCAACAAGTCGGTCGTCGCCAATGGCATTTGTGATCTGCGACTCTTCGGACGTCCTCGCGTACCCAGGGACAGCATTCGAGCGGGATTGTCTTGCCCATTCAAGGGGTCGTCCGAAGGGCGTGGGTTCAAAAGCGAGACCGGAACCACTTGTTTATCCATGCGAGCATCAATTCCCATTGTACGGCTGATCGCATTTGATCATATCTAACAGCATTCATCATTAAGCGAACTTGTTTAATTAACTAGCGAGTGTTTACGCAATGTCAAAATTTAGAATTAACACGGAACGCCTGGTCGCGAAAAAGCACCAGGCAATAACGAATCTCGATTCCGTCATCGGAACACGTGACAAAGAACTTACACACATCGATCTGAATCTCCTGTCGCGCGATTATAAGCTGGGGCAGGCATACGGCAGCATCCGCAATCTCGAATTCCGAGCCAACGAAGATTTGTTGATTCAGTCATTCAAGGAATACGTCGATCTGCGCGGCTCTTTCCAGGCTTTGCAGCTTGACGCCGAGCGGCAGGATCGCCCCGGTTTTCCGGACGACGAAGACTATCTGAATCGCAAGAGCAGACGGCACTACCCAAAAGGTGACCTGCTGGTGCTGGTGGACCAGCCGATATACGCCGCCGTCAAAGCCAGCATTGACCGCTATGTCCTGGATGTGGGGCGAGACGGATACTGGGCTACGGTGGATGTGTTGAATGGCGGCACACCTGCACAGATACGCACGCATATCATCAATCACAATCCCGTGGGCGTATTGATGGTGGGCGCAGTGGCGGCCGCCTGGTATGAGCATGACGGTTCGCAATTTCCCTGCGATCTGTTTTATATGGACCGCAACGGCATCTGGAACGATGTCGACGCCGATGGCCTGTATGACGGTCACAACGGCGATCTCGATCCCGATATCTGGGTAGGGCGCATCATCTCACCGACCGCCAACGGCAATGACGCCGACCTGATTAACGACTATTTCGATCGCAACCATCGCTTCCGTCTCGGACAGCTGGGTCATGCCCGTTCCGCCCTGGCCTATGTCGATGATGACTGGGTCGGTTTCGACGACTGCGGCTTCGATGAGATGTTCCCTGCGGGCGACATCACGACTTACACCAACCCCAACACGACCGACGCCGACCTCTACAAAGCCGAGGTTAACTCGCAGCGTTCCTGGGTGCAGCTCTGCGCCCACTCCTGGGTTCGCGGCCATGCCTTGCGTGTTAACGGCGCCAACGAATTCATCCAGACGCCCTACTTTCGCGACGTTAACCCACCGAACGCCCACTTCTACAACCTCTTCTGCTGCGGCCCCGGAAAGTTTACGGAGAATGATTACATGGCCGGCTGGTACATCTTCGACCAGGGCGGCGGCGGCACTAACCACGGACAGGCGGCCATCGCCAGCGCCAAGTCCGGCTCTATGCTGTTCTTCGAAGACTTCTACCGGCCCATGGGACAGGGCAAAGTAATCGGCGACGCTTACCTCGATTGGTGGAGGGACCGCGGACCCGTTCATGAGGATTGGGAGCGTTCCTGGTTTTATGGCCTGGTCCTGCTCGGCGATCCGACTCTCTCCTGGTGGAAAGGCGCCGTCCCGCAACCGGAACAGCCGCACAATAACGACCAGTTCGATCACTGGCCGCGCAAGATGCAATTTCGCTGGGACCCGGTGAATCTCGACAATGTGCGCTATAGCCTGGAGGTCGATGCATTCGGCGCGGTCAACGCCGGGTCATGGGCGGCGGCATCGGGGCAAAGCTTTATCACTTACCACAACATTAACGGAATAACACGCGAGCACACCTTCGTCGGTGCCCAACGCGGTCGCTGGCGCGTACGCGCCAAAGTCGACGGCAAAATCTGCTCCTGGTCGCCCTGGTCATACTTCGAGTTCAGCGTTTAAGCGCAGCCAGACAGCTCGACTGTCACAGGCAGCATGAATATGTGGGTGTTTTCGATCAGAGGGACCGTTCATCGTAGATGGCGGTCCCTTTGCCTGTCATTCAAATTCCAGATCGAAGGTCATGCGGTATCGCTTCTGGTGCGAGGAGGAGAATCCACCTCTGCCGCGCAGCCCGCGCAATTCTCCGGTACCGGAGTCTTCGATGACAGAACATTCGTCAGTCACTATGCCCTTTTCGAAGCTGCCCGAATGCCGAAGTACGAAGCTGCCGGAACGTCTGCCGACGCTGCCGGTCAGGAGCTCCAATCCAATATAGCTGGAGGATCCGTCTTCACGTGACATCATCAAATAGTGGAGCGACGCCTCGCCTTCAATATCGCCGCTGTATCGCTGCCGTACTTCCGCACACGTCAATCTGGGGCCGCTTTCGCGTTCGATGATTGGCTTTTCTTCCCATGAGACTACTTCAAATTCTACATTGCTTCGTTTGCTCATTGCTTGCTAACTCCTTTACATTTCCAGAGCACCCGACAGTGCCTTAGTTCAACAAGGCTGCGCCCTGGTCGCGATAGTAAGAAGAATCGACATACTCCATGCAACCGATCGGCTTTGTCTTTTGGACCGGACAGATTATCTTACATAACAGTCGGCAAAACTAGGGCCTGAGCAGCCGGAGGTATTGTAAAAACGCGACAGGAGAGTAGATTTGTCGGAGCGTATTCAACCGAAAAGCTCTCAATGCAAGATAACGATGCCGTTCTGAGGGTGTATAGAATGTTGGTGTTAAAGACCGAAAAACCAATTGGGATTCTCAACCCCGCAAGCAATAAACACAACATCGAACACAAACGCTATTGGCCCGCCAAGGACCTATCTCCGGTTGTCGAACACTACTGGATTGTGCGCTGGAACTTCAGTGGCGGACGTTCATTAGTCGCGGAAACCCTACCGCACCCAAGTGTCATCATTGCCATTGAGCAAGATTACTCGCGCGTATACGGTGTCGTGAGGGGCAAGTTCACACGCCGCCTGCAAGGAAAGGGCGAAGTCTTCGGTGTTAAATTCAAGCCCGGCGCTTTCTATCCTTTGGTTAACTCGCCAATGTCAGCGATCACCGATCGTGTCGTCGAAATCCCGGCGTTATTTGGTGCGTCTGGTCGGGCATTGGAAGAGGCAGTCTTGTCCCATTCCGGCGATCCATCCGGACAGATCGAAGCAGCACAAGTATTCCTGCGTGAGCGGATGAACGCAGAAGATGACAATGTCGGGGTAATCAATACAATCATGAAGCGGCTCATTGCGGATCGAATGATATGCAAAGTCGATGATCTCAGCGATGCTCTTAACATCAACAAACGAAAATTACAACGTCTGTTTAAAGTCTATGTCGGCGTTTCGCCCAAATGGGTTATCAAGCGTTACCGTCTCCACGATGCAGTCGAACAACTTGCCGGCATTGAACAACCGGACTGGCCTCAGCTTGCGCTCAGTCTCGGTTACTTTGACCAGGCGCACTTTATCAGGGATTTTAAGGCAATAGTTGGTGTATGTCCGACGAAGTATGCAAAGAAAGTCACGAAGAACTCCGACTCGGCAGCTACGGCGCCATAGTCGGGGTGCATCAACTTATTGCATTGGATGATTTGGAACGTGGTTAATTGTTGAAATGATCGTATACTAACGCTCTGCAGGTTGAGGTCTCACATCGCGATCGACGCGCGCAATACAATTCGCCTGGGGCGTGCCAGCATTCTTCAAGCTTTGTATTTAGTATTCAGGCAAAGGTGTCTAAGGCATATTTGTTGGGTTACAAGTAAGGCAATTTCGTAGGATTACATTGCGGAGTCGTCGCGCGCTTGAGATACTATTCGCCTACGGCGTGCCACCCCTCCTCCACCTCCGTCCCTTTTTTGCATCCAGACAATTAAGCCGCCAACACCTCTTCGTCAATCAATAAGGCGCCGGGATCAACAATTTTCTGAAAAAACTTCTACGTTAACGCATTCGGAACATGCAACAATACAACTCCCGCCGTTACCAGCCACGGATGATTTTCCTTCAAACCCAGTTTTTAGTGTAAGCGGTCATAAGATTTGACTTAGTGGACTGTAGAGCTCAGCAAGCGGAAACAGAAAACTTTGTTGCGTGCTTCAGTTTCGCCTTCACCTTCGCATTACGTCATTTGGGATACAATTTTCGATACTAAAATCGCAGCTAGAGCATGTCGCCTTTTCAATCTAGCAGGTTTCGTCGAGCTGCGTGTCGCGAGCGTCTTCGATTAAATAATTGCTATTCATATTTTCCTATTTGGAAGTGTGTTGACTTTGCTGACTCTATTTTCTAACTCCCCATCAGAAGCAACCTGCTAAACAAGTATTCAATCACGTTTTCTAAGTTCTGCAACATTAGGAAAGCACAACTCACGCCGAACATTCTCGGCTGTCTTGCTATTCAGATCGTTTGGCTCAAGTGCTGACTAATTCGGTATATACTGTTTGGAATGGAAAAATGTCAGGCACAAGAATTAGACGGAATTGTTTGTTTACTCAGTCTTCGGCTATCGGATGGGCCTAGACATCTTTGCCATGCTCTTAGACCCTGATTTCATTCGTAGACGATCGGCTAGATGGATTGGACTTAATCAAACATGTCTAAAACACAATTCAACACTTCTAGATAATTGTAATAATGATTGGCAGTAACTCTGCTTATTCCGTAGTAAAATCGTAGACTGCCATCTTGTGCCTAATGGACAATCTCTTATGCCCTATTCACGCCTGCAATACTACACCGCAGTATATCCGCCCGGCTTCAGGCACTAGGAGGAATTCGATCGCATAGGCAAAAATGCCTCTGGCAGATTTATTCCGCATTACACCAGGAAACGGCACAAATTTCAACGCTTTGAGTCGACCCCGACGACTGGCATATCGGCCAAGCAACAGTCAGCGATTCCGTTGTGGTCCGCGCGGACGACGGCGTAGGTAGAGTAGAGGTAATTCAGAAGGAGGGTTCGCTTTTTATGCGAAAGACCTCGCCAGAAATAGGACCCGTCGGCAACGTGACGATGATTTCGTCGACTACTGCACGAGCATTTCTGTGAGCGGTTTCTGCAATCAAAAATCTGTTGCTCAAATACTTCCCCGGTCACATTCGCCTGTCTTATCCGTAAGCGAGCGCATAAGGAGCACACGCGAATTAGATGCCCCCTTTTCTTCAGGCCGAATTGGTCTTAACTCTGGACACTAAATGCAGCTGGACACCAACGTCAGACAGGATGATTATAAGTGTCAGAGTGTACCTGCACACTAAGGCGTTGTAGTCGCATTAAAGATGGGACTATTGAGATTTCTCCTTCCCTAAGCCGGTAGGATACTGGACCTGATGCAACAGACGCCAGGCTTAGAATGTGTCCGGAATGTTCATCAGGCCGCGTGATTGATCGAATCGGAATAGAACTGTGCATTTTTGCTCACTTCAAAATCAACAAGGGAAAAAGTCGTTCTAATAGATCAGCGAACCGATTTCGCCTTCTCATGATCTGTCTTGTAAGTAGCGCAACAACTTTGCCCTCAGTGCTTAACGGTAGCATTGCGATTGTTTTGTTTTAGTAGCCTGGATTGCCGACATTAACGAGCGCGTTGACTAGCGAAATGTTGCGCCGGCGGGAACCATCGGCCATCAACCGAATTTTTCATTGAATTTAATTGGATGCTATGCTCACAGTATACAAAGCCTGTGCCTGCGTCGTCAGGCGGGATAATGAGAGTCACAAACTCCTTGCCTTTGAACATCCGAGCGCCGGGAAGCAGCTTCCCAAGGGTACGGTGGAAGCGGACGAAACATTTGAAGAAGCGGCCCTGCGCGAACTCGAAGAAGAGTCCGGCCTTAAGCTGAATCGTATCGGGTGCAAGGTCGGCGTGCTGCAACGGTATGTCGGCGGCGGTCCGGAGGAAGACGGACCGCTGGAATTGCACGAATGGCATATCTTTATGCTCGAAGCCCCGGGCGGGCTTCCGGAATCCTGGCATCACCGCGCCGAGGGAAGCGCTGTTGAGGATGGCCTGGTGTTTCGGTATTTTTGGCAGCCCATTCCGACGGATGACAACGCATTTCATCCGGTTTTTCACGAGGTGATGGCCAAACTGGCCGCTCAGCTGGCCTCCGCTTGAGACCCGCGATCGCGAATGTCCGACCATCTTATTCAGACGAAACCAGGCTCAGCAAAAGGGAAGCGAAGCGGTGTCCCGCGCCGCAGCGCAACACTTTGAAGCTTTGCCACTGGTGTTCGAGATGATTTTCCGTATCTTCGGGCCATTCAGTTCCGCCATCGTTCGCCAACGGACATCACAACATAGACCTGGTTAATCCTTAACCATGATGCGGGCAGCTCTGCAGCGGCCGCAGGCAAGATTCGGCAGGCAATTAAAGAACCGCACAGCGAAACACAGGCAGATGCACTTCAACAAAGTTTTTGTCTGCCAGGCCGACGCTGAATGTGTATTCCACCGGCTGATCAGTGTCGATGCTTAAACAAAATGCTTGTGCGAGCGCTTTGCGTCTCAAGGACAAGCAGATAAACACCGGCAGCCAGTTCAAGAGAAGAAAGAGCTTTGCGATATGTTCCCGGTCGGTGGCGTCGGTTGATCAGCACATGCCTGCGCCGACCGAACATGTCAAAGATGCTTATGGTAACCGGTGAATGCGCTACTATGTCATAGTCCACATAGAAGTCGCTGCCAGATGGGTCAAGAGGCGAAACGCGCAATGCCTGTCCGATTGCACCATCGAGATACAAACGATGTCGGCCGCCTGCATTACAGATATCATCAAGGCAGAGATAGCCAGAGTTAACTTGAGTTTCCACCTGTCCGCCGTGCCAAAAAACTGAGTCAATGGTCAGGTCAGTGCAGGAGTCGTTGCCCCAGACGGCCACAAATTCGAGCATATGGAGCGTTCCATTCGCTATGGGCGCTGGCCCGGAAATGTGAATCTGTCGTTTATCGTCGATCAGATTGCCGGGCGGCGTGCTACCGACAGCAGCCAGGAGAGTCGGGTTGAAGGAAAGAAACATCTCAAAACCTGTCACTGCGGCGGCGGCAATTCCGTCACTCTCCTTTAAACGAATTGGAATCCGCAGCCGATCGCCGGTATTGGCGCGTAACGTGTCGATGCAGATCAATGCATACGCCTCTTCCGATTTATCACTTACACCTCCACTCAGCTCGGTTACCACAATGGCATTCGGGCAGGGAAAGCTGCTGAAAATCAACAATGCACCACTTGAAGCACTGTGAAGAGCCCTAAACTCGAGTGTGACCCACAGCGTATCGCCTTCAGCCAGGGTGGTCGGCAGGGCGGAGTTAACCTGAATGATGCGATAATCATCCGGCGCTCTCAGCGCAAGCGAATCGATTCTGGCGTCGTCGCGACCTGTATTAACATAAGCGAATCTTCGGGTTGCGACTATTCCCTCAGGGAGATCTCCGAAGAAGTGTCGATCATCAACGGCCTCAATGCCGGATGAAGATTTGACGGCTCTCAGACGAATCGTTTTGTTAAAATCGCAGGGCTCGAACTCAAGCTTGAGCTCCGTTTCATAGCTGCCGTCCGCATCGGATGCTTGCGGAGCGAAGAGTATTTCAAAGTCCCGTCGGGCGGCGGGAGCTATCATGTCACCCGGCTGCAAATTCGTTCGGAATGGTCCGTCGATTGTTAGAGCGGAAATTTCCAAGGCGGTAGCAGGGTGGCTTATGTTTGTAATCGGCAGCAAAAGCCGGAGTGAGTCTCCGTAGCAGGCAAAGAGCGTCCCGAACTCCAGCGTAGCCGGCACATCCGCATCTGCGCTGCTGCGGACTGTCTGGACGGGTAGAGCAATCTTCTGACCACAAGGTTCGTAGTGCAGGGTTAAGGTCGATGCGATGGGTCCGGTTTTGACGGGGCTAAAATGCAGAAGCACTGTCTTTTCGCTATGAGCCGCAATTGTAAAGGGGGGTGGCGGTTCGAGCGTAAACATACCCTCAGGCTCGATACTTTGAACCCTAATGTCCACAGGACTCTCATTTCGCAAAGTGACGATCGTGTCGCCGCTCCGGCTACAGTTCTTAAATCGCGCAAAATCGATCTGCTCCGGCCGAAGGCGAAGAATTGCTTCTCTTTGTTCACCGGCAAGGGGAATCCGCAGGGTGTCGTCACAAATGCCATTGCTGTAGGGCAATTCAAACACATCGTTATGAAACCCGATATTTGCAGGAGTGTAGCGCAGCGTCAGCTCCCGGCTGTCGCCGACAGCCAAGCTCGTGGGCAGTGTCGAAACAAGCTCAAAAGGAGCGGCGATTCGCGGACGGCCGAAGAGAATCGGCTGAGTACCGCTATTACGCAAGGTGACAGTCTGCGTGCTGTCGGAGGGTCCGCAGGAGAGCATAAGACCATAATCAAGTCTGGAAGCAGATACGCTAAGGGACAGATCGGACGATTCTCCGGAAACCAGTATCGAGTCCCGAACTGCACAAGGAGCGATGTCAAAGTAGAGCCATTGGCGCTTGCGACCCTCGCTGCGGGGCGCAAAACGCAGCCGGATCGATTGCGAGCTATCGGCAGGCAACTCAAGCGGCAAAGGCGTCAGAACGTCGAAGTCGGCAGCGCCTCCGACTTGATGCAGTGTTGCCGGCTCACTGCCATCGTTCGAGATTGAAATTGTAAGTGTTTTACTGCTTTCACAGGTTCCGAGGCTGCCGAAATCAAGCTCTCGACTGTCGAAGCCAAGCCGAGCCTGCTCGCGAACGAAGAGTGTTATGGCGGCGGTCTTGCTGCAGCCGGCGGAATCCCGCACCGTAACGGAGTAGCGATGTTCACCGGCTTCGTCAAGGCGAAACAGCGTTTCGGGGCCCGACCAATTATCCAGGCCGGTGCGTGGCGCCCATTCAAAGGTAAATGACGCGCTGTCGCCGCTGCCGCCCCGTGCCAGGGCCGTCAGAGCCACTGTTTCGCCGGCACAGACAACAGCCTTTTCCGACAAAATGTTAAGCTCAAGTTCGGGAAGAATTGTAACGCTCACCTGTGCGCTTGATGAACATCCTATGTGATTTGAAACGCGCAGGGTATACCTTTCCGTACGCCGCTCTGCGCTGTTGAGCCGCAACATCGGCGTGGGACTGTTCACTTCATCGAGACCGCTGTTCGGCGACCACTGATAGGTGTAGCGGTCGCTGCCCGGACCCGTGGCGGCGCCCAGGATTGTCGTTTCGCCACTACAAACGATTCGATCCGGACCGGCATCGGCTAGAGGTATCGGCAGCGATACCACAACGACGGTGGCGCTCGATTCGCAGCCAAATTCATCGCGTACGAACACCGTATAGCTGGCGGTCGAGCTGATTGTTACGCTCGGATTGGCGAGCGAGGGATCATCAAGACCGTCGGCCGGTTCCCAGCTGTACTGCAACTGGCCGCTGCCGCCTTTCCCGGTCGGCGAAGCGCCAAGCTGAACCGACATCCCAGGACAGATCGTCTGCTTCTCGCCCGCGTCAGCCTGCAGCGCCGGCTGTACAACGACGGTAATCCAGGCACTCGATACACAGGCATTCTCATCGCTGACGTCTAGTCTGTACGTTGCGGTAGTCGTTGCCGTCAGCTGCGGGTTGGGGTTCCCGGGGTCATCAAGACCATCCGAAGGTGACCAGAAGTAATTCAGCCGGCCGTTTCCACCCCTACCGGAAGGGGCGCCGCCCAGTTCAAGAGCATCGCCATAACATACAATCCGATCTTCGCCGGCATCAGCGACAAGCTCGGGCAAAACTACCACTTCAACATTGGCGGTCGAGCTGCAATTTGCTTCGTCGGTCACATGGAGAGTATAGGTGGTCGTCTTATCCGGCGCGGCCTTAGGATCGGGACGCGATGGATCGTCAAGGCCGTCCGCCGGTTCCCAGGCGTATGTTAAATGTCCCGTTCCGCCCCGCCCCATTCCGTTTAATACCAGCTTCTCGCCGGCGCAAACACTTTGCGAGCTGCCGGCCGTGGCGACAAGTTTCGGTAGAATCTTAACTGTCACTGTCGTTACCGCCGGCAGACAGGTCTCTCCGGCGCTAACTGTAACTGTGTACGTAGTTGTACCCGATGGTGAAGCCATGGGCCTTGCGCTATGCGGATCGTCAAGCCCTTCTTCCGGCTGCCAGCGATAGGTAAAAGATTCATCCCCTCCTCTGCCGCTAACCCGCAGCGAGGCGCTCGCTCCGGCGCAAACGGCCGTGTCGGCACCGGTTTCGGCCTGCAGAAAACACAACTGAGGGTCGATTTTGCTGACATACATCTGCGCGAATGTTTGTGTACCGAATGAGTTTCGTTCCAAAGTGGGCTGATAAGCTTCAGCTGTCGTTGGGAAGTGAGGTGTATTGGTTTCGCCCATCACATAGAAGCTGCTGTCCGGGCCGATGTCCACACTACGGGACCAGTTGCCGCCTAGCTTTCCGCCTATCAAAGTTGAATACAACAACTCGGTCAAATCGCCATTAAACATGGCGATGAAGCCGTCAACAAAACCCGTCAATTCTGTACTGTAGGCATCTGGGGTGGTCGGGTAATCTTTGTCTAATGTTTCGCCGCAGAGGACGATCGAGTTGCCCGGGCCAGCGACAATATCGAAAAAGTTAGTCTGCAATGAGCTGACACCACTGTTGGAACCGCCAAAAAAGGTCGACGCATCGATCGAGCTGCCGCGGCTATTCACACGAATCACAAAGGCATAAGAATCCCCTCTGTGTTCTTTGGAATAGGCCTGCGAGCTCATCGGAAAATCTTTTGAGTTCGTGAAGCCAGTAACATAAACACTTTTATCAGGAGCAAGCAGAAGCGAAAAACCGTTTTCCCATTCGCTCGTTCCATAATAGGTCGAATAAACAAGCGAGCTGCTGTCCGGATGCACTTTGGTTACGATGATGTCGTTATTCCCCGCCAGAGTCCGCTGCACAACGCCAATGGTCGTGGGATAGTCTGTGGAATGGGAAAGGCCCGTGAAGTAAACGGCACCGTCATCATCAACTGCCACCGCTCTTCCAAGTCCCCAGGAAGAAGTTAATCGCTCTAAACTTCTTCCGCCGAAGTAGCTGCCATATTCCAGTGTCTTTCCGTCGGTTCCGAGCGCGGCCAGTACAAAGTCGCCATTGCCTTGATACTTCCTTTCATGGGCATTGGTCGATGTAGGGAAATCACTGCTTTTACTGTCGCCCAACACATAAAATACTCCATCGTTCGACAGGGCGCAGCCATTAGAGCGGTCTTCGCCATTTCCGCCGATGTAACTGCTAAAGAGCAGCCTGGCGCCATCCGCACTCAACTTCAGACCGAACATATCCTGACCGCCGTTGGCATCGTCGTCAAATGCGCCGGTAGACGTTGGGAAATCGGTCGACTGAGTATTGCCGGTCAGGTAAAAATTGCCATCCCCATCGCGAGTAAAATCAGTGGCGTCGTCACGTTCACTGCCACCGATAAATGTCGAATACACAAGGTCGCTGCCTTCGGCATTCAATGTTGTAAGGAAGCAATCGCTGTTGCGAAAATTGCGCTGGTAGGCGCCACTCGTCAATGGATAATCAACCGAGTGCGTTACTCCAGTGACCGTTGCTCGCCCCTGTTTATCTACCAGTATGCGTCGTCCTATTTCGTGTTCTTCACGGCCACCTAAAAAAGTAGAATAGACCAGCGGATCGATAATCAATGCCAGTGAAGGATCGTAAGCACCCACGGCGAAACGTATGCCTGTATCGGATTCAAGGATGAATCGACAGGGTACTTGGCGCTTTATGCCGTCTACCAGCTGGTATGCGAACAGATCGCCATGACGAACGACGCCGATTGCAGTAGCTATCATCAATTCACCCTCTTCACTCAGCCACAATGAGTCGGCGGCTTCAATGCTCAGTCTGATCTGCGATGCTTCGGCCCCCGGCGCAACGATCATATCATAGCGAATTCGTCCCTGCTCGAAATACAGACGTTGATCGATGCCGGAGTAAAGATTGCGCAACAGCACTTCATTGTATAGTGGCACCCGACTGGCCCATTGCCCTTGGTCCTTACCGCGGAAATAGTTGAAATAGGCCGATTTAGGCTGAGTTCCGACAGCCTCGGCCTCAAGGGCTCCGTCAAAGTTCAATCGCACGATATGCCCGACCCTTCGCATTCCGCTGCCGTAGGCACTGCCTCGGTCCAGGCCGACAGGGCTCGCTGCTGATTGCAGGTCAGTTGCAGCATTCGGTCCATCGCTCTGTTCATTGCGATAGAAATCATAGACGACACCTGTCCGGGTGATCCAGGCATCGACACCCGCAGCGCGCGCTAAAAAGGCCGCATCCTGACTCCACTGACCTTTATTGGCGATAAAGAAGCCCGAACGTCCGTCAAGGTAGTCTTCAGCGGACCCGGCGCGGACCGCCTTGCTGCCGAACAACAGGAGACCGATGATCGAAAAATTCAGCAGAGCAAGCCAGGGATTGAAGCGGAAGAGTCCTGAAGTCGGCATAGGCTGTTGCTTTTACAGATTCAGAATTGCGAACTTACAAAATGTAAGGATACTGAAGCCAAGCCCGTCACAGCGTCAGATCGGAGGGGAGCCGCCCCGGCATTCGCCATAATAGCGAAGTCAGCCCACCTTCCGTTCGAATTGCTCGCCAAGACATAACACCGGCAGCTTATGTATGCTACCGATCCTTACTTTCCAGGCCGTGTTCGTGCGAACAAGTTGGCCGGAAGCGCAGAGTTACAACAGGAGCCGCGAGAGCTAGAATGTTCGTTGTCATGAAGGAGTGCAGAAAGAGAGTGGATGGGCCGGCTTTGGTAGAAAATTCCTTGTGATGTCAAGTGAATTTTTCGGATTTGATGCGGGAGTTTTTGAGTTTTAGATCTAAATATCCGAGTTTAGAACTTAGAGTTACGTGGGCAGTATATGGCCAAGGGCCCTCCCACCGCCGCCACCTCCGGCATTTGCCTTGAAACCACGCCACAAGCGATCCGCGCCACATCACTCAATCTCACGGCGCTGATTTCGACTGATTGGCAGTCTCGTTAAGTCTCTTCATCCGATCGGAACGGCCACAACATACTAATTTCTCTCGCAGCACTGCACATCTTACTCGGCCGTTGTGCCTATTTTTTGTGTCAACGGACGCAGGGCCGTGCCAGCCGGTCAGTTATTCGATTTGACTGACTCGCAATTCTCCTACTGCTTCACCCTAATCAACGTTGTGACGCAAGTTAACTCCCCCTTCACCTCGCTGCCATGCCTGCCATCTGTCCTGCAATGAATGCAGTTCCCCAGTGCCGCAACTGTCGGCAGGGATCGCATTTGCGCAAGCCAATGGGTCAGCGGGCGATGACGAATCACATACACACAGTGGCTGAGCTCGTCGTACTCTCAAATTTTTTTGAGCAACAACACCGATTTAGATCCAGTCGTGTTCCGCTGTCATCCGGACTGGTCTAAACGGTATCGGCTATCTGCCGGCAACTGCAATAAACAATACCACTCATCCTGACCGGCGCCAAGCGGAGGCGGAGGCAGGTATCCAGACTGTCGACGCCGATCTAATTCAATAACTCCTTGTAATTGAAGTTGCAATTCTTGCAGACCTGTAGAGGCAGATTGTTGATGCTGTGTGAACATACTCGCTCCAGACGTGCAGCCGGCCCAAAAATATTAGCTTGCTAATAGTTGTTCAGTCACTGATCGCAAAACCGACGATGTAGAGTTGACAATACATAGAGCTATGGTAACAACATATTCAGCGAAGAGGCGAATTGTGTCTATGCATTTAACATTAAGTCTATAAAACATGGCCGTGCACAACAATGATCGCGACTTCAGGCTCGATTCACAATCTCGCGGCACTCTACGTTCTGTAGGGGCTAGTAGTCTCCATTCAGTTTAACAGGTAGTTAACCAACAATGGGCAATAGGCGTCGCCGCCATTCTGATCGATGGCCGCAGAGAATTGCAGCCGGACGGGAGCTGCCCATTCGCGCACTATGTCGTCCGAAACTTCTCTCTGCTTAACAATCGATGGCGTACTCTTGAGCCCAAACATTCAACGGTGACTGAGGCTTAGTGCAGGCATCCAACCTGTGTGAATTTAGTTCACGACGCACTTCTTGGTACTTTCCGGACGAATACACGCATATTCCCGCGCGAATCGATGCTGTGGGAAGCCAGGGCAATTGCGAACCAAGCTCAATTGTTGGCTGCAATGTTGTTCCAGGAAATAGTCTGCCGCACTTAGACTTATCGTTGAGGCCGAAGTTTAATAAATAGGCACCCGGTGCCGTGTAGATCGACTGACCGCCTGAATGAGGAGCCACCAACACGACTGGCGCATGGGACTCATCCTGGAGAATTCGGGCGTTGCCGGAAATGCGTCAGCAAAATCTTGAGTGTAAAAGGTCGGCCAGGTATATCTCCTAAGCGATACAATCGCAATGCACGAATGTTGTGGCTTTGCAAAATGTCCACTATTAACGGCAGAGCTCGAAGCACCCACCAGTAAATTCCCTGTGTACGACACTTTCGATCGTGGCTTAGTCAAGCTAACATCGCTATATTGCGTGAGTGCAAACTACGTCAATTCATTATGATCGGAGTGATTTCAATCATCGTAGTTTGTATTCCGTCGCTTCTTGCAATTCATCAAAGGAAAAGGCACTACTCATGTCCGAGATATCATTTAGCAAAGAGGAAAAAGAGATCATTGTCGGCAAAATTCAAAACTATGCCAAAGATGAGCTTGATCAGGAGCTCGGCCGCTTCGACGCTGAGTTCCTGCTTGAGTTTTTCTCCAAAGAGATTGGTCCCTATTACTATAACCGTGGGTTGTACGATGCCTATGCCATAATCTCGGACAGGCTGGAAAACATCAGCGAGTCAATCTATGCCATCGAAAAACCGACAGAATTTGTACGTTAGCAATGTTTAGCGATTCTTTGATCGATGCCGCTTCTGAATGCGGTACGAGACCGCCGGACGGGCTACTAGCCAACATTTTGTACTATCGCACTATTGTTAACGGCATGGCAGCCTATACACAGCGAGTGAGAGAAACCGTTTAACTGATATTTTCTTAGTGGTCTCGTGACTGCTCTCCTGAGTCGCGCCAAGTTAAGTGGAGTTTTCAGAATGATTACATACCCAGGTTGTCGCAACCTAGCAGTAGATGACGAGCAACAGGATGTTGATTTCCCTGTAATACTACTTTATCCCAGCGACAGCCCTTCCACCCCAGTCGCCTTCGGTCCGTTTACTATGAACGTCTCAATGGAGGCCGCGGTTCAAGACGGCACATTTCCTCTGCTTGTGATTTCACATGGCTCCGGTGGATCAAATCTTACGCATCGTGGCCTGGGTCTGCACCTGGCAAGGCAGGGCTTCGTGGTTGCTATGCCCGAGCACCCCTTTAATAATCGCCGGAATAATGAGCTGGAATATTCCGTTGATAATCTCAACAACCGCCCGCGTCACATTCATCAGACAATAAACAATATTCTTGGTCTACCGGATTTTGCCGGTCGTGTCGATCCGGAACGAATTGCCGTTTTGGGCCATTCCGTCGGTGGCTACACGGCCCTGGCGCTTACGGGCGGTATCCCGGACACTCGCTTTCTAAGCAAACTGTGTCAGCAGCCCGAGTATCGTCATAGGCCATATTGTCGAATCCTGTCTACGAATTCGGACAAAAGACAGCAAATTGATGTAAAATTCGACAAGCGGATTAAGGCGCAAGTACTGCTTGACCCGGACTTCAGCTTGTTTATGTCGGAGGGAGCACTGGATAATATAAAGGCCAAGACTTTGATGCTTGTTGCGGAAAAGGGCGAGGAAGCGATCGAGCAGCGTGCTGCTATTAAACAGCGAATTCCGGTTGGCATGAACTTTCGGTCCCGGCTTGTACAAAATGCAGGTCACTATTCCTTTCTGAGTCCCTTTCCCGAGTCGATACGGAATAAAGTCGGCGCCGCCGCGCGAGACCCTGCAGGTTTTAAGCGTGAAGAGTTTCACCGGGAATTGAACCAGGAGGTGACGGACTTTTTACGCGAGGCATTGAACATCGATGACGAGACACACAAACCCAGAAAGCGTTCTTCAGCGAATACTATTCCGCAAAATCCGCCAATTGTGTAATTTCGCCGGGACACAAAAGCAAAAGGAATGACAATGACTTCAGACAAATTTCAAATTGAAACAATGTCGCGCCGCCAGGTTGATCTGGCGATCGATTGGGCCGCGGCCGAAGGCTGGAATCCCGGACTTGAAGACGCCGACTGCTTTTATGCCGCCGACCAGTCGGGATTCCTGATCGGAACTCTCGAAGACAGGCCGATCGCATGTATCTCCGTTGTAAAGTATGGCGCACAGTTTGGATTCCTGGGATTCTACATCGTACATCCCGACTTTCGGGGACAAGGTTATGGTCTGCGAATCTGGCAGGCCGGCCTTGAGTATCTACAAGGCCGGACGGTTGGATTGGATGGAGTGGTAGCGCAACAGGACAACTATCGAAAATCGGGATTCGAGCTGGCTTATCGCAACATTCGTTACGTGGGTACCGGCGGTCAGCCGGCGTCAGAGGATGCGGCAATCGTGCCGCTCGCTTCTCGCCCGATTGAGGAAGTCATCGGCTACGATCAGGCTTTTTTTCCCGACGCCCGCAGGGACTTCCTGCGCTGTTGGATTAGTCGCCCGCGTTCAACGGCCCTTGGTATTTTGCATAACTCTATCCTGGCCGGTTATACAGTTATTCGCCCTTGCCGCGAAGGCTACAAAATCGGTCCGCTCTTCGCCGACAGCGCAGAGCTGGCGGAACGGCTATTCCTCGCCGTAAGAGCGCGTGTGGAAAAAGCCGCCCCGATCTATCTCGATACTCCGGAAGTTAACTCTGCGGCCGTCGACCTTGCCGAACGGCAAGAGATGAAGATGGTGTTCGAAACGGCGCGAATGTACAAAGGAGGCGTCCCTTCCCTGCCGAATGATCGCAGCTTCGGCGTCACGACCTTCGAATTAGGTTGATAAACACGTGTGAATGAAAATGGACTCAAGCGCTCGCTCAAACTGCTCCTGGCAATGATAATCTCTATGATTCAATCTAAACACCACCAATGAATTCTTCACAGTCTGACATCTATCAGGCAGGTTTTGTTAAACAGCTGTTTGACGAAATGGCCGGCTCATACGAACGGGTGAACTACATTACGTCTTTCGGTTTCTCGTCTCGTTGGCGACGCCAATTTGTGGCGAATTGCGGCATACGGCCCGGCGCGGTTGTCTATGACCTCATGACGGGAATGGGTGAATGCTGGCGGGAAATTCTGAAATTCACCGGCGATAAAGGCCGAATTTGCGCCGTCGATTTCTCCGAGGGCATGCTGAGGCTGGCCGAGAAACGTCGGCAACGTTACGCGAACAAAAATATCACGATAAGTAAAAGCGATGTCCTGTCCGGCGAGTTACCCAGTGCAACAGCTGACCATATTGTAATTGCCTTCGGATGTAAGACATTTGAATCCGTACAAATTCGACGGCTGGCAACAGAGGTTGAACGATTGTTAAAACCCGGCGGCAGCTTTTCCTTAGTAGAGATTTCCGTGCCGCCGGCCAGGCTACTTGCCATTCCTTACATGGTGTATTTGCGCTTTTTCATTCCCCTGCTCGGTAAGATCTTTCTGGGCAATCCTGACAACTATCGCATGCTGGGCGTTTACACCAGCCGCTTCGGAGATGCCCGTGAAACCGCCTCGCACTTTGCGGCAACCGGCCTGAACATTCGCTATCACAACTACTTCTTTGGCTGCGCGACGGGTGTGAGTGGACGGAAGGAACTGTAGTTTTGGTCCAAAACCCTTATCAACCGATCATAGCGATAGATATCACGCCAACACAGAAAATATGGACCTGAGCAGGTCCGACGATATTTAGTCGACCGACGGCAGGTTGCACTCCGAATGGAGTGCCGGCTATCCGCCGGCCAGGGTCTACATTAGGGACTATCCGCTCGTCTCTGCATTAGTCTGCAGGCTGACATAATCGACAATGCCTAAAACTCCTTGACATTCCTAGAATTACTCAACTGCACTTTCAACAATCTTTAGCTTTGTTACTCACGGACGCCGCAAAAGGACGCATTGTCAAGGTCGGCATCGAGTAGGAATATTGCACGTGACCAGATTTCCAAACCGGCATTTGGCCAACTATTAAAAAAATATTTCGATTCGCAGTGTTACCTTTCGCGGGTAGCTGATATTAATTCTGACAACAAGATTCTCGATCAAAAGAAGAGAATTTTTCGACAACCTGTACATGCTACAACGATCACTTGTGTTTTGACAGCCAATACGAGCTAAGGCATGCTTGCTTCATTATGCCTGAATTCGGTAATGCCAATGAATAAAGGAAATGTCTGAGTATTACTTGTAAACTTGATTGAGAGCAGCCCGCCATTGTTATGCGCCTGTCGGTTCCGCACTCTTCGGCAATACAATGTGCTGAGATGCGAATTCTGCCTGGTTCGATTTAGTTGCTTATGCATGTTTGCTTCAAGGCGACTATGACTGTTTAGTGTTGTTAATCAGCTAAATCTTTCGTGTCCGACACTTCAATTTAGTTGCTTATACATGTTTGCTTCAAAGCAACTATGGCTGTTTAGTGTTGTTAATCAGCTAAATCTTTCGTGTCCGACACTTCGAAATTGAAGATTAAGGAGAATTAATGGCACGATGAATATTTGCCGACTTGTCATCTCCTCTGGTGAACAGGCGGGCCAATTTGTTAAGAATTATCGGATAATAGTATCAACCGCTATCCATCGCTTCGGATTTCACAATTTTTAAACGTATTTGGGAATGAAAAACTATGGCAATTTTAATGAAATCCTGGAAACGACATCGTAGAATCATGTCAGTCTTCATCGTGGCTTTGCTTTTATGCTGGTCTCCATTAAGCACTCTGCAGGGCCAGACAGTATTGAACCCAGGCTTTGAGCAATGGGACATCTCCCCCGTTAACATGCAAACAGGTGAACTGCATACACACTGTACAGATTGGATTAGGGCTTGTGCTCCGACAACAACACCGGACTTCTTCCATCAATTGTGCACGAGACCATGTTTACCTCTAGGCAAGGCGAGTGTACCCGAGAATGAACGAGGTCACCAAACGGCAAAATCCGGCGATGGCTACGCTGGAATATTGACAATCAAATATCCCAGTGATGACTACCGGGAGTACATGAGAGGAACAATCACAAATCTCGTTATCGGAACCACCTACGAGCTCAGTTTTTGGGTCTGTCTCGGTGAAGTCAGCGATCGCTATTTTAATGGTCTGCAAGCCTGCGTGACAACTCTGGATTGGCTGGCCGATCCCCGGCAGCCGACCTGGGAAACGCTCTTGCCGCCCGAATATGTAGCACAGATTTCCCTGGACCCTGGTCACATGGTCGGCAGCGTTGACAACTGGCGCGAAATAAAGGGAAACTTTGTTGCAACCGACACCGAGGAATTTATTTACGTCGGCTATTTCGGAGACCTTAATAACGCACAGTCGAACCCCAGCCCGCAGTACGTGTGTATGACCCAACCAGCAAGTGGTGAATGGACGCATTACTACGTCGATGCCTTCAGCATCCAAGAAGCGCCGGTAGCCCCTTACGACTGTTGTGATGATGAGAATGAACAGGCAAACCTGCTCTCTGCAAGTATTGTGCAAGACGGGAATTGCTGCGCCTATTTGGTGCTGCAGGATAACTCGCCGTTTGATTCGCCATGTTCAGTCCGCGGAGTGCGTATCAAAAGAGGCGAATCCTGGCAAATTCCCCCGGCCATTCCAATGATATATACTCCTCCTCCAGGTACAATTCCGGGGCATATCGTCAATCCCGTCTTTATGAATAATGTCAGCACGCCACAAGAGTTTCTATCACAAACATGGAGCTACAATGCAGGGCAAACCCTCCAAAAGGGTACTCCTGTGACGGTGGGCCGAATTTGTGTTTGCTGTGGCCAAGCTAACAACACTCCACTAATAATAGAATTCATCGGCGCTGACGGTTATACCGTTCTATGCAGAAAGACAGTTGAAATTGATTGTGACCCTGTCTAAACAGGTTTAATTTTTACATTAATCCAGATGCCCTGATGAGTTCCTTGCCCTTGCTCGTCGGGGCATCACCATTCCTTAGTTTCATTAGCGCAACACATAGTCACTCTTAACTTTTTGATAGTAAACTTTCATCCACGGATCGCATTTCCCTTTACGGAAAAAACACGGATGGACGAGAAGCGAATGTGCGCCATTCGAATAGTGCTTATGTTGAGGAAGCAGCAACTGTCATTGACTTACCTAGCAAAAAGGCCTTGTGCCAACGGTTGTTGCATTTCCGAAGACTTTTGATTCGGAGGTCCGCAATAGTACTCGGCAAATCGTAATGGCCGGCTTGAACGACAGAGTCGGTATGTTAGTCGACTATCCAGCCGGATATGTCATCCGATTCCGGACGCGAGTCGACTCCTGAGAATGTCAATTATATATGGAATACACGGCACGCACGACAAAACTGCAGCCGCCTCGACATTTTGAATATTATCCGGCAGATTGTTTATTGCAATTCGAACGACAGGTGATTAGTCACCTCGCATTAAACAATTAGACTGTGATGACCTATGAATCTTCACCATGCCAGGATTCTCATCACCGGCGCGAGCTCCGGAATCGGTTATGCAACCGCCGCTCATTTACAGAGCAGGGGCGCCAACCTGGTGATCACCGGCCTGGAGCAAGATCGAACGGAAGCAGCCGGCAAGGCCTTGAATCTCCCATGGCTGGCGGCTGATTTACGCTGTGACGAAGGCATCGAGCAGGTGTTTTCCTGGGCCGTCGAACATTTGGAAGGTATCGATGTACTGATCAACAACGCCGGCTGGGCGAACGTCAAACCGCTTCTGAACATTGAACGAAAGGACTTCGAGGACATGTTTAGCCTTAATGTTATAGCCCCGGCCCTGTTAAGCAAAAAGGCAGTTCCGTATTTTTTGCGGCAGGGCAGAGGCCATATTGTAAATGTCGGAGCAACCGGGGGCAGCTATGGCTTCCAGGGCGGCAGTGCCTACGGAGCGAGCAAGGCTGCCCTGAGCCAGATGTCTCGCTGCTGGGCGGCGGAACTGCGGCGGCACAATATCCGAGTGATGCAGATTGATCCAAGCTGGGTAACAAACACCAATAACAACAACGGCAGCTACATTGCTCCGAACCCCAGTCTACTCAGCCCGGATGATATTGCGCATGGAATCGTCGCAATGTTGGAGACTGACGATCGTGCCTTTGTTCCTCAGATGAGTGTCTGGGCAACGAATCCAGGAAAGTGATAGGACTTTACGCGACTGAATACGTATTCCCCTGCTTCCAATTTGTTCCAATCCTTGCTCACACGCAAGTGCAAGGAAAATAGCTCTTTCCGATGAAGTTTGTCGCTGGATTATCAAATGCTTACTTTGCAACTGAGTCAAAGTAAATTGTGCTTTAGATTTCAAAAGATTCCTGACGACGACTCAAAATTGTATGGAAAGTATCCGTTACCCCAGAAGCTACATTTATCGCCGGATCGTTCAAGCCAAATTGTTTATTGATGCAAACTATGCGCACAAGATCAATCTCGCAAATGTAGCCGGTGAGGCGGCGTTTTCGAAGTATCACTTCATCCGACTTTTCAAACAAATTTATGGAATGCCGCCCCATCAATATCTTATGACTCGTCGAATCGAGGCAGCCAAAGAGCTCCTGAAATCCGATCAGCATTCTATCCTGGAAGTGTGCTGCGAAATCGGATTCGAAAGTGTCACCTCGTTTAACGGCTTGTTCAAAAAGATCACGGGGCTTTCGCCATCCTCATTTCGTTCGAAATACCGAATTCAACGAATTCAGAACCAGGAACAACCACTCAAGCAGGTACCGCATTGTTTTGCTGTCTCAAATGGCTGGGTTTGAAATAAGCAATATTCGAGAGGTTTTTCGAGGATAAGCATTGTAGCTTCGCCCTAAGTGTTGCTAAGATATTTTTGTTTGCCGAGGAGAAACATCGATGATCAGTAAGCTTACTCATGTCAGCATCTACGTACTCGATCAGGATAGCGCCTACGATTTTTACGTCAACAAGCTGGGCTTTGAAGTCCGTACTGATGCCGCAATGGGTGAAGGAATGCGTTGGTTGACTGTAGGACCAAAGGAGCAGGCGGAGCTGGAGATTGTCTTAATGCCCATCACGGCGGGACCGACGCTTAGCGATGAAGGCGCTAATCAGCTGCGCACACTCGTAAAACAAGGGGCATTTGGCTTTGGCGTTTTCGAGACGCCCGATATTAATGCAACGTATGAAGAGCTGAAAGCGAAAGGCGTCGAGTTTTCGAAAGCGCCGACACAGGAATTTTACGGAATTGAGGCTCTGTTTAAAGATGACTCCGGCAATTGGTTCAGCCTGGGTCAAAAATCTAAGCCTGAAGCATCTTGATTTTCACTAGGGCGTGTTCACACTTATTTTCGTAATTTGTGCTATGGAACTAAGCAAAGTGCAATTCGAAAAGATAGCTCCGTTGCTTCCACGACAGCGGGGCAAC
>JANQRB010000081.1 GCA_028284775.1 Candidatus Kapaibacterium sp. | reverse complement strand
AGCATTCCGGCCGCCAGGGTGCCGGCGGATAAGAGGAGTAGCGGGAGAAGGCTGGGACCATGTTTCATTGGAAATCGCAGAGAGAAAGTGAGAGTGCTCGATTGATGCCGGCGAATGGCAAAGCCGCTCCGCAGACAGGCGAAACTTGTGGATATTTCTTCGATCTGCCAAAAGAATCCACCCCTGTGACACCGGTTGCAATTAAGGCAAATAGTAGTAATTTTCCGGAACCCGCTCACACGCCCTGTGCGTTTGGCTTCGAAGCAATCTTTGCAACAAAGCAAAGCTCATTACGATGACGGAGAGCCCCGCTATGAGAATTCTTACCGTACTCGCACTTGCCGCGATTTTCTTTTTGCCCTCGCAGCTTTGTCTGCAGGCGCAGCAATCATCGCAAGCGGCTCGTGACGCCGCCTATCCGCCCTATCTGGATCTGATCAATGACCAACCGGTCTATCTGCCCTTCACGACGCCGGCACCCCCGCTTTACGACGCGCGTGTCGTTCGACCCAAGCAGCGCGGCGATCGGACGCTGGCCGAAGAAACGCTTTCCTATTGGGACGATGCCGATGGTCTGCTCGGGCCATACAACACGAACGATTTCCCGCTCCATGCGGCCTGGTTCAAACTGGATGCGCCCGCCTATCTCAAGCGGATTCGGGTCGGCCTGATCGGAGCGAGCGGCACGGTGCGCGTTCGGGTCTTCGGACAGGATGGCGGCACCTCGCTGCCCGACCTGCAGCAGGATCTTATGACGCCGCAGATAGCGGATAAACCGACGAATTCGGACAGCGAGGTGTATTTCGCCCCGGTGAACGTTAACGAGGAAGTGTTGCTCGATGAAAACTTTTTTTATGTTGTCATAGACGAGTTCAGCCCCGGCATCGGCACCGTCTCCGACCGCATGAATCATGAAATCTATTGTTCGGCGCCCAACCAGGCCATCAGCGTCTACCAGGTATTTCAACACAGCAGCGGCCAGCTGGCTATCAACCGGGATCAGAACAACACGATCTCCAACAATGCCTTTTTAGTGGAAGTCGATCTGGATTTCCCGACCAAGAGCGGTCCGCGACATTTTCGCGATGTGACGACCGAGATCGGTCTGCCGGGCGACTTGTTTTACGAAACCGTCGCCTGGGCCGATATCGATGCCGACGGCTGGCTGGACCTCATGGCCTCAGGACGCTTGTTTAAGAATACGGACGGCGAGTTCAGCGATATCACGGCAGAGGCCGGGATCGAAGAGCTGCCGGACCGCGCGGGCGCCAATCACTTTCTGGATCTGAACAATGACGGCCGGATCGATATTATTCACATCAGCGATGAATTGTGGTTGATGTATATCAATGAGGGCGGAGCCTCCTTTCGAGAAGTGGAATGGCCTAACCCGCCTCAGCTGACCGACCGCCTGGGCGACCTGGCCGGCCTTGCGATTGCCGATGTCAATTACGACGGCTTCCCGGATTTCTTTCTGGCCCAGAGCTGGGAGGACTGGCCGCCCGACAACAATGTTATTCCATCGCCCAACTATTTCTTTGTTAACAACGGCGATCTGACCTTTAGCGACCGCAGCTCCCTGATTTATGGTCCCGGACGCAACCGCACGCACAGTCGCGGCGGCGCTCGCTGGGCCGACTATGACGACGACGGCGATCAGGATCTGCTGGTAATTAACTACGTCCTGCAGCGCGATGAGCTCTATCGTAACAATGGCGACCTCAGCTTCACCAATGTTATTGCCGATGCCCGCCTGGATATCAATTCGCTCGGTACTTCGGCCCATGGCACCGGCGGTGAATTCGCAGATTACGACAATGACGGCGATTTGGATTTACTGCTGTCGCAGGTGGGACACGCCCGCTTTTTCGAAGAGTTCGATCACCGCTGGACGACGATCTATCGCAACGAAGGTCAGGGCCGTTTTGCCGATCAATTCGGTCAGCACGGTCTGCGTTATGAAGATGCCCTGGCCAGCGGCGCCTTTGCCGACTTAAACAACGACGGCCTGTTGGATATTTTTCTGCCTTCCTTCTACGGCTGCCGCTACTCGGCGGTCTATGAACAGCAGCCCGATCACAGCTTTGCCTACAAAACCTTCGACTATGGTTTTCAAAACCATCGGTGCGGCAATTTTAACCGGGTCTATAGCGCCACCTTCGCCGATTTTAACAACGACGGCCTGCTGGACCTCGTGACCGCGGAAGAACGACAGCTGCGTTTGTACCGCAACTTCAACGAGGATGCCGGTAATTTCCTGGAGCTGGATCTGATTCCGCAAGGGGGTAACTCAATGGCTATCGGCGCTCGCGCGACGGTCTACGCCGGAGGTCAACAGTTTACGCAGGAAATCTCGGCCGGCAACGGCGTGCGCAGTCAACGGCCGGCCCGTCTGCACTTCGGCCTGGGTGACGCAACGCGGATCGATGCGGTTAAGGTGCGCTGGCCGAGTAATCCGCCCCTGGTGGAGTTTTTCGACGGCCCGCAGCTTAACACGATCGGCAGCCTTCGGCAAGGGCAGGGTACGCCTACAAGTGTCGCGGCGGACGCAAGGGAACAGCAAGGCTTAACATTCTGGCCCAATCCGGCCGAGCATGAAGTTCATGTTCAATTGCCGCGTCTGGCAGGGGCATCCCCCTCGCTCGAAGTGCGCGATGCCTTGGGGAAGCTTGTGCTGCAACGTACGCTCGAGAACCGGCGTCACAACCTGAGCGCGCAAACGTTGTCGCTCAACGACCTGCCGCAGGGCGTCTATTTCCTGCGCCTGTTGCATGACGGTGCCGTTTACGGCGGCTCGTTTATCAAGGGCAAGGATTCCAATGCTCAATAACGAAGAGTGACTGGGCTCAGGACTCTCCGGATGAATAATAGCATCTCTGCGTTACGTCGCAAGAGACTACGGTAAGAGTACAATCGATTGTGATCGGCCGCCAGACGATTTACCACAGGTCGACAAACTAACTGCGTGTTTAGTATTAAGACAAAGTCGGGTGGATCGAGCTCCTTAAGTGTGAACATGGAGGCCGGTGTCAGCAGCGCGCATCGGAGGGCACCCGGCACTTATTCAAGAAGATAAATGAATCCTGAAGAGGCTGTTGCTCGAATTCACTGCCTTGCCTTTGCCCTTAATGTCACTGCCGGACTACGATAGGATTTTCTTGAATCGAAAAATTGTCAGGGCATATGATGGCCGGTTCCTCCATCGCCGATCAGTAAAATTAAGAAAATCGCGACGAGAGGCAGCAGGAAGTATACAAAACCAAAAAGGAGGGCATAAACATAGTAGACTATGCCGAGCAGATACTTCAGGTAAGATTTGCGATGGGGAATCTTCCTGTGTTGCAGCATCGCCCATACAAAATTGCCGAAAGCCAGGTACAGACCAAGAACACAGATGATACTGGCGACACCGACAAGTGTTCGCTGAGGCGGCATAATTGCCGACGGCAATAAAAAGGGTGATAATGACATTGTAAGCGAAATCAGGAAAGCGCCGGATACACTACGGCAAAAACCTTGCAAAGCTCCGATGAATCCGCTATGCGATTCAATTGAATCCTTATTCTCAGCCATTGTTGCCCAGACTTGTTTGTTTGGTTCGATTGTAAACATTTTATCTGTTCCTTATAGACCATTTGTTCGATCTGGAGCGGTTCGTCGAAATAACTATGGCGGTGATGGTGCCGATCAGAACCGCCAGCCCCCAGATGCGGCTCCAAGTTAGCTTCTGTGTAATTTTCTCTGTTGCCATTGGATCAACCCGCTCCTTTGCTGATTATTTTCAAAGTGCTTTGTGTCGCAAAGTGAATAGCTAAAAAAAATCGGACTACAGTCCGGATAAGAATTTCGCTCAACTACGGTATTGTTGAAGGGTTGTTGCAAAGAACTTTGCATTGCAAAGTAAATGCGACAATGTACAAGAGAACAAAAGTCAGCTATGAGCCGGGATACTTGATCGTTCCGGCATAGACTCTTCGAAATGTGAATGGCAAACTGAGAGAAGTCTCTGACAAGCAGATTATGCGCAGCCGGACCGAAGGTCTGCATTGAAAGCAGGCAGCAGGTTATAATCTCAATCCGAAGCGTTTGACGAGAAGCAACGGAAACTCAATTCGGCGTGCTGCCGATGCGACTCAGGAACCGGCAGTTGCGCGGATCGCTGCAATCGTATTGGTACAGTCCGTCCCTTCCGGAAATGATGACACCGGCGCCAAGCGGGATAACATCGAAGGAGTTCAGATTCCTGATATGCGAAAGCAGGTTGAGATTGTGTATATCGCTGGCTTCATAAACCTTGAAGCCGTCGCTGCCGTCGCAGATATACAGGAGGTCGCCGCTCAAGGCCAGGCCGTGCGGGTTGCTCAGAGGATATACTTCCAGCAGCTGTGGCGCTGTAATGTTGCTGATGTCGACAATATTCAGCTCGTCGCCGAAGCCGCGGCAGTCGGTGCCGGAGCGGAGCGTTATGAAGGCATAGTCATCGTTGACGACCACGGGATCACAGGCCAGCATGTGCTGAAACTCGCTGACGTACCGGGGCGCTGCCGGGTTGCTGATATCGTAAACAAACATTCCGCCTTGCGATCCGAGGAAGAGCCTGGCCTTGTAGGGATAGATCGTTTCAATGGCAAAGCCGGCGTGAAAGCTTGCTACAGGCTGCGGCTGCGCGGGATTCGACAAACTCATGACGTAAAGTGTCATATCGTCGACATAGTACATGAAGTCGCCCGCAAGTGTCAGCCGGGCCATCGATCCGCCCTGATTGATCCCGCCCGCGTCGCTGCTTCTCGATTGCGGGCTGCTTTCGTTGGAAGAGAATACCACGTCATCGCCCGAGCTGACGCTGCGCTTGCGCGTGTAACTGCGCGTCTTCCAATCGGCGGCCACGCCCCGGCTGGAATCCAGGTACACGCCGTGCTGGTAATCCTGGTAGCGAAAGACGTTGTTAACGCGCTGCACAAGACGCGGGTTAGCCGGGTCGCTGATGTCGAAGCTGAGCAGGTCCGTGAAACTGTCGGCGTAGAGAAAATTTTGTTTAACAGCGACATCAACATTGCCGGGAATCGCAATAAAAGCTAGAGCGGCTGGAGCGCTTCTGTCGCTGTTATCAATAACATGAATGCCTTTGGCCTGTTCGTTAATAAACAGCATGTCGCCGCTCACCCAGATTTTGCCGGCATTATCAAGGGAACGCGGCCCTTCAACGCTGACGCCTTTGCGCATCTCATCCCAGGACATATAGATTGGCGTATATTCGGTGATGTAGTACGTCTCGGTGGTCACCGTACAGGAATTGATGCCGGCGAATCCCAGGATAACCGAGCAAAGAAGCGCAAGACGGCGGAGCAACGGTCGATGGAATAGCATGGGAATTGGTCCCGGTTTATCGCAAAATCAATTGGTTGTTTTGTTAATACGCGTAGGAAACGGTCGCGACCGTTTCCTACGCGTATTATGAACCCGCATCGCGGCGTTGTCCAAGCACATCAACTTATGATCGGATTGGAATTTTGCTTATCTCGACCACGTTGTCGGCATCGCGGGTATCGTACTGGTACAATCCGTCCGGCCCGACCACAATTGCAAGGGCGCCGAGCGGAATGATATCGAAAGTTTTAAAGCCCGGTACATGCGATTGAATCCGGATGTCGTTTTTGTCGCTGGCGTCGAAGACCTTCAGGCCGGCCTCACCATCACAGATGTAGAGCGTGTTGTCTACAACGCCCAGACCATGCGGATTCTGCATTAAGTAAGTTTTGACTAGCTTCGGCTCATGCACATTGCGGATGTCGATTATGTCGAGCTGATTCTGCCCGCGATTGCAGCGTGTTCCGGTTCGCAGGGTCACATAGGCGTAGTTGTCGTCAGCCACGACGGGGTCGCAGGACATAGCATGCGAAAACTCGGAGACCAGCTGCGGGTTGGCGGGATTGCTGTTGTCGAAGATAAACATCCCCGTCTGCGAGCCGATGAAGAGTTTGTCCTTGTAGGGAAAGATTGTCTCGATTTGCCAGCCGACATTGACTTTCGCCCAGGGCGACGGATTGAGCGGATCGCTGAGGGTGAAGATTTGCATATCGCTCAGGTCGAGCGTGTAGAGGTAACCGTTTATGATCGTAAACCGCGCCATGGAGCCGCCGAGGCTGAGGTTGGGCTGGGAGCTACTTTCGGCGTTGGCGCGTGAGGGCCGATTCATATTGTCGTCAGCCAATATCGGACCATCTTCGAACCACCAGCCTCGATTGCGGGGTTCGTCGGACGTCACTTCCACTTCTTCCCAGCCGATGATCACGCCGCGCTCAGGATCGATGGGCGCGCCGCTATTCAGCATCGGGTAGGGAAAAATACTTTCCACCCGTCCCACCTCGCGTGCATTGCGCGGGTCGTTGAGCTCGATTGCGACAAGGTCGACGTAGCTGTCGGCATACAGAATGCCGTCTTTAACCGCCATATCCACATTGCCGGGGATTGTAATAAAAGCCACATTGTCGGGGCTGCTCGGGTTGCTGTTGTCGATGATGTGAATACCCTTTCCGTATTCATTAATCAGCAGGTAGTTGTTGTATACCCAGATTTTGCCCGGCTCCTTCAGATCCTGTCCATCGCCATTTTTGACGCCGGCGCGCAGCTCGTCCCAGGAAAGATATTGCGGCTCGTACTCGATGTAGGTATATCTGGTCGTATCTTCCAGGCAGCCGGAGAGGAGGAGAGCAGCGCCGCAGCATAACCCCAACGCGAGAGTCGAAAAAACTCGTTTCATTCGATTGCTCCAAAAAAATAATCTGAAATAAATAGACAATGATAGAACGGATTCAATGCCTGTCGTGGGAAGGGGCATTCGGTTGGAGTTGGGGAAGGCAACCGATTAGCTGACGCTGTTGGTCAATCCGTTCCTAGCAGTTGCGACCGAACGAATCTACGAAAGTGCGTCGATCAAGTCAATGACTTTTTCGCGTTCCGGCCATCATGCAGAATGGCGCGCGTTGGGCAGTTTTTGAGGGATCCGAGTTGAATTCAGGGGATTAGCGGCGTGGCGGCCGCGTGCTGAGCCGGGCCGGGCGCGGATTGCCCTGATGACGGTCGCTTGCCAAAGGGCGGCATCTTTCCGGTGCAATCCGCGCGCCTTGCCGATCAGGGTTGCGTCGCGATACCCTTAGCCTGTACCTGCGCGCGAATCGTTTCGAGAATAGCGTCATCGAGCGCGGCCTTGTCCTGCTTCTGGACCAGGGAGTCGATGTGTTGCTGGCGCTTGACGTTTAACTCCTTTATCTGGGCCTGAATCTGCGAACGAAGCCTTTGATTCGAGACCACAAAATCTTTCCGCTCCGCGACATTCATCGATTGCATGACGACGGGCAGCTCTTCGGTCGCGATGGAGTCCAGGACAACCGATCTGTTGGCGGTGGCGTCAACAAGGTCCCAGTGCGAGTTGTCGTAATGCTTCGAGGCCTTGTAGGCGGATCGCTGCGCCGCGCTGGCGCTACTCATACCCGAAGCATTGGCATCTTCATTGCGTTGGCGCGCAGCGCTCTTTTTGCCGCTTTTGCCGTAGGCCAGATAGGTGCTGTTAAGCGCTTTGCCAAGGCTGTCTATCTCTTTGTCCACCGGGGTCGTGAATGCCGCCACGCGCTGGTTGTGATCGATCGAGCTGAAGCTGCCATTGGCAAGCGTCGCGGCATATTGCCACTGTCCATCGATACCCTGCGTTTCGGGGCCGCAATAGATGCTGTTGATCGTTATACCAAGCTCGGCAGCATTCCGGCAGGCATGACTGAATTTTACCGGCCCCTGTGTAAATGGTTCGTTTCCCGCGATAAAGATCATTTTCAAATCTTCGGCATGGCTGCTCCAGGCCAGTCGCGTCGCCGCCTGCTCAATTACCATTCCGCAGTATTCATGGGAGCCGTGCGACTTGAGGGCAAAAAGCCGCTCTGAAACAAGGTCAAGGTCAGAGGTAAAGTCGCTCAACTTTCGCATAAAGCCGTCATCGGCGTGAAACAAGCTGCTGCCGTATTGATAGAGTGCCAGTTCAATCAGCGGCGCACGATCATCGTACTCGGTGTAGGCCAGGGTATTGACAATTTTCCACAGTTGTGTTTTTGCCTGATCGATCAGGCCGTCCATACTGCCGCTGGTGTCCAGAATCAAAGCCACCTGAATTTTTTTGCGTCGCGGTGGCAGTGGTTCTTCAACGACTTCGGCCTGCTCGTCATGGATATTGTGATCGATGACAGCATCCGGCTCTTCAGGCGTTGCCGGATCCAGAATTGCGGTCGCATTCTCGCTTTCACTTTTGACCGGCTGCTGAATGGAGGGTGCCGGTTCGGAATTGCCGTCTGTCAGTATTCTTTCCTTCGTCAGCCCATAGGCCGATGCTATCGCAATGACAACGATGGCATAAACGCCAGCGATGATAATATGCTTGTAATTCATCATTGCTCCTCGTGATTCACCGAAAATTTTACCTCCATTCGCGGGCTGTTCGAGGATATTGAACAAATGTGCGCAAGAATCACCTGTTGCCGCCGGGTAACATTAAAGCAAAGAATATTTTACCCATCGGCAGCAGACCCGCAAAGACGGCGCTCTAAGTTTGCAGAGAGTGTTGCTGATTGTACAATCGAAAGGAGGATGGTGTGGTGAATTCTCAAGCAGCGCTACAGCGCCAAAACCGCACGATTATTGCCATTAATGTAATCATGGTATTAGCCTTTATGTGGTATGCCCAAGCCTTCGGGACCATCGAAGCACGCAAGATTGTCATCAAAAACGAGCAAGGTGGCGGGCAGATCGTGCTAGAAATTAAACAAGGTGACCCTCTAATCACACTTCAGGACAGCCGAGGACGCGCATTGGCAGTCGATATCCCGGCGCTGTACAACACTGACATCAGCCCCTCCGGAGCAAACGACCGTCTCTTAGATTCCCAAACAGACAAAGTCCGGATACATGAGGGCACAATACTCGTCGGCAATTAAAACAAACATTAAAGAATCCTCGCCGACAGCGCAATTCATGGTCCTTGAGAAACAAGTCAACTCCAGCCCCGTGCCGGTACCGGCAGTATCAACTCACCACTGCCCGCCACATCATCCAACAAAGCAATCAAACAAAAAGAGAAAAAGGAGAACTATCAAAGAATCAATCAAAGAATCAATCAGAGAATCAATCAAAACCACCAATCAACCCAGCCCCCCCAATCTCCGTGCCCCCCCGTGCCCCCGTGGTCAACCAAACACCACCAAAAACACCAGGAACACCACCACCACCCAAAAACCTCAGCGCCTGATCGCCTTCGGATCAATCGCATCCTGCAGGCCGTCGCCGAAAAAGTTAAAGCTCATCACCGTAATCAGGATCAGCACGCCGGGCAGCAAAATCAGATGGGGCGCTTCGTAGATCATTTCCTTCGCGTTGAGCAGCATATTGCCCCAGGAGGGAGTTGGAGGCTGGATGCCGAGACTCAGGAAGCTCAGGGCCGCTTCCGAGAGGATGGATTCGCCCACGCCCAGGGTGACGGCTACCAGCAGCGGCGCAATCACGTTGGGCGTGATATGCCGGAAGATAATCCAGATGTCGCGGGCGCCCAGGGTGCGGGCTGCCAGCACAAATTCGCGTTCGCGGATGGAAAGGATACTGCCGCGTACCAGCCGCGCCACCGTCATCCAGGAAAAGATGACCAGAACGACAAACACTTTCCAGATACTTTCATTCTCTCCGGAAATGATAAGGTCGAGCAAGGGCAGTTGTTTGAGATCCACGGCAGCGAAGACGATCATGAAGGGCAGGCGCGGCAAGGCGATTAACGAGTCGGTGACGCGCATCAGCATAGCGTCCATGATGCCGCCGTAGTAGCCGGCGAGGCTGCCGATGAAGAGCCCGATAATCGCGGCAGCGAGCGCCACGATAATACCGACGAAGATCGAGATGCGCGTGCCGTAGACCAGGCGCAGAAGCACGTCGCGGCCGGCTTCATCGGTGCCCAGCAGATGAAAGGTCATAAACTCTTCAATCGCGGAGCTCAGGTCCCCGGCGGCCTCGCTCGTCAAGGGACGGAGTTCGGGCAGCGCGGCGACGCTCCGGCCGGCGAAATGCGAGATGAAAGCCTCATTATCCGCGCCGGCGTTCAGGATACCGGCGCCGCTGAGTTCGGCGAGCAAGGCCGGCATGGCATCGGCATTGCGCTTCGCAAACTGCTCCAGCTCGTATTCGCGCTGGTCGTAAGAACGCTCCAGCGTTGAGCCCATCGGCGCGTAGCGTTCGGTCAGGTTCTGCTCGTCGGGATCAATATTGATGGCAAGCGAAATCAGGTCGGCAAAGATGCCCACGAACAAAAAGAAACAGATAAAAACGAATCCGACGACTGCCAGCCGGTGATCTCTAAATTGCGAGATCACGATCTGCAGCATAGATTTGGCTTCTACTGTTTCGTCGAAGCCTTCGCCGCCCTTACCTTCGGGTTCCTGCGCAGCTTGCTGTGTGCTGTCTGTCACGCCCTTTGCACTCCGAAATGAAATTCGTCAGTTCGAGCGACCGTCTCCGGGCGCGGTCGCTCCTGTTAACTTGTCATTACCCACCCGTCCCTTGTCCCGACGAGTTTTGGCGCCCGGTCTCGCGTACCGCAGCGCCTGAGCCCTTGCTAAGCGTCCGTCCCGGCGCTAGGAATACGAGATGCGCGGGTCGATCACGGCATAGAGGAGATCGGCCAGCAGATTCATAAGCAGGACCATAATGATCGTGATCATGAACGAGACCATGGCAACATTGAAGTCGTTGCCGATGATGGAATCATACAGCAGTTTGCCAATGCCCTGATAGCCGAAGACCGTTTCGGTTATCAGCGAGCCGGAAAAGAGAAAGGAGAGACTCAGCGCCACGATCGTCACGATAGGGATAAGGGCATTGCGAAAGCCGTGGACCCAGATCACCGTTTTGCGGTCCATCCCTTTGGCTTTAGCAGTGCGGATGAAGTCATTCCGCATCGCCTCCATCATCGAGGAGCGCGAATAGCGCACGTAGACTCCCATCTGCAGTGCCGTAAGCGACAACATAGGCAGTACCAGGTGATTCAGCCGATCCAGTAAGCCGTCAAAAAAGCTTAATTCCGAATTGCCGGGCGATAGTGTGCCGCTAGCCGGGAACCAGCTCAGCTGCACCGCGAACAGCAGAATCAGCAATAAAGCCAGAAAAAACGACGGCGTCGAGATACCGGCAAAGGCTATCATATTCGCGCTGTAATCCAGCTTCGAGTTCGGCTTAAGGCCGGAAAAGACGCCCAGCGGAATGCCGATCAGCAAGGCGACGAAAAGGGCGCTGCCGGAGAGAATCACGGAGTTAACCAGCCGGTCGCCGATCAGATCCGTGACGGGGATTCGGTAGGTGCGCGAAAAGCCCAGTTCGCCCTGCAGGACTTCCATCGCCCAGTTTTTGTAGCGGATGATCAGCGGCTTGTCAAGACCGTAGAGCTCCCGCAGTCGTTCGATGTCTTCGGGCGTGATGTGCGGATCGGCGCTGGCGCGTAAGTCTACCGGGTCGCCGGGCATCAAGGCCATAACGGCAAACGTTACAAAGGAGAGAATTATCACGACGACGCCTGTCTGCAGGAACCGCCGCAAAATATAAGTAGTCATCTAATCCCCGTTAATTTGTACCCTGATGCGATACGGCGCTGTTATCGTCCAGTGACCAATATTCGACATGATTCGGCGAGGAAAACTGATGCGACGTGAGCTTATAGCCGGTCAGGTTTTTAGGCGTCACGGAGATATTGGCGCGATAATACAGGGGAATTACCGGCACTTCTTCGGTATAATGATACAGGATACGATGAATCATTTCGCGTCGTTTGTCCGCATCCAGCTCGGTCTCGATATCATTCAGAATCTGGTCTACCTGCGGGTTAGACCAGCGTGGCGTATTCTGCCCCGACCAGCCGTTATCAGCGGTGGGAATATTCTCGGAATGCAGGGTGGAGCGCGGAGTATTTTCCGGCGATGAAATCCATGCATACATCGCCATGCCCGGGTACTTGCTCTTGCGCGTCGTTTCGCCAAAGTAGACCCGCGCCGGCTCGTTTTTGATCGTGATATCGACGCCGACCTTCTTCCATTGACTCTTGAGTACCACCTGGACCAGCTCGCGTGTTTTGTCGCCCGCGGTGGTCATCAACACGAAGGAAAGTTTTTCGCCATCCTTGTAGCGATAACCATCGTCCTGCATCGTCCAGCCGGCGGCATCGAGCAGCTCATTGGCTTTCGAACGCGAGTATTCGTACAGCACAATTTTGTTCGGGTCGTCCGTATACCACTCCTTGTCGACCGGGGAGACATTCGAAATTGCTTTTTTCTGACGGTCTTCGAAGAGGCTTTTGGTCAGCTCATCGCGGTTGATGCCGTACACCAAGGCCTGGCGAACGCGCTTATCCTGTAGAATGGGATTGCTGAGTTGCAAGTCGATATGTTCATACACCAGCCCCGGGACGAAGTTAACGTCGTAGGGTAGATTATTCGAGAGGACGGTCTTCTCGAATTTGAGCGCCTGGTCAAGTTTCAATCCCAGCACGGAGATCATATCGATGGTCCCCGAGCGCAGGTTAGCTTCCAGCGTGCTGGTATCCGGCAGATACATTAAGACAATTTTCTGAATGGCGGGCTTTTTGCCGTTGAAATGTTCATTGGGCACCAGACTGACGTGGCTGCCAAGTTTGATTTCGTGGACGCGATACGGTCCGCAGTAGAGGCCGGGGTTAGTGGGATCGGTGGTGTAGAGCGAATTCTTGGCGTATCCTTCGTTGATTTCTTCGTATTGATCAAAGACTTCTTCTTCCAGGTGCCGCGGCAGCAGATAGAGCGTGCCGTTATGATTGAAGTCCCAGCGAATTTTGTCGTAGTAGAAAGTAAACTTGCGTGGATTGTCGGGATCGATGTCGATCTTCTCGAGCATCGAATAAACAATGCGCGATCCGACCGATACGGTTTTGGCCCGCGCCACGCGCCAGGAAAACTTAACGTCGTGGCCTGTCACATCGGTACCGTCGCCCCACTTGGTTCCTTCTTTAATCTCCCAGTCGACCACCAGGGTCTCTTTGCCGTCGATGGTCTCTATCCGCGCCATGCCGTTTTCCAGAGTTGGAATCCTGGTGATGATCTGCGGCACCCATTCATTGTTCCAGTCCATGGTCGTCAGATTCCGATTCACGAACTTGTAGATATAGGTTGTCGCCTGCATCGACATAATAATCGGATTGAGATTTTCGAACTCCTGGGAGGTGCCGATTTTGAGCTCGGCATTTGTGGGCAGATCGCTGTTGATTCCCGCTTTTTCGGCCTGACCGGAAGTCTGTTGTGCGTCGCGGGAGTCGCCCGACGAGCAGCCGGCGAGTAGCAAAAATGTGCAGGCTACCAATGCGCTTAGGACTTTCATTGCTTCTCCATTGTCATATCTCAATTGTCAACAATTACTTTTCTTCGTGAAGCCAGCAGGCCACCTGATGGTTCTGCTGTCCCGACGGCAGCTGCAGGACGGGCGTAAGCGCGTCGCATTTGCCGTCTATCTTGAATTCACAACGCGGATGGAAGGCGCAGCCCTTCGGCGGATTGATCGGACTGGGTACCTCGCCGCTCAGGATACGCATCATTTTTTTCTTGCCGCTGCCGACCTTGGGTATGGCGCTCATCAAGGCTTTGGTGTAGGGATGAAGCGGGTTGGCAAACAGCTCATCGCGCGGCGCCATTTCGACGATTTTGCCGAGATACATCACGGCGATGACGTCACACATGTGCTCGACAACGGCCAGGTCGTGCGAAATAAAGAGGTAGGTCAGGTTCAGCTTTTCCTGTAAGTCCTGCATGAGATTCAGCACCTGGGCCTGAATCGAGACGTCCAGTGCACTGACCGGCTCATCGGCCACGACTAGGTCGGGATTGAGAGCGATGGCGCGCGCGATACTGAGACGTTGACGCTGGCCGCCCGAAAATTCATGCGGATAACGATTCATAATGGCCGGTTTCAGTCCTACCACCCGCAACAGCTCTTTGACCTTCTCGATCCGTTCCGATTTACTATCGCCGATCTTCTGTACCTTAAACGGCTCTTCCAGGATCTGCGCCACAGTCATCCGCGGGTCCAGAGAGGCGAAGGGATCCTGAAAAATCATCTGGATGTGTTTGCGTTCGCTGCGCAGCTCGGACCGTTTGATATGGGCGAAATCCCGCCCGCGAAACAAGACCTGTCCGTCGGTCGCCTTATACAATCTGATCAGCGTGCGTCCCAGGGTGGATTTGCCGCAGCCGCTCTCGCCCACGAGCCCCAGCGTTTGCCCGCGTTCCAGCGTGAAGGAGACCCCGTCGACAGCCTTGACGTCGCCGACGTGCTTCATGAACAGCCCTTTACGGACCGGGAAGTATTTTTTGAGCTCGCGCGCTTCGAGAAGAATTTCGCTCATGAGAATTCCATTAGAGGGGATGAAAACACGCCACGTTATGGCCCGGGTCGATTGTATCCAAGGGCGGCCGCTCCTGCCGGCACTGCTCCGTAGCAAAAGGACAGCGATTCTGGAAGGAACAGCCCTTCGGCAGATTCAAAGGGGAAGGCACCACGCCATCGATTGTCGGCAGCCGTTCCATGCGCCGACCGATCCTGGGTATCGAATCGAGCAAGGCGTGCGTATAAGGGTGCGAAGGATTGCCGAAGATGCGTTCGGCGCTGGCGACTTCTACCGTACGGCCGGCGTACATGACCATCACATTATCGGCAATTTCGGATATAACGCCCAAATCGTGTGTGATAAACTGTACGGTCATGTTGAGGCGTGCCTGCAGGGACTGAATCAGCTCGAGTATCTGTCCCTGTATCGTGACATCCAGCGCAGTGGTGGGCTCGTCGGCAATCAGGAAGTCGGGATTGCAGGAGAGGGCCATGGCGATCATCGCCCGTTGGCGCATACCGCCGGAGAGTTGATGCGGATAGTTTTCATAGCGTTGGTCCGGTGAGGGAATGCCCACCAGGTGCAGCATCTCGATGGCGCGTTCGCGGGAAGCAGCCTTACTCAGCTTCAGGTGCTTCATAATTTGCTCGTCCAGTTGATAGCCGATGGTGAAGACCGGATTGAGCGCCGTCATCGGCTCCTGGAAGATCATTCCCATCTTGTTGCCGCGTACGTCCTGCATGGCATCCTCTTCCAGGGCCAGCACGTCGACGCCATCGACAAATGCCTGACCGCCAACCGTCTTTCCGGGCGGGTCGAGCAGGCGCATAATGGAGTAGGACGTCACGGATTTGCCACAGCCGCTTTCGCCGACGATCCCCAGTGTTTCACCTTTGTTGATATCAAAAGAAACATCGTTGACAGCTCTGACTTCCCCGGCTTTGGTGAAAAACGAGGTCCTCAGGTTACGGACCGACACAATGGCTTCACTCACTATAATAAACTCCGGCTTGAATGCGCTGTGCCTCAGGGACGCTGATGTTGCTGCCACGCCGGGCAGGCAGTGGGGTAAACTGGTTGCCGGCTGTCCGCCAGAGACACAATCCGATCATGAGAATGGATCGCCGGGAAGATTCAAAGTTGCAATACGGCATCACGCTTCCCGGGCAAGAATTTGAACTAGCAACTGTTGCAATCCAGAAGTTACGAAATTCGTAAAAAAGCCCAATTCAAAAAAGCCCAATTCGAAAAAGCACTTTATGAAGCCCGGAATCATTGAGGGCGCCGGCCTTTCGTCCCTCCGAGCGAGGGAATCCCGACGATAAATGACCCGCTGACTTTGAGCAGCTCAGGAGGGACAGCCTTGCGAATTTCCTGTGCCAGCGCGGTCGTAATCTGGCGCTTCAGGTAGGTCCGGCTGAGCAGCAGCGAAATTTCGCGTGTCGGAACTGGCTCTTCGAATTTACGCAGCATATCGCGTTGCTGAGCGCCGGGGAGATCACGTGCCTCCAGCCATGGCAGCAGGGTAATGCCATAATGCCGCTCGACCAATTTCTTCAGTGTCTCCAGGTTACCGCTGGCAAATTGAAAATTATGGCTCGTATCCCGCGTCTCGGCCCGCGCGCCGCAGAGTTGCAGCGCCTGTTCGCGAAAGCAATGACCTTCATTGAGCAGCCAGAGGTCGGCGACCGGTATGTCGCTCGTCCGAATGCGATTTTGCTTGAAGAGCGGATGGCGTGGTGAAATATAGGCTACAAAGGGCTCGTAAAAAAGCGGCTGCTCGATGAGGCCGGGGGTGTTGACGGGAGTTGCCAGCAAACCGGCATCGAGATCATCGTGCCGCAGCCCTTCCAGAATACTCGCCGTCTGCATTTCTTCCACCACGAGCGCCACCTTCGGATAGCTTCTGCGAAAGCTTCCGAGGAAGAGGGGAAGCAGACCCGGCGCCAGCGTCGGAATGATTCCAAGCCGGAAATCGCCTTTGATCTCCTCCCGCGCTTCGGCGATCAATTCATCGATGCGTCCGGCCTCGCGTAACACCGTGCGCGCCTGCTGTATCACCATCGCGCCGATTGCCGTGGGGATCACCGGCTGTTTGCTGCGATCAAAAATGAGCGCGCCGATTTCGTCTTCCAGCTTGCGGATCTGCATACTCAAGGTCGGCTGCGAGACATGACAGGCCGCCGCCGCATCGGCAAAGTGGCGGTGACGAGCCAGCGCCGCTACATAAGATAGCTGAACAAGTGTCATAGCGTTTATAGATATTGTCTATGAAATTATAGAAACAATCGATTTGAATTATGACGCTGCAAGGCCTAGTTTTGTGCATCGAAAGAGTTAACGATTACGGAAACCGGCAAAACGGAGAGCTGAAAAATGAGTAGTCATGTCGCATCCATAGGTTCGATTTTTCCTCGCTTCAAAAAAACGGCGGTGTTATCGCTTGAAAAAGGTCAGGAATTCGCTGATGTGACGTCTGAAGATCACAAAAGAGCGGGTAAATGGATGGTGATGTTCTGGTGGCCGAAGGACTTCACTTTTGTTTGTCCCACGGAGATCGCCGAATTCAACCAGCACTATGAGGAGTTTATCGATCGCGATGCTCTCCTGATCGGTGCGTCGACCGACTCCGAGTTCGTGCATTTAGCCTGGCGTCGCGAACATGATGATTTGCGCGATCTCAAATTCCCGATGCTTGCCGATACATCCAAATCACTGGCGGAACAGCTCGGTATCCTCGAAGACAATGAAAAGGTTGCCTACCGCGCCACATTCATCGTCGATCCGCGCGGCGCGATCCGCTGGGTATCGGTCTACGATCTGTCCGTTGGGCGCAATGTTGCGGAAGTTCTGCGTACCCTGGACGCTCTGCAGACCGACGAGCTCTGCCCTTGCAACTGGGAGCGCGGCCAGGAAACCCTGAGCGTCTGAGTCGAATTCCCGGTGCGTTGGATGTGTGAAGAAGAGCGTGAAGTTTCGCGAAGAATTCGTCATTAACAACATTGAAAGAGAGGATTGACATTATGTCGCTGCGGGAAGAGTTACATCAGGCTAAACAGGAATTGCTGGATTTGTTGGGTGTCGACAATTCGCAAAGTTTCGCATCCCTCGATGCGCTTGCAGAGGGCGAGCAGAAGTTTATCCGCGACACAAAAGTTAATCTCAAAAACACGCTGAAGTCGCAACATCTGAGCGAAAAGGAAACGGCTTTGCTGGCGCTCGGCGTAGCTGTTAACGAGCGCAATGCCGTGCTAAAGACGGCCTTTACGCGTCGTGCCCGCGACCTTGGCGCGAGCGATCAGGAGATGGGGGAAATGCATGCCCTCACCTCGCTGTTAAGCAGTAACAATGTTCTCTATCGTTTTCGGCATTTTGCCGGACATAGCAAATACGATGATTTACCTGCGCGCTTGAAAATGACCTTGATGATGAACCCCGTTCTCGGCAAGGAGTTTTTCGAATTGGCGAGCCTGATGGTTTCGGCCGTGAATGGCTGCGAAGCCTGTGTTAATTCACATGAACAATCAGTGCGTGAAGCCGGCGCAAGTGAAGAACGAATCTTTGACGCAATCAGACTGGGCGCGGTGATAAAGGGAGTATCGACGTTGATTCATTAAGGGCGACCCGGTTCAGGTATTCGATCGCCCGGGGCACGCAGAACCCCGGGCGATTTTTTTTGCGAGATCTGAAGGGGCCGGTCGCGAGCGGACCGTAGGTTGGTGTCGTGATTCGCAGATTTTGCTGTTCGCCTACATCATGGCGCCGGGGAATCTCAATCAGCAGACGGTGCCGATCCGGGGTTGGATGCGCCGAAATTCGGCAGGAGTAGCTGCAGAAAATCGTCGGCCCCGACACTGAGGTCGCCGTTCAGGTCACCGGCCTTCAGCACATTGTACAGCGTGCCGTTGAGGTTGACCTGGTCCATGGCGTTCGCTCCGTTAAACACATTGGACGTGGAGCTGAAGTCGTGTAATGTTGTACTTCCCGCCGTGATGGCTACTTTTGCGGCCGATACGATTGCCAGATGTCCGCCATGTCGCAGGACAAGCCAATAGCTGCCATCGCTGACATTAACGAATTGAACACTGACACTGCCGTCGTGTGCTACGATGCCCGCCTGTGATGCTACGGGGACAGCGCTGATCGGCGAGGCACCGTCATACAATTCCAGCAGCACCGAGGTCCGTCGATGGTCCAGGCCGTTCCAATAACCCTGTATGTAAGCGATTGCCGAGACGACGGCAGGTTGGACAACGCTAAGGCTTACGCTGGACGAAGTGATGATCACACCGCATGCGTTGCTGACCTCCAGGAAGTAGTCGCCCGCATCACCGGGACGCACAAGCCCGATTGTCAGACTTGCGGCGGTAGCGCCATGCAGAGCGACGCCATCCTTAAACCACTGGAATATGTTGCCTTCGCCGCTCAGCTCAGCTGTGAAAACTGCATCGGCGCCGATTGCCGCCGTTGTTGCCATGGGCTCCACGACAATCGTCGGCAGCGTCGTGACGAACAATGCGGCTTCTGTGCTGAACACTGTCGCACAGGTATTGTGTAAACGTGCCCGGTAGAGATTGCCATTAGCCACCGCCTGCACATTTGTTAATGTCAGCGTTGTGGTGGTTGCGCCTGAAACATCACCCCATGAGGCACCGCTGTCTGTGCTTGCTTGCCACTGAATAGCGGGACTCGGATTGCCGGTAGCGCGAACGGTAAACAGGGCCGTTTCCTCTACGCAGACGGCAACTTCGCTAGGCTGGGAATTAACCCCAGGCGCCAGGTTAACCGTGAGAGTGACGGAATTCGACGTAACGATGTCCGATGCCGAACTGACGACGCATCGGTATTGCGTGCCGTTATCGGATGACTGCGCCGACGATATCGTGATAGTTGTTGTTGTGGCGCCGGCCACGTCATTCCAGGAGCTGCCTGCATCGCTTGATTTTTCCCACTGAAAAGTCAGGCTTGCGCCGGTCGCTTTGATCCCGAATTCGGCATCGTCGCCGGCGCAGACCGCCGTATTTTGCGGTTGCAGCTCGATGTCCAGGCCGTCCACGGTCAGGGAGACCGGGTCTTCCGCTCCATATCCATTTGAATTGCCGGTGTTGAAGTCCAGCTGCGTCGCGCCGTTAAACACGATTGTCGAGGAGCCGGTCGTTACAAATGCAAGTTCGTCTTTCAGCGAACCGTCGCTGATGGTCCATTGATAGGTCGCAATGTGCAGACTGCCCGAGCTAACGGAATATTGGCCTGGAAATTTAAGCATGTTGATCCGTAAGAACCCGGTGCCGACAGATTGTGACAGGACTACTCCATTCGCCGTGAGAAGCGCATTCGCTTCGAAGGCCGTCGTCAGCATTTGACCGGAAAGCGCGGAGGTATTATATGCAAGCGCTATATTCGAGGAAATGATGTCCCAGGTAACCCCGGTAGCTATCTCCGCCCACAGTTCGGCGCTGTATGTGCCGTTGGCGGCCTGACGGTTTTTGATGCTGAAGCTGACGCGGTTGGCGGCATTGCCGACAAGCGGCATACTGATCATTATCAACACTACGGACAATACTATCCCGCAGGATATGCGATGTAACATCGTTCCTCTGTAGGTAAATTGAAGGGCGAGGGCGCTGTTGGTGAAACAGTGAAGAAATAATCTCACCAAACTGATCTCAAGGTAGGCATTCGAACATGCCTGTACAATGAGTTCGGGACCGGTCAACCAATAAGGCGCCCGGCAGTTCCGAAATCCGTAACAAAGTGCACCTGAACAGACGAACTGTATCGCCAGGAAGAGACTCGGAATATCGGCAGGCATTGATCTTCAATTTTAATCGATATCTTTAGTCTGTGGGCGGCGAACATGCCCTAGCCGATTTATAAATTCAGTTAAACCCGGTCTTCCCTTATGAATAGCGCTCCGCGTCAGCTAGCTTCCATTCAAGCCCTGACCGATGTAGGGGTACTCAAAAGTCAATTTGGCGACTTTGACACTCTGTCTGTCGAAACACTCAGTACCACCGGCTATTCCGGGGCAGGCTTTTCACGATTGCGTTTGCGCTACCCTTCCGGTGAAGAATCGCGCTTCGTTCTCAAGAAGCTGAATCTGGACGATGATTGGTTTTCTCATCGCAGCAATGACCGAATCGGACGAGAGGCCGCAGCGCTTGTTGCGCCTGAACTGACTCATATTCACAGGATATTTCGTTCGCCATACCGCCTGGTTGGAATTGAATCGGCTCAGTTCGGACTGCTGATGGACGATGTCAGCCACGGTCTCTTCCCCGACGAAAAAACAAACCTTCCGCAGCAGGATCAGGATCTGATGCTTGATTCTTTGGCCGCTCTGCATGCCTGTTATTGGGAAGCTCCCCGCCTGAGCTCATTGACCTGGCTGCAGCATATGGCCGACTTTATCTATCTCATGGGGCCTCTGGATCATCAGGAATACAAGGGGGGCTCCGCCAGAGATGTGCATCGGTCGATTAAGGCGGGATGGCAGGATGCTATGTCATTGTTGCCTGTTCAAATCAAAAATGCGCTTTTGTCGGATCCTGAAGAGATCGTCGGCCCATGGAAAAATCTTCCACTGACTCTGGTTCATGGGGACAGTAAAGTAGCAAACTTTGCGAAAGCCGGCGCTAGTCAATTATGTTTATTGGACTGGGCATTTGTGGGGCATGCTCCCTGTACTTTTGACGTCGGCTGGTTCCTGGCCGTCAATGCCACCCGGCTGTTTGATTCCAAGGAAGCGGCTCTTCAGAAGTATCGAAGCATGTTGGAAGCTCGCTTAGGCCACAGCCTGGATAATCAACTCTGGCAACGGCTTGAAGAGGCGGGTGTTGTCTGCGGCGCATTCATGTTGCTTTGGGCAAAAGCGTCGGCGGTTTCCAAGCAACGCGCGGGAGCCGAGCTGGAATGGAACTGGTGGATAAGCAGACTGGAACGCTGGGCCGCGACGACTTAAACGTCCTACGCCCGACAGACGCACCGGACGTATTGCCGCCAAATTCATGTGTGTTATATCCGTTGCTCGCACCGTCTCTGCGGCCGGACGTTAGCTGCTTATTTTTCCGTCTTAGCTTTGATTGATTCAAGTAAAATTTCCGAGACATCTTTGATCTGCACTTCCTCGCCGAGATCCTTGCTTTTTACACCGTCGGTAATCATTTGTGTACAGAATGGACAGTTAACGGCGATTGTCTTCGCGCCCGTTTCCAGCAGCTCTTCCGTCCGCTCGATGTTAACACGTTTGCCTTCGGTCTCTTCCATAAACATTTGTCCCCCGCCCGCGCCGCAGCAGAAGCCGCGGTCGCGTGAACGCGGCGCCTCGAGTACTTCCAGGCCGGGCACCTGCTTCAACGTGCTGCGCGGCGCATCGTATTCTTCATTGTAGCGTCCGAGGTAGCAGGAGTCATGATAGGCGACCGCTTCACTGGAGATCGCCGATCGCTCGATGTTCAATCGACCGGAATTGGTAAGGTCCTGGATAAACTGCGTGTGATGCAGCACTTCATACTTGCCGCCGAAATCAGGGTATTCATTGCGCATGGTGTTAAAGCAATGTGGACAGGTAGTGACGACCTTTTTAACATTGTAGTTGTTGAGCGTTTCGACATTCATCTTAATCATCATATCGGCCAGGTATTCATTGCCGATACGGCGCGCGGGATCGCCGGTGCACTTTTCTTCGGTGCCCAGGATGCGAAAGTTAACATCCGCTATCTGCATCAGTTCGGCAAAAGCGCGGGTAATCTGTTTGGCGCGTTCGTCATAGCTGCCGGCGCAGCCGACCCAAAAGAGGACTTCCATCTCATTGTCTTCGGCCAGCGTTTTGATCTGCATCCCATCCGCCCAATCGGCGCGTTCCATCGGCGAAAAGGCCCAGGGCGTGGCATTGGTCTCGATGTTGTTTAAGGCAGTCTGCGCTTCAGGCGGAAAGTCGGCTTCCATCATTACCAGCGAGCGCCGCATGTCCACTATGGCGGGTACATGCTCAATCATCACAGGGCATTCCTGCATACAGGCACCGCAGGTCGTACACTGCCAAAGCGCTTCCCTGGAAACATAGTCGCCGATCAACCTGGATTCATCGCTCGCGAGAGACGATGCCTCGCCATTGTCGCCGTCATTCATACCGGCCGGGGCCGCAGCGAGCTCCGGGGCGCGATCCATCGTTCGCGCATTGATATTCACAATAATGGAACGCGGGTCAAGTACCTTGCCGGTTGCATTCGCCGGACAGACGCTCGTACAGCGTCCGCAGTGCGTGCAAGTATAACCGTCGAGGAGCGTTTTCCAGGTGAAGTCCTCCACGTCCACTACGCCGAACTTTTCAACTCCTTCCTCTTCGAAATCAATCGCCTTCAATTTGTTCGTCGGCTCCAGCGGGCCCAGGTACACGTTCGGAACGGAAGTCAGCACGTGCAGGTGCTTGGAATAGGGCAGGAAATTCATGAAGGAGAGAATCAGTACAATGTGAATCCACCAGCAAATCTCAAAAACTATAGGCGCGGCTCCGCTACTTATGAGCAGCGACACAACTTCGCCTGCCGGGCGCACGGCCCAGCTCAGGTCATGATCCATTGCAATGCGCGCCGAATTCTGCAGGAGCAGAGAAGTGACGATGAAGAATATCGTCATCAGGATCAACAGTGCTTCTCTGGTTTCGGCTTGACTGACCTGCAATCGTTGTACTTTAGTGACGACGCGCCGCCAGCCGGCTATAATAGTCGCCACAATAATCAGGGTGCAGAAGAGGTCGGTTAAAATCGTGGCAAGCGAATAGAGCGGCCCGAGAAAATCGAGAGTTAATGCCGGATGTATTCCTTCGAGCAGGGCCTCAGCCGCGCTGGCCAGTAGAATAAGAAAGCCCCAGAAAATTCCGGCGTGAATTGGCCCGGCGACTTTGTCCCGTAGTATTTTCTTTTGAAAGATCGCGACCACGAGTGCCTGCTGCAGGCGCTGGCCGATTTCACGAAAGCGATCTTCGGGTTTGGCGACTTTAAGGTAAGATATTAAGCGGTTGACATTGTAGAAGAAGAAGGCGAAAGCTGCCAGCAGAATGGGAATAAAGACGAAGTTCTTGATTTCCATTAAGACCCTTTACTCAATGTGATGCGATGACCTAAACCCGCCATTTGGGCCGCGCAAAGTTACGACCTTCGGCCGTGGAAAACAAAATGGGCGGCGCCCTGTGTTTCTTACCAGGATACGGTCAAACGAAGAGCGGAAGTGGCGGGATCGAAGTTCATGGCGGCACTCAGATCATCGCTGACATCGAACTCATAGAGGTGGGCGCCCACATAGGCGTCAATGGTGCTGATCAGGTAAACAATCGCCAGATAGAAGGCGGACTCATCCCGTTTGTCCCGGTAAAATTCGCGGTTACGCTTCAAAAACGGCAATAGTGGATCGTCATCGTCGCTGGCCTCAATTTCGCGACAGACATCGGTGAACTGATTGTTGAAATCGATTATGCGAAAGGCGAAGAAGCCGGCGGCTCCAAGTGCCAGCGGCGCTTTCCAGTAGGATTCCACGTAGTACTGTCCCCAGCCCGGCAGCAGCAACGAACGCCAGACAGCGCCCCAGGGCGTTACCTTCGGCTCCGGTGTCGCAGCGCTGTTGACTTTGTCCGTACTCGTCCAGTCAAGCTCTTCATCCGAAAAGGAGTCGGACGCTGTATTCGCGGGAAGAAGCTTCAGCGGCGGCGGAAGCAGGGTGTCGATGCTGTCCTGCGGCGGAGATGGTGGAAACAAGTGCGGCGCACTGATCCTTCGAAAGGGATTGGCCGCGCCGATAAGGCCGATTGTAGGCAGCTTGCCTTCTGTCGCGGCCTCGGCAAAGAGAGCCGGGAGTCTGCGCAAAGCGTCACTCGGCAGCGCAGACCTCTCCTTGCTGATCGCCGCAAAAGAGTCATTGCTTCCGAGTGCTTCCACCCTTGCCCATGTCGCGTGCCCTGGCCAGGTAGCATGCTCATACGCCGACAGGCCTTTCGTTCCTGTCTGTGTAGCTTGAAGAGTGGAACTGTCTGCCAGACTGACGGCCAGGCAAGACACGATGATGATAAATCGCCTTTTCATCTATTGCATCGCGATCGCTTCGATTTCCACCCGAACATCTTTTGGCAGGCGCGCGGCCTGAATCGCGGCCCGGGCGGGCTTGCTCTCGCCGAAAAATTCGGCATAGACTTCATTCATCGCGGCAAACTCGTTCATGTCCAGCAGGTAGACATTCGTTTTGACAACATGCCGGAAGTCACAGTCCGCCGCCGCCAGTACCGCCTTAAGATTGAGCAGCACCTGTCGTGTCTGCGCCGCAATGTCGTCGCCGACCAGCTCACCCGCCGAGTTATAGGGTATCTGGCCGGAAAGAAATATCATTGTTCCGGATGCCTTGATCGCCTGGGAATACGGCCCGATCGGAGCGGGCGCCCGGTCAGTGCTAATAATTTCGCGCATAGCTTTTTACTTAGATCGTTTTCTAATGAAGAATGTGATGAAGCGCTATCAATTGACCGGATCGAGCTGCTTGACAGGAATACCATTTCAAATCAATCGAGCGGAACTGAATAGACTTCATTCAAAAAATTGAAGTTCAACACTTCATCGATGATACCATAGCCATTCTGGCATGAATCAGTATCTTACTATTCTAGTGCTTTTTCAATTTAGTTTATTTCAGTCCCCCTCTTTTGAAAGAGGGGCCAGGGGAGTTAGAAAGACCTTGAGAGTTCATAACCCATCCCAGCCTCCCCTTTTTCTAAAGGGGAGGAGAATGCTGAAAAACTTATTTGAAAGAGCACTAGCGTTGATCCGAATTGTTCTTCAATGTCGCGCACAAGACGAGTCCTGTTGAGGCCTTCAATCCACACTCGCAACATTTGATTCATTTTCCGGGAAGCTGGTCGGAGTACGCAGGCTAACGCTCAGGTTGCACCAAATTGCCGGTCCGGGGACGGTCGAGTGCATTTTTGGCCAGCATAGCCGCGCCGACGAGACCTGCGTCCTTACCAAAGCGCGCCAGACGGATGACGGCGCGCTCGGCGACTGTTGGAATGGCGCGCTCGCGCAGGGTCTCGCGCGCAGTATCCAGTAGCAGCGGGTGGGCCTGGGAAATTCCGCCGCCGACTATTACGACCTGCAGATCGAGTATTGCCAATACCGACGCCAATCCGGCGCCGAGAATCTGCCCGGCGCGGCGAAAGCAGGCCAGTGCCGCCGGATCGCCTTCATGCGCCGCCACGGAAATATCCGCAACGTCGAAATGTTCTTTGTCACGCAGCGGACTGTCGATACCGGCGCGGCTGACAAATTCGCGTACAAAGTCGATGAGACCCTCGCGGCCGATGTATTCCTCCATGGTACCTGCGCGAAAGCCGGGCTCCGTTGTTTCCGGCGCCACATCTTCGCGGACGATGATATGGCCGATTTCCGCCGCCCCGCCCCTTTCGCCGCGATACAGTTTTTTGTTAAGGATAATCGCGCCACCGACACCTGTTCCGAGTGTCAGATAAAGAAAACTCTCGGCATCCCGGCCGTTGCCGGCTTCCGCCTCGCCGATGCCGCCCGCATTGGCATCATTATCAACAAAGAGAGGCCGCGAGCAAAATGCCGCCAGTGTGCTGCGAACGGGCACAACCTTCCAATCGCTGAGATTCGGAGGATGGTATGCACAGCCATCCTCAGGATTGACGACGCCGGGAACGCCGACGCCGACCGCCTGAATGGGATGCTCGTGTCGGCACAGCCACTCGACGCAGCGGCGCATCTGCGCAAGCACGGCATCCGGCCCCGCCTTCGCATTGGTCGGCTCCGACTGACGGGCGAGAATATGCCCGTCGGGACGGACAATAGCCGCCTTAATATTCGTTCCGCCAAGGTCGATTGCACCGTACATCAGTCTGAATACCCTCTCGCTTAATCCGGCCGTTCCAGGACATACACGGTTTCGCCGGGCTTGATCATACCGTAATCTTCACGCGCCATCTTTTCAATCAGGAGTGTATCGCTGCGCAGACGTTTGTTCCACAGTAGCAGGGAATCCCGTCGTTCGCCTTCATGGCGAATATCCTGCTCGATGCGGGCATACTCCATCTCCAGCTCGATCCGTGTCAGCAGGCCGTAGCTGGAAAAAGTAACAAAGCCGAGTACCGGCGCGACGAGGAGCAGAGACAGCAGCAGGCGCCGCCGAATCTGGCCTTTGGTACTTTGTCTGGTAGTGTTACGCGGCATAAATTTCATTTGACGGGCGGGTGTTCCACCGCATTTCTCTTCCGGTCTGCGGCGCTCAAAATAGCATTTTTTTCCTAATTTGCGGCGCCGGCGAATCAATCGACGGAGTAAACGGCGGATTGCAAGAAAGGAAAGCCAATGGCCGGGACGGATGAGGAAGAAAGGCGGCGTTTCGTATCGCTTTTGTTGGCGGGATCGTTAAGCGCATTCTTGCTTCCATTGCCCTACGGCGTTGCGATGTATCTGCGCGATTCGGCCCGCAAAGGGGCGCCAGCTCCGCCGCTCAATCTCGGGCCCGCGGCGGAAGTCGTCGGCGCGACGGGGTATCGCAGTCTAAGCTTAGGCGCCAAGCGCGTGGGTATTGTTCGAACGCGTAGCGGCTCTCTGCGCGCATTTAACCTGCGCTGCACGCATGCGGGCTGTCTGCTGCGTTGGCATCGCAATGAACGTCTTTTTAAGTGTCATTGCCATGGCGGAGCCTTTCATGAAGACGGAACCGTGGCCAAATTGCCCCCGGAGCGAGATCTGGAAGAGCTGCCCCTTGTCCTTCGCAACGACAATCTGCTACTGATGGACAAGAATACTGATGTCTGATCCCGGTCGCAGTATGCCCGACGACTCCGGCTTGCCGCAGGCCGGCCATCATACCACGATCCTGCGTTGTATCATCTACCGTCCCATGCGCGGGACGGAGACAAGTCTCCCTTCCTATTTTGCCGCCGCCGCCATGCTGTCCTTCCTTGTACTGGCCGTGACGGGGCCCCTCTTGCAGCTGAATTACGAAGCCTCCGCCCGTCCTGTTGTTGATGCCGAGGGCCGTCCGCTTGTCGCATTGACGCTCCGCGCCGATTTCCATGATCCGCAAAGCGGCTGGGGAGCCCTGCAAGGTGAAGTATTGTTCTTGCCCTGGAGCGTTGAAGATTCGCGGCCGATACTGCCCTTCGACTCACTGGCGCTGGTGCTGGACTTACCCGCAACGGGACGGCCGGCCTATCTTCCTGCGGCGTATCAGAGTGTCGAGTACGGTATCAGTCGCGAAATGGACTTCGGCACGACGATTCGCGCGGCGCACCACTATGCCGCCGGCTTTCTGATTGCCACGCTCGCGGGCTACCTCTTCCTGAAACTGATATCACTCCGACGCCGGCCTGTCGACTATGGTCTTTGGCTGATGGTCGTCGCTCTGTTTCTCCTGGCGCTGGCAGCCGCATATACCGGCTCGATTCTTCCCTGGAGTCAGCTTGGCCTCGCAGCGGCCGAAATCGGACTCTCAGCCGTCGAGGAGACAATCCCGGCCCTGGGTCCGCTGCTGGCCGACCTGCTGCGCGGTGGCCCGACCGTCGATGCTGCGACCCTGCCGCGCATGTATGCGCTGCACGTGACGCTGCTGCCGCTATTGCTGCTTCCGGCTGTCGCAATCGCTGTTTTATGTCGGCAGCGCAAGGCGGAAGGGAATGCCGTACAGGTTCATTCCGAATTACGCGGCAGCCTGACGAGTCTTTGCCTGCTGGTCCTGCTGCCGCTTGCCGGCGCAATAACGACGGGAAACTTTAGTGCCGATTCCCTGTGGGTGAGCCTGGCCTTGGCCTTCCTGCCGCCCATTGGGGCTCATGCGGCCGTTGCGCTGGTGAGCAGAAGCAGCAAGCAAGCTAGCGATACGCTGGTCTGGTGGCCCGACGGCGCGCTGCGTTTTGGCGTGCTCGCTGTTCTTTTGTTTTATACCCTGATCATGATGGCATCCCTCTGGCCGCTGCCGGCGGCGAGCGCTGGAGATATCGCGGCAGATGTCTCGGCTGCCGCCGTGCCGTCGGAGCAGTTGCGTCCGGCATGGTATTTTCTGCCTGTCTATCAATTATTCAATATTTTACCCTTGCCGATCGCTGGTCCTCTGCTTATTGCGGCGGCCGGAATTCTTATCCTGGCGCCCTGGAGTCGAAAACTGCCGGGCGCTTTGAGTACGGTCTGCTACTGGCTATCCTTGGGTATTGTCGGTGGAATCATCGTGCTGTTGTGCTGGGGGGCCTATGGCTGACCTGCTGCTGTTCAGTCTCGTCGCGGTGACGGCGCTCGCGACCCTGCTGGTGAAAATTCATCAGCGCGGCCGGGCTGCCTCTGACGAGCGGAACGATACTTGATAGGCGGTGGTTACCCTGTCTTTCCTGTCGCCGATTCGGACCTCAGATACCGACCGGCACGGGTCGATTCCGGAAATTCTTGTTGCTGTTACAAGGGAGGAGTGCATGAGTCACGTGCTTATCATAGGCAATGGAATCGCGGGCGTGACGGCCGCTCGTCACATTCGCAAGCTGAGCGACGATGATATCACCATCATTTCGGGGGAGACAGAGTATTTCTATTCGCGCCCGGCCCTGATGTACATTTACATGGGCCACATGACCTTCGATCATACCAAGCCTCACGAGGACTGGTTCTGGGAAAAAAATCGCATCGCTCGCCTGCGTGATTATGTGACGCGGGTGGACACGGAATCCAAAAAAGTCGAGCTGCTCAGCGGGATCGTGATGCCCTACGATGTCCTCATTATCGCCTCGGGCTCGGCTTCCAACAAGTTCGGCTGGCCTGGACAGGATCTGCGCGGCGTGCAGGGACTTTACTCGATGCAGGATCTCGAACTGATGGAGCAAAACACCCAAGATGTTGAGCACGCGGTTATTGTCGGTGGCGGACTCATCGGAATTGAGGTGGCCGAGATGCTCGATTCGCGCTCGATTCCGGTAAGCTTTCTGGTGCGGGAAAAAGAGTACTGGGACAACGTGCTGCCCGCCGAAGAAGCCGCTATGGTGTCGCGGCACGTTCGCGAACACGGCGTCGACTTGCGTTTGCAAACCGAACTGAAAGAGATATTGCCGGATGCCAATGGCCGCGTACGTGCCGTTCGCAGCAACCAGGACGAAGAAATCGCCTGCCAGTTTGTAGCTCTTACGGCCGGCGTCCACCCCAATATCGACTTTCTGCGGAGCAGCGCGGTCGACTGCAATCGCGGCGTATTGGTGAACGATTATCTGGAAACCAATGTCGCCGACGTTTATGCCATTGGCGACTGCGCCGAGATTATCGTGCCCGACCCGGAGAAGCGCAACCGCATCGAGCAACTGTGGTATACAGGCAAGATGCACGGTGAAGTCGTGGCCCACACTATCTGCGGCACGCGCAGCAAATACGAACGCGGAATTTTGTTTAACTCGGCTAAGTTTTTCGATATTGAATACCATACCTATGGTCTTGTTAACTTTAACACCCCGGGCGAAAAAAACCTGTACTGGGAGCACCCCGACGGCAAACGCAGCATTCGCATCGTGTACAATGACAAAGCCGTGATCGGCTTCAATACGATGGGCATTCGCTACCGACATAGCACCTGTGAACGCTGGCTGCGAGAAGAACGCCCGATCGATTACGTGCTGGCGCATCTCGATCAGGCAAACTTCGATCCGGAATTTTATGAGCTCTGCGAGCCGGCCGTGCTGAATCTGTTTGAGCAGCAAAATCCCGGCATCACGATCGCGAAGCGCAAAGGCCGCGGTATTTTGTCCTCGATCTTCGCGTAGCCAGGTCGCAATTATCGGCATGGTGTGCGTATGCAAGCGTGGCCGGCGGCGATGACGGAGCTTCTTTGTTAACTGACGACGGAGATAGACATCGACACGACGGTGCTGCAAGTAGAAAATCTCATTACGGAGTTTACGACCGAACGTGGCAAAGTTCGAGCGGTGGATGATGTCAGCTTCGCGCTCGGGCGGGGACGCAGCCTCGGCATTGTCGGCGAATCGGGATCAGGGAAATCGGTCAGCTCCTTATCGATAATGCGTCTGCTGTCGACACCTCCGGCACAGATCGTCCAGGGGCGTATTCTGTTCGACGGCGGGGAGGGGCCGATTGACCTCCTGCAACTTTCCGCCAAGGACATGCGCGCCTATCGCGGCAATCGACTGGCGATGATTTTTCAGGAGCCGATGACCTCGCTTAATCCTGTCTATCGCTGCGGGGATCAGATTGCGGAGGCTCTCTGCCTGCATCGGGGAATGAATCGCCGCGAGGCGCGCGAACGGACGATCGAGCTGCTCCGCGAAGTACAGTTGCCGCGCCCTGCAACGATGGTCGACCAATATCCGCATGAGCTTTCCGGGGGACAGAAACAGCGGATTATGATAGCGATGGCAATGAGTTGTCGTCCCGATGTCCTGATCGCCGACGAGCCTACGACTGCCCTGGATGTGACGGTGCAGGCCCGCATTCTGGATCTGATGCGCGAGCTGCAGGAGCGCCATCGCATGAGCCTGATCTTTATTACCCACGACCTCGGTGTGATTGCCTCAATCGCTGATGACGTTGCGGTAATGTATCGCGGGCGGATCGTTGAGTACGGTCCGGTGCAGCAAATTTTTGAGCAGCCGGAACACCCATACACGCGGGGACTGCTGGCATGCCGCCCGCCATTGGAACGCCGACTGCGTTCCCTGCCCACCGTCAATGATTTTATGGAAGAAAAGGACGGCGGCGCCTTTGTGACGCGCTCGGATCGGAACATTGAAGATCTTGTCGATAAGCTGACCATGCCCGATGCGGAACTGCAAAGCCGCCGCCGGGCTGTAAACGAACAGGAAGTTCTACTGAGCGTTCGCGGACTTGAGGTGCATTTCGGGCTGGGAGCGGGGTTGTTCGGTCGTTCGCGGGACAGTGTCAAGGCCGTGGACGGCATCGATTTTGAGGTACGCAAAGGCGAAACGCTCGGCCTGGTGGGTGAGTCCGGCTGCGGCAAAACCACGACTGGCCGGGCGATATTGCGTTTGGTGGAACCGACCGCCGGCCTGGTCAGCTTTGCCGGTCGCGATGTCGGGACTCTGGCGGGAGCGGAACTGCGGAATTTGCGCCGCGATCTGCAGATAATTTTCCAGGATCCCTACGGTTCGCTGAACCCGCGCTTTTCGGTAGGATCAAGCCTGATGGAAGTGCTCAAGGTGCACAACACTCACGCCGGCCTGGCCGAGCGTCGCGACTATGTAGCCGAACTCCTGATCAAGGTGGGCATGGAGCCGCGTTATGCCCGGCACTATCCCCACGAGTTTTCCGGCGGCCAGCGGCAGCGAATCTGTATTGCCCGCGCCCTGGCGCTCAAGCCAAGATTTATCGTGTGCGACGAATCAGTTTCGGCCCTGGATGTCTCGGTGCAGGCTCAGGTACTCAACCTGTTGGTGGAATTGCGTGAAGAATTCGACCTTAGCTATATTTTTATTTCGCATGATCTCAGTGTCGTTAAGTTTATCAGCGACCGGATCGCCGTGATGAGGCATGGGAAAATCGTGGAGCTCGGCAATGCCGATGAGGTCTATCGCTCGCCGCGCCGTGAGTACACACAGAGCCTGATCGACGCCATTCCCAAATGGCTGCCGGGATCTCGTTCCGGCAGCATACCGCAAGAACAGAAATAATCGGTCTGTCCGTCTGGAATCATCAACGCTCTTCGTCATGCATTCAATCCGAAAGTACATAACGCACGAGCGTATTGTGCTGAGTGTTATCAGCCTGAATGCGCTGCTGCTCTTTCTGGACAGCTTCCCGGATATTCATGCAAGAGCCGGCCTTGGCCTGGCGGTACTCGATGTATTCTGTGTTCTATTCTTCGTGCTCGAGGCCTGGTTGAAGATTACCGGCGCCGGGTTTGCGAGCTACTGGCGTGACAGCTGGAACAAATTCGACTTTGTGATCCTTGCGCTCAGTCTGCCATCGCTGCTGACGATTTTTGATGCTCCCCATACCGTCGGCGCATTCTTGATCCTGCGCCTGGGGCGATTGCTGCGTCTGTTCCGCGCTTTTAAGTTTATCCCCGATGCCGACAAAATTTACGCCGGGATAGGTCGCGCTTTAAAAGCGTCGTTTGGAGTCTTCCTGGCGCTCTTCCTCTTGAATTTTGTCTTCGCGGTCGTTGCAACGATGATCTTCGGTGAGATGGTGCCGCAATACTTCGGCAATCCGATTCGCTCTTCATTTGCTCTATTCCATGCCTTCACGGTCGAAGGCTGGAATGAAATTCCAAGTATCCTGGAAGCTTCGAGCGAGACCCGAAATATTGCGATATTCGTGCGCCTTTATTTTATGTTTGTCCTATTGACTGGCGGCGTATTGGGTCTTTCTCTGGCAAATGCCGTCTTTGTGGACGAGATGACATCCGACAACACGGCCGCCGTCGAACAAATGGTAAGTGAGCTCCGCAGCGATATCGAGACACTTCGTCGGGAAAACAGTCTACTTGTATCGGCAGTGAAGAGCGAAGTTCTGACAGAACTGCGATCGCTGCTCGCAGAAAAGTCTGAAGGAAAGAAAGAATGAAAGCTCAGCTCCAGGTCAACGGACAACTCTGCGCGGTGGACCTTGCCGCGCCCCTGGATATATCGATTCCGCTTCGGCAGGGAGCGGCAAACGTCAATGCCTTCCATTTGTCGGCGCCGCGATTCGAGCCGGTGCGTGCCGGTTCCTTTGTCGGCTCCGTTGCCGACGGCGGCCCATGCAATTGCGAAGATCTGCTCGTCAACGCCCATGGTAACGGCACTCACACCGAGTGCGTGGGTCATATAACCGCGGAGCGGATTACGATCAACGAGTGTCTGACGAGATTCTTCTTCATTGCCGACCTTTTGACACTTGACCCGATCCGGCGGGCAGATGGAGACCGGTTGATTATGCCGAAACAGCTAAGCGCTTATTTAGCCGGTCGGACATCGCAGGCGCTGATTCTGCGCACTCTGCCCAACAGCGACGCCAAACGATCCCGGCACTATTCGGGCACGAACCCGGTTTACCTGGACTCCCGCACCGCAACCGCTATCCGTGAGGCAGGTATCAAACATCTTTTGGTTGACTTTCCCTCCGTGGATCGCGAAGAGGACGGGGGAGAATTGCTTGCCCATCATGCCTTCTGGAATCTGCCGGGCGTTCCGCGACGCGACGCAACAATCAGCGAAATGATCTATGTGCCGGATACTATCTCCGACGGACGTTATTTGCTGAGCTTTCAAATTATGAGCGTCGAGTCGGATGCCAGCCCCAGCAAGCCTGTATTGTACGAGCTCTTTGCTGCCTGATTCTCGCTTGCCCTGCTTTATTGGGCGGGAACATAGCTCGGGACCAAAAAAACGGAAGTTTTTGCCGCTGCCGCCGTTCCGCTGTTTGAATTCCGGCAAATCGCCAGAACTTGTCGACAAAGCTGGTTGTGAACGTTCAGTGTACCCGATACTTGTAAACAGTCCATCAGGAAAAAATTTATGAAACTTTTGCTTGCATGCGTGATTATCGTATCGGCCTTGCCGGTTTCGACCCTGGCCACTTTTTCTATCGTCGCGGTTGATACCGTGAACGGCGAAGTCGGCAGCGCGGGTGCCTCCTGCATAGGCGGCAGCGTGATTATCAGCGATGTTCACCCGGGCAGGGGTGCAATTCATACGCAGTCGTATTACACACTAAACAATCAGGCAATTGCGCGGGCATTAATGGAGGACAATAAATCCCCTCAGGCCATTCTCGATACGCTTATCCGGCGCGAGGGCGATGACGCCGAGCTCAGGCAATATGGGCTTGTGGATCTGACGGAAAAAGGGCCACGCGCCGCCGCCTACACCGGCATTCGCAATGGTGACTGGAAAGGGCACATCCTTGGCTCTAACTATGCCATTCAGGGCAATATTTTGCTCGGTTCCTATGTGCTGGACTCGATGGAAGCGCGTTTCCTGCGTAGCAAGGGTAGTTTGTCCGACAAGCTGATGGCGGCGATGCAGGGGGCGAATATTGTCGGCGCGGACAGTCGCTGTCTCACTCAGGATCAGTCATCGATGTCGTCGTTCATTCGTGTCGCACGGCCGGGCGATGCACGCAATCAACTCTTTCTGGACCTTCGTGTCACTCGCGTCGACCCGGGAATCGAGCCGATCGATTCTCTGCAAAGGCTCTATGACAAATGGCGGCAAACAACAAGGGTTGAAGAACGAAGCATCGCCACTGGCTCTCCGGCGGTGGTGTCGCCAAACCCGGCCGCCGTCGCAACATCGATCCGCCTGCGCTGGCCGCAATCCTCGAGATTGATAGTTGCCTTTGCCGTTTACGATGCTCTTGGCCGCCGTATTCGCCATGCTGATCATTTCCATGGACAGAAGGCTATTGACATTGATACCAGGGGGCTTCAAGCGGGCCACTATATTTGTCGTCTGGTCGACAACAAGCGGAATGTCGCAGTCGGCCGGTTTGTGTTGCGATGACGACGATTATTGAGTTTTTCATCATTTCCCCAAGGCATTGAAGATATGATTCGCAGATACATTTTTGTCATGATGGCGGCCGCTCTATTGAGCAGCGCGACAGCCGAAGCAACATTTTCGATCATTGCCGTTGATACCCTGACGCAAGAAGTCGGCGGCGGCGGCGGCGCCTGTTATGCAGATTTTATTCGAATTAGCGATATCCACCCGGGCCTGGGAGTGATTCATTCGCAGTCATTTTGGTTTTCCAAGTTCAACCAGAAGCGAGCAGGCAAATTGCTGGATCAGGGCTTCGATCCGCAGGCAATTGTCGATTCGATCCTGGCCGGCGATCCCGGTATTCCGGAACAGCGGCAGCTCGGGGTCGTCAAGCTGAGCGGTGACGGAGCTCTCGCCGCTGCTTTTACGGGTAGTCAGAGTTACAGGATTAGCGGCCAGATCGTTGGTCCCAACTATGTTATTATAGCGAATTATGGCACGCGTAACCTGGTCGATTCGATCGAGGCTGGTTTTCTGCGGAGTTCGGGCGATCTGGCGCACAAACTGATGGATGCTATGCAAGCGGGCAAACGGGCTGGCGGAAGCCTGCAATGTTCCCATTCGGGCCTTTCGGCTTTTCTGCGGGTAGCTCGTCCGGACGATCCCGCCGATGACCCGTACCTGAACCTGGATATCTATGCCGTGGAGGAAGATGTCGAGCCTGTCGATTCATTGCAGACCTTGTTCGAGGCATGGCGCCGATCAACGTCAGTCGCTTTTAGGGAAAGCGAAGTCGACAGGGGTATCTTGATATCACCCAATCCTGTTTCGCTGCCTGGAAAGCTGCGCATATCATGGGTCGGCGCCTTAGAGCCGATTCGCCAGCTTGTTCTCATCGATGCGCTGGGGCGGATCGTTGTTCGGAAGGAAGGGGCCGGATTGCCGGGCAGCATTGATCTGCGGCTGCGGGGAATTCAATCGGGCTACTATTGGTGTCGTCTAACCGCCGTCAACGGCGAAACGCGTACCGCCGGGCTGGTGCTGGAATAGGCGATTTTCTTGTGGTGCAATCAGCTGTTTTTCTTCTTCTCGCTGAAGCGGGCATCACGGATTTTGTCAAAGCCCGTTTCGACGCTTTGTTGTGAATCGCCACTCAGCACCACGACATCGTCCTTTTCATAAAGCACTTTGTCTGCGGAAGCAGCCTCTTGTCTGCTGCGCTCCTTTTGGTGGCCGAACCATTTGGCCCAGGATTGGAAACCTCCTTTGCGGGGTGGGATACCCAGCATTCGCCGCAGGGCCCCCAGCGCGTAATTCACAGCGAGGATAAAGCCAACGACAATCGCCAAGAGGATAATGAAAAATTTTGCCACGTCGATAGAGTCCTGTTCAATCTGAGCGCTACTGTCTGTGCTTCTACGAAATGGGAAACAAGATGTTGTAAAATTGCGATGGCATTCATGCCCGGATCCTATGTTGCCTCGTCTGACGACTGATGTTCGCACGGGCAACAAAAAAAGCCTGCCGTTCGGGGACGACAGGCTTCTCTTTTATCGAAAGAGTTTTTACTGTTAATTTCAAAGGTTTGCGTTTACCGAGTCATACAATTCGGACAATTTCTTGCGCAAATGCAGGACGGCATAACGCTTACGTGCAAGCAGAGTATTGATATTGACACCCGTTTCTTCGGCAATCTGCCGAAATGGAATTCCCTCGAACTCGTTCTTTTCGAACACTTCCCGTTGCTCTTTCGGTAACTCCTTCAGACCGTCCTGCACAGCTTCCCAGATGGTTTTACGCATCAAAGAGTTTTCAGGACTTGTGGAAAGATCGGTAATGAAGTTTTCAAAGCTGTCCATTCCGTCTTCCGCCTGGCCGGGCAATTGCATATCCGAGAACGTTTCAGCGCGTTTCTTCCGGTACGAATCAATAATACGATTCCGAACTGCCGTGAATACCCACGACGCAATGTTTTCAATCGGTTTCGATACGTTGGCTGAAGCTGCCAGGACGTTTGTGAAAACGTCTTGCAAAATGTCTTCGGCTTCTTCGGCCGTCCGAACGCGTTGCCGAATAAATCCCAGGAACTTCTTGCGATCTGTCCTGAACAGATTCTCGATCTGCAGAGCCAAATCCATTGCCATAACTACCTCCCTACGAAATCTATTGGGATATGCGTACTTTCCGAACCCAATGCCCAGCGATTTATATTCTCAATAAACCCGCTGATTCGTATATCAGTTCTGATTCGTCTAATTACTCGTTAGAACAAATATCTTACTGATAAATTATACAAAACTAATTCCTTCAAGTTCGAAAAGCAAGAAAATAGTAGTAAAATCGTATAGAGGCAGTTATCCTGGTTTCGTGATTGTCAAGTGCCGGGAATGGTTGATTTTCAATCGCTCTCTCTACGAGCTATATATCAATTAGTTATGCCTTTGTTACAGGTCGGCAAATTTTTTCTGCTGCAATTAGAAGGACGCTGCTGCGTTGATTGCTTGCCGGAATTCTGCTCTCCGAAGCCTCAATATGCCAAAGAAAGCAGCGGTGACCGATCCGGCGCCGGAGGAATCCGCTTTGTAGTAATTCGTAAATCGACGTGAAATCTCATGCATATAGTTATCACCTGTGGCGATCCTAACGGCATCGGTGTGGAAGTGATGGTAAAGGCGTTGACCGAGTGGCGCTCGGAAGCAGACAGTGAAAACACCGTACGCTTCAGTGTCGTTGCCAATGCCGCTACGCTGAAACGCTACGCAGTGGAATTGGGTCTGCCGCTCAGCATCGATGGCGAACACGTGACCTTGGGTGCTGTGCGCTGCGGCTTGCTGCCATGTGAAACGGAACCCGAGCTGGCTCCGGGCCGCTTGCGGGCCGATGCGGGGGCTCTGGCGCTCGAAGCGCTTGAACGCGCCGCCGCCGCCGTCCTGGACGGCAGCGCACAGGCAGTCGTTACAATGCCGATCGCCAAAAAAGCACTCTACCTCGCGGGCAGCACCTTCCCCGGCCAAACCGAATTTTTTGCCGCTCGCAGCGGCATTGCTAATCCGATGATGGTCCTGTGCGGCGAAGGCATTCGTGTTGGGCTTGCGAGTATCCACCTGCCGCTGAGCGCCGTTCCCGATACGATCAGCAAAGAGGTTGTCTACGAACGAATCAGCGTGCTCAACCGCAGTCTGCAGCAGGATTTTGCCTGTCCCGAGGCACGGATCGCCGTTCTGGGGCTCAATCCGCATGCCGGTGAAAACGGTGAGATCGGCAATGAAGAAATTCACCATATTACACCGGCAATCGAAGCGGCGCGGGCCGATGGCATCGTCGTGAAGGGGCCGTTTCCGGCTGATGGCTTTTTCGCTCATGGCGACTGGAAACGATACGACGGCATTCTGGCGATGTATCACGATCAGGGACTCATTCCACTGAAAATGCTGGCCCGGGGCGCCGGCGTTAACTTTACCGCCGGTCTGCCGATCGTTCGGACTTCACCCGATCACGGTACCGCATTTTCGCTGGCCGGCAAAGGTGTCGCCGATGCCCGCAGCGCCTTACAGGCCTTGCGCAGCGCTTATTCCATAGCACGTGCCCGACAGCAATACGACATCCGCTAATGTAACTGCGCGAGATAGAAACAAATGGAAGAGAATCCAGCGTCAGCAGAACAGGAGCCCCTTGCCGCGGGTCGACCGAAACCCGCTCTCTCTTCCGCTATGCTTACCGTCGCCTCCGTATTCTTCGTGTACCTGTTTTATCAATCCGGCGGTGCACTCCTGGCTGCCTGGGCCTCGGAGCTGGCGATCGATCATGCCGCCGCGATCACGCAGGGCCTCGCCCAGCTGCTCTTTCTGCTGTTGCCGACGATTGTGCTCATGCGTCTGTCTGCCATTCCCGCGAAGGTCAGCATGCGTCTTGAAGGCAGCGTAACGCTGAGCCAATACATCCTCGGCATTGCGGGAATTCTGGCGATCCAGGTATTTGCAAGTGGTTTTGTGCCGCTGCAGGATTGGCTCCTGCCCGATTCCTGGCGGATCGTATTCGATCAATTGAGTCTTGAAATCGAAGGAATGTATCGCAGGATGCTTGCGGGAGAAACGCCCGCCGACACATTGCGCGCTTTAGTTGTCGGCGCCGTCATCCCGGCCTTTACCGAGGAACTGCTGTTTCGTGGCTATCTCCAGCGTCATCTGGAGGAACGAATGCCGGCACATTGGGCGATCGGACTGACGGCGCTGCTCTTCGGCCTCTTTCATCTCAACCCGATATCTTTCGTGCCGCTCACTTTGATTGGCGCCTTTCTGGGCTACATAGCCTGGCACACGCAAAGTTTGGCCCTGCCCTTCTTTTTACACTTCTTCAATAACGCGATTTCAATCGTTGCCCTGTTTCTCAGTAAATCACTGGACCCCTTCACCGCGGAAGGGGAACAACTGGACCCCGTCAGCGCGCTATGGCTCAGTCTCTGGGGATTCGGCACGCTCGCTATCACGATGCTGTTGCTAAGGCGGCGCCGGGCCTGAGTGTTACATCGACTATTATCGCCGCAAGAGCTGACTGTATTCTTCCGTAAAACTACCTTGATCCGACCGACCGTCCGGGCTGTCTGCGCTCAGCGGTGAACGGCCACAAGGTCGGTTCAGGGGAGTTGCGTCGCAAGCTGCAAGGTCAGGCTCCGGGTAGGAGCAAGATTGCCGATAATCTCGGTGTAATAGTAGTTGAACACATTGTCGGCATTGAGCGTCAGACGCAGGGGAAGCCCGGCCGCTTTATACATATCGGCGATCAGTCGCATATCGACAACGTGGACATCGACCCTCGCATCGTGGTCGCGGATGGCGAAACGAACTTCATCGTCGATGTGGTCGAAGCGATCCTGAAAGCGATAGTCCGTCTGAAACTGCAGCGGCCCCAGGGGCAGAATCAGCCGGGTCTGAAACAGCAACTTGGAACGGTATTTGAGATCCGTATCGCTATCGAGGTCATCGGGCTGCATGGCGGTGAGGGCCAGCTCCAGCCCGGCAACATTGCCCGGCAGCCAGCCTTTGACACCTAGCTCCACGCCGAAAATCTGAGCACGAGTGATATTGATAAAGCGGATATTCCCGTCGCCGTCGCTGGGGAGAATAGGTTCGATCAGATCGTTGAATCGATTGTAAAAAAAGGCGGCATCGACGTTCCACGCGCCCTCCGCCAGCGCGATGTCCTGGTTGAGACCGATCTCGGCCGACCAGCTCTTTTCCGGTGCCAGCGTGGGGTTGGGCGCGACCCGCAGATTGCCGAAGCGCAGCTCCGCGAATCGTTCGCCGAGTGTCGGTGTCCGAAAGCCGAAACCTAGTGACGTGCGCAGTCGCGTCGAATCAAAGACCTCCCAAGACATACCGGCCTTGGGCGACAGCTGGGTGTGGGAGGCAAGAGACGTGGTGTTTTCGTGATCCAGACGAGCACCGCCCGTCAATGTGATCTTATCCGCCGGTTTCCACTCGGCCTGGGCATAGCCCGCCAGGATGACTTGTTCCTGATCCCCCAGGAAACTCTCGGCAATGGTGTTAAGCTGTCCCGACGCTCCCGCCGTCAGCAACCAGTTCTCGCTCAGAATAGTGTTGACCTGCAATTCCGTATTCCAGGCGTCGGCGCTGGAGCTGAGTTGATCGTCGTCGGCTGAAGTGGTGGTTTCTTCGAATTCGGTGCGATAGAGACCGCCGCGCAGCGTCGCAAAAAGCTCGTTCGAAAAAATGTGCCGTAGCGTGGCAGCCACGGCTAACTTATCGGAAACGATTTCTTCGTCGCGATTCGTGCCGTCGGGCGGCCGCGTCGCGTTGCGCAGATCCTTCCAGAAGACAAAGTTGTCGCGGGTCTGCCGGGCGACGTTGGCGAAGGCGCTTATCTGCGTGGCGTCGCTAAGGTCATAGCTGCTTTTGACAAAGCCATTCCAGCGCAGGGTTTTAAGGTAGTCGTGGTGGCCTTCCGTGCGCTTGACGCCACCGGCCGCCAGCAGGCCCAGGCGGCCGAAGCGCTGTGAATAGGACAGATCGGCGCCGCCGGTGAAGGGCAGCGTACTGCGGTATTGCCACTCTTCGCGGGGC
>JANQRB010000072.1 GCA_028284775.1 Candidatus Kapaibacterium sp. | reverse complement strand
GTACACGATAAGCGACGATGAAGGAAATTTCGAGGTCAGCGTCGCTCCCGGCGACTACAAGCTGCGAGCGTTACCCCGCAAATACTGGCGTCAGGAATGCCCGAGCGACGCTCATTCGGTCACGGTCAGCGCGCCGGGCGACAATCACCGCGGACTCGATATCGGTATGGTGCCGGACGTGCTTTTTTGCGACCTGCGGGTCAGTATTGTCGGCGGATCGATTCGGCCGGGCTTCAATCACATTTATTGCCTTCGGTACGAAAACATCGGCACGCTGCCCTATACGGGCACGCTTCACCTGCAGCACGATCCGCTCTCGGAATTGCTGGATGCGACGCCGCCCCAACAAGCCTATGCCGACCGGATCGTCGAATGGGATATCAAAGATCTGCAGGTCGGTGTGGTGCGAGAGATTAAAGTGCGCATGAAGCTCCCGGCCGATACGGAGCTCGGCAGCAGAGTTTGCGCCGGCCTATGGGCCGAAAAGGCCGGCGGCGACATTGTTTCCAGCGATTCGAAGGACGAGGACTGCACAATCGTTACGGGCTCCTATGATCCGAACGACATCAGCGTCCGGCCGGCGGGTGAAGGGCCGCAGGGGCGCATCTTGCCGACCGACTCCTTGCTTTCCTATCGTATCAGATTTCAAAACACCGGTACGGACACCGCCTTTACGGTAGTTGTCCGCGATACTCTCAGCCCTTATCTCGATGTTTCCACACTGCAATTCGGCGCGGCCAGCCATCCATACACTGTGGAGTTCAACGGTAAAGGCAACCTGGCCTTTGTCTTCGAAAACATTAACCTGCCGGAACAGGCCCGCGACGAAGAAGGCAGCCAGGGCTTTGTGAAATTCAAAGCGCGTTTACGCGACGACGTACCCTTTGGCGTCGCGATTTCAAACAGGGCCGCGATTTACTTCGACTTTAACAAGCCGATCATTACGAATACAGTAACAAACACGCTCGTTTCGAGCAGTACCGATGTTGCGGAGAGTGCGGGTGCGAGGGATCTGCGGCTTTGGCCTAATCCGGCCAGCACAATGCTGGAGCTGCGTTTCCGCCCCCTTAAGGCCGGCCCCGTCAAAATTGCGATCGTCGACCTTTTAGGTAACATCGTGCAGCTTCGCATGGCGCAGGTACGGGGACTGGATGAGCAGCGGCTGTCGATAGATCTCGCGGAGTTAAACTCGGGCAGTTATCTGCTGCTGCTGCAATCCTCTGAAGGTCGCATCATGCGTCAGTTTAAGATTGTGAAGTAGAGCAGCTCTGCTCCTCTTCCGTTAAAAAGAACACCGAGCGACACTTGTTAATGTTAAGCAAAACCGGACCTCGCAAGCTTCGATTGCTTGCGAGGTCCTGCTTCGTAATGTAACGCCATGTGATTTTGCCGGGGATGTCGGTTTTCGTATTTAGGATCGTTGATAATTCTGCTGCGGTCGCAATTTCCTGTTCGATTACCGGCCTTGCCACAGTGCCTAGGTCCCGGTCTTCGGCTCCGCTCTGACCACAGTGCTAAGACAGCTGGACAGCCTCCAAGTTCTGATCACTGTGGATTGTGCGAACTCGAAAACCGCAATGTTGAGCCTGCCCGTTGAGTAGTTCTCGGTCTTCAGCTCCGCTCTGACCACAGTGCTGAGACAGCTGGACAGCCTGGATGTTCTGATCACTGTGGATTGTGCGAACTCGAAAACCGCAAGGTAGTGCCTGCGCGTTGAGTAGTTTTCGGTCTTCAACTCCGCTCTGACCACAGTGCTAAGACAGCTGGACAGCCTCCAAGTTCTGATCACTGTGGATTGTGCAAAGTCGAAAACCGCAAAGTAGAGCCTGCACGTTGAGTAGTTCTCGGTCTTCGGCTCCGCTCTGACCACAGTGCTGAGACAGCTGGACAGCCTCCAAGTTCTGATCACTGTGGATTGTGCAAAGTCGAAAACCGCAAGGTTGAGCTCGCACGTTTACCAGGAAGTCCTCATACCCGTGGCCTGAGCGGAGCCGAAGGCCACTACCTTCGTACTTTCCCTCAACTTAAAAGTCCTCTTACACGTGGCCTGAGACTATTCAATCCGGGATAGCAGATGTAAAGCAGATAATTGTCAGGTCCTACTGTAACCACCCGCACTCTAGCAACTTGTACCACCATTATCCGATGGGAATGCCGTCTGCGTGACAGCGTATGGCGTCTGGGACTGCCCGAGTCCACAGCGCCGGAAGCGCTATTTTCCGAGCGCTTTGATTTTCCGTAAAAATTTTGGATACTTTGGAATTAGGCCAGCCGCGGATCATCGCGGCCTGATGTGGAGTACAATGATGCGATCTACTCAAATCTTTGCCCTGATATCTGCCCTGATACTGATCGTCGGGACAGAATGCTACTCCCGGGCTTCCGACAGCAGCCAGACGGTTGATCTCAATGAGTATCAGATCGGTCTGTATGCGGGTCTGAACAGTAATTCTCACAATGTCGATTTTCGTGCTTTGCCGGGCGTGCCGAGCTGCTGTCCCGCCTATCGAAGCGGCTCGGGACTGACGCCGACGCTGGGCCTGCTGCATCATATTCCTTTGAGTGGTGAATTTGGACTTCAACTGCGTACCGGCTATGATGTGCGCTCGGTCCTGTTTGAAAGCGATGAGCCGACAACGGTGGTCAACACCTTCGGCGAGGTCATCGACGGAACGATCCATCACAGCCTGGATGTGCGCCTCCACTACCTCAATCTCGACTTCCTGGGCAGCTATCGTCTCTTCGGCGCTTTGTCGCTGACGGCGGGCGGCGGTTTGGCAATCCCTCTCGGTCAGGACTATGAACAGGATGAGCTGCTACGCGAGCCGGCTACGGGCACCTTCGAAAACGGCAGCCGCCGGCGCAATGCTTTTAAAGGCGATGTCGAAGACGCGGCGCACATTCAAACGCTGTTGCGTATCGGCCTGACGTATGAACTGCCCCTGACAGCCAGCGGCAACTGGCGCCTCGTGCCGGAGCTTCTTTTCAGCCGGGGACTGGCCTCTCCCGTCAGTGAATTGGAATGGTCGGTACAGGCGCTCAGCGCGGGCCTCAGCCTGCGTTTTCTGCCCTTCGAGCGTCCCGCGCCCGAGCGCGTCGATTACCCCGAATACGAGGAATTACCCCCACCGGAGTCGGAGAGCGACAGCACGGTGATCGCTCAGATCGATGGACCGCTGCCCTTGCCGACATTGGAAGCAAGCATCGAAGCGGTAGGTCTGGATTCGCTCGGCAAAGAATATCCGGAGGTAATCTATGAAGTGGAAGAATTTGTCAGTCTTTTCTTTCAACCCTTGCTGCCCTATATTTTTTTCGATGCCAACTCGGCGGTGATCCCTGAGCGCTACGCTCAGTTGGAGCCGGAAGCGGTCGACTCCGTCTCGCTCTCGGCGCTAGCCACCAACGGCTCGATTCTTCAGACCTATTACCACATTCTCAACGTTGTGGGCAAGCGAATGCAGCTGCATCCCGCAGCGAACCTGACGCTGACGGGCTGCAATGCCGGTGAAGGTGCGGAAAAAGCCAACATCGATCTTTCACGTGCCCGGGCGGAAAAAGTTAAACAATATCTGACCGATGTCTGGCAGGTGGCTCCAGGGCGGATCAGAGTCGAAGCGCGCAATGTGCCGCGCGCCGCCTCCCTGGAAACGACCCCCAGCAGTATTCAGGAAAATCGCCGGGTGGAACTCTCATCCGATGAGGCAGCCATACTGGAGCCGGTCATCGCTCATAACATCGTACGAACCGTTTCCCCTCCGCGTATTCGTCTCTTTCCCCGCGTCGAGGCCATCGCCGGAATCGATCACTGGGAAGCAACGCTCAGCCAGGGCAGCTCGCTCTTAAAACGCTGGCGCGGCCGCGGAACCCCGCCGCAACGCATCGACTGGGAGTTTCCCGACAATCTGGCAATCAGCTCCGAAAACTTCGCCGTTGTTCTGAATGTCCGCGACTCCGCCGATCAGAATCTCACGACCGACCCTGCCCGCCTGGGCCTCGAAACCTTAACAATGGTACGCAAAAAACGCGAACGCCGGCAGGACATGGAAATCGAACGCTTTATTGTGCTCTTTCCTATCCGCTCCGCCGAGCTCGATCAGGTTAACCGTCGTATCGTGTCATTTATCTCCTCGCGGATTGAAGCGAATTCCGGCCTGCGTATCATCGGCTATACCGATATGTTGGGTGATGAAAAGTACAACGACCGCCTCGCTTCTGAACGGGCGGCAAGCGTGGCGGTGGAGCTCGGCATCCCCGAAGCGCGAATCGAAGGCTTTGGCGAAACCGCCACCCTCTACGATCTATCGCTGCCCGAAGGCCGCTGTTACACCCGTACCGTGGAAGTAATTATCGAAAGCAGGCTGGCACAGGAGAATTGATTCGTGGCCATCAAGCCCTGCGGCTCGGCCCTGGTTGCCTGGCCGCTTTCGTTTCTGCCTGTCGGCCATTGACTTAACACGATTTGATGGTCGCTCTATGCCATTCAGTTTAAGATACACTCGTCAGCTATCCAGCCGCCGCAAGCGATCTTCACCCAGAATCGCCTGGGCGTGACGCACAAAATCCGCCGCGCGTTCCCGATGCTTGAAAGCAATCTTCAACTTAACTTCACCCTGGCGGCTCCCCGGCAAGGCGTCGAGGCTGCGCATCGAGTTGGCACTGACTATCACACGGGTGAGCCACAGACGTTGTTTCAGCTCGATCGTATCCAGTTCGTCGAGCGCCAGGGTCAGCTCCTGAAGCTCGCCGGTGGTCGTTTGGTAGATTTGCTGGCCCGTCATCTGCGTCAGGCCGCCCAGGCTGCGTCCCAGCCACAAAGCGAAGGTCAGGCCCCTGCCGGCTTGCGATTTGACTGCCGGCCGGCTGCGCATAAAATACGACTGGGTGACTTTATACTCCAGGTGTAAACCATCCTCGCCCATGCGCGCCATACCCTGCACCGACATTTCATCGAACATCGTCATTTCCTCCGAGAGGAATTGCCCGGTGTCGTCGTCGGGTACGCTTACTTTAAAGGGTAATCCGCGCAGATGCAGCATGGCATTTTCCGGTGCCGAATGGACTGTGACTAAAGCGAGCTCCTTTTGCCAGGAGAATCGCCAATCTAGTATTCCCGGGAGGAGTGTGCAAATCAGAGCTTGCTTGATGCGACTGTCGGGAAAACCTTCAATCGCTGGTCATGTTCTCACCAATCAGCCTGCCAAAGAAACCCGGCGCATTTCTTCGCCAGCGGTGATTGCCGATGATGCCTTGCGCAATGGCCAGTATTCCGTAGTTTGGACGTGTGCCGCGGCTGATTCAGCGGCTACAGACCGTGATGAGACTCTAACTAACATTATCAGATTGCAATTCCGGCCATGAAGTTAAACATTCTCGATCAGTCGCCCATTATCGCCAGCGCTACGGCCTCCGACGCTATTCACGAAACTTTACGTCTGGCGGCGGCGGCGGACACGATGGGCTATCATCGCTATTGGGTCGCCGAGCATCATAATACGCGTTCGTTTGCATCGGCCAGCCCGGAAATTCTGCTCGGGCGGATAGCCTCGCTCACGCAGCGCATGCGGGTCGGCTCCGGCGGGGTATTGCTCAGCCTCTACAGCCCCCTGAAAATCGCCGAGCAATTTCGCATGCTCGAAACCCTGTTCCCCGCCCGCATCGATTTGGGGCTTGGCAGGGCAAGCGGCGCCGACCCCGCCACCACGCGGGCTTTGCAGCCTCATCTGGCGACCGCTGAAGACGGCTTCGGACGGGTGCGCGAGCTCATCGGCTATATGCGCAAGGATGCTAATACCTCAACATCTTTTAGCGAGATCCACGCCGTGCCGCCAATCGACAGCCTGCCGGAATACTGGATTCTCGGCACCAGCCCGGCCAGTGCGCGTTTTGCGGCGGACAACGGCTTACCCTATGCTTTTGGGTCGTTTATTAACAACGAGCATTGCATCGCGGCCTTGCAGACCTATCACCAGCATTTCCGCCCTTCGCGGCTGCTGGAGCGGCCCTACGTCGCCCTTGCCGTGTTTGTGCTCGCGGCCGAATCAGATACGGCTGCCCGCCGCCTCGTGAAAAGCTCGGAACTGTGGGTGACGCAAACTTTTGTCCACGGTCGGAACATACCCTTTCCCCGTATGGAGGAAGCCGAAGCTCATCACTACGATCTCCGCGAACAGTTTGTACTGGAAATACGCCGGCAGGCCGCTGTGTACGGCGATGTCGAGCAGGTGGCGGAACGTTTGCAACAGCTCGTCGCATCCCTGGCGGTGAACGAATTGACGATCGTAACGATTTGTGAACACTTCGAAGATCGATTGCGGTCCTACCAGTTGCTGGCGGAAGCATTGCTCGATACGCCGCAGAGCTGAATATTCATCAATGGGAAGGGAAGATGCCAAACAGATTAGCGCTCGCATTCGTTTTGATTACGGTCGTACTCATCGCCTGCCAGGGGCCGACCAAGCGCTATTACAACGAGTTTTACGACGCTCTGACCTCAACAGAGAATGGCGAGCTTGAAACCGCCGTCAGACATTACAATCGTTTTATCGCGCGGGACACGAGCGAATCGGAAGCCTACTATAATCTGGCTGATCTCTTCAGAAAGCTGGGGCGCTTTGATGAAGCGGACAGAATGCTGCGCCGCTCGCTGGAAGTTGAACAGTACGGCAGCATCATGCGCGCGCAGCGTCTCTTTAATGCCGAAGAATACGAGGCAGCCCTGGAGGAGTATCGCCGGCGCAGCCGCTGGGACAGCCTCAATATCTCCATGCTGCAGAATTACGCCACAACGCTCAACAAGTGCGGTTTTCACCAAGAGGCGGATTCCTTGTTCCGCCGTCTTGCCGCCGATTGGAGTTTATCGAAATACGGTTACAATGCCTGGGGCTCCGTACAGATAAGGCTGGGAAACTATCGAGACGCGATTAGTAAATTCCGCAAGGTCTTGAAAATGGACCCCGGCTTTCACCACGCCCACTACAACTGGGCCTATACACTGGTAAAGATGAACGAACACGAAAAGGCCGTCGCCAGGTACCGCAAGGCGTTGGAGATCGAGCCTTCGTTTTTGGACGCATACATCAATTTGGGCGATGCTCTGCGGCAGCTTGGACGTTATGATCACGCGCTCGAAACGCTGCGGCGCGGCTATGCGCTGGATTCTGCAGATGCGGCCTTAGTCTGCACCTGGGGCGAAGTGCTCCACGACATGGGCGAGTTTGACAATGCCATCGCCAAGTTCGAGCGGGCCGCCGTCTTAGATCCCGGCCGTGCTCACACGTACCAGCAATGGGCCGAATCCTTGCTCGCCAAAGGAGACAAAGCGGCTGCCATCAGGATGTACAGCAAGGCGCTGGAGTTGGATCCCGACGAGCTGGGCCCGGTGCTGCGACAACAGCTTAAAGCACTCAAACAAGTAGAACGGAATTCGCAGTAGCGACGGCATCGACAAATAAACCCGCAATGAAGCCGCCATAGCGGAGAATTGTTGTCAAGAAGGTATTGCGGCGTTTTCAAGCCGAAAACGAGGGAAAACACGCCGTTGAATCCGAAAAAATGCCTTGCATTCGTCCTGTTGCCATCCGGCGCAGCGTCAATCCGTTAGTTGATTATCGCCATTCCTAAGCTCAATTCGACCGTTCATATACCCGGGCTGGTCCCGAGGCCCTGTCCTGGTGCATATTGCCGCTGTCTTTCAGAGAAAAACTTAACAAGATAGACTACAGAATAGTACGGGAGAACCGTGATGCAGAATGTCATAATATTTATTACTTCGTTAACACTCTTCGCAGCGACCTTACCAATTCAGACACAGGCCTCCGAGCGTTCTCCGCATCAAATCGGCCTTGCAGTTTCGTCTTATTCGGGACAGGGCCTCTCATATCAATATGTGTTTAATGACAATCAGCGCATCAAAGTAACCGGGCTTGTCGGCCTTGATGACAATGAGTTTAACGAAGAGAGTCGCTATAATGCAGGCTTCGAGTTACAGCAATCGCTGCACAATACATCCTTTACTCGTCTGTATGCACTGGCGGGAATGAGTTACTCCCACCGCGAAAGCAAGTATTTTTACTTTGCCACGACCGCCGATGGTCAACGTTTCCTTCAGTCAACAAGTCGCAGCGAGCGCAACGTCGTTTCGAGCGGACTGGGCTTCGGTTTCGAAGTATTGCTCTGGGAACACCTGGCCCTGAACCTCGATACCGGACTCAGCTTTGGCAACATCACCGGCACATCTGACTATAAGGAATTGTATTTAGGCGGCGGCGCCGGAATCAGTTACCGTTTCTAATCTCCTCTTTCGACTTTTAACTTCTTGCTCTGAATATTTTACCAGGCTGCGCCCGTGGCAGGGAATTGCGCAGTCAGGACTAAGCAGCAAAGGCACTAATCCGGCCTTTGCTGCTTGCCATTCCGGGTGATTTAAAGATTTCACAACTTGTTGTTGCCGGTCGCGACGCCGATAGTGCCAGATAAACTCTTCAAGGCTCGAGAATGCGGTCAGCGCAGCGTATTGAGAGCATAAAAGCAGGCAGGGCGCGACTCACTACGCTGTCAGTTGACTCAATGATCATCCCTATCGATAAAACGACGGCAGCTCTCCGGCGGCAACAAGGCGGCGGACGAGACAGCAAAGGGAAAGTTTAATCCGCTATCTGTGAATCCAGGTAAACCAATGATAAAGCGCCTCTGGCGGCAAAGGCTTCCTCGATATAAATTGCCGGTGTTATCAAAATTGATTGAAACTATTTGAAGTGAACTTTGTATCAGTTAAACATTAACCGGAACAACATTATGAAAGCTGTCTTCACAATTCTGCTGTTTTCCTTCGCCCTGACCGCTTCGGCTGTTGCGCAAGACGGAACACCTTTCAAGGGGCATCATCAGCTTGGTTTTGCAGCTTCGACGCTTTCAGGCTCGGGACTCAGCTACCAGTTCATTTTCAATGATACCTGGCGTCTGAAAGCCACCGGCCTGATTGATATAGATGACGCATCCGGATTTTACGAGCTTGATTACAATATTGGTCTGGAGCTCCAGCAATCCCTTCATAAGAGCAGTGCGACACGATTCTACGCTCTGGCGGGCGCAAGCAGCGACTACCGTCACGTTGAAGATCAGTATCGTATCGGCGATCGCGAGGAAGTCTACACCCTGACGGAGGAAGACTTTAACATCGGCGCCGGGCTGGGCTTCGAGCTGCAATTGTGGCAGCATCTGGCTCTGAATCTCGATGGCAACTATCATTTTACCAATAGTGATGGCGGCAAATCCAAATCATTTAACTTCGGAGGTGGTATTGGAATCGCATACCGGTTTTAGTGTTTGTGTTTGCTCCTGTAGGCACGTCTCCAGCTACTATAGCAGGGGGCGTGTTTACTTTTAGGCACCAATCTCCCGCTTTCACGCAGCCGGTAATGACGTCTTCTCCGCTTTCTTCTTCGGTCCGGTCCTCCCATAGGCAAGCAGCGTCCCATTCGTTGAAGCGGAATCGTAGCCACAATACACACTTCGGCCGCGAACTGCTGCGAATCATCGTCACATGAGTTCCGCATCCGACCAGATCCGTCAAAAAGCCTGATTGACAGCATCACCCCGTCAAGACATTCCACCGACCTTCGGCAATACGATCTCACGCCAGCCGAGGCGGCGCGCAAAGAGCGCATGGCTGACTTTCGTCCTTCGTTATCCGGTCGACTGTAAGTGACGCGGAGTAATTTTTTCGTTCGCTATCACCGAGCGGCACGCTATTTTGCACAATTGCAAACTTTGGGTAATTGGAGCAAAAACACCAACTTTTACACACACAGACTGTACTTCGATCAGTTCGAATACATTACGCTCTACGGTACTACCATTTTTACTCATTATTCGGGGACAGGTGATAATGCGGGTTTTGACAGCATTCGCGTGCGGCATTTTACTTCTGATGTTCTGTTGTCCATCTTCGACAATCCAGGCCCAAAGTGCGGGCAATCGACTGTCTTTTGGCTTCAATGCCGGCGGTGTCAAGTACTGGGGTGAGTTTACGGACAACCAGTTCTGGTTTGGCGGGGACTTATTCCTGCGTTATAACATTATTCCCTACGTCTCATTTCACGCCTCGGTCGGCGGAGTTCAAATTCGCACCAAGGTAAACGAGCAGGTGATCAATCGCTATCCCGAATATTTCGGCGAAGACGCCTCGATCGGGGATACCTACCCCGGCAGCCAGACGATAATTAAGGACAAGAATACAACTCGCATGCTGTTTTATGAGGGCCTGGTATCGCTCAATTTGTTTCCCCACGAAAAGTTCGTGCCCTTTATTTTTGGCGGCGTAGGTTTTGTAGACTGGAATCCCGCCAATATCGATGACAACGACGCCTTACCAAACAACGCCAACGGCGTCTATGACAAACAGAAAATCATGATTCCGCTGGGCATCGGCTTTGAAGGGTATGTGACCGACGATCTGGTGCTGAACGGCCGCGGTACCTGGCGTATCTCCGGCACAGACTTTATCGATGATCTCGCGGAGGAAGGATCGGCAAACGACAACTTCCTGACATTCGGCATCGGTGTTTCCTACTATATCATGGGTGAATCGGACAACGATAAAGACGGCCTGACCAACGGCTACGAACGCGAAATCGGCACCGACCCCGATAATCCCGATACCGATGGCGATGGATTGACGGATGGTGAAGAAGTGCGCGAGTACAATACCGATCCCAAGGAGATCGATTCGGACGGCGACAACCTGAATGACTATGTAGAGGTTAAAGAACACGGCACCGACCCCAACCTGGAAGATTCCGACAGCGATAAACTCAAGGACGGCGAAGAAATATCGCGCGGCACCGATCCGATGAAAGCCGATACCGACGGCGACGAGCTGCTGGACGGTGACGAGGTGCTGACGCACAATACAGATCCGAAAGTCGGCGATACGGACGGCGACGGCCTGAGCGACGGCGATGAAGTACGGCGCTACAAAAGCGATCCGACCGCAGTCGATAGCGATAGCGACGGCCTCGGCGACGGCGATGAAGTCAACACGCACGGCACCAATCCCGCAAATGACGACTCGGACAGCGACGGTCTTAAGGATGGTCTGGAATTGAATCAGTTCAAAACGAATCCGCTTAAACCCGATACGGACGGCGACCTGCTCTCTGATGGTGAAGAAGTTAATGAGCACAAAACGGATCCTCTCAAAAGCGACAGCGACGGCGATACCCTGAGCGATGGCGATGAAGTGACGCGCCATCAGACCAATCCGCTTAAAGCCGATACAGATAATGACCGCCTGAGCGACGCTGATGAAATCAACCTGCACAAGACCGATCCGACGCAGGTGGACAGCGATAGCGACGGCGTTCGCGATGGTGATGAGGTGACGAAGTACCGCAGCGATCCGAACAACCCCGACAGCGACAACGATAAGCTCACCGATGGCGACGAGGTGCTGAAGTACAACACAGACCCCGTTAAGCCGGATACTGACGGCGACACGCTGTCGGACGGCGATGAGGTGTCGCAGCGCTGGAACACCGACCCCCTGAACCCCGACACCGATGGCGATACGGTTGGCGATGCGGAAGACAAATGCCCGCTGGTAGCCGGCAGACCTAATACGGAGGAACCCGAGAAGCATGGCTGTCCGACGGCGCCGAAAATCGGCACCAAAGTTGACTTCCCCGACATTACCTTCCTGGTCAACACCGATGACTTCAACTTTGACAACCCGCAAACGGCCGCCAACCTGGCAAAACTGCTGGCCTATATGAATCAGTGCGAAGGCTTGCAGGTGATGATCGAAGGACATGCCTCCTCCGAAGGCAAGAAGAAACGTAACCAGGAACTCTCCGAGATGCGCGCCAAGAAGGTTCGCGAATGGCTGATTGAGCAGGGCGTGCCGGCGAACAGGATTCTCGGGGCAATCGGCTTCGGCTCTTCCAAACCCAAGGTCAAAGAGCCCGGCGCCAAAGAAGCCAAAAAGATGAAGGCCGACGAGCTGGAAGCCATCCGCAAGCAGAATCGTCGTATTACGGTCGTCGTGCAAAAGACCTGCGACTCATAAATTGCTTCTGACTCCTGAGATGGAACTGCGCGAAAAAACAGGGCGGCTTACGGGCCGCCCTGTTTTGCATTTTACCGCCATCTGTAACCAAAATCCGCGGTCCCTGGTCTGTATCGGCAAGTTTTTCCCTCCCCGAATTCTTCCTTGGCGCTACCCCATCCTGCAACTTCACGACAAGCGAGCTTTCTATGAAAACATTACTTTCTTTGTTGATTCCGGCCCTGTTGCTTTCGGCGAACGAAAGCCGCGCCCAGGATTTCTGGCGTCCCACCGGCGGCCCCGGCGGCGCCTATGTGCACTGTATGGTAGTCGGAGCCGATGGCGACATTTACGCCGGCCTGAAGTCCAACGGCATCGCCCGTTCAAGCGATAACGGTCGTAGCTGGCGTCACCTCGAGAATGAATTCCGCAACGAGTCGGTGTATTCCATTGCCGCCGATAATGAGGGTCGCATCTTCGGCGCCACGGGACTACTATACGAATCCGACAATCGCGGTGAAGATTGGAAGGGCATTCCTCGCTCTGCCTTGGATAACGCCACGGTGAGGTATATCGCGGCCGACTCAAAGGGCTCGCTCTACGCCCAGGCGCAACAACAGCTTTTTCGATCCGACGATCAGGGCGCCACGTGGAAGCCGCTGCTGGCTGTGGCAGAAATCTACAACATTGCTAATATCACAGTTCATTCTGATATGCTCATCGACATGGCCCTGAACTATGCGGATGAACGCGGCGGGGCGCTGCTGAGATCGGCGGATGGCGGCGAGTCCTGGATTTCACTGTTGCCGCTTGTTCAGCAGAGTCGTGTTTTTGGCGTAGCCGTCAACTCGGACGGCGTGATTTTCGTGACACTAAGAAACAGCGATGATGGTCTGGGCCGCATGATGCGTTCCACGGACAGCGGCGACACATGGGAAACCTTCGCCAGCGGGAACGTCAGCAATTACCGGGTAGCCGGATTTAATGACCGCAAGCATATCTTTCAAACCTTCAGCACTGAAAACGGGCCCATCGCCTACCGCTCCAATGACGAGGGCGAAACATGGGCGGCGATGAGCGGTTTCATGCAGGGCAATCGCATCCTGTGTCTGACCGGTATCGAAGACGGCGTACTGCTTGCCGGCACCGGCTGGGGGCCAATGCGTTCCGATGATGACGGCGATACATGGCAGCCCTCGGCGCACGGTCTGCGGGCCGGGGCAGTCAGCGGCCTTGCCGTCGACGCACATGGCAGCGTTTTCGCCAGCCGGCAGCAGATGGGCCTGTCGCGTTCCGACGACGGCGGGGATTCCTGGATAGCGATCAACCGGGAAATCGGCTCTCCGAATGTTACGGCGCTCGAATTCGGCGATGACGGCAACCCGATC
>JANQRB010000063.1 GCA_028284775.1 Candidatus Kapaibacterium sp. | reverse complement strand
GTAACTCTGCGGCGCCGCGATTGCCGCGCACGCGCCAGCCGGTGAGTTCCAGTACCGAAAGAATATGGCGTCGTTCGCTTTCCTGCAGACTTAATGGATGCTCCCCTTTGCCTGCTTCCGCGGCGGCCAGCTTGTCTTTCAGACGCAATTCGTCGTCCGGGCTGAGAATGACGGCTCGCTCGATCACGTTTTCCATCTCGCGGATATTGCCCGGCCAGTCATAGGCCAGAAACTGCTCCATAAGGCCGGCGGACAGAGAGTTGATGTTCTTGCCTGACCTGGCATTGAATTTGGCGACAAAGTGACTGACGAGCAGGGGTATATCTTCACGGCGCTCTCGCAGGGGCGGACTAATGACGGGAATAACATTGAGGCGATAGTAAAGGTCTTCGCGAAAACGGCCTCGCTCAACTTCCAGGGCAAGATCGCGATTGGTAGCGGCAATGATTCGGGCATCGACTCTGATCGTCTGCGAACTTCCCAGACGTTCGAATTCGCCCTCCTGCAGCACACGCAGCAACCTGCTTTGCAGATCCAGCGGCAGCTCGCCGATTTCATCCAGCAAAATACTGCCGCCGTCGGCTAACTCGAAGCGACCAATTTTGCGGGCGTAGGCGCCGGTAAAAGCGCCCTTTTCATGGCCGAACAGTTCGCTTTCGATCGTACCGGCGGGCAGGGCCGCGCAGTTCACTTTTACCAGTGTCCGCTCGCCGCGCGCGCTCAGTTTGTGCAACGCACGCGCCAGCAGCTCCTTGCCTGTTCCCGACTCGCCGAGTATCAGCACGGTCGCATCACTGGACGCCACCTGTTCAATCTGCGCAAGGACTGCCTGCAGCGCGGCACTACGACCGATAATTTCATCGAAATTGTGCGCCAGGTGAATCTCGTCCTGCAGATAGACATTTTCAGCTTCCAGGTGATTTTTAAGCGCTTCGACCTCATGAAGAGCTGACTGCAGCGCACGGCCGGCTTCATCTTTCTGGCGTACCTCTTCCCTGAGCGTTGAGGCCGTGGCGCGTAATTGCCGATGCAAGGCGAAATAATGTCGTTCCATCGAAAAGCCAAGCGAAACGAGAAACAGGAGCATACCCCAGGGCGCCGTATTGTGAGCCCAGGCCAGCGAGTCCGCAAAAACGGCGAATATGTCAAGTACGACGAAGGCTGCAAAGAGTGCAAAGCCGATTGCAACCGCACGCGCACTGTCCGAGCCGCCGCGCGCGGCCTGCAGGGTTTCGATCAGCAGCACAAGCATGGTAATCATCATCATCGGCATATAGATGATCTCAACCGCCTCGACGGCCAGCAAGGGCAGCCAATGACTAAAATGAAGCAGCAGGCTCAATGCGCCCAGGATAAGGAAGCCATTCCGCAGGCCGCTTATGAGGCGCATGCGACGCAACTCGAACAATTGCCGGAAAAAGACGCAGAGGAAGGCCAGCGCCAGGTATTGGAGCGGCAGGGTCAGATAGAAAAACAGACCGGTGGTAGGCAGAAACAACTGCGATAGGCGATAACCACTCAAAGTCCACATCCCTACGCTCAACAGCAGCAATGCGAAACTCAGATAAATTTTTTGATCGCGGCGCGCAAAAAACAAGAGTAGAACGATACAGCCAAGGACCAGAAAAATACAGCCCAGCACAAGTGTCGGCCCTTCGCTTGTCATCAGATCGCTAACAAACGCCGATCTGGAGACCAGCCTGAGGTCGGCAATACCAATCGACTGCGGCTGTTCGGAATAAATGCGCAGCTGCAGCATCTGCCCGGCGTAATCTTCTTGCAACCCTATCAGATGCCATCGCGGACCGGTGTAAAGACCATCGCCCTCGCGCCCGATTTCGCGATAGGCGTAAATCAGACTGTCGCCAAGCAACAGCTCCGCGGCAAAGCCGATGGCGCCGATATAAAGATGCGGCGATTGCATCGGCCCCGAAGGCAAGCGCAGTCGCAGGCACAATACCTGCCTGCCATTCCGTCCGGGCGGATCGGTAAGCCCGCCCCGATATGCAATGGGTCGCCAGCTCTCCGTTGGGTTGTCCGGCGCCGCTCCATCTGATTGACGTACAGCCGGCTCTTCCCAGCGGTATTCCCAGCCTTCAGACAGTATTATCGCTTGTTCTGATAATCGAAAATCATCCGACTCCCCTCCGGCGAGGACCGCCGTAGCCATGAGACTTGTGCAGAGGAAGACCAAGGTCAGACTGAGAGTAGCAAGGCCAATCGCCGCGAGCCGGGGCTGCACGCGCCGCACGTCTGTCATCGGAATCGACCTGAATAGTGCAACAAAAAAGAGATGGCCTACGGAATTCGCCAGCCGGGGTTGCGCCACGCTGCAGTCCTCGGCATCGACCTATTAATGAACCCGCAGTCGGCAACAGCAGAACAAAACAGGGTGAGCCTTCCTGACGGAATGCCCACCCTGCCGCCGCATTGCGATTTGGCTGCGATGCCACTGCTCTCAAACTGCATCCACATCGCTGCGGCATAGCGAGCAACACCTTTCGGTATTCATGCCCGTAGGCCCGATGGTATGTAACGCGCGGCCATACCAGCAGCGCGCCCAATGTGGGCCTTCCCTGCCGCAATCGCTCCTTCTTATCGCATCGAGAAAATTCTCCTATACCTGTGACTGATCGGGAGCGTTGACGCGATCGATGAGGCCCCCTGTTTACCTGGCAATTATCATTTTGTCGCCGCCAAGGAGGCGACCATCGGCAAAGAGTTCGTAAAGGTAAACGCCCGAGGCCAGGTCGGCGGCATCGATACGCAATGATGAGGCGCCGCGAGCGCTGATCGTCCGCCGCAAGACTTCAAGGCCTGTTTCCGCTTCGTAAACGATGATTTCGGCCTGAGCTATTTCCGCCGGAAGGAAAAATCCGATACGAGTCGCTTCGGCAAAGGGGTTGGGAGAATTCGGATACAGACGCGCGGCGATGTCGGCCCCTGTTCTCGGTGGAAGGGCCTTGCCGATATGCTGCCTGATGACATCGAGCTCCTGCCGCAGCGAGGACAGCTCGGCCTGCATGGCACTCTGGCGATCCGCTTCGCTCGTCAGCTCAACCGCCTGATATTCAATCAGCTCCTGCTGCTCTTGGATTGCCTTCACCAGTACGGGAATCAGATCGCTGTACAACACGCCCAGCCTGGCCTCCTGATCCGTTGTCTCCGATACCACTTCGCCGATCAGCGTTTGCAGCTCCTGCGCCACCAGGCCCAGTTTGCGGGGACCGTCCGGACGTCCGAGCCAGGAATAGGAGATCGGCCGCAACTGCAGGATTTCGTTCAGACCGTAGGCAATGTCTTCGACGTTCTCCTTGAAACGGATATCCGAAAGCTGACAGACGCCGTTTGTGATGTAGGCGCAGTTCCACCAGTTGCCGGTGGAGACTCCCAGGTCGTACTGATTGTTGATCGAAGGCGCAATGTTGCCGTCAACCGTCAGGCGTTCGGTCGGGGTCGTCACACCGATACCGACCATTCCTTCCGATGTCAGCGTCATAACGTTCCGCGTCGTTAGGCCGAAATCAGGCGTATGAACAAAGTTCAGTTTATCTATCTCGTCCTGCTGGATCATATTGTCGCCCCAGGCAATAATCGCATCGTATTGCTGGGTCGGACCTGTGGGATCGGTCTGCAAGCCCATATAGGCCAGACTTTGTTCGTCCGTCACCAGCAGTCCCGATTTCATCCAGGCTGCCGAGGTTGCCTGCGTGCTCTGCAACTGGATGTGCATATGCGCCTGCGGCGCTGCAGGCGCTTTACCAACCGACACATAACCGTTATTGGCAATGCGCATCTTTTCGGTATCACCGCCCCCCGGATCCTGCGTTGCAAAACGGATTTGCGCGCCCGGGCAATTGGCTGAAATAATGACGTCGCCGGAGCAGGACGGCAGGCCCGAACACAAGTCGCTCATTGTCTGAATGACAAGGTCATTGTCATCAGCCAGCGTCGAGAGTGTATAGCCGGCGGCGGCAATTCCGATCTGGCCGACCGCGCTACAGGCAACCTGGGACTGAAGGGCTTCGTTTTCTAGGCGAATAACGGGATAGACACCAGGCATACTGCGGATATAGAGCTGATCACTGATACAGTCGCCGGGGCCGCTGGGCGGACAGGCTCCAATTGCAATCGAGTTCGAGGTGTAGCTGGTTAAGGGATCCAACACACAAATATCCCACACCGATTGCGCCTGCGTTGCCGGCGGGAGCACAAGCAGCGGGGCCGTCAGCAGCAATATTCCGCCAGCGCGCGCGATAGAGTGTATGAGCCTCCTTCCGAGGCCATTGCCCCCGGCTCTTCTCCTTCGGCTTCTGAACGAACGATGAACGATGTTGCTCGCCATTGATCTGTTCCTTTGAAGAATTGTTTAAACATGTATCCGGCACCGAGGCGCCGCGTTATGGCAGCCGCAGCTCTTGTTTATGACAGTGCCGATTCTTGAAAATGTTAATCGATACGGATACAGTGTGTTGCCCTCATGGGCACGATGCCGCGCCTGAGCGCTGGCGCAGCTCCTCCGGTCGAGACCGGAGCAGCCGGTATTCAGGATGCAGTGTTAATGAACGATTGACATTGACGAGCAGTAGCGGCGTCCGCTAGTTTGAGTTCAAGGCATACGCGGACTTTCGCATTTACCTGGTCATGCGCAAGGCTTCGATATCGGCCAGTGCGCGGGACGAGCTAGTGCCGGCCTTCGGATCGGCCGATGCCAAAGGAGGACAGGCTTGTCCACCGGCAGGCGGCGACAAGGGATTACGGGCTATTCAAGACCCGGTTCGCCGACGCCGGAGATGAGGTCAAGCTACGAACTAATTTTCTCCACCGCCACCCTACAAACACCCCTACAAGGACCGGGCCGCTTCAACTCGGCGCTGTTCCCGGCCCTCTCAGGACTGAGCGGGGTCGAGATCGACAAGAAAGGTTGTCAGGGTGAGAGTCGGAGGCAATTGAAGCTTTTTGCGGATGCGATAACGATAGGTTTCCACGGTTCCGGGAGCGACATTCAGGATACGGCAGATTTCCTTACCGGTCAGTTCCAGTCGGATCAGGATACAGACCTTCAATTCGGTAGTGGTGAGGGACGGACAGCGCTCTTCCAGTTTTTGCAGGAAGGCACGGTGAACCTGCTGATAGGGGTCGGCAAAGGGAGCCCAGACCGGCTCTTCGGCCAGCGCAGCGTCGATCTGACTGAGCAAGCCGCCTATCAGCGATTGTCCGGCGGCATCGAGCTGCGAACGGCTGTTCTGAAGTGCGACTTTGATTTTTTGCAGGACTTCGTTCTTCTGAGCGAGGACGACCGCTTTCGACGTCAGCTCGTGGCGTTGCAGCTCAACTTCATGGCGGAGGGATTCATTCTGAATGCGAAATAATTCACTTTCGCGGCGGGCCTGTTCCACTTCATATTTCACCTGCAGCGTTTTCAGACGCATATCGGACTCTTTGTTAAAAAGTTTTTTGTCGATCGCCTGATACAATTCAAAATGCTCAAAGGCAGTCTGCAATTCGCCCGTACGCCGGTAGAGCTGCGCCAGGCAGCGATGAATAGCGGCCAGCTGTCTGGCGGCGTCCGTCTCGCCTGCCAGCTGATGCGACTCCTGTAGCAGGCCGATGGCTTCCGCCGTGCGTCCTTCATCGGAATAGACCTGCGCCATACCGATCATGCTGTCCAGCAGCGCAACCGTATCGTGACTGCGCCGCAGCACTGCGACGCTCTCGGTAAAACGTTCAAGGGCTCCCCTGGCATCACCGAGACCGGCGAAGAGAGCCGCCAGATTATTCTGCACCAGAGCGGCGGCCCGCTCCTGTCCCAGATACAGGTAGATGTCCCGGCTGCGTTCAAAATATTCGAGGGCCTGCTCGCCACGACCCTGCTGCCGGTATACCTCGCCGATACTTTGCTGCGTCTGCGCCTCCAGGGAAGGCATGCCGAGCCGGCGAAAATGCGCCAGACTCTGCTGAAAGTGCTCCAGCGCTTTGTCATGCTCGCCCAGTTCACTGTACACCTGTCCGATGTTAAGCAGCAGCTCGGCCTTTTTGCCGGGCGCGTCGATGGCATCCGCCCGCGCCAATCCATCGGCATAGGAGCTCAGCGCCTCACTGTAATTATTCAACAGCCGATGGATTTCGCCGATGTTAAGCAGCGCCGTCAGCTCATGCAGCGGGTCTTTGAGTTTCTCATAGAGATCCAGGCTGGCGTGCAGATGGGCAAGAGCTTTATCATAGTCGCCCAGGTCCTTGTTACACACTGCCAGATAATGCAGTGCCACGGCGTGCCGGCTGTCATCGCCGATCGACGCGAACAGTTCGGCGCTTTCGGCATACATCCGGAGGTATTCCTGTTTGTAACCGTCGGTGTGCCAGTGAATGGTGCCAAGCTCCAGCAATGCCATGCCTTCGATCCGGCGATTGTCGATCTCCCGGCTCAGCGTCCGTGCGCGGCGCAGCTTGATCTTGGCGTCTTCGTTGGCGCCCTGCAGATACAGCATGCGACCCAGGCCGACGCAGGCCTGTGCTTCGGCGGCTTTCAGATCGGCGCTTCGGGCCAGCCGCAGCGATCGGTCGAAATGACGCAGCGCTTCATCTTTGCGATCCAGACCGTAATACACATATCCCAGGGAATTGTAGATATTGCACTCCGAGTGCCGATCGCCTAACTGCTGCACGCGCTCCAGCGCCTGATTCAGAACCGCCCTGGCCTGATCGTACCTGGCCGTGCGCAGAAAATAGCTGCCTTCGATGATCTCGCTGCGCGCGATCAATGCCACATAGGCGCCAAAAGATTGATCCCGCAGCAGCATCTGTTCCGGCCGACGACGATCGAAGCGCAGGCGCTTCTTTTTGGCCTGGTAGTGGATGAGCGTATAGGCCAGATCCTGCGCCTCGCGCACCAGCATCAAAGCATCTTTCGGATTGCTGTGGCTGAGCTCGAAGGCCAGGGTGTTCATCAGCTCCACTTTGCGCTTGCCGCGCGACCGGGCGATGCTGCTTTTGAGTTTGTCGATCGACTCCTGGGATAGCGGCGTTTCCATTGTTCACGGTCGGATTGGTTGCTTCGCGATTCAGCTCGTCGCTGACGGATGGTTAGTCCCTCGTTGTTGCGCCCCGGTCGGGATAACAGTGCGAGGACTAAAATGCTCATCACCCGCCTATTTCACAAATCGACCCTTCCGTCGCAGAACTATCGCCCCCTCGACATTCGTCCTGGTAACAGCGCAGCTGCCGACCTCCGATACTCGAGGGCTGCGTATCCCGGCCCGCGAACGACTCACCAACGCAAACCCGGCCACCTAAAGCAGCTGCTGCAAGCGCTATGTGAAAAGTCCGTGGACTGTGCCGTTCAGGCTAGCGATCGGGGCAAAATCCTGATGGGACAAACAAGCGCGAACTACCGCAGACTGCAACAACGGCAATGTTGCGAATTTCCGCGGTACGCAGACTGTGAAGTATTTTTGTCTTCGGCTAGCTGCCTGAGAACCAGAAGCACGGTTCGAATCCGTATCCAGAGTATCGTTTACGGGATGGTCAGGTTTCGGATAACAGCGGCTTCGCCGCCGATTGCCAACTAAGAGCCAACAGGATAACAAAATTTCGTCTTCGCCGACGAATCGCATGCGGTCGATATATCGCGAGCTGATAGACCTTCTTCATTACCGCAATTCTCACCTGTCAGCAATGTTAATAAGCATGAGCTTTCCGCCGACCCTGGCCCGATTAACAAGACAGATTGTCGGCAAAGATTCCGACGGAGCGAAGGCCTAACGAATGCCGCGTCCAAGACGGGAAATTCCAGCGCCAGTCGCGAACAGTTGATCTAAACGTAACATGGAAGGTCGGGAATCTTTGATGAGTATTCCGCGGCGGAACAGAATCGCCGGCGCCGATGTTTTGCTTGCCGCAGAGGATTTTCTGCGCCGTCTACGACGGTGATTGTTAAACACGAGCCAATAAATGATGGCGAGACGGTAAACGATGCACAGTGGGATAGCCGGCTATTATAACAACACGGATACTCGCTATATTGTTGAGAACTACGGCTTTCGAGCCACTCTTGCGGCATTAACAAAGGAGTAATCTTATACGGAACTTTGCGACGGATGTAGTAGGATTCAGATTAACTATGTAACGGGGGAACAGATTGATGATCGGAAAAATTCGTTCATGGCTGCGAAGCAAAGTTCAGTATCAGATCGCCGTTATCATTGCCACAGCCGTGCTGTTTGCATCGCTGGCCAACGCGGCTCTCGGCGTACACTCGACCTCGGATGCTCTTGAAACGGCCGGCCTTGCCGAACTCGAAAGTAATGTGTCACACCTGCGCCGGGCAATCGAAGCGGACCTGAGACTAGCGGGCGAAGACCTGAATTTTCTGCTGGAAGTGCCGCCGGTGCAGGGTTTGCTCCGGGCCAACGGCAATGGCGGTGTCGATCCCAGGGATGGCAGCACAAGCCAGCAATGGCGGAATCGACTGACCACCATATTTAAGGGATTGCTGCGCGCGCGTCCTGATTACATGAAAGTGCGATATCTTTTGGCCGATGGAATGGAAGCCGCCGCCGCTCAACGGGACGAATTCAATGAAAAGGCGGATAAAGGCGACAAGGACCTGAAGATTGTTGACGAACAGCGTTTAATGGAAGTATTGGAGCTGAATCGTGGCGAACTCTTCGCCTCGCAGATGTATCTGCGCCGCGACCAAAGTGACCGTCCTCTCAAACCGCTGCAAGCGAATATCTCGTATGCAGTGCCGGTTTACGGAAGCCGACCGACGGCTGAAGGAATATTGCTCATCACGCTCGACGCCGGACCGCTGCTGCAATCAGTTATCGGACAGAGTGATCGGGCTGAACAGCGGCGTATGCTGCTCGACCATCGCGGACAATATCTGGCACACTCGGATGCGAGCAAAACATGGGGATTCGAGCTGGGACACAGCGCGTCCTTTGCAAGTGACTATCCTGCCATTTCGGCCGAAGTAACGGGCGGCTCGGGAGACCACGCTTCCACCGCCGACCGGGTCTTTGCTTACACAACGCTCCACCCTGCGGGCGCATCGTCGGGCCATCAATGGACTATCGTGGAGAGTATCCCCGAATCCGTGCTCCTGGCGGATGTGACGCGCTTCGAGTGGCTTGCCGGTCTGCTCCTGCTCGCTACCCTTATCCTGACAATTTTGCTCTGTGTGCTGGTCGTGCGGCGAAGTATCGCGGAACCGATCCGAACGCTGCGGGATGCCGCCAACCTGGTCGCTGAAGGCGAATTGGACGCAATGGTGAGTATCAATAAAATCGACGAAATCGGCAGTCTTTCCCGCAGCTTTAATGAGATGGTTAACAACATTGCCCGCTCGGCGGCCGAGTTGCAGGTTGAAAAGAAAAGCGTGGAGTATAAAGTGGAACAGGCCGTACGGCGGTCGCAGGAACAACAGCATTATCTGCAACGCAGTGTAGCGCTGATGCTCAGTGAAATGGAAAAGTTCGCCGACGGTAATCTGATGGTGCACCTGGAGGCCGAACGCCCGGATGACGAAATCGGTCGCTTGTATCAGGGTTTCAACCGGGCTGTCGGCACAATTCGCGCGATGCTGCTGCAGGTACGGCAGGCTGTCGCCGCTACGTCTTCGGCCGCCGCCCAGATCCGCGCCGCCACCGACGAGCTCGCGGCCGGCAGCGGCAAACAGTCGGACCAGGCCGCCGATGTCGCGCGTGCCGTGGACGAAATTGCTCAGAGCATCGCCGATACCGCCGCCAACGCCTCGCAAACAGCCATCGCCGCCGAAGGCAGCGGAGAGGTCGCCAGTCAGGGAAGCGCTGTCGTACGAGATACCGTCAGCCGCATGCACTCGATCGCCGGCGTCGTGAAACAATCATCGCAGATGGCGGAACGCCTGGCTCAGTCAAGCGCTGAAATAGGCACGATTGTCGAAGTGATCGACGACATTGCCGATCAAACGAATCTCCTGGCTTTAAACGCCTCGATCGAGGCGGCGCGCGCCGGCGACCAGGGACGGGGCTTTGCCGTCGTGGCGGACGAAGTGCGTAAGCTGGCCGAACGCAGCACCGCTGCCACGAAGCAGATTGGCGCTATGATCGAGACTATTCAGCATGAAACGAAATCGGCGGTGAGTGCGATGAACCAGGGCAGCAGCGAAGTCGAGGCGGGCACGGCGATGGCGGAACAAGCCGGAAAGTCACTCGATCAGATAGTCAGCGAAGCGCAGGGTCTTGTCGGAATGATTAATCGCATTGCCAGGGCCAGTGAAGATCAAAGCGCCACCAGTGAAGAAATTTCCCGCTATACCGAGTCCATCTCCACACTCTCGCAGGAAGCGGCCGGTGGCAGCGCAGCAATCGCCGGCGAAGCGGAAAACCTCAGTGAGCTGACCACTGAACTCGGAGCACTGGTGGAACGGTTTCGGATCGAAGAAAGCGTGGCGATAGAAGCGGTCTGGCGCGCCCCCCACCCCGCAGCGCGTAATGGCAGTCTGAGCCGCAATTAACAAAATCAGGCGGCCAGCGACGCAAAGCATTGGGGTATCGGTAAGCCTTGCCTTTGAGAGAGTGAGTTTAACAAATCGCATTGAACAACAAAGGCCAGAAGACAGGGACCGGGAGTTGTTGGCAACTCCGGTCCCTGCTCTGTTTATATGCCTACTGTTCGCGTCGCATCGGCCGCTTTCGCTCGACCGGGACCCTGCTTCAATCAGCCGCGCCACGAGCAGGATTTCACGGTGTTAACATGACCCAGCCCGGGCTTCACGATCATGATTCACCCGTCGGAGTGCGGAAAACTAGCGCTTTGTCAACTAAGTTAATTTTAAGTCCCCCTCTTTGTTGAAAGAGGGGCTAGGGGAGTTAAGAAGTCTTTAAATACTCATAACCCCTCCTAACCTCCCCTTACCATAAGGGGAGGACAGTATGCAAATAACTTATTTGAAAAAACACTAATTCTTTGTCAACTAAGTTGTTTCAAGTTCCCCTCTTTGTTGAAAGAGGGGCTAGGGGAGTTAAGAAGTCCTCAAACGCTCACAACCCCTCCCCGTTCGGCGCTCAGTCCACGCCTCACCCCCTTACCTCAAGGGGACATGCATCTATAAGAATTTTAGTTAAAAAAAGACTAACGCAGGACAAAGGAACGCGTCACCTGTCCCCGGCCGTCGCGGACTCGCAGGAAATAGCTGCCGGCAGCATGATCACGCAGATCGATCCGCAGCGGCTGGCTCCGGCTGCCGTTAACATGTGAACGCAAGACGACATCACCGCGAATATCCAGGATCAGCAACTCGAATTCAGATTCCGGCCCGGTACCCTCTATGTGGACCAGGAGAATATCTTCGGCCGGATTCGGGCTGATTGCGACATGGAAGGCGGCCGGAAGATCGTCGGCCGTCGGATTAAGGACCACAGCGTCACGGAAGAAATTCTGCTGTGAACCGCTGATTTCCAGGCGCGCCAGAAATGGATCTGTGAGACTGTTGGCAAAGAGTGTCGAATTCAGACTGAGGCTGCCGCTGAAATTACCCGTCACATAGGCGAAGCCGTCGTCGTTAACAGCGATATCAACGGCGTGATCGAATTGACTTCCGTCGCGGATCGTGTAGGAACCGCTTGCGCCGGAGCCGATCTTATGACGCGCCACAAAAATGTCACGCGTGCCGTTCAGGGTGGAGTGCGTAAAGGGCGCTACCGGCAAGGTGACGACATCCTCGACCACACCGCAGAGCCAGACGTCGTCGTCAACCAGCGCAATGGCTTCCCCCCCGTCGAATTTGACCCCGCCGGCAGTGTTGGCCCATTGCACCTGACTGTTAAAGCCATAGGCCGCGGTAAATATGTCGTAGCTGCCGTTGGAGCCCAGGGTCGGCAGCGGCGAAAGCGAAGTGCTGAGATCGAGTTTGTCCGTATAGGCGCCTGTCACGAAAAACTGATTGCTGTTATTCTGATCCACGACGATGTCGCTGCCGTAGGAGTTGTAGTCGGTCGAAATGTGAATAGTCGTCACGACAGCGCCCGCCGCCGTATAGCGCCGAACAAAATAGTCGGTGTTGCCGGCGAATCCCGGCAATTTGCCGACGTAGCCGGTGATAAGCACGTCGCCATTGTTGTTGTAAACGCCGACGCCGTTGCCGCGGCTGTTGTTGCCGATGCCGTGGGCGGCCGACCATTGCACAAAACCACTGTTGTCATACTTCGCCAGAAAGGCGCCCGTGTTGCCGGGTGCGGTATGCGTGCCGCCGGGGGGCGCGAATGAGACCGTGTTGTCAAATGCGCCGACCACGTAGATCATACCCGTGGCCTGATCGATCGCGATATCATTGACAATCGTGCTGTTGGCCGATTGCGGATCGATGACGCTGATCCAGTTAACCGTACCGTCGAGCTCGAGCTGCGCCAGGAAACCGGTTACCTTACCAGGGGTGAGTGAATTGAGGGCCAGCGCCGGATGTGTCGAGTTCGCAACGCCGCCGGAGGTACCCTGAAACTGCGGGAGATCGCCACCCAGATTGCCGCCCAGGTAGAGCTTGCCGTCGAACTGGCTGTATTTGAGCGCGACGCCCCAGTCGTGCCATCCCGATGATCCTGTACCGAAGCTCCATTGTGCGCCGCAGTCGTCGTACATCGTTACAAAGATGTCCGGGTCGTTGGCAGAGAGGGGTGTTGTGTTGCCGCCAAAGTCGATCGAGCCCGGTCCGACAAAGAAGCCGGTCATGAAATATTGCCCATCGCCGCCGAGGTGCGAGCCGATTACTTCCGTGCCATAGGCCTGGGCTGAAAGCGTCGGCAGCGGGTGTTTCGGCCAGTCCACGCCCAGGACCGTGATCTGGACCGAAGAGCTCAACACGCAGGAAGAGCCCAGCGGCAGCGAGTAGAGAATCGAGTGCATGCCGATGCCCGCGACGGCGGGATCGAAGGTGCCGAGGACGGGGTCCGTAATGCCGGGGCCCGACCATGTGCCGCCCGCCGGGACAGCGCTGAAGTTAAAGGGCAGGTCGGTGATACAGTATGTGCCGCTCGAAGGACTGACATTAAAGGGATAGCTGTCGTCGAATTCGATAACAAATCCTTCCACGCCGCTGCCGCTCGTGAAAAAATAAGGCCCGAAGTCGACCGCGTCGATATAGTTACCACAGAGGCCGACATGAAAATCGTTAAGGCTGGCATTCACGCCCGGAAACGCCACGAGATCTTCAATGACGGCATTGTCAGTCTGTATCGTCGGAGTGACGCTCCAGAGGTCGGTACCCGTGTCGTCATATTTAATGAGGAAAGCTGTCGGAAATCCGGGGAAGTTCGTGATGGTCGTACTACCGAGATTGATCGAGGCCGAGGCCATACGGCCGCCCACATAAATGTTGTCACACCATGCGGCGACACACAAGGCATGCTCGGTATCCGGACCGGCGATCGGTCGAGCCCACTGGGCGGCGCCTGTTAAGTCATACTGCGCCAGGAAAGCATCCGCCCCGCCCGCAGGAGCCAGCGTCGGTCCGCCGAAGTTAATCGTATTGCGATAGATGCCCGCAACATACAGATAGGGCCCGGTGGCGGCGAGCGACACGCCCGCATCATCGTTAACGCTGCCCGCGCTGACGGCCCAGTTTGGTGTCCCCGTAAGAAAGTCGATATCCGTCAGAAACATATCGCTCCCGCCGTTGCTCGACAGGTTCGTCATTCCCATCGGCATCAGCGGGCTGGCAAAGCTCCCGGTTAGGTGGATATGCGCCGTTCCGTCGGACAGCAGACTCATCCCGAAATCGTTACCGTTGCCGCCATAGGCCCAGGCATTTAAAACAGCGCCGCCGCTGACATCGAGGACCGCTACGAAGGCGTCTTCCTTCTGACCCGAGGCGTTAACATTCGTCAGGACAGTACCGCCGAAACTGGCCAGCGGGCTGTAGAAACCGCCCGTGATCAACACGGTGCTCTGCGTCTGAAAGCCCATCGCGATGTCGATTCCGCGGTCGTCTTTCACCCCGCCGAAGGCTTGAGCCCAGAGCAAAACGCCGGCGGGACTGTACTTCGCGACAAAGATGTCGCTCGTCCCCGACGAACCGCCCGTATTGTTGATGGTCGTCGTTAAGCCGTTAACCGAATTCAGCGTCAGCTGACTGCTGGCAAAAATCCCGACAACATAACAATTGTCGTAACGGTCGGCAACGACCTTCATCCCCGCCTCGCGCGCAGGCCCCTGCATGGCGTTGGCCCAGAGAAAACTGCCGGTGGCATCGAACTTGCAGACGTAGGCGTCGTTTAAGCCCGCCGAGGTCGGCAGGATAAAACCGTTGCCGAAACTTGTCTGCACCGGATCCCAGTACTCGCCCGTGTTGTACATGCCGCCACCGGGAATCTGGTCGGGCGTATGACCGACACCGTGGGCTTGCAGGCCGTTATTGCCCTGGTTGGAAATCGAGTTGACGCCCCAGAGCCAGTTCTGCGCGTGAAGCCCGGAGCCTCCGGTCAGGAGGACGCCAAGGACAATCCACGGCAAAACACGCGGGGAATAAATGAACGCCGGGACTTCACATCGCAACTGTCGAACAGGTTTCATAGTTCAATTCCTTTAGTTCTGAAAGTTGAATCATTAGCAGCTCTGTAGTGCGGCAATGGATTGTATGACCTGAATTGCTGTTTTACACGATTCCGGCGGCGCGACACTTGCCAGTGGCCGGACAGGCGACAGAGGCCGTCGCACAGCGCACGGCCTCTGTTCTATCCGAAATACCGGCGGATCAAACTGTTCCCGGCCGCGAAACCTGATCCGGGCGTCTGTCTGTTATTGTCCTCGTATCGCTACGCTCCAAAGCGGCGGCGATCGGACGATTGCCTTTTTAAACAACGACCGTACTAATACCGCACGAAGGATTGCGAGGCCTGATACAGGCCGTTGCGTACGCGCACATAGTAGCTGCCGGCACTCAGTTCGCGCAGGTTAACACGCAGGCTATGAGGTCCGGCGCCATTAAGTACGGAACGATGGACGAGCGCACCGCGAAGATCCATTATCACAATCTCAGTGTCAAAGTCATCGACTGCGACGTCGATCTGCACGCGAAGAACTTCCTGTGCGGGATTGGGACTGAGTTCGATGCGGAGGGGCTGCGGGTCGTCGCTTGTTCTCGCTTCGTCGTCTGCTCCGTTGCGGAAGTAGTTCTGGAACCAGCCATTGGGCTCCAGACGCGCCAGATAGGGGTCCATCGTGGAATTGGCGTTCAGGGTCGTGTTAAGGCTGAGACTGCCGTCGAACTGTCCCGTCACATAGGCAAAGCCGTCCTGGTTAACGGCGATATCGGCGGCCAGATCACCCGCGCCGCTGCCGTTGCTGATCGTGAATGTACCGCTCGCCCCGTTGAGGATTTTATGACGGGCTACAAAGATGTCCGGCGTTGCGTTCAGCGTGGAATGCGTGAAGGGCCAGACCGGCAAAACGACCAGATCCTTGAGCGTGCCGCAGTACCAGACGTCGTCATTAACAAGAGCGATGGCCCTGCCTTCGTCGTGTTCGGCGCCGCCGGCGCTGTTAGCCCACTGCAGCTGATTACTGAAATCATAGGCGACGCTGAACACATCGTAATTGCCATTGGATGTAAAGGGCGCAAGCGGCGAAAACGATGTGCTGAGATCGAAGATATCCGTGAACGCACCCGTCACGAAATATTGATTACTGTTGATCTGATCCGCGACAATGTCGCTGCCGTAGGAGTTGTAATCCGTTGGCGTGTGAATCGTCATCACGACGCCGCCCGCGGCGGTATAACGGCGGACGAAATAGTCAGTGCTGCCGCCGAAGCCTGGCAGCTTACCGACAAAGCCCGTAATCAGTACATCGCCATTATTGTTGTACACGTCAACGCCCTTGCCGCGGCTGACATTGCCGATACCATAGGCGGCCGACCATTGCACGAAACCGCTGTTGTTGTACTTCGCTAAGTAGATTCCGGCATTCCCGGGGGCGGTATGGATGCCGCCGCCCGGCGAAAAATCGATCGTGTTATCGTAGTCGCCAACGACGTAGATCATACCGGTGCCCTGGTCGATGCTTATATCGCTGACATAGTTGCTGTGCGCGGACGTCGGGTCGATGACGCTGACCCAGTTAACACTACCGTCGAGATTGAGCTGCGCCAGAAAACCGGTTGATTTACCGGCGGCGATTATGCTCAGGGCCAGCGGCGGGTCAGTCGAATTCGTGACCCCCAGCCCCGTGCCGTTAAACAAAGAGATACCGCCGCCCAGGTTGCCCGCCAGATAAAGCTTGCCGTCGAATGCGCTGTACTTCAGCGCGACGCCTTCGTCTTTCCATCCGGGCGATCCCTCGCTGAAGCTCCACTGCGCACCGCAGTCGTCGTACATCGCCACGAAGATATCGGCGTCATTGGTCGCAAGGGGTGTCGTATTGCCGCCGAAGTCGATCGAGCCGACCCCCAGATGCTGACCGGTGATGAAGTACTGACCGTCGCCTGCCAGGTGCGAGCCGATCACTTCCGTTGCGTAGGCGCTTGCCGCGAGCGTGGGCAGCGGGTGTTTCGGCCAGTTGACGGCATAAACCGTCACCTGGGCGGTTTTACTCAAAACACAGGACGTACCGAGCGCCAGCGAATACGTTATCGTATGCGTGCCGGTACCGGCGGCATTGGGGTCGAAAGTCCCGAGAACGGGATCGGTAATTCCCGGCCCCGACCAGGTTCCGCCCGACGGAACGGCGCTGAAATTCACCGCTGGGTCGGTGGCGCAAAATGTACCGCCCGCCGTCAGGTTAAAGGAAAAATTATCGTCGAATTCGCAGACAAAGCCTTCGATGCCGCCACCGCCGGCAAACCAATATGGCCCGAAGTCGACCATGTCGATAAAGTTGCCGCAGAGACCGACGTTAAAATCGTTAAGCGTGCCGCCAGGGCCTGCAAACACCACAAGGTCTTCCAATACGGATTGATCGGTATGTATGGCGGGTACAACGCTCCACAGGTCGACGCCCGCATCGTTGTACTTAATCAGGAAAGCGGCGATCCCATTGGTTGGATTGCTGAGTGTCGTATTCCCGAGATTTATCGACTGCGACGCCACCCGGCCGCCGACATAAATGTTGTCGCACCAGGCCGTAACGCATAAGGCCTGTTCCGTATCAGAACCGGCGATGGGCCGCGCCCACTGAGCGGCACCGCTTAAATCGTATTGCGCCAGAAAGGCATCGGCGCCGCCAGCCGGCGCAAGCGAGGGTCCACCGAAGTTTATCGCATTACGGTAGATACCGGCCACATAGAGGTATGGTCCGGCAGCTGCGAGGGACAGGCCGGCGTCGTTGCTCACACTGCCGGCGCTGACCGCCCAGTTGGGCACACCGCTGTTGAAGTCGATATCGGTCAGAAACATATCATCAGCGCCGTTTGTCGAAAGGTTCGTCATTCCCATCGGCATCAACGAGCTGGAGAAACTACCCGTCACATGGATATGGGTCGTACCGTCGGATATGAGGCTCATTCCGACGTCGTGGCCGGTGCCGCCGTAGGACCAGGCATTAAGGACGAGGCCATTCGTGACATCAAGTACGGCAACATAGGCATCTTCTTTATTGCCGGAGGGATTGACGTTGTTTAATATCGTGCTGCCGAAGGCAGCCTGGGGACTGAAAAAACCGCCCGTGATGAGCACCGTGCTTTGTGTTTGGTGCCCCATGGCGATGTCGATGCCGCGCTCGTCCTCTGTCCCACCGCAGGATATTGCCCATAGCAGAAAGCCGTTCGGATCATACTTAGCGACAAAAACATCGCTCGTCGTCCCGCCATTGCTCGCATTGTTAATCGTCATCGTTGCGCCATTGGACGAATACAGCGTTAACTGATCGCTCGAAAAATTACCGACGACATAGCAATTGTCATAGCGGTCGGCGACTACTTTCATCCCTACTTCGCGCTTGGAGCCCTGCATGGCATTGGCCCAGAGGAAATTGCCGCTGCCGTCAAATTTGCAGACATAGGCGTCGTTAAGTCCGACAGAGGCCGGCATGATGACTCCACCGCCGAAGCTGGTCTGTACCTGGCTCCAGTATTCACCGGTATTGTACATTCCTGCGCCGGGAATGACGTCCGGCGTATGTCCCACGCCGTGGCATTGCAAACCGTTATTACTCACGCTGGAAACGGAGTGAACACCCCAGTGCCAGTTTTGAGCATGGAGCTCGGCGTCGCACAGCAGGCAGGCCAGTGCCAGCAGCAGCAGATGACGGCCGGCCTGTTTACTCGTCGCTTCTCTTTTGCACTTTCCTGAAAGTTTCATTGACTGTTACCCTTGAACTTTGCTGAATTGTGAATTGCGCCCTATGAGGCGATATTGTTGAAGCGTAGCACGTGCGCGTGCGAGCGGGTGAGCCGCCCTGCCTGTTGTAGGCGACAAGCTATCACAGACATCGGAGGCTGAAAGCGGAAATGGACAGGTGGTCGATTTGATTTGAAAGATGGCGCAATACAGCAGAAAACGGCAAACGAAGAGGGAGGGTGTGCCCGGGCACACCCTCCCTCTCCACTTAAGAGATTGCTTGCGAAGTCGCTTCGACACGAGGACATCCGTCAGGTAGTGAGCTGGCTGTCCTGGTAACCTTTGCGCGCGCAGATAGCGCGAGGAGCGAAATTGTTAGCTAAGCGAGGCGCATTGACACTCTAATCAGCGCGGCGCAGGAATGAATGCGTCACCTGTCGTTGGCCATCTGTGACACGCAGATAATAACTGCCTGCGGCAAGCTGCCGCAGATCCATGTTCAGCGTGTGCGACCCCATACTCTGAAGCGTTGAACGACGTATAACGCCGCCGCGCGCATCAAGCAGGAGGACGGTGATCGTGGCTCCCCGGCGCGTGCCGTCGATATGGATCCGTAGTTCGTCCCCTGCCGGTTGAGGGCTGATATCGACAGCCAAGGGCAAGGTCGACTCGGGCTGCGCCTGCTCCCCATGCCCGCTCTCGCGGAAGAAATGCTGCCAGTTGCCGCTGGCTTTCAATCGCGCCAGAAAGGGGTCCCGCTGCCCGGCGGCGATCAGCATGGTGTTCAAATCGAGATCATTGTCGAAAATACCGGTCAGGTAGGCAAAACCCTCATCGTTACAGGCGATGTCATCGGCCTGATCAAAGCTTCCGGCGCCGTCATGTATCGTATACGTTCCGCTGAGGCCGGAGCTAATTTTGTGACGCGCCACGAATATATCGGGCGTGCCCCCCTGGGTGGAATGTGTGAAGGGCGCTACCGGCAGCGTGACGGCGCCGCTCAGGGTGCCGCACAGCCAGACATTGTCGTCGTTAAGAGCAATGGCCGTCCCTTCATCCTTGTCAATGCCGCCGGCGCTATTGGCCCACTGCAACTGATTCGCGAAGCTGTAGGCTGCGGTAAAAACGTCGTAATCGCCGTTGGATGACAAAGGGGTCATCGTCACCTGCGACGTGCTGAGATCCAGGTTGTCCTGAAAAGCGCCCGTCACAAAAAACTGATTGCTGTTGTTGTTGTCCGCGACAATGTCGCTGCCGAAGGAGTTAAACTGCGATGCTTTGTGAATGCCTGCCAGCAGGGCGCCGGCGGCACTGTAACGGCGGACGAAATAATCGTGATTGCCGGCATAGCCCGGCAGTTTGCCCAGATAACCGGTAATGAGCACATCCCCGCCGTTGTCATAGACACTGACACCTTTGCCGCTGTTAAGATCACCGATTCCGTAGGCAGCGGACCACTGGACTTGTCCGCTGACGTTGTACTTTGCCAGGAAGATGCCCGTGTTGCCTGGGGCGCTGTGACTGCCGCCGGGCGCAGGAAAGCTGATGCTGCCGCTGAAATCACCGACGACGTACACGGCGCCGCTGCCCTGATCGATAGCGATATCGTTAACAAGATTGTTTTTCGTTGACTGCGGGTCGATGACGCTGATCCAGTTAACAGTCCCGTCGAGCTCGAGCTGCGCGAGGAAGCCGGTAGTTTTGCCGGACGTAAGCGTGCTCAGGGCCAGCGCCGGATGCGTCGAATTTGCAAGGCCGCCCGCGCTGCCGTTAAACTGGGGGAGCGCGCCGCCCAAGGTGCCGCCCAGGTAGAGCTTGTCGTCAAACTGACTGTACTTGAGAGCTGCGCCCCAGTCTTTCCATCCCGGTGACCCGGTACTGAAACTCCATTGTGCGCCGCAGTCGTCGTACATCGCCACAAAGATATCGGAGTCGGCGCTGGTGAGCGGCAAGCTGTTGCCGCCGAAATCAAGCGTACCCGGCCCCAGAACTTCGCCACAGACAAAGTACTTGCCGTCGCCATTGATGTGTGAACCTTCCACTTCAACGCCCCTGGCAAAGGCCGCCAGACTCGGCAGGGGATGTTTTGGCCAATCCTCCGTCACAACGCTCACCTGGGCGGTCGAGCTGTGAACGCAAGACTTGCCCAGCTGCAGAGAATAAACAATGGTGTGCGTTCCGATGCCTGCCACGCCGGGGTCGAACAGCCCCAGGACGGGATCGACGATACCCGGGCCGGACCACGTCCCGCTCCCGCTTGACGCAGTGAAGGTGACGGGCGGGTTATTCAGACAAAAGGGTCCGCCGGTTGACAGCGTAAAGGGATAGCCATCGTCGATCTCGATCACAAAGCCGTCGTCATTGCCGCCGGCGCCGGGAAACCAGTAGGGACCGAAATCGACAGCGCCGCTAAAGCTGCCGCAAAGACCGATCCGAAAATCGATCAGTCCGGGCCCTCCGCCCCAATAGGTCACAAGGTCTTCCACTGCGGAAACATCCGTCAGGATCACGGGAGCGATACTCCAAAGGTCATCACCCGCGTCATCGTATTTTATGAGAAACGCTGCAATGCCGCTCGTCGGATTGTTAAGGACGGTGTTGCCGAGATTGACCGAAGGCGACTCCACGACGCCGCCAAGGTAGATGTTGTTGCACCAGGCGGCAACGCAAAGCGCCCGTTCGCCATACTGCCCGGCTACGGCGCGCGCCCACTGCGCCGTGCCCGAGAGATTGTATTGCACCAGGAAGCCGTCGGCGTCTCCCGCTCCCGCCAGTCCCGGAACGCCGAAGCTGATTGCGTCGCGAAAGACGCCCGCAACATAGAGAAAGGGTCCGGCCGCCGCGAGCGACAGCCCTTCGTCATCATCCGCGCCGCCCGCGCTGACAGCCCAGTTCGGCAGACCGCTTGCAAAGTCGATGTCCATCAAAAACATATCCATGCCGCCGTTGCCGCTAATGCTGAGCATCCCTGACGACAGAACAGGACTGGCGAAGCTGCCCGCCAGATGGATATGCGCCGTGCCATCGGACAACAGACTCATCCCCAGATCATCGTCGCTGCCGCCATAAGACCAGGCGTCGAGAACCGCGCCGTTGACAACGTCATATTTCGCGACGAAGGCATCTTCGCTACCGCCCGAAGGATCGAAGTTCGCCAGCACATTGCTGTTAAACGCGGCCCAGGAACTGCGATAAGCGCCGGTGATCAGGACAGTCGACTGCGTTTGGCGGTCAACGCAAATGTCCGTGCCGCGGTCATCGCTCATACCGCCGCCGGATGCCACCCAGAGAAGCAAGCCGTCGGGATCATACTTCGCGATAAATATATCGCTTGTCGTTCCGGCGGCGTTGGTATTATTCAGGATCATCGATGGACCGTTAACAGAACTGAAGATTACCTGACTGCTGACGAACTCGCCGACGATATAGCTGTTGTCATAACGATCGACAACAATCTTCCGGCCGGCTTCTTCGAGCGGCCCCTGGATGACGTTAGCCCATAAAACAGTGCCGGCGGCATCGTGTTTACAAATATAGCCGTCGGTAAATCCGGCGGAGTTCGGCAGAGTGGGACCGCCGCCGAAATTGGCTTGTTGACTGCCATAATATTCGCCGGTATTATACATAAAGTAGCCGGGCTGCCCATGCGGTGAGTGTGCAACCCCGTGGCTGCGCAGACCATTGCTCCCCGGACTGGAAAGTGAATTCACTCCCCAGAGCCAGTTTTGAGACCAGAGCTCACCGGCGCCGCACATCAGCATTGCGGCGATCAAGGTTAACGACAACAACCTGTGTGCAGCCACCCTGTTGGCATTTACTTGAACTTGTCTATCACGGTACATTGTTTTCTCCATGCGTTATTTAGTTAACTCGAATGTGAATAAGACTGCGAGGTCACCGATAGGCGTGAGGCAATAGCGAAGTACTGATGTCTTCAAGCGCCGCACTCCTGCATTGGCAGTGTGAAGTGTTTCTTGCGTTCGTCAGTATGCGAGCTTGCATGCGTCAACGTGGGACGGCATTAGACTGCCGGCAGGATCATCGACACCAGGCTGCGCACAGCGGGACGGAGTGATTAGTGGACAATCGAGATCAGTCGCCGCCTGGTCAGGCCGCCAATTTCGGCTTCCAGTATGTATGAGCCCGCGGGCAGTGCGCTGCCGTCGATCTGCAGTTCCCGGCCGGCAGACAAGTTCGATCGGGCGAGATCCGCAATGACATTGCCCATCATATCCCGCAAGCGCAGCGACCGGATCGAGGCCGTGGCGCTGCGAATGGTGAAATCACCGGTGGCCGGCTGCGGATAGACCGTCAGCTCGCCCGGCGCCGCTCCGTGAAGCGCGGTTTCGACAAGCGTTTGTTCGCCTTGTTTAACAGCTGCAATGGGCGAAAAATTGCTCAGCTTGTAGACAATCTGATTTTGTTGTTTATCGAAGTGCAACAGGAAGAGCATGGGGTTGCTGATCCACTTGCGACCGGCGATCGAGGGAACGCCCTGAAAACCGCTTACATTAATGTTTTGCAGATAGTAAGGCGGCGCATAAGGAATACCGTTGAAGCCGCCAAAGCGATTGACCAGGACCTCCGCCGACGTCGCCGAGGGCAGAGGCGGCGTATTGAGGTTGAACTTGCCGCAGCCGGGGAAATCATCATCATACTCCCATGCGGCGTGAATCCAGTCCTGATAGAAACTGACGACGGGGCGAGCATTGTAACACTCTTCCAGTGAGTGTGCGGTGTTAAGGTTTGTGCTCAGCCCGCTGAAACCGTTATAACCCTTGATATAGTATTTGTTGGCGCTGACATCGATGTGTTGAAACACGATTTCGAAATACGAGGGCGAGCTGGCGTTGCCATAATTCCAGATGGAGGAGATTCGCGGCTCGTTCAGCTTGTCACCGGCTGGCGGCGTGTAGACAAAGGTCGCCGCCGAACTGTTCGCGGAGCCCGCCTGCAGCACGCTGAAGTCTTCGCGCTTATGGACCAAGCCTTCTGCCAGCGTTGTTGAATTGACGACCCGATAGCAGAAATGCACCACATGGCCGTAGAGTGCATGGTGGTATACCGAGACATCCGCCGCGTTGCATTCATAATCGGCGCTGTTAAAGTCCGCCTGGCTCAAACTGACCACATTGGCGGACAGCGCGCCGAAGACATCACCGCAGCGTGCAAACACCGCCTCTTTCCCGCCGACGTCCGACTGCCAGCTTACTATGATGTTGTTCAGCGGATCGATGCAGATGTTTGCTGTTTTGCTCACCGAGCTACCATAAACCAAAATGGGCGCGGCGCTCAGCGCCTGAAAGAGACCGCTGCCGCTATTCCATTGCCAGGCTTCAATGAAGATTCGGTCTGCCAATTCGTAGGCAACGACAAGGTTGGCGCCATTATTGCCCACTACGATATCGGGGTCGACGGGCAGCTGCGACGGGTAGTAGCTGTTACCAAGCAACGGCAGCGACTGCGCCGTACCATTATGATCCCAGGCCAGCATCGGCGCCTGACCGTCCCAGGTCATTACGAGCATCCTGGAGCTGGGACAGAAACTACATTCATCGACATCGTTGCCGGTATTGGCGACGCCGACAACCGGTCCGGCACTCGCTACGCCATCGGCCGTTACGGCCGGAACAAATTGTCCATGCAGAGAAACGCTGGCGCAGAGCAGCAAAAATAGCCAGGCAATGCCCATTGATCCGCAATGCTTTATGCGATTCATCATCTTCATCCCCACTTCCTAAATGTTAATTGTCCGCTCCTGATCGCGGTGGCCCCGCGATTGACGGGTTTGCGGGCAATCTAGCCCGGCGACCGTCCTGCGAACAAGCGGCGTTTAACGAACGGCGTGTATAGCTAAAAGGTGGTAGCCGAATGCGAATGCCCTGCAGCCTTAATTGCGCTGCTGTGCCGGTGCTGCGCATCAGAGCCGGAGGGCCGGCTGCGCAAGCGGGTGGAAAATGCTGTACTCAGGAATGCAGTAAACGCAAAAAGGACTCGCGTTTGCGACGCGAGACATTGACGTGCGATCCGTCCGACATTACCAGATACCCTGCGCCACTGCGAATAAAGTGCAGAACATGGCGCAGGTTGACTACGTGCGAGTTGTGAACCCGATAGAATCCCCTGCCTGCAAAGCGCTGATCGAGCTCGCCAATGTTCGTTGAAACCAGGATACTGCTGCCGTCGGCGAGGTGAAGCGTTGTGTAGACTCCTTCGGCGTCCAGGCGTATGATATCGGATAGCTTGAGAACAGTGTAGCCCTGCAGCGTGGGAACGGCTACCTGGTCCGCCGGATCGCCCTGCCGCCCGGAATCGTTAGCGCTCCTGCCGAGCGTCGAACGAAACTTGGCCATCGCCGCCTGCAGTTCATCCGGATCGATCGGCTTTAACAAATAGTCGGTGGCGGCCACCCGGAAGGCTCGGACGGCATAACTTTCGTGCGCTGTGGTAACAATCACCTGGAACGACCCGGGCCGGAAATGCTTCAGGAGGTCGAAGCCGTCACCCAGCGGCATTTTGATATCAAGGAACACCAGGTTCGGTTGGCGGGCGCTGATACTCTCGACGGCCGCCGCGACACTGTTGGCGGTGCCGAGAACCTGTACATCGGGACAAAAGTCGTTTAACAGGTGCTGCAGCATTATGCAGCCGCTTTGTTCATCGTCGACAATCAGGGCTTTGATCATGAGGCGTAGTCCTCCGAAGGCTGTAAATGTGATGTAGGTGCAATGTTTCGAAGCGGCAGTCGCAGATCGATACGGGTTCCGGCCGGCGCGCCGCTGTCATCGACAAGATCCATCACTTCGACGCCGCAGCGGCACTGATACATTTCGGCCAAATTGCGCAGGCGGGCGGCGGTCATCTTCATGCCGGATGGCCCCTGTTCTCCCTTACTAGAGGTATGCCTTAAGCGCCGGCGACCGGCGCCATTATCCTCCACGCGGCAATGAAGCAGCGATTCCCGTCGGCGCAGCACAAGGCTGATGTGGCCGCCCGCTTTATTTTTTTTCATGATACCGTGCCAGACGGCATTTTCCAGATAGGGTTGAATCAGCATCGGCGGAATGCTAACAGAGGTTACATCGATATCCGTCGCCACATCTATTTCGTAGCTAAAAGAATTATCGAAGCGCAGACTCTCCAGATCCAGATAGAGCCGCAGCGACTCTAACTCACGCTCCAGGCTTACGAATGATTCCTGTGAACTTCGCAAAACACCGCGCATCAAGCGTGCAAATTTGGCTACAATGCGCAAAGCGAATGTGCGCTCGTTCCTGGCGATCAGGGTTTGGATCGAGTTCAGGGAATTAAACAAAAAGTGCGGATTCAACTGCGCGCGTAAAGCGGTCTGTTCAGCTTCAAGCGATTGACGCTGCAAGGCAAATGTCTTACGCAGCATCGCAAAACGCATTCTCACTATTGCCCACAGGCCAGCCAGCAATACCAGGCCAAGTGCGCTGCGGAACCACCATGTCTGCCAGAAGGCCGGGGCAATCACTATTTGCAGCTCGCGGGAATCGGCCGTCCAGTCTCCGCCGCCGAAACCCGCCGCAAGCTGAAAAGTGTAAGCGCCGGGATGCAGACCGGGGAAGAGTACCGATGTGTTGCCGGTAAGCTGCCAGGCGCTGTCCAGCCCCAACAAACGATAACGGTATCGAAGCGTGCCGGATCTGAGATAACTGAGGCCAACATAGTGGATTGTCAGATTATTTTGCCGGTGACTGAGGCGGTAGGAAGAGCGGATCGTAGTGTCACGGTCGTTGATTCGCAGACCAGTCAGATGGAGCGGCGGCGGCGACAAGGCATGGGCCCTGATTTCCCCGGGCATCAGTGTAAGTCCCTTATGCGTGGCCAGCCAGAGCCTGTCGCCGAAGAGAGCCAGGTCATGGATCTCGTTGGACGCCAGTCCGTCAAGTTGGGTAAAAGAGCTAATGCGTTCCCCGTCGATCTTGTTAAGTCCGGCATTGGTTGCAAGCCAGAGGGATGCTCCGTCCAGGGCAAGCGCGTGACACATATTGCTGCTCAGACCGTTCTGTCTGCCGATCACGCGCGTGGAATCGCCTTCGACAATTATCAGACCGATTCCGGTGGTGGCAAAGTAAAGACGCCCGTCGCTGTCGCGAGCTATGTCGCTGATGCGATTGCGCAAGGCCGGATGCTCGTCGGCGGGAGTTCGGAAACGGCCGCTGCGCCAATTGTAGCTGTACAGGCCATCGTAAGCGCCGATCAATATATCATCGGTCGAAAGTGGAAACACGATCTTCTGATAGTCCTCGGAAAGAAAGGCCAGTCGTCGACGGTGCAGCGAATCATCCTTAACACGCACCAGTTCATTGGCTGAACAAAATATGAGACTGTTGTCGTTCAGCTCCCGGAACTGTATCGGCGGATCATTCGATACCAAACGCGGTTTTGCGTCATGTGTCGGGTCCAGGCGCGATGTGCCGTCACTCGTACTTAACCAAAGCGCGCCGTCGGCCGTTTCTGTCAGGGCACGAATTCCCGGATAGCCGATCCACACATCGAATGACAGGCTGTCGCCGGAAGGGCGAAAGCGATGTAGACCGCCTTCATCCGTCGAGACCCAGACACAATCGCTTCCGGGGGCAATACAACGCACCTGCTCGCCATAAAGGCCGTCCTCTTTTCGAAAGCTGCGCGTCGTTTTGGCGTGCAGATAGTAGAGCCCGTCTTCGAGCGTACTGAACCAGATTCCGCCTTCGTGATCCTGCATGATATCGCTGACGCTGAGCCCCTGCAGATAGCCGATCGGCTGACGACTGAAATCGGCCTGCGGTAAGAAGCGGACGCCGCCATTGTCTCGCAAGCCGAGCCACAAATCGCCGTCACGGTCTAAGAGTGAACTGTGGCTCATCGCCGCATGATGACTTTGCCATGTGTGAGACACTCCGGTGGTATCGAGTACGGCACTGGTATGACCGAGTCGGAGAAGGTATTGATTATCGGGCAGGCGCCGAAAGTCCATGGTGAAATCCCACTGGTCTTCGAAGTGAAAGGCAAAAGGCAGGACAGCCTTCGCGCCTTCGCTAAAGACATGCACTTGATCGAATCGCTGGGCTGCATCCTTCGCAGGCAGCAATTCAATGACATACGATCCATCTTCCCAGTGTTTGATCATAAGTGTCGCGGGCCTGGCATCGTAATCGGCAAAGGCCCGCAGCATTTGTCCTTCGGGGCTTATGCGGTAGGACCTCGCGCTGGTACCATCGAGCCAGATGGTATCGAGCGCATCGACATACAAGAGTGATGCGGAAGGAAATACAGGCGGCGCGCCATCCCTTTCCCCCTGCGCAAAGCTGAAAAATCGATTGTTCAGCCGATAGCTGAGGCAGCCCGTCATTGTCGCAAACCACAAACGGCGCTGCAAATCCTGGTGCATCGTGAAGGCAAAGTTGCCGCAAAGACCATCCAATTTTGTATAAATCCGGAAACGGTATCCATCATAGCGACAGACACCGCGATCGGTCGCGATCCACACAAAACCATCCCTATCCTGAAGCAGATCGTGTGTTTCGGAGCTCGGCAGACCGTCGTCTACGGTGTAATGCTTAAACTGAGGCAATTGCGCCTGAAGTGCCGCAAATGCGGCTATATTCACGAAAAAACACAGGAGAAAGGAAGGAGACTCCGCATCCGATTTCACAGAGCTGCCACGACAGTCAGCCAATAAGATCGCCGCTCGCAGCAACAGGCGTGATGATTTCGACTCACAGAATACCACAGTCTCTTCCTCCCTTCCGGCCTGTTTCCTGTGCCAATCTTTTGTGAATTCCCAGCTGACTCATCGCCACACGCTTCCCTTACAGCGGCCGCATTCATCTTCGACTGTGAACAGACCGCGATTCTCCTGTCCGACTCGGCCCTTCCGGAGCTCTTCTCCTGCCGCTTCCTTTGGGCGAGTTAATGCGATGGTGCGAAAAGCTTTCCGGAGCCAGCCACTATCACCGCGGCTAGCGAGAAAGCCAGTGCCCGGGAGCTTGTACGCGAATATATCGCAGCGGCATCAAATACCAAATGCAGAAACAATGGCTGGAGTACGGAGAGGACAAGAGCATAAACACGTTCACAAGCGCGGCCCTTAGCTTCGCGAATCCCCGGTGAATAAGAGAACTGCGATAAGGACACACGTCAATTGTATATAGGTTTTGCCCTCGTTGATTCAGTGAACACCTCGGGGCCGATCGTCTATAGTTCCAGTGCAGGAACAGAGGGACGGCGTCCACAACTACGATGCCCGGGACTTCATTACAAACGTTTAATGTTTGGCAGTAAAATGAATGGTAGGGCTTGCAAATGCTCCTGAGCAGCTGAGGCAGCGCTTCATTCGAATGCCGGCGAGTATTGCCATAGTTCAGGACGCCAGAATGTTAATAAACTCCTCACGCTTCCGCCGCGCGACATTCACACGCGAGCCATCACTCATAATGACACAGGCGCTGCCTTCGCGAACATAACGGCAGACGTGCCGCATGTTAATCAGATGGGAATGATGAACGCGATAGAAGCCCTTACCAGCCAGCCGGGCTTCCACTTCGCCGATGTTAACGGAAAACAGCGGCGATTCTCCTGTAGTCAAATGCGGAATCGTATAACGACCCTGCGCTTCGCAGCGCAGGATATCTTCCAGCCGAAGCACCGAATAGCCTTCCATGGTCGGTAAGGCGATCTGAGCGATCCCATGGGCGTACGGCCGATCGGCCGCCACTGGTCCCGCTCCGTTGAATGCAGCTCGTCGGCCGGAACGCTGGCCAAACTTGCGAACCGAACTCTGCAACTCGGCGGGGTCGATCGGCTTTAACAAATAGTCCAGCGCATTCGCCCGAAATGCCGGAATAGCGTAGTTGTCATACGCCGTGGTGAAAATGACCTCGAAATCCCTCTTGCTAAGGCTTTGCAGCAAATCGAAGCCGCTGCCGCGCGGCATTCTGACATCGAGGAACACAAGCTGCGGCTGACGGCGCTCGATCGCCCGAATACCGCTCGGCACCGATTCGCAGGCGGCCAGGACGTTGACGTCCGGACAAAATTCATGCAGCAGCTCCCGAAGCGTCAGGCGTCCTAATTCTTCATCGTCGACTATGATGGCTTCAATCATACACCACCTCGGAAAGATTGCCGGCGTAGTTGCCAGTGTGATTACCGGCTTGATCGCGAACGATGCGAAGCGGCAAACTCAGTTCGATGCGTGTGCCGGCGGCAGCGCCGTCTTTGTCGTGCAGGTCGCAGACCCTCACCTGCATGGGGCAGTCGAACAACTTGCCCAGGTTATGCAGCCGTTCGGCGCCGACCCGCATCCCCAGCGACTCGTCCGGCTTCGGCCCTCGGCCGCGCAGTTTCGCAGCTCTTCGCCGACCGACGCCGTCATCCTGGATACTGCATAAGAGACAGTCGCCAACCTGCCAGAAGCTAATATCGACCCGACCGCCGGGACGGTCTTTATTCATGAGCCCATGCCAGATCGCGTTCTCGACATAGGGCTGAACTAAAAGCGGAGGTATCCTGACCTCCGCGAGCGGAAGGCCATCTGCAAGTTTAATGCCATAAGTAAACTTGCCGCGGAAGCGTAAACTTTCCAGATCCAGATACAGACGCAGGGTATCGGTTTCCTGCTCCAGGCTTATGCTGGACTGGCGCGAATGATGCAGGATGGCGCGCATCAGATTGGCGAAGCGAGCCAGGTACTGCATAGCGTCGCGTCGCTCTTCCCGCGCTATCATAGACTGAATGGAGTTAAGCGAGTTAAACATAAAGTGTGGATTCATTTGCGCGCGCAGCGCAATTTGTTCGGCGCGCAGCGAACGCTGCTGCAGCTCCAGGGTCCGGCGCAGCCTGGCCATTCGTCGCGCGAGCCCCAGCCAGATCAGCCCGCAGAGCACAAGTATGCCTCCCGTGCGCACGGGCCAGCTGCGCCACCAGGGCGTCGCGATCGAAAAGGGCAGCCTGAGCGCTTCAGGGCTCCAGATTCCGCCGCGGCTCCGCACCTGAAGCTGCAGGCAATAGTCGCCCGGCGGCAGGGCCGGGAATTCCACCGAGCGGTGTTTGGTTAAGCGCCAGACACTATCCAGGCCATCCAGTCGATAGCGGTACAAGGTCGATAGCGCATTGGCAAACGACAGTCCGACGTACCGTATTCTGATGTCGTTTTGGCTATGCCCGAGCCGATAAGCCGGCCTGATAAGCGTATCCCGGTTGTTGATGCTGATGCCGGTGAAATACAAGGGCGGCGGCGAGTCGGAGGCAAGCGCAGCATCTCCGGCAAACACTGTTAAGCCCGCTTCAGTAGCGGCCCAGATACGCCCATGATGCAGTATCACGTCGTTGACCTCGTTGGAAGCCAGTCCGTCCAGCGTCGTAAATGTCTCGATATGGCCGGCTTCGAGTTTGTTTAAGCCGTTATTGGTGGAAACCCATAGCCGCGGTCCATCCAGCGCCAGCTTGTGACACATGTTGGAGCTGAGGCCGCGCCGGCGATCGATCTGTTGCAGGGAGTCGCCGTCCAGGATCAGCAGGCCGGCGCCGATGCTGGCGCAGCAGATACGTCCGAGTGAGTCAATCTCGATATCGGCAATCCGATGGCGCAGGAGCGGATAGTCGTCGGCATAAGAATAGTGCGCGCCCGTGTGTGGATTCCAGGCGAACAAGCCGTTAAGCGAGCCGATCAGTATACTGCTGTCCGACGGCAAAGCGAGCGCCTTAAAATAACTTGGCGAGAGAAAGGGCAGACTATCGCTTTGCAAATGCTCGCCACGAATCCGGACAAGTATGTTGCGACGCATATACATCATGCTGCCATCCGGAGCTTCGAGGAAGTCAAGCGGAAAGCCCGGGCCGATGGTCCCGTCGCCGCGATGTTCGGCGGTCAGTCGTCGGACGCCTCGCAGTGAACTCGTCCACAGACGTCCGCTGCGGTCCTCGTGCAGCGCCCGGACTTCATCGTAGCTCCGTCCAAGCGTTGTAACGCTCTCGCCCGTGCCTGCGATGTCGATCCGGTGCAATCCCCCGGCATGAGTGCCGCACCAGACCGCCCGCCGACCTGGCGCCAGCACGTTTATCTTGTTACCTTCCAGTCCCTGCGCCTCCGTGTAACTGCCGACATTTTTCGAACGCAGGTAGTACAGCCCGCTTTCCAGCGTCGCAAACCAGATACTGCCTTCGTGATCCTGCAGAATGCCGGTGATACTGCAGCCATCAAGGTAGCGCAGCGGCTCCTGCTTCAGATCGGCGCCGCGAAAACGCTGAACGCCGCCGCCCAGGCCGAAGCCGAGCCAGAGATCCTGATCCCGATCGAGCAGCTTGTTGTTGGTTAAGGTGGGATGCGCGAAGCGTCGAACACTTCGGAGGCCCTCGCCGCCGATTTCGTAGACTTTGTGTCCATAGCGCAGCAAGATGCGTTCGTCGGGCAGAACGATCAGATCCAGGAGGTAGTTCGGACGACCATCAACGTTCAGACGCAGATCGATATCCCGGCGACGGTCGTCACGAATCAGACGCAGCGTATGTGTCCGATCGAATCGCTTCGGGTCGCGTTTGATATCGAAGTGGCAATCCCTCTGATTCCAGTAACGCGCAATCAGAGTTCCCGGCCGGCAGTCTTCGGCAGCGGCGAAACGGCTTATGTCGCCGGAGGAAGAGAGCCGGTAGGAACCGTTAAGCGCTTTATTGATCCAGAGCGTACCGTATTCGTCCGCATAGATTGACTCCGAAAACAGTTTAAGCGCAAAGCTCAGCACCTGTTCGCGATCATAGGCAAGTGAACGAATGCTGCCGCCGTCATAGCGGCAGATCGCGCCGGAAAAGGTATGGAACCACATTCGGCCGGCCGTGTCTTCACACATGTTAAATACAACATTGTCGCAGAGACCGTCATCGCTGGTGTAAACACTGAATTCATAGCCGTCAAACCGGCAGACGCCGCGGTCGGTGGCGATCCAGATGAAACCTCGCGCATCCTGCCTGATTTCATGCACTTCCGAACTCGGCAGGCCATCTTCAACCGTGTAGCGTTTAAAGAGAGCTTCCTGCTGACACCAGCCACTGACCGATGGTATAAACAACAATGTAAAAAGCAATATCGCCGGAAGCCGGTACGACACGGAGCTGATTGCGTGAGACAGCTCCTCACAACCCCGCCGGACACAAGGGGCGCACCGGGCTGGTCGGCCGTTGAACATTCGGCTTAACATAATTAATCGACTCCCGCCGCTCGGCCTGGCGTCCACACCTTACTCGTCGGACGGACTACGCATCAGGAGGAACAGCAGGGTTCCCATCGCGGCTTTAGAATAAGCTGCGCCCTATGCGGCCGATGGTCGCAATCGGTTCAGAAATTCACGGCGCTGAACGCTGAACAAATACTCAACAATGCGTGTTAGATCTCAATGCACAGTAGCTTAACATGATCTTCAAGGCGGCCCGAGTCTTCCGGCGTTTGTTCGGGGCTGCAATTATAGGGCTATCGCGATCAAAATGCAATTGCAAAATGCAGCGCATAACTTTTTAAGTATTGTTGAGCCGCCTTGTCGAAGCTTCTCGCCCGGATTACTGCTCCTTGCGCGGAAAAATTTCACAGCGCGCAGGTGACTCGAGCAGCAAAAAGAGATTTTCGGGATACATAGCGGTTATTAGATTCAGAAGGCTTGGCCTTCGCAGTAAATGGCTGCGCGACGGTGTTCGCGGCAAACTGCATCTGCCGGCAATGTCGATGCCGCTTTGTGGAACAGGCAGCCGGCCGCCTGCGCCACAAATCCGGAATCTTCGGCATGAGCCGCGTTGATGGCAGGCAGCGTTCTTTCCCGCTCCCGCCGGCCACCCGATTTGCAGGTTTCGATTTCCTTATGCTAATTGGCGAAATGCAATTCGCCCGCCTGGCTCGCGCGACGTTGCAAGATCACATACCATCGGTTTATGTTTATGTATGACGACAGCAGCTACAGTGGAATCGACTGTTCCATTCGAGTCGCGGAGGCCGGCATTTCCCGGCCCGTCTTGATTCGACGCCATCCTTTGCTGCCCTTGATTGCCCTGATCCTGGTCTGCCCGCAATTCTTCCTGCAGGCAGCCGTGGAAGATCGGCAAGCCCGCTTTCAGCGATTCGGCGGACTCGACGGCCTGCCGCAGAACCGCATCAACGCAATCCTCCAGGACCGGCCGGGATACATGTGGTTCGGCTGCCAGAGTGGATTGTTTCGCTTCGACGCTTATCGCTTCGTCGCTTTTCAGCACCGTCCCGGCGATACGACCTCGCTGCCGGAAAATGACATCACCCGACTGTTTGAAGACGCCGACGGCGCCCTGTGGCTGATCAGCAGACACGGCATCTTGTGCAGCTACGACAGGCGGAGGCAGTCGTTCCGTCCTTTTCGGGCGCCGCCGCATGGGCCGCGTCGTGTTTCGGCCCTGAGCCAGGACGCAGAGGGCAGACTCCTGATCGCCAGCCGCTCGGGCCGGGTCTTCAGTTTTGATAAGACCAGCGGCGTCAGCAAGCCTGTGTTCAGCGCCCGCAATCCTTCCGGCTGGCCCCGCCGAACCGCCCCGCCTATTATCAGGGACTTCGCCTTCGACTCGGCCGGCGTGCTCTGGCTCGGAAGCTCGAGCGCTCTGCACAAGCTGGACCGCAATTACAATGAACTGTCTTCATATCCACTACGCTACACCCGGCCGGCCGAACGGGAGTGGCAGGGCATCTGGCGTCTGATGATCGACAGAACGGGCGAGCTGTGGATAGGGACCGCGCAGGGGCTGCTGCGCTTCGACCGGGAGGGCGACAGCCTGCGCCCGATGTACAGCGGCGGGGACGGTAAGTATGACAACCATTATTACATCCCTTCGCTCTGCCAGGATGCGAGCGGCAGGATCTGGCTGGCCTCCGGCCACGGCCTGCTGCACTACGATCCGGCGCTGGGCATCCGGCGGCGTTTTCTACGTGAGGACAACAATCCGCATTCACTCAGCAGCCACATGCTCAGCGCGGTCTATGCCGATCGTTTTGGCACGCTCTGGGTCGGCAGCAGCTTCGGCTTGAATAAACTATCGCTGCGTGAGCCGAATTTTGCGGCCGCGAAGGACTTCCTGCCGTCATCCGCCCCGCCCTTTATGCGCATCTCGTCCGTCAGCGAAGACAGCAGCGGCAATCTGTGGCTGGGTTCATCCGGCAGATTGTTCGAATGGCCGGCAGCCGATCCCGACAGCCTTGTGCAGCATCCGCAGCTTATCACCTCGCTGCGACGCCACGCGCCGATTTACGATGTCCTGCACGACCGGCATGGCGACCTGTGGGTCGGCAGCGCCAGCCCCGAGCTGATACGCTTTGACTCCCGCGCCGATCGGCTTATTCGCTATCGCGAAAAGGTTAAGAACCACGCCGGCATTATGTCCCTTTTTTTTAAGATCTTCGAAGCTCGCGACGGCGGTATCTGGATCGCCGGCATTGGCGAGCTGCTGCGCTACAATAGAGCGGACGATACTTTCAGCCGATATTTCGAGGGCGATACGGCGGCCGGAGTCCATGTGAAGGATTATCTCTTCGACATCGCCGAGGACAGCAGCGGCAGCTTGTGGGTGGCGGGCAGCAACGGTCTCCTGCGCTTCGATCGCCGGGCCGAGAAGTTTACGCGACACTACCTGCCTCGGCCTAATGATTCCACTTCACTGAGCGCCAGTATTCTGACCGCATTGTATGTCGATGCCGGCGGCCGACTGTGGATCGGCAGCAAAGGCGGCGGCCTGAATCGCTACGACGCGTCCGGCGATGCCTTTCAGCGCATCGGCATGCGTGACGGCCTGCCCTCGAACTGGATACGAAGCATTGCCGGCGATCGGGGCGGCGCATTGTGGCTCGGGACGGACAGAGGCCTGGCACGTTATGATCCGGCCAGGGCTGCAATCCGGAGCTTTGATGTGGGCGACGGCCTGCATTCCAATGAATTCACGCCGCGGTCCGCCTGTTTAAGTCCTTCGACCGGACGCATGTACTTTGGCGGCTTTAACGGACTGACGGCTTTTCATCCGGACCGGATTCATCTCAACCCCAACGTCCCGCCCCTGGTGGTCAATGAAGTTCGTGTCTTCGACAAGGCTCTCCCGATCAGCTTTGATGACGGCGACACGGTCCGCCTGCCCTATGATTCCAACTTCGTCTCCTTTGAATTTGCCGCCCTGGATTATACAAACCCGCGTAAACATAACTATGCTTACAAACTGGATGGCCTCGATAAAGACTGGGTGTACTGCGGCACGCGGCGGCTGGCCTCCTACACCAACCTGCGCGGCGGTGATTATGTCTTTCGTGTGCGGGGCTCCAACAATGACGGCATCTGGAACGATACGGGTCTGATAATCCACCTGCAGATCAGGCCGCCGTTCTGGGACACGCTGCCCTTTCGTATTATCGTCTTCAGCGGCCTGCTCGCCATCGCGGCCCTCCTGGTGCAATTGCGGATTCGTACTGTTAAACGCAAAGCCTTGTTGCAGCGACAACTGCTGGAGTCCGAACTGCAGTCGCTGCGACTTAAACTCAATCCTCATTTCATCTTCAACTCGCTGCACACGATTCAGCATTACATTATTCACAATGAACGCGAGCAGGCCTACGATCATCTGGCGAGTTTTGCGCAGCTCATGCGCGACGTCCTGGACAGCTCCGGCCGCGACCTGATACCGCTGGCCGACGAGTTGGCGATGTTGCGGAGCTATCTCGATCTGGAAGGCCTGCGTTTCGCCGGGCGCTTCAGCTATACGATCGACGTGGACGACCGGCTGCAGGCCGAGCGACAAATGATTCCGCCGCTGCTCCTTCAGCCCTTCGTGGAAAATGCGCTGCGGCATGGTTTGCGCGGGCAAAAACGCGACGGTCGTATTAGGATCAGCATCCGCCGGCAGACGGACCTGGTGATTTGTCATGTGGAAGACAACGGAATCGGTCGGCCGGATCAGTCGAAGAATGGCGGCGAGCAGGATAGCGGTCATCGCTCGCATGGTATTCACATAACACGAGAGCGCCTGCGCATTCTCGGCGAACGATGCAAGCAAGACCTCCGCCTGGATATTATCGATTTGCGCGACGCCGACGGCGACCCCGCCGGAACACGCGTCAGCATCAGCATACCTCTGGATCGTCATGAACTCATCGAACACTAAACTGCGTTCGCTCATCCTGGAAGACGAGCTTAAACACCAGGACACGCTCAGGTTTCTGCTCGCCCGCTACTGCCCGCAGGTGGAAGTAGTGGCGGCGGGCGATTCCGTGGCCGAGGGTTGCCGCCTGCTGCAAGAGTATCAAGCCGACCTCCTCTTTCTGGATGTTGAATTGCGTGACGGCGACTGTTTCGAACTGCTCGAACAGGCGGGAAGCCTCTCTGCGGGACTTATCTTTACGACAGCCCACGATCACTACGCCATTCGCGCGCTTCGTTTCGCGGCCCTCGATTATCTGCTTAAACCGCTTGTCGTATCGGAGCTGAAGACTGCCGTCAACAAAGTCCATAGTTTGCCTTCCGGCAGGTCCGCTTCGCGCTTCAGCTTTGCCGACGGTCGGCAAAAACCCGGGGCGATCTCACGCAGCAAGCATCTGATCGCATTGGCGACGCCGAGCGGGTTTAGCATGGTTCATATCGACGATATTCTCCGCCTGGAAGCCATCGACAACTACAGCAAAGTATACCTGCGGCAGGGAGCGGAGTACATTGTCTCCCGTTCCCTACAGGATTGTGAAACGCTATTGGCCGACCCGCGATTTTGCCGGGTGCACAAGAGCCATATCATCAACCTCGAACAGGTCAGCAGGTACGTACGCGGCAAGGGCGGTTATGTGGTTATGAGCGACGGCGGCACGGTCAACATTTCAATCCGCCGCAAGGAACAGTTTCAACAGGCCTATACCAGACTCTAAGCAGCCACGGCGACAAGCGCATGTTCCGTTCACCAGGCAAATAGTTCCGTTCACCGGCTGATGGTCGGCGTTTCCTCATTGGGCCGTGGATCGCCGGCCCCCATTATCGATCTTGGTCCACGCGTTTAGGCGCAGACTGCATCCGGCCACTCTAACAAACGATGCTCTCCGGCGATGACAGTCGGCAGCGCTGTCGGCGCAGTTCCTGTCGTGCACGGCTTTGGATCCGGCCGCGGACGGCAAGGACAATTCTACAATCGCAAGGAAAGTATTCCTGCTACTAGGATTGCGAAGGCCTGCATTCAGGATGGTGTATTTTTCAATAAAGTTTTTTGCATGTCTTCCCCCCCCAAAGTAAGAGGGTGAGGCGCGGACTGAGCGCTGAACGAGGAGGGGTTATGATCCTAAGACTTTTCTAACTCCCCTAACCCCTCTTTCGAAAAGAGGGGAATTTAAAAAAACTTATTTGAAACAGCATTAATATTATCCCGATCGGACAATGGCCGCGCTGAATCGCTGATCAAGGAGATCACGACGTCACTCCCGCTGATGAGCGGCAGTCGACGGATTCACGAAGCAGAATTCGCTTTACGGCCGGGTCTCGACAATTTGGCCGGAACGTATGTCATTTCATTTAACACTAATCGATAAGGAAAGCAATGAAACTCTCAATGAAAAGGGTATGGACCTTAACATTTGTCATAATGCTTATGGGGCTCTGCAACGGTGGCAATCTGAATGCAATGCCATGGGGCAGCTACGAAGATTGGGTACGTATGTTCCCGGTCGTACCGCCGCCCAATGTTGCTTCGGTCGGTAATGAGACGATTTTTTACTACGACCTCAACAGCGAGCCGAGTCTGGCGGCAACCGGCTACTGGCGCAATGTTAACACCAACAAACGTCAGGCCTATCTCTTCCTGGCCGATATGGGATTTCACCATAAATTCGCGGTGGGGTACAACATTAACGGCGCAGCCGAAACCGAGGGCGTAGCGCTGCGGCAACTCGGGAGCAGTGAGTTTGCCATCGGCTGCAACCTGATCAGTTTCGGCGGACAGTACGGTAAAGCTCTCCTCAAAACCGATCAATTCGGCAATCTGCTGCAAATGGCTTTTTTGGGCCCGGGAAGGGTAGCCGACATCGAGGTCGCTACGAACGATGACATCCTGGTCTATGGCGAACACAATGATAAACTCTATCTCGCGCGGCTGAGGGCCTCCAACCTGTCGATTATTTGGGCCTTTTACTACGATAATGGCAACACCGGGAATATCGCGGCCGACCTTGTGCATGACGAAACCCTGGATGATTATCTGCTCGTCGGCACGACCAAAGCCGGCAGCGGCGACAGCCAGGTTGCCGTCCTGCGCGTCGATGCCTTGGGTGCCATTCAGTTCGGCAGCGACTTTGGCGATGTCTCGCTTAACGAAGGCGGCCGGGCGGCGGCCTATCGTCAAAACAACTTCGGCCTGTCGGAGTATCTCATCACGGGTATGATCGAAGACAATCAATCGATGATCTTTCTCAAACTCGACAATACGGGAGCGGCAATCGTCTTTAACAAAGTCAGCGGCGAAAAGCTCGAGCCACTGAGCGTTACGATCGGAACGAATGATCGCTTCTTTGTTGCCGGCAAAGAATTTGGCGGTGCAACAACCGAGGGTTTTATCTTGCCGATGGATGTCGACGGCAATATAATCGCCAATATGCTGCGCTACGGCTCGCAGTCGAGCGGCGCTCCGGTGGCGGCGGCGGATGATGAGTTCCGCGACATCACCTTGCTGCCGAGCGGCGAACTACAGCTCAGCGGCGCCTTTCACCAGAACTCCCTCAGCGGTCCGGAAGTGTTCTGGACCGTGCGAACGGACGCCAACGGTTTCGATCATTGTTATCAGCTTCTGTCGCCCGTCATCGCTTCGACGCCCCATTCGCCCACCGGCGCTTATGTCGATGTCCCGGTGCCGCCGTATCCGGCCTTCTCGTTCTCGGACTACGAACTGAACTACGAACATCTGTCGAGCTGCGAAAATGGTTACGTATTCAGCAAAGAGAGCATAGCGGGCGCGGCGCAACAGCCGGCAGTAGATGCGGCCAATACCCTGCATGTCTTTCCCAATCCGGCGACGGACATAAGTCGTATTCACTACAGCGTTCCGGCGGATACCCGCGAGCTGAGCGCGGAGCTGTACGATGCCGTGGGGACACTGGTAGCGCGGCAAAGCCTCAGCACGCAGGCGCGCCAGGCGCACATCGATCTATCCTCGGCAGCGCGGGGCTATTATATTCTGCGCATTGTCGCCGACGGAAAGATAAGTGCCCGAACTGCGATAAGTATAGTGCAATAAACCAGCAAGCAGCGGGCTCGGTGATACTCCTTCGCGGAATCCGCCGGGTCCGTTGTTTTATTGCCGACAAATTTCCCTGAACATTCGCTTGCCGGGCTCGCCATTCCCCCGCGGTTTTCGGCGCAGATGCGGCCAGGCGCTAAATGCAGGAATCCCCGACATCCGGAAGATGCGGGGATTCCTGTTTATAGCCTGGCGGATACTGACGAGTAGTTAACGAATGATACGGAGCGGCATTCGATGACGCCGATCGCCGGCCCGCAGTTCCACGACATAAGCGCCTTCGGAAACGGAACTAACGTCGACCTGGATATCTCCGGCGCCTTCAGACAGGTTAAATCGTTGTACGACGCTGCCGAACAGGTCGTAAAGCAGCATTTCCCGCGCCGCGAAGTCCGGCCGACGAATGTGAAGCATGTCGGCAGCGGGATTCGGATACAGCAGCAGGCCTTCCGCCCCCATGTTCCCGGAAGTCGGCAGGCCGCCAACATCAGCGCCTTGTTTAACAGCGCCGGATGTGAAGTCGCTCACCTTATAGATGACATCCTGCTGATCCCCATCGTAATGCACCAGGAACAAACGATCGGCGAATTGCCGGCGGCCCGCCAGCGATGATGCCAATTGTTCACCTGGCAAGTGAACATTTTGCAGGTAATAGGGGGAGGGCAGGGTCTGGGGCGTGCCGTTGAAGCCCAGCTCGCGCACAAGTACTTCATTAGTGGTGGCCGCGGGCAGCGACGGTATGTTCAGGTCCATCTTATTGCAGCCGGGAACATCGTCGTTGTAGGACCAGCCGCCAAAGATCTTGTCGCCCCAGTGTGTTACAGCCGGCAGGGAGTTGAAACACTGTTCCAGGCCGAATACACTGTTTAAAGTCGAAACAAGGCCGGTTTGAGCGTGGTAGCCGCGAAGGTAATAATAGACATTACTGGCATCGATCTCGATAAAGCTGATCTCGACCTGATTGGGGCCCGAGGGATCATTCCAGTTCCACATTGCCGTGATCCTCGAGCTACCGACTTTGTCGTTCGTCGGCGCGGTATAGGCAATTGTGGCGGGCGTCGTATTGGCGATGCCGGCCTGCAAATTGCTGAACGTTTCGGTCTTGTGAATGATGCCCATCGTGTTTGAATTAACATGATGCGCGACATAGCTGAAATTGACGATGTGCCCGTAAGAGAAGCTTTTGTAAATCGATACATCGGACTGATTGCAGATGTAATTCTGCGGACTGAAGTCCGGCTGCGATATGTTCACCGGGCTGCCCGTCAGGTTGCCGAAGATGTCCCCGGTAATGGCCCACACGCCAAAGGAAGCACCCATTTTACGCGTCCAGGTGATCACGATGTTGTCGGCGGCATCCACGGAAATGTTCGGTATCTGGCTGATGGAATTCTGCACCAGCACCGGCGCGCTCGTTAATGCTACGAATTGACTCGTGCCGCTGTCCCACTGCCAGGCTTCCAGGAATACGCGCGAAGCCAGGAGATATGTTACGACGAGATTCTCGCCGCCATTGCCTACGACGATATCAGGATCTTCGGGGATGTAGGGCGGTAGTGAGGTACTGCCCAGCAAGAGTTGGGAGGCAGGCGTACCATTGTGATCCCATGCCAGCATGGGCGTCGTGCCGTCCCAGGTCATCACCAGCATTCGGCCCGTCGAGCAAAAAGAGCAGGGGATAATGTCATTGCCGGTATTCTCCACCTCGACCTGCGCCACGGAATTTGCCGCTGCATCGGCAGTTGCTGCCGGCGTAATCTGAGCCGCCAACGATGCCGGCAGCCCGACGATCAGTAGTATGATACACCAGCGACTGGCGCGCTGAATTACGTTTCCTTGCATTGCTTTTCTCCTTGCTGATTATGGATATGACTGCGAGACGACAATTGCGATGCCATAATTAACATCGAAGGCGTGGCTTACACCAGTGCTATTGGACAGATGGCGTTCCCGGCATATAAGTGGTCGAACTCAGGTATTCAACGGATGGAAACATGATGATGCCAATGTCAGATTTCGAATTGCCGCGATGCAGGTCGAAACGGCCGGCATTGTTAACGACCTGGGCTGAGCTACGGCGCTGACCGTCGAAATATTGTGTTAGCAACAAGGGATGCCACCCCGGTCCGAGATGGCATCCCTGTTGCTAAATATGTCTTGCGACAGACAACTCAAAAGCTCGTGAGATTCCGTAGAAGCTGGCAATCCGAGACGGAATCAGGGCAGATGCACGAGCTTAACGGTCTGCAACAAAACACCGTTACTGAATACATTGCAGAAGTAAACACCGCTACCAAGCTGCGCGGCCGAGAGCTTAACACTCGAGGGCCCGGGCTGCAGGTCGGCGCGATAAACCACCTTGCCGAGCGGGTCGCTGACGATCAATTCGGCTGCCGCGGGTACGTCGACCTCGATCGTACTGTGCTGCGTGAAGGGATTCGGATAGCAGCGGATGCGGGCAGCTTCCGGGGCGGCTGGCTCCTCCTCCGCCAGGGCGGTCACGAGGCTGCCCGGCAGGCCCGGTATGTGTTCGTCCACCATCGGAATTTCACGGCCGAAGACAAGCTCCAGTAAAATATTAGCGGCCATGAAGCCTCGGTCTTCCGGCGCGGCGGCGATACTTTCGATTTGCGCCAATTTGTCGGGATCGTTCGCCAACTCGAATTCCGTCAGATCCTGCGCATGCCAGTCGAGCACCATTTGCTGCACGACACAGAAGTTAAACCAGCCGCTGCGGGCGCGCAGGGTGTTTAACACTGTCTGGGCTTCCTCGAAGTCGCGCTGCAGGATGCGAACGCTCAGGAGCTCGGCCAGCGCTTCGTCATCGGATTCGCCCGCCAGCAAATTCGCCAGCACCGTTAAATGATCGGTGACTTTAGTATCGAACTGGATGGCATAACGATAGTTATTATAAGCGCGGCGGCGATTCTCAGAAGCGGCGGCAAGATCGGACTCAAGCAGCGTCCGGGCGGAAATGCCGGTCTGCGCATCGGCGATCGTTTCCAGCGCGGAGGCGGAAAGCGGCGGCGTGCGTTCCTGCAGGGCCAGCATGACGGCGGCGCTTACCGGGGAGTTCGCGACGATAATATTAACCAGCAGGCCCTCCGCCAGCGGTGTCGGCTTGTCATTGATAACCGACAACAAGGCTTCATCCGACAAATAGGGCGAGGCTCCGATGAATGCCGTATATACATCGGAATCCGGTTGATCATTTTCCACCAGGTCCACCAGGGTTGTTGTACTCCCGCCGTCGATTGTGGACGTATAATTGTCATAGCTCGTTTCATATTCACCCGCGGCTTCCAGAAACTCATTGCCGGCCGGCACGAGACGGAATTCAAGCAGGGAAAGATTGTCCGGACAATCCTCCGAGCTATATGGCTGACCGTTGTTAACAAGCGTTACGGCGTTGGTAAAGCAGCCCGGCTGCGGCACGGCCACCGTAGTCGTGTGATGATAATAGCTGTAGGGATCGCCCCAGTTGGCCAGCGCGCCATTGGTGATGCCACAGCCACCGAAAAGGTTCGCGGCGGGTTGGCTCCAGTTTCCCTGAAAGGAGCTGATTCCCGGCGCCGCGAAGGTCACGACGTCATAGGTATTCGTTAAGTACCTGTTGCATTTAAAGTCCAAGCCGTCAACCACGGAAAAACCGCGATTGTATCGATCGCCCAAAGAAGCATAATACAGGTTATCGAAGTCATTGCGGTATATTTCATTGCTGTTAAAATCAAAACGCCGGTTGGAATTGTAGACCTGGGCGCCCAGCGCATAGGTGACATCGCCGTCAAAGATGTTCCCTTCAACCAGGTAGGCATCGCAGTTGTACATGTACAAGCCGGTGCCGACGAGGTCGGCGCCAATTGTAAACTCATTGCGCGCTATGTAGGGCGTGATAGATTCCTTCAGATAGATGCCCGTAACGCAATTGGTAAATTTGCACTCGTTGATATACGGCGCCGTGGCCCCATAGAAACTGGAACCGTTTATGCCGTAGCGAAAGTCATTAAACTCGTTCTCCTGCCCGGCGCTGCAGTAGCCGTTGGGATCCGGCGCATCACAATCCAGTTTGAAGGCGGCCGATGCAAAGTTGATGCCCATGCCGCGCAGATTGGACGGCAGTGTAGCCAGGTCCTGGAAAACATTATTCTTGAAGCGAATGCCGTGATAATCCCAGATGATTACCTGGGCGGCCGATCCCAGGCGCAGGCCGGAGGAGTGGCTGTACCAGGGACTGTTAAGCGGGGCATCGCAAATAAAGCTACAGTTCTCGAATTCGCTCGGGTTGGCCCATGGACTGGTGCGGCTTGCAGCATAAGTTGTGAAATAGACGCCGATGCGACAATTGCGGAAGCTTGAGTTGTAAGCCGTAACGATACCGCCACCGCCGTTGTTCTGCCCCTCGGGACTATAGTTGCGATAAATTGCCTTGTCGACACGGATACCCATTCGCGCATGTTCGATAGTCGCATTGTTCATTATCACTTTGCCCTGGCTGGCATAAGGCTGAAAGGGATTGCCGCGCAGTTGAACGCCGTCCCACATTGTTCCTTCACAGAAGTTAACGGAGCTCAGAACGGCGTTGTCTGTCAGCTCCAGGATGCCGCCCGGCTCGACGATGATTGTCGTGTTCTGATTAACGCGTCTGCTATCGGCCAACTGAATTGTTGCGCCGTCGACCAGCAGCCGGTAGCCGCTTTTGACCAGCGTCGTACCCTTGATTTTCATATTTGTACTCCAGGTCAGGGTACCGCCCGGCGCCGTTGACTGATCGACCGTTAAGCTGTAGGGGTCGGCATGCCCGGGCCGCTTGCTGTCCCAGTCATCCATGAACCACTCGCAGCCGTCGTGCAACTTCACCAGGTAGTAATCATCGAAATTAGGACTGCAGTTGCCTGACACCACAAAGCCGCCGGTTGCCGCTTCGGTGATGGCATACAGACATTCCTGCTTCTTGATGTCGCCGGGAAAATCGTCGCGATCGCCGAAGGAGTCGAAAATGCTGCGCCAGGACTCCAGCCACTGGCCGCTATTGTCTTCGAACTTAACGACGATGGCGTCGGAATTCCATGTGTCGAAAGTATAGTCATTGGCGTCGGTGCAGAAGTCGATCGTCACGTTGTCAAGCTCCGGATCACTCAGCCCGGATATATTCTCCACGATCTTTGAGGTGACGACGGCAAAGCCGCCATCGCTGCTCGGTGCGATGCCCATCTTGAGGTCGAAGGCGCCGATGTCCCCGATTTCAACAAAGGATCTGACCTGCGATCCGCCGCCGGCCGTGCCGCCCAGAGCATTTTTCAGCGTATAGATGCGCCCCTTGCCGAGGACATCGAGGTTGCCGGGCGGACGCGTAAGATTGTACATGACCGGCCAGAGAATATTGTCCTGCGCATCGAAGTTGATATCCGTGCAGTAGGTGACAGAGCTTTCGATCGTGCCCATGGAATTACGCGGGAACTCGGTCCAGAACGGGGCGTGGTCGTTGATGTCGCCATTGTACATCTGCACAAAGGCCCGCCAGGTGCTCGGCTCGTGAAATTCCCAGCCGGTGACGGCAAAGCGTCCGTTAACGCTGCTGCGCGCAATGCTCAATCCCATACCGCCATCGACGAAGCCATTGCGGAAGGCGCCGTCCCAGAGCAGGTAGCCGTCATGGTCGATATCCAGCATCCATGGCTCCGATGAAGCTCCGGCGCTGACCTGAACACTGCCGACACAGCGAAAGCCGCTGCCGTGCTCCACCAGATCCCTTCCTTCGGAGCGACGCTGATAGGCGGCTGCCAGACTCTCGTTCTGCGGCTTGACGATGCCATAAAGATGATTCCACACCTGGTTGCCGTCCATATCGACTTTCACAATTGTTAAGTGCTCCTTCGGCTCGCCGAGGTTCTCGCAGCCCTGGAAGGTATCGAACTGCGAGACGCTTGTCGGATTGTACTTCAGCCAGGCACTCGTATTGCGGTCCTGGGTAGAAAAAGTCTTTCCGATCGCAAGAATGTGATTAGCGTCCTGACTTTGAATGACGCCGTAGAACTCTGCCTGATTAAATGCTTTGCACCAGACCATCTTGCCCGCAAGGTCGTAGCGGGCGATCGTAGCGCGCTGGCAGCCGAAAACCCGGCCAGGCTCGCCATTGCCGGGATCCGGCTCAATCTGAAAAGCGCTGCAATCGGCTCCCTTGGTCAGATAGTCACAGGAATAACAGCCATCGGGCTCGTCATAGGATGTGTTAACCCAGTTGGCATAGCCGGCGGCAACATAGCCTATATGCTCGCCAAGGGAATTGTAGATATTCTTGTGATCATACCACCAGTCTTCACCACTCTCATCCTGCGTCTGCGGTACGGTGCCGCCGCTGCCATCAGGTTTTACCGGTGCCCAGTCGATCGTCATCCAGTCGATTTTGGGTCCGTCCGTCAGCGCGACCATTTCCGGATGCGCGCCAATCAGCGCACAAAGCGCCAGTAATAGTAATAATCGATGTGTTAACATGATTGATCTTTATGTTGTAATCGTGATACAATGTATTATAGAAGTGAGTGCAGTCGCGTCGTGCACGTACGATGCTCTTACGAAACTACGGTTTAAACAAACACAGGCAATTGCGAATATATAGATGGTTCTTAAACTGGTTTTTTCGGCACGCTGCACAAACCGGCGGTCGGCCGCAAATTCGCGACAGTCCGCCGTCCCGGATAGCTAAGAGCAAAATAGTTTAATAAATTTCTCCTTTCTGCGCCGCGAGACATCTACATGCGAACCGTCGGACATAACAATGTAGCCCGCGCCATTGCGAATAAACTGGCGGACGTGATCGAGGTTGACCAGATGTGAGTTATGGACGCGGAAGAAGCCCCGGTGCAAAAGACGCGCCTCGATATCGCCGATATTTGTTGAAATAAGCATCGACGTCCCATCCTTCAGATGAGCGCTGGTGTAGCCGCCCATGGCGGCACAGCGAATGATATCGCCGCACTTCAGGAAGGTATAGCCTTCCATGGTCGGAATCGCCACGCGTCCCGGCAGCGGATCGGGGCTCGTCTCGGCCGATGCTCCATAACTGCGGGCGGAACGCTGGAATGACTGTCGCAGTTTGCGCACTGCCAGCTGCAGGTCCAGCGGATCGACCGGTTTCAGCAGAAAATCCAGGGCATCGACGCGAAAGGCGCGCGCCGCATAAGCCCGGTGAACGGATGTGACGACCACCTCAAAAGCCAGATCACGACACTGTGCGAGCAGATCGAAGCCGCTGCCGCCGGCGATATCGACATCCATAAACACTACATCGGGTCGGTTACAGCGGATGAGCTCAGCACCGGTCGCAAGCGATGCGCCCTGCGCCAGTATTGCGACATCCGGACAAAACTCGTCAAGCAATTGTCGCAAGGATTCACGGCCTTCGTTTTCGTCATCGATGATGAGCGCTTTGATCATATAGTACCTCACTGGCGCTGGTTAAGTGTTGCATGATTAAACAAATGACTCCACTTCCGATAGAGCGGCAATGCTGGTTTGCGGCCATCGGATTCCCTTCGGCTCATGCGGAAGACAGGAGCATTGTCTGGTTGTGGTTTGTCAGTCGGGCACGCGGGCGCTCGCAACAGACTACCCGGTGATCTTTGCACAACTGATCACAGTCCCCCCGGCAAGGGGTGTGGCGCAAGACAATATCGGTCCATCGGCCTCGCCGGCCGGTAGATTGCTGCGGGAAGATTTTTACTCCATCCGCAGTTGTTAACTGACTGGTGCGGAAGCAATCGAATGCGCTGCAAGGGTATAGCCGCAAGCTGCAAGGAACTAGTGCTGTGTCAAATTAGATATTTTCAAGTTCCCCTCTTTGTTGAAAGAGGGGCTAGGGGAGTTAAGAAGTCTTTAAATACTCATAACCCCTCCTCGTTCGGCGCTCAGTCCGCGCCTCACCCCCTTACCATAAGGGGAGGTATAACTATAGAATATTTCATTGACAAAACTCTAGCTACCGGCTTGTCGCTACGCCCAGGCACAGACTCAATCCCGCAGGAAGAATATTCGGCGGTGTGAGCAGACCTGTCGAGCAAGCACCGGGAGCCGGACAAAGCTCTGCCGCCTGTCGGTTCCGCCGAATACAGATCCCTTCCATCCCGGAGCGCCGGAACAGATTCGATTGCGTTTCACTCAGGACAATTCACTCAATTGACATCAACTGATGACTTCAGCCTTTCCTGGTCTTTGCGCTGCTTCACAGACCGGCAATTGGTGGTACACGCGGCGGAGTGTGAATCAAAGCAAAACTGCTGACGCAAGGAGCTTTGTTAAGCAGCAATATTGATATGATTAAAAAATATGCCCGGCAAGCATATTATGATCTTTGTTTAGTTATCGAAGCGCAAATATATTTATTCGCAGATGATACACAAGGGTAAAAGCGTGGAATAGACATCTTTTTTGCGTCGATCGTTATCCGGCCGTCGGCCTCGCCAGGGAATCGAGCCGGTTTAGCTGTTTAATCCGCTCCGGATCAAAACGTTACATCGGCCGGGATAATTGCAGATACAGGATGGAAACTGCGTTCCGGCATCACGCAAACAAAAAGAGCCCGCCGGCCGCATACACGGCGGGCGGGCCCCGCTAAAGTGAACGAGTAGCTTTTAGCGTAGGATGATTCGTTCATCGGCGAGCGTGCCGCGTTCCGACACGAGCCGCAGATGATACACGCCGCGCGCAAGGTGGCGCAGATCGATTGTCTCGGTCAGGCCTCCGCCATCCTCATGCCGTTGTCGGTAGACCTCGCGACCCAGAGCATCGCTGATCGTCAGCAGCACGACTCCTTCTTCGGGCATAATGCCTTCAAGCATAAACAGACCGTTGCCGGGATTCGGGAAGACGCGCAGCAGGCTTCCAACCGGGGCCTCCGGCGCATCGCCCGGCAGCAGGCGGGCATCGTCCGGCAGCTCCAGGAAGGGCTGTTTCAGGAACGACGTCGTCAGGCAGGTATAGACATTCTGGTTGAGAGTCCCGCCATCGCCGAGCTGGCCGTAGTTATTCCAGCCGGCGGCACAGACATCGCCTCCGCCGCGGTGCAGAATGCCGTGGAAGTTTCGTTCGCCAAGCTGGACGGCATCAACGACGCCGTCAGCCGTCACCGGCGAAGTAAACCAGCTCGTGAAGCTGCCCTCGCCCAATTGACCGTAGACATTGTAGCCCCAGCCCTGGACAGCTCCGCCGTCCAGCAGGATGGCACTGTGGTACGCGCCGCGCGCTATCTGCGCCACAGGCCGGATACCGGTCACCAGACCCGGCAGGTTGCGGCCGGTCGTTGTACCGTCACCCAACTGCCCGACGATATTGGAGCCCCAGGTCAGGACCTCGCCATTGTTAAGCAGGGCCATACTGTGATACAGTCCGGCGCCGATCCCGATAGCCAGTTCGATATCGTTCACCCGCTGCGGCGTCGTGTAGTTCGCCGTGGTGGAGCCATCGCCGATCTGGCCGTTATTGTTCCAGCCCCAAGCCCAGACCGTGCCGTCGTTCTTGAGCGCCATGGTGTGAAACAGACCCGCCGAGACGGCAATGACATTCGTGATGCCGCCCACGAGCACGGGCGTATCGCGATCGATCATGGTGCCGTCGCCGAGCTGACCCTGACTGTTATCGCCCCAGGTATAGACGCGGCCATCGGCGGTAACGGCGGCGCTGTGGTAGACACTGGCCGAAGCGCCGATCACATTGCTGACGCCGGTGACCTGCACGGGCGAATTCCGGTCGGTCGTCGGGCCGATACCCAGCTTGCCGTCGCCGCTGTGCCCCCAGGCCCACAGCTCGCCGTTGTCGCGAATCGCGAAATTATGATAGGCGCCCGTGGCAACGGAAAGCACATTCGTGACGGTGTTGACCAGAACCGGCGTCGGGCTGTCCGTAAAGCTGCCGTTGCCGAGCTGACCGTTGTTGTTACGTCCCCAGGCATAAGCACGGCCACTGTTGACTTTGATGGCGACACTGTGATAATACCCGCCGCTCGTAAAGCGATTCTGCACAACGGCTTCAAAGGCGTTCTGGCATGTATATTCGTCTCGATTCACCGTTGTGCCGTCGCCGACCTGGCCGGAGAAATTGTAGCCGCTGGCGCAAATCTGTCCGTCCTCGTTCACCAGGATCGAATGCCAGCCGTTTTCGCCGAGGTCAACGGCATCCGTGACGCCCGTTGCCTGCACGGGCGAGCTGCGGTCGATAAAGCTGTTGTCGCCGAGCTGGCCATAATTGTTGCGTCCCCAGCTCCAGACGGTGCCGTCGTTTTTGAGCGCCGTACTGTGATAACGACCGGCCGAGACGGTTTTGCCGTTGCTGAAGCTCGCCACCAGCAGCGGAATGTTGCTGTCGCTGCTGGTGCCGTCGCCGAGCTGGCCGTAGCTGTTGTCGCCCCAGGAATTGACATTGCCATCGGCCAGGAGGGCCACACCGTGATCATCGCCGGCGGCGATTGCCAGCGCCGAAGAGATATTGCTGACCTGCACCGGCACCTTGCTGTCGAAGTTGCTGCCGTTCCCGAGTTGACCGTCGATGTTGCGACCCCAGGCCCAGACCGTGCCATCGGCTTTGAGGGCGTAGGAGTGCCATTCGCCGGCAGCCAGCGCCACAACATCGCTGATTTTGACATCGACGGGCGTGTTGCGCTGAATCGAGGTGCCGTCGCCGAGCTGACCGTAGTTATTGCGGCCCCAGGCCCAGACCGTGCCGTCGCTCTCCAGCGCCAGGCCGTGATAACGTCCCGCCGACACTTCCACGATATTGCTGAGCGCTGTTATGCGCGCCGGCCGGTTGGCATTGACCGTGCTGCCGGTGCCGAGTTGACCGTAGTAGCCGTAGCCGCAGGACCAGACATTGCCGTCCGCCAGCAGCACGAAGGAGGTATAGCCGCCGCCGGCGATGTCGACCGCGCCGCGTATGTCCAGCATGCGTACGGGACGCGAACGCGGGCTGTTGGAGCCGTTGCCGAGCTGGCCGTAGAAGTTGTGGCCCCAGGTCCAGACGCTGCCGTCGGAAGGCAGCAGCGCCATGCTGTGATAATCGCCGGCCGTTGCGATCGCGCTGGCATGATCGATGTCAAAGTAGCGCGAGAGCGAGTCGTTCCAGGGATCGGTGTCGCCGCTGTGCAGGGCACGGGCATAGATCAAAAACTCGTCGTAATTGCTGCTTGTGGCCGAGGGGAAGCCCGTCGCTTTGGGAAAGACCACCGTTTTGCTTTCGCCGGCATTCAGCCGGGCCAGCGTCAGGGTACGATTATAGACGTCGTGCTCCAGCACGCGATGGCGGATACGGATGCGGACAGGCACGTCCTTCTGATCTTCCGTACCATTGTTGCGGACCCTGACGATAGGCCGGAAGGGCGGATGGAGCCCCGCATTAATCACCGGATTGATAAACTCGATCGGCTGAATGTCGTTTTTCTCTACGATCCTGAATGTGAAGTCGCTGACGTCGCTGGTGGCCGAGTTGAGCCGATCCATAATTCGAACCCGTGCGCGATCTGTTGTTATCGACGGCACGCGCCAGGCATAGCTGCCGGGCGCCGCTGCCGTTTTGGAAATCACGTCATACCAGCTGTCGCCGTCGTCGGGCGTCCATTCGATTCGCACATCCGTAATGGCGCCGGAGTAGGTCCAGCTTATATAGTATGTCGTGTCGGCACAGAGGGTATCGAGGCCGTTGGGCGCGTCGAGCGTGATGCTGCCCGCCACCGAAGGCACAACCTGGAAGGGGCGCGTAAGGCTATTGTTAATCGGATTTTCATCGCCGCCGAGGTTGATGGTGACGATGGTCAGAAAGGTGCCGCTGCTCGACAGGGTAACGGGATCAAAAGATATGGTGAATTCCGCGCCCGCCGCCATTGAAGCCACCAGCCGCGTGCTGCTGAAGAACACCGTGCCGCTGGTTGTCTGAATTTCGTAGGTCATGGTCACATTGCTCTGTGCGTTGCTGCCGAGATTGGCGAAACGCGCGGTCGGCGTAAACCCGCTGCCAACGGCGTAGATTCCGCCCTGGGCCGGCGCTGAAAATTGCAGCACGGCCAGGTCATCGGCATAGTCGCTTTCAAGCTTATGAACGCAGGCTTTGGGTTCGGCGTAGTTGCGCATGTAGGTGCTGACGCGCGGATGAAAATAATTGCGCCTGTTGCCGCAGTAGCTCATAATGGTACCTTCGCGCGGGATAGGCGTATTCAGGCAGGACGTGCCGCCGCCGCCCAACGAACAGGAGTCGATCGGCGGACTCCAGAAGCAATTCTGCGTGTGGTTGGCGGCAAAGTTGTGACCTGTTTCGTGCGCTACCAGATAGATGTCGTAGAGGTAGCCCGTCGGCGGGAAGGTGCTGTTCCAGCCCACGCCGCTGACGGCATATTGCACCGAGCCGCAGAGCGCCGCGATATAGGCCCGCCCGCCGCCGGTCGCACCGGAGAAAAGATGGACGAGCGAACGCTCCACATGGCCCATGTTCGCATTCCAATACGTGCGCACCTGCGACAACAGCGATGAAGTGTTATTGCCCGGATAGGGATCGACCGAGGTCCACACGCGGATATAGGGCACGTGCAATTGAAAATTGAGATCGCGGTCGTAGACGGCCGAACTGGCGCCCATCACGGAAAGCGAATAGTTAACGGTCCGCGAGATGTTGTCCGAGTGGTCGCCGTAGTATTCGTAATCGCAATCGATCGCCACATAGGCCACCATTGTTTCTTCGTTGATCTGGACTTCATCACGGCCTTTCTGTTTCTGGCCTTCCATTTCAGCCATTATACGCTCAAATACACCTTCATTCAGGGGCTCGTCATTGGTGCTGCAGAAGTGTTCGTCGAACTCTTCCGCCGGCAGAAACTGCTCGTCGCAAACGCCCAGGACGGAGGTTTGCCCATCGGCGATGCTGAGCGGCGCGATCAGGAAACGCAGCATGGCGCCGGAGGCATCGAGCGGCATCTCCACATAGCCCATGGCGTAGCCGGGAAAGATCGAGAGGTAGACAAAGGATTCGCTCATTCCGCGCACGCTGCCGCGCAGGAACAATCCGACTTCGTAAGCGATCGGAACATCGCCGTCAGCGGTTCCGGCAACGACGAGGGCATCAGCGCTCAATACCTGAAAGCTTTCCAGGTCGAGCGTCACCGAGCGGTCCGGCGCCAGGGCAAAATCGGCGATACTGATATGATGGTGTCCGCGTGGGTCCAGCGAACGATAGATCGCATCATCGATGCTCATAAACACCGCCTGCGTCGGGATGCTCTCGGAAGCGGCGGCAGGACGCGCGCTGCGGCGAAAGAGCGCCAGCTCGTCACGCTCGCTCTCCTTGCCGGGTCTGTCGATGCTCGTGATCGTTGTGAAGTTAATCGTTGACAGATGCGCTGCGGCATCACTGGTCGTGGGGTCGAGCTGCGCTTGTGCCGGCGCAGTACTTAACAATGCCCAGGCGGTCGCAAGGGCTACGGCAGAAGCAAGCCTCATGGCCTTTCCTCCGGTTACGTGGAAAAATTGTGGATTGAATTGACCCTGGCAGTGATATCAGCGGCGGACGTGGTAAATGTATGACAACCGGGAACTTAGCCTGAACAACCTGTGAACGAGCCGCGCTGATGCTGATTTATTTCTGGTACTGACCCCAATTCCGGCAGCAGGTGACTGGGGGTAGGCCTGGCTGCAATTCGGAACGATACTTTTGTGGCTCTTCCCTACGACCTTGCGCTTCGATCGTGCGGCCCCGAACGGCATGTACCCTGGCAGTAGCGGAGAATGTACGAGGAATGTAATGTATATGCAACAACTATTTCCGACTCATCAATGAATGCCGGGTACATGTGGATATCCATGACCGGAGGCGGACTCATCCGCGCGGCATTTGCGGCAAACTGCGGGCTCCGGTGTATGCTGAGAGCGCTTAGTGCTTCACTGCTCAGTGTTTAACATACAGCGGCTGCGACAGAATGCCTCCATTTGTTTCCAGCACACAAAGATAGCGACCTACCGCAAGGTGATCGACGGTCCATTCGAAGCTTTGGCCGCCGGCGGGCAGCCGACCCGCGTGGAGCGTCGCGACCAGGTCGCCGCGAATGGAGAGAATCCTGAGACGGCAGTCGGAAGCTTGCGGCAGGTCCATACGTATGGCTACACCTGATTGACAGGGGTTGGGCACGGGCGGCGCGAGCGTCGGGACTAAACCAGGCACACTCCGACCTTCCTCAATATCGGTCGGCGGCGGCTGCAAACGATAGACAGCATCGAAATCGGTTGCGATGTAAAGAGTGTTATCAGTCCCGAGCGTCAGCGCCGCACTGCGACCCAGATCGGGCAGACCATCGGTGAATCTGCGCCAGCTGACCCCGAAGTCTTCGGAAACATGGACGGCGTTAAAGCTCGTAACATAGAGTCTGCCGTCCGGGCTGCTTTCGAAATCAGTGATACAGACGGCCTGATTGCCCTGCCACAATTGCTCCCAGGTTAGGCCGCGATCGTCGCTGCGATAAAGGCCGGTGGAGTTTTCATCGGGGCCGCAAACACCGACAAACAAGTAGCCCAATTCAGATTTAACAACATAGGACACAGCTCCGGCTAGACTGAATATCAGGTCGGACCAGGTCTGCCCGAAATCGGTCGAACGCAGCAGTCCCTTATCGCTTCCAACAACTATCAGGCCATCGTCGCCGTAGCTAATACTCGTGATGATGTTGTCCGCCGGAATGTCATTCACCGGACGCCATGCGCTAGTATTGTCCCGACTGTGATAGAGGCCGTCGTTCCGCAGCGCGATACAAAAGTCGCCGTGAACATTAGCCGCCGCCGCTAGCATTCCGCCACTCGCGGGGCCATTGGGCTGAATTAAATCCCAGGATACGGCATTGTCGTCAGACCGGTAAGCGCGACTGTTGGCGCGGGAACTGCCGACGACAATTTGCCCGCGGGGCGTCGCCGCCAGCGCGTCGGCATGAGCCAGGCCGGGGCTGAAGCTGACAGGCTGCCAGCGTCCTCCTCTGTTCCTCGATCGAAACAGACCGTTGACCGTCCCGGCCCACAGACTGCCGGCAATGCCTGACGCCAGCGCCAGGACCTGCCCATTCGGCGGCCCGTCGCCCTTGCGCTTCCAATTTCCGCCACCGGCATCGGAGGCAAACATACCCTCGGCATTCCAATACACAGCGCCATTATCTGCGGCCCCCGCCATCAAGATGATGGTATCATCGATCAACTGTTGCCAGCTTTCGCCCAGATCATGCGAACGGTACATCACGTCACTGTTTTCCGCAAACAGGCTGCCGTCCCAGCTCAGATGCAGCGAGCGCGTCCGCATGTCACGCTCGTCAGCCACAAGCTGCCATGTTGCGGCGTTGTCGCTGGAACGATAGATACTGGCCGCGCTGACAAAGAAATGCTCATCATCCAGGATGACTATTGACTCGACACGACGCGACGGCGACCATTGTTTAGATTGCCAGGATTCACCAGCGTCTCTTGAGTACATGAGCTCCTGCCCCTGTGCAACCAGATAGCTGCTGCCGGTCGTGGCGGCAATGGCGGTCGCTCTGCTTCGTCCACCCGTCCTCCCTTTGTTGAGCCAGCTCAGGCCGCCATCAGTCGAAGTGAAAATGAGGTCATCTTCCGCTGCCAGGATGAATTCCTTATCACCGAAAGGCGCCATTGCCCGAATTGGCGAATCAGCCCAGGAGCCGTCGATACGCTGCCATAGTTCGCCAAGGTCCACCGATCGATAGAGATTTGAAGCAGACGAGACCAGAATGACACCGCTCCTGTTGATCGCGATTGCCTCGACTTCAAGATGCCGCCATTCCCTGTTAACAATCTGCCAGCTGCGGCCGTCATCATTTGAACGGTACAGTCCCTTGTCCGCGCCCGCAAAGATTTCACCACTGGCGGCAACGGCAATGACGTTAAGACTGCCGGCCGGCCCGGCTGTGGGCTGCCAGATCCCTTGCGCCTTCAAAGTGGAAGTCGATAAGCAGACAAAGAAAAACAATGTCAAAAGTTTCAAGAGTTTCATCTGCAGTCCTTACAATACCGGAATCCGAATTTTAACCAAAGCGCTTGCAAAGAGAATGGTCGATGCAGGCTCCCTCGCGCGCGCTTCCATCAATGGATGGGCGAATGTACGAAGAAAGAACATTGAAAGCGAGCATTGGCCGATGTGACAATGTTCGCGAAGCCAGGGATTGCGGCTACGATCGATATCTTTATGTACAGTCGAATTAATGCTTTGTCAAGTTAGTTATTTTCAAGTCCCCCTCTTTGTTGAAAGAGGGGCTAGGGGAGTTAAGAAGTCCTTAAATACTCATAACCCCTCCCAACCTCCCCTTACCTTAAGGGGAGG
>JANQRB010000027.1 GCA_028284775.1 Candidatus Kapaibacterium sp. | reverse complement strand
GCTCCGGGAGGCAGGAGGGCGGCAGTTGGCCACCGTATTTCTGCTCGTCTACTGGTTGTCGCCCTGGCGACTTTACAATGCCGGCTTTCTCTGGGAACCCTCATTCGTTTTTTTGCCGGCCGCGCTTCACTTCTGGGCTTGTTGGCGCAGTCGCCGTACTGCTGCCTGGTGGCCCTCGCTGGTCTTGGCGGCCTCGCTTGTGCTGCTTGCGCAGATTCACGCTTCTTTTTTCGTGCTGGTATTGTTAACACTTTTTCTGGCGCTGCGCCGCCTGCTGCGCTTGCACCCCGGCGGATTGTTGCTGGGCGGACTGATCGGATTGCTGCCGCTGCTGCCCGCGGTTCTGGAACTGCTGAGCACCGGTACGCTGCCACCGACACGTCCCGATAACCCTGCCATCGGCAGCGGACTGCTCCAGGTGGCGCCGGTGCTGAAAGGGGCACTCTACTGGTTTCGGCTCGGCTCGGTCGACATTGGCACGCCGCTGAAAGAGACGGTCTTCCTGCAGGATGCCTGGACAATCGCCAATCCCGGCTGGTCATGGCTGGAGTGGCCGCTGCGCTTGCTGCAGGGCATCGGCGCGCTGACAATCCTACTCAGTTTCTACGTCAACTGGCGCTTTTTCCGGCAGGGCCGCAGCGCTGCGGCGACGGAAAACAGTGCCGAAGACTGGCTGCGCGGCTACGCCTGGTGGTCCTTTGTCGCCCTGGTCCTGGCTGCAGCCCTGTCGCCGATAACGCTGCAGAGCTGGATGGTCATTGTCGTGCTCCCGGCAGCCTGTCTGCCCCTGGCCTGCTGGCTGCATTCCAGCTGGCTGCGCAGCCCACGCCGCCGCTGCCGGACAGCTGCTGCTTTGATAGTGATCCCGGTGTCGATCATGCTTTTGGTCGGCAGCGGCAAGGCGATCTTTCGGCCGGGCAAGTTGCCGGCAGGCCTGGATCCCGCTCGTGACACTCGAATTATGAATATTTTGCCGGAGTATTATGCTGATCAATAAGATGTTCTTATCTGCACGCCCGTACACGAAGCTGTCGTCGGCGGAATTCTGCCGCTACGGCATCCTTGCAACAGTCTTCGCTATCGTTGCGCTGAGCGCCGGTGCCTGTTCGAGCGGTGGCGTCGACTGCGTCAACCGTATTCTACGCGAGGAAGCCTCGCCCGGCGGCGATTACAAGACCGTCGTGTACAAGCGCGTCTGCGGCGCCGACTCCACCTTGAATGTCAGTCTGCTTGCCGTCGACACCCCGCTGCCCGCCGCGGCGGGTAACGTCTTCGTGGCGTCGCTCGATGATCGCGGCGTCTATCTGGGCGACGGTACCGAGCTGCGCCTGACCTGGCGGACGGCGAAATCCCTGCTGATTAGAGCGCATGCATCGTTGACAATTCGTAAGAGTGTTAAGCGTTTTGAAGGCATTATGGTGTCCTATCAATATTTCCGGTTTTAACGATTAAACAATGCGTCGAAGGACCTGCGCGACAGAGACTCACCGGTTCTGACGCCGCCGTCGCAGTTACAGTTCCGGCGCATTCCCTCTTCAACCAGTCTGGGAGCCTAACGTATGACTAAGCAGAGCGGAGCGAGTAAAACAAGGGAAGTCGGTGACGAGGCTGTTCAGGCCCGCACCGGCCGCAACTGGGCCGAGTGGTTTGCCCTGCTGGATTCCGCCGGCGCTGCGCAGCTGGACCACAAAGGAATCGTTGCTATCTTAAACAGCGATACCTCGGTGAATCCATGGTGGCAGCAAATGATAACCGTCGCCTACGAGCGCGAGCGCGGGTTACGTAAAGTACACGAAAAACCCGGTGGCTTTGAAATATCGCGCAGCAAGACGATCGCCGTGTCCCTGAGCCGCCTGTACGCCGCCTTCAACGATGAAGAGCTGCGAGGGCGCTGGCTTGCGGAATCCGGCCTTAGGATCCGCAAGACAACCGAAAATAAGTCAATGCGCATAACATGGGTCGACGGCAAGAGCAGCCTCAACCTACAATTCTATGCGAAAGGCCCGGCCAAAAGTCAGATCGTGGTGCAGCACTGTAAGCTACCGGATGACCGTGAGGCTGAACTGCGTAAAGAGTACTGGTCCATGCAATTAACAAAGTTGCAAACCATGTTGGAGTCCGATGATGAAAGCGGTTCTCTTTGATATGGATGGTGTCCTCATCGACAGCCATTCCATTTCAACCGGGCTTTTTCGTGCGGCGGCAGCAAGTCACGGCATCGAGGCCGACACCCGCGATATCGCGGCCTGGCATGGTAAGAGCAGCCGCGACTTCTGGCGTTATTTCAAGGAGCGCTATCGCTTGCCGGAAGCGCCCGGATTCTATTCTTCATCCTACGATGTTGAAGAGGAGCAGCGGCGATATATGGACCTCAGGCCAATCGATGGCGTGGTGGATCTGCTGCGCGAGCTGCGTGGCCGTCGAATCAAGACCGCATTGGCGACCAGCGGCCGCTCCGTGCGCATGCAAAGAGTTATCCGGCAATTCGCATTGGAATGGGCCTTTGATGTTTGTCTGGCGGTCGAAGATGTTAAGCAGGCAAAGCCCGATCCGGAGATTTTCCTGCTTGCCGCCCGTCGTCTGCAGCAGAAGCCGCGGGATTGTGTCGTCATCGAAGATTCGGAGCATGGCGTCCATGCCGCCAAAGCGGCCGGGATGCGCTGCGTCGGCTTTGCGGGATTGCCTCATGTGCAGCAAAATTTATCCACCGCCGATCTGATCGTCGATTCCTTTCACAAGCTTGATGCCGACCTGTTGCGCGCGATGAACGTCGATTGATTCCCGGTCGATTAACAATCGCGTAGTAACGACGGTCGTGCCGGCGACTCTTTGTCTGTTCCATTCACCGCCAGGCCGGGCTAATTTGTTCTGAGATGCAGATAGTCCGGATACAATCCCCGACTGCTCGAAAAGAAGCGTCCCGTAAAGCCCTGAATTCCTGGCAGTGATTTGGCAGAGATAAGCGGAAGTTGACTAGAGCATATCACGAAGCAGATCCCACCCGCAGGATTGATGACAAATGACATCAGTCGCCTGCGTCCATGCGCGCCGCACAGCGTCTTCCTTGTGTAATGAACGTATGCTAACTATCGAAACAAGGAGTTTGACATGACTCGATTTCAGCACAATGGCGGCAATGGGCCTGCCGCACTGAAGACGGTGGTATCCGCGAATGCAAAAACACTGCGGGGTCTCGGCTATGCCGCCGTCGGCCAGAGCTCCTGCTGCGACGATCCTGATTGCTGCCCTCCCGGCTGCTGTGACGATGGCGATTGTCCTTCCGGCTGTTGTTAAACATCCCTTAGGGCGTATATAATGGCGGGCCTGCCTGCGGTAAATCTGCGGGAGGTCCGCATTTGTTAATTGTCGGTGAAGCTTTAATTCCGGCTTCGCGTCGCAGCAATGATATTGCGCGCAAATTTGATATCTTCGAATCGCGGCAATTGCCCACCGGACCTGCGCGATGTCATCTGCGCCGCCCGAAACTTGTCGGACGGTTTTATCGATCTTCTTAGGCAAGCGCCAACGCAGCTCCGCTTTGTCAATTGAAAACAAACCGGCCGAACCGAATTGGCTGCTTTCTCGTCCCCAGGCAACACAGGGCAGGCAGGTACAGCGACGGCGGGTCGAAACAGGGAGGAAATAGAATGCCATTTCTCAATGTTCACAATTTGCCCGAAAGCGAACCGCTGCCTGGCTATAAACTACGCTATCGGCATTCCGGCGCTATGACCTTCGCCTTTTGGACTATCGAAGCTGCCGCTCCCCTCCCCGAACATTCACACCCGCATGAACAGGTTGCTAATGTGATCGAGGGCGAGTACGAACTGACGATTGACGGCGAATCGCAGGTGCTGCGGCCCGGAATGCTGGCCGTGATTCCGCCGCACGCGCCCCACTCGGGTAAAGCTCTTACCGACTGCCGGATCGTGGATGTCTTCTGTCCTCGCCGCGAAGATTTTGGCGAATGAGGCTTTGCAATATGCGTCCTTTATTCGAGCTGCGCGTCTACTGTGCTCCAGGCCGTACAGACCGGGCTATCGCTGCCTCGTGTATGGCTTCAAACATTCTGCGACGGAACAAGGGAGGGCAATGAAGTGCATGACTTGACGGCGGACATCGATGTTTTCTCTGCCTGGGAACGCTTTCGGCAGCCCCTGAAGGCATTTGTGCTGAGTCGCGTGCGTGACGAATCGCTGGCGCATGATCTGCTGCACGACGTCATACTCAAGTTGTACGATTATCAGCAGCGAGGCGGTAGAGTTGCTAACATGCGGGCCTTTCTGTACCAGACCGTCCGCAATCGCATTGCTGATCATTTTCGCGCCGGCAGTAAGCAGCAGACTGTCGAGCAGGGTTACCAGATGCTGGCTGATGATGAAGGCGGCGACGAGTTGCACCATGCCGTCGCGACCTGTTTGCGGGCCACTATCGAGCGGATGGCGCCGGCATACCGGGAGGCGCTGACGCTGACGGAACTGGAAGGCTGGACCCAGCAGCAACTGGCGGAGCATTTGAATATCTCGCTGTCGGGCGCTAAATCACGTGTTCAGCGCGGGCGCCGCAAGTTACGCGCCCTGCTGGAGGACTGTTGTCGGATTGAACACGATCGCTACGGCACCGTCATAGATATGCATCCGCGCAGCAACTGTACGGCGACTCAGTATTTCTGCTGAGACAGGACGGTAGCTTGTCTGCTGACAAAGGATAGAGGATCGGACAAGCGCATATGAGATTAGGTTGCCGGCAGGAGAGGCGACCATTTCACCTTGCCACAGGTGATCTTCTCACAAAGCCGCTACATCCGGTAGCAAGGGTCGCTGAGGGCCGGCGGGTGCAAGGGGACATGCAACAGACAGTAGTTTAAGTGCCAGCGAAGAGTTAACGTCGGTCTGACCGCCATAAACGGCGTCGATGCACTGCAGTTGCCGCGCATTGCGTGTGAGGGGTATGCCAAAAGCTTTCAGACAGCGAGTTGTCGAAGATAGTTCCCGCTACGTTACCCGCCATTGCGGCTTGCGTATCCGACAGGATTCGCGATTTACAATGTTGCCAGGAACTTCTTCAGATCCGTGCCGACATTTTCCGACCCAAGCTTTTTGCGGATATTGTAACGATGGCGTTCCACTGTCCGGGCCGAAAGATTGAGGACTTCCGCGATTTCTTTCGTTGTCATGTCTGTCGCCAGCATGGAGCAAATCTTAATCTCGGCCGGTGTCAGCTCGGGATAGCGTGCCGACAGCTTGGCCGTTAGCGACTGGTCATCCTGCATCGCTTCAACATCGCCATTGCGCAGACCGAAATCCGTCAGAAAACTTGTCAGATTCGTTTTCGTCGGAATAGCCAGTTTTTTGCGAATGTTATAACGATGGGTTTCGATGTCACGAACCGTGACGCTGTGCATCTCGGCAATATCGCGCGAAGAGAGCGAAATCCGCAGCAAGGCGCAGATGCGTTTTTCCATACGCGTGAGGCTGGGAAAATTGTCGGTCAGCTCGCGGAGGAAGTGATGCTGCGATTCGTTTAACTGTCGTTCAAAGGTTTCCCATTCTTCTTCACCGACAGCTACTTCTTCGAGCTCGGCTCTCGTTTTTTCGACCAGATTCTTCTGGGAGCCGCGCGATGGGCGTTCAAAGCGCTGCAATAATTCTTTAAACGTATCCAGTAGCTCGGTCCGCTGAATCATACGCAGCGCCAGCGAGGCCAGCTCGTCCGAATTTTGCTGAACGAGCAGCGCCCTGTTTTCATCGCGGGCGATCTGGATCAGACGTTCCTGTTCCGCTCGTTCGACGCGGTGCAGAATTGCCGCCCGTTCCATTTGCTCGGCCACCTTGGATTCGTAGGCTGCTTCAGCGGCGCGCAGAGCTTCTTCATAGTATTGCGTGGCATGCGAATGGCGTTTCATCTGGCGGTTGCCATCGGCGAGCAGGAGAGTGATTTCATACGCTTCACTACGGGCATCATACTTCTCGGCCATCGCAATCGATTTTTCAAGTTCGGCGACCGCCTCCCGCGCCGAACGATCCTGCAGCATGGAACGCGCCGTCCCAATGCACGCCGCCAGTTCGCCATGCGGGTCGCTCAATTTGCGGCTGAGACTGCGTGCGCGTCGGTAGCAGCTGCGCGCTTTATCAGTTTCACCCTCGGCAAGCAGAATGTCGCCGATTTTGCGCGCCGTCGCCGCTTCGCCGTCCAGGTCGTTTCGGCTTGCCTGCTGCTTCTGGACCGCACGCAATTCCTCCAGTGCCTCGTTTGTATTGCCAAGATGCTGCTGCAGGATGGCGATCTGCATCTGGATTGCCAGCGCCCGCCAGTCGTTACCGATAACACCCTGTAAAGCAAAGGCCTGTTGGGCCTGCGCCAGCGCCTCGTCATGCAGACCCAAGGCAGCGAGACTTTCGGACAAGCCGGCATACGCGTCGGCGCGCAACGATGCCTCCGCGCTACTTAGCAGATCCAGGCTTTGTTGAAAGGAATCGCGCGCCCGCTCGGAAGCCTGGATCGCCAGGAAAGCAGAGCCGGTTACGATGTGCAGCTCGGCCTCGGACAGTCTGTCGCCGGTTATGCGGAAAAATTCGATTGCTTCGAGGCCTTTGTTCAGCGAAGGCTCGTATTCTTCCCAGGAATAAAGCAGTTTCGCAGCGATACCCAGACCTTTACCCTGCAGAGCGTGCAGCTTCTGCGCCGCCGCCAGCTCGTAAGCTTCCGTGCAGAGAGCGAGGGACCGATCAGGATCTTCGGTGCCCAGTGCTTCTGCCATTTCACACAAAATGTCGATACGTGCCTGCGTATCATTGCCCGTGCGACGAAGTTTACGCTCGAGTTTTGCGATGTCGTTTTTCATATAATGTTAATGCTCGGATTCGAGATTGTGATTACAATACGCGCTGTTGAAGGGGAATCCGATAGAACCAAAAAGTACGCCTTTCTACGACCGGGCCGAAAATAGCCAAAATGCATCTATTTGACAACAATAAAGGCGCCGGTCATCAGTGCAAGCTCGCGAAACGAGAACCTGCACGCCTTTCGGCGTTCTACGCATAGATTACCGACAGCCGAAGCCTGCGACGGCCGGCAGCGACGGCGCGATATGCGGCTGTCAAAAATGTTATCATTTTGTTAGAGGCTTCTACATATTGTCTTATTATCCGTGCACCCGTTTGCATGGATCGAGCATGACCACTCTGCGATTCATCTCTCCCGCGGCTTCGACGGCGGCAAAGACTGCCGCCTGAAGTAGAAGAGGCCGCGGCGTACCAGGGGAGAAAGCGTCAAAGTCAGCCGACAGATTCAGCATGCCACGGATCGGGACGCGCATAAATCAATCGGACAAAAAAACTTCTCTGCAATCATTTTTTTATCTAGTTTACCGCCGTATTCAGCTAATCGGCAGGCAATGCCCTATCTGCCGCGGTTTCTTGCAAGCCAGCCGCCGCACACTCCGCGCGGCGGCGTGTTATTGTTGTTCAGCACTAACAGTTACTCAACTATTACCAAACCCTTCAGGAGGTTTTGAATGTCCTCTCAGTCACTATTTGCCCGCGTACTGATTGTCGCAATGGTTGTTGCCGTATCAATCGTTCAGGCCCATGACGGCGACCACAAGATGAATGAAGAAATGAAAGCCTGGATGAGCTACATGACGCCTGGTGAATCGCACAAAGCGATGCAAATGCACGAAGGCCGGTTCACGACGAAAATGATGTCCTGGGAACACCCCGGTGCCGAAGCGACAGAATCGCAGGGGACATGTGAAAATTCCATGATTCTCGGCGGACGCTATATGAAATCGGTCTACAGCGGCACTGTGATGCAGATGCCATTCGAAGGTATCGGCATGCAGGGCTACGACAACGCAAAGAAAAAGTACGTCAGTATCTGGATTGACAATATGGGCACGGGTATCGCCTGGAGCGAAGGCAGCTATGATGCCAAAAGTAAAATGCTCAAGATGAGCGGAATGATGACGGATCCAACGACCAACGGCGACATGCCCTTCCGCTCCGTCGTGGAAATGAAAGGCAAAGACAGTTATGTCATGGAGATGTTCACCAAAAAGAATGGCCAGGAATTCAAAATGCTGCGTATCGAGTACACGCGGGCATGATGGGCCTTTACTATAAGACGGTGTAAGATATCGAACCGGCGGCGAGCTTGCGCTGCCGGTTCTTTAGTTTAAATCAGGGCCGGCTTTCCGGGAATCCCTGCTGCTTGGCAATGGTGTCGATCTGACGAAGATGGCGTTCGGCGTGTACGTTAAGTATTAAAATCGCATCACCGAGATTAAGGCGCAGCAGACGGCTGGCGGGTGAAGCAAAGCGAATACGCGAGAAGTCCAGTCCGTCGGCTCTGCGAATGAATTCCATCAATTGGCCATGGCGTTCGCGAAAGGTCGCAGCCACGTTAGCGCGGATGGCCGCCGGTGGTGCGAACATGCCGAATGTCTTGAGTTTGCGACTTGATTTCGGATCCATCGCCGCCAATAGCATCTTGCCGAAGAGGCTGAAGCGATGGCGTGCGTCCGGCAGACGGATCCCCTGCGCCTCCGCTTTTTCGAGTGCGGGTCGTATCTGTCCGTCGTACAAATCCGCCACCAGGATCATGTGTTCCAAACACTGGCCGATGCACCATCCGCCCTGTGCGGGCTGCCATTGAATCTGTTCATCCTGCAAATTGCCAGTAAGGACATCGTGCAGATTCAGGACCGCTTGAGCGTCATCATACATCTGCGCTAACGCGGTGTTTGCAATTGGAGAATCACTCACCGATTCTTCTCCCCGAAATGATTGAATCTATGGACAAACGGCGTCATCCGATCGGTTGCGCCGGGTATCATTCCTTATGCGAGCTACACGGACGTTCAAAGCTGTCTGCTTGTGTAACAAATATTCAAGCCTGCAGTCTCGCGATCAGAATCCGGGGCAGGGTCTGCAGCCGCTGACTGGCGGCATTGCATGCGATTCACTTTGCCCCTTGTCGGTCGGGCTGCCGGACTGCTGCCAGGGCCGCCATACAGGAATGGTCCGTCTCTCCCTCAATTCAGCAGCGGCGGCGCTTGTTGGGACCCGCTGATGCAGCAAGACTTTGTCCGTGCCGCCTGCAGGTTGTATCTTTGCCGCCAAACCTGCGACCGTAAACGATGTGGAGTGTGTCCGGGCTATGGCCACCAATGAACTGGTAGCGGATCTTTGCCCTTGTGAATCGGGTAAGAGCTTTAAGGAATGTTGCGAAGAGCTTCTGCTCGGTACGCGGCAGGCGGCGACAGCCGAAGAGCTGATGCGTTCGCGCTATACGGCGCATGCCAGAAACAACATCGATTACATCGTCGAGACAATCCATCCGGACAAACGAAGCGACCACGACCGCGAGTATATTGAAGAGTGGGCTTCGTCGTCGGATTGGCGCGGACTGGAAGTGCTGTCGATTGCCGGGGGCGGCGCGGATGACGATCGGGGCGAGGTGGAATTCGTCGCCCGTTTTGCTGTCCAGGGTACCGAGCTGCGCCATCACGAAAAAGCAAGCTTCGCTAAGGTCGACGGTCGCTGGTATCTTGAAGACGGGGTGCCGGTACGCCAGGAGCCGGTGCGTCGTGAAGGTCCGCGCATCGGCCGCAATGATCCCTGCCCCTGTGGCAGCGGTAAAAAATTCAAAAAGTGCTGCGGCGCCCCCGGCAGATCGTGAAGCGGACAGAAAGGCTCCGCAGATATATCGTTTCTGACTGGCCGCCGAATAGTGTATGCGTTGTCGGAAGTGACGATCGCAGAACTGAGAAAGCGAAGTGTTCAATGACCTTAAGGAAATCGCGGGTCATTATGAATGATCAGGACGGATCGTCGCGGAGGGCTGTCGCAAAATTGCTGTTACACGCTAAATTTCGACAATATTTTTAGCCGAATACATTCAATGATCGACGGGGAAAAGCGCGCCTGAATCAGAGGGCCCCCAAGGTATATCCAAAATAAAGGTGTTCTGCATGCTGAAGAGAGCGGTGATTACCGGGCTTGGTGCCCTTACGCCGATAGGTAACGATGTTGAAAGTTTCTGGCGCAATGCCTGCGCCGGACAGAGCGGCGCCGGACCGATCAGCTATTTTGATACGACAACATTCAGGACGAAAATCGCCTGCGAACTAAAAAATTATGATGCGACCGACTATTTTGACCGACGTGAGGCGCGTAAGATAGATCCCTTTTGTCAGTTTGCTTTGATTGTCGCCGACGAGGCCCTTGCGAAAAGCGGTCTGCTGGAAAGCGATGTCGACCGAAACCGCGTCGGTGTCGTCTGGTCGACAGGCGTCGGCGGCTTGCAAACCCTGGAGGAGGAGTTGTTCGGCTTTGCCACCGGCGACGGCCGGCCGCTCTTCAGTCCCTTCTTTGTAACGAAAATGATTGCCGACATTTCTTCCGGGCAAATCTCCATTCGTCATGATTTGCGCGGCTTGAACTTCAACACGGTCTCAGCCTGTTCATCTTCCACCAACGCGCTGATCGATGCCTTCAATTACGTGCGTCTCGGTAAAGCGGACGCCGTTCTTGCCGGCGGATCGGAAGCCGCGGTCACCGCGAGCTGTATCGGCGGATTCAGCTCGATGAAAGCTCTGTCCCGCCGTAATGACGATCCCGCCCGAGCATCCCGACCTTTTGATGTGCATCGAGACGGCTTTGTCCTCGGCGAGGGCGCCGGAGCGCTGGTGGTGGAAGAATACGAGCATGCCCGCCGCCGCGGCGCGCACATCTATGCGGAAATTGTGGGCGGCGGTTTGTCGGCCGACGCCTATCATGTTGCGGCGACGCATCCGGAGGGGGCGGGAGCCCAGCGAGCGATTCGGGACGCGCTTAACGAAGCCGGCCTGCAGCCCGCCGATGTCGACTATATCAATGCTCATGCCACATCGACAAGCCTCGGCGACCTGAGCGAACTCAAAGCCCTGGAACTTCTCTTCGCTGATGACCTGGCTAATGTCGCCATCTCCGCCACGAAATCGATGACCGGGCATTTGCTCGGCGCGGCCGGAGCGGTGGAAGCTATCCTGACAGTGCTGGCGCTGGAACACAACTGCGTCCCGCCGACCATCAATACCGAAGAGACCGACCCCGACGTCGACAGCCGTTTTCAGTTCGTACTGGGCAGCGCCAAAGCCCGCGAGCTGAACGTCGCGATGAGTAACACATTCGGCTTCGGCGGGCATAATGCTATCGCCGTGTTTAAGAAAAACCCTCTTGATTAAAGCAGCGCCGGCTGCCCGGCTCATCGGCGAGCTTGCGGGGCCGCGGCGGAAAGACATCGATCGTCGGACCGCAAAAAATAATTTTCGGAACCTCGAGCCGCTAACGAGAGCCACAATGCTGTGTCCTGCCTGACGGATAGGTGCTACCCTGCTAAGTCCATTCGATTTTCACTCTTAACTAAATTGGCCTGAACTGTCTGCATCGCAGCCTCATCGATAACGGCGCCGCGATGACGATGGCCGGACGGATGGACTATTTCGTTCATCTTACAAGCGAGATGTCATGCGCAATTGTAGCACCTTGTTAACTATGTTGTTGATGCTGGCCGGTGTCGGCATCAAAGCCCAGAACATCGAATGGGAACATGTGTCTCTCAACGACCGCTGGGTTTTCAGCCCGGTGAAAACCTTTGCCGTCGATCCTGCCAGCGCGACAATTTTTGCCGACCAGGGTCGCAGCGGACTTCAACGCTCGAGCGACAATGGTCGCAGCTGGGAACACATTTATGATATAAAAAATAAGGCAAAGAATATTTCTTCGGTTGCGGATCTGGTTATCAACGCGCACACGAATACGATTTTGGCTTCCGATCACCAGGTCGGCATCGTGCGCAGCAAGGATAACGGCAACTCCTGGCATCCAGCTCTCGTTAGCGACCCACCGGGAGGGGTTGGCAGCCTGTTTGTTACTTCGGATGACTTGATACTGGCGGCGGCAGTCGATGAGGAAGGCGAGAGCCTTGCCGTCCGCTATTCGCGCGATGACGGTAACACCTGGGCAATGGCCAGCATGCCTGCCAATCTGAATTTCCAGATGGCTGCCTTCGCTGAAAATGGGCCGCAACAGTCTTTATTTGTTTTCGGATCGACAGGGAAAATGCTGCGCTCCGACAATGCCGGCGCTGATTGGCAGCAGGTCGGCTATGGATTTCCTCCTACGGCATTGATCGGTGGTGTCGTCACACTTCCCAACGGCGATATGCTGGCGGCTGCGGGCGAGTTGTTCCGCTCAGCTGATAATGGCGCCACCTGGCAGCCGGTCGATCACAACCTGAATTTCAGTCCCCTTTTCAATTCGCTGACTCTCAGCGCTAACGGCAGTCTGATCGCAAGCATGACGGGGAGTAACGGCGGCGTGTATCTTTCGCCGGACGTTGGCAGCAGCTGGCGACGTATCAGTCACGATTCGCAGATACCCAATGAGGTCATCTACCGTGTCAGCGTGGAAGCCGACGGCCACATATATGTCGGTCACAGCTTCGGGCTCTACCGCAGCGTGGAAGCCCTAGAAGAACCGCATGGTATGGGCCACTCGCTGCTGCAGGGGACAATGGCTTTCGACCGGAACGAAAACTGCGGGCTCGATGATGAGGACGTCCGGCTCGGACAGCGCGTCGTCGAACTGCAGCCGGGACCTGTGTATCTGTTCAGCGATGAGAGCGGCAGCTTTGAATATCGTGCTCAGCCCGGTGAGTATAAACTGCGTTCAGTGCCGCAGGCCTTCTGGCGTTATGTCTGCGCCGGCGAAACGCCGGAATACGAACTTACGGTCGACGCCGACGGTCAGATTCTGGCCGGCAATGATTTCCTGCTGCTGCCCACGGCAGCTATCAAGGCGCTGCGGCTGAGTATCGCCACCGGCCCGGCCCGACCCGGGATGCATGTCAACTATCGTATCACGTATGAAAATGTCGGAACGCTGCCTTTCGACGGAACGATAGTACTGCGCTACGATCCCGTGCTGGAATTCCTGAACGCCAAACCGCGGATTCAGCGTCTGACACGGACCACGGCCGAATGGGATATCAGAGACTTTCCGGTCGGTGCGCGGGCCTCGATTCGCGTTCAGGGCACGCTGCCCATCACGACCCCCCTCGGCTATAATCTCTGTGCGGCCGTGCGCCATATCAGCCGGGATATCGATCTGCTGTCCGATACCGATTATGGCTTTGAAGATCGCGTCTGCCTGCCGGTGACTTCGGCGGTGGATCCCAACGACTTGCAGGTTGTCCCGGCCGGCGATGGCCATGAGGGCTGGATTGTCCGTGAAGATTCGGTCCTAAACTATCTTATCCGCTTTCAGAACAGCGGCAACGATACGGCCTTTAACGTACGGATTGTCAACGAACTGAGCGAGCACCTGGATCTGAACAGTCTGCGTCTCGGCGCGGCCAGCCACGACTACAGCGCGACATTCGAAAGCGGGGGGCAGCTTGCCTTTAGCTTCAATTCGATTCTCCTGCCCGACAGTACAACGAACGAAGCTGCGAGCCATGGTTTTGTTAAATACTCACTGAAGCTTAAGCCGGGGCTGCCGGCCGGAACGGTCATTCGCAACCGCGCGGCAATTTATTTCGACTTCAACGCGCCGGTATTTACCAACGAGGTTCGCAACACGATGTCATCGCCGACCGATGTTGCAGAGCAGACTCCCGCCGACATTTCGGCGATCGAAGTTTTTCCCAACCCAACCGGCGATCTCCTCACGGTCCGGTTAGCCGGCGTCGAACCTGCAAGGCTCAGCCTGTACACTATGTTAGGCCGGCGCTGCCTGCACAGCGAAGGAAGAGGACCGGCAATGAAGCTTGATCTGGCGCATCTGCCCGCGGGCCTGTATCTGTTGCGGGTATCTATTCCCGATGCCGAAGAGCAGCGTATTGTTCGTATTCTGCGTTAATGCGGTCCGCTACCTAGCTGTGAGAGTTGTGACAAAATGAGCAGGGAGTGCTTATTTGTGCTCCCTGCTATGTAGTGTATTCCTGGCAGTACGTAGCCGGCGTAGTGTGGAAATCGGCGGAAAATGTGCTTGTAATTCATAGTAGAATGATATGTAATCCGGACGATTGCTTTGTCCGGTCTGCTCCTTGCATCTTAAAAACGAAAATAATAGATTGACAGGGGCCTGCGAGAGTAGCTCAGTTGGTAGAGCATCAGCTTCCCAAGCTGAGGGTCGCGGGTTCGAGACCCGTCTCTCGCTCTCAGCAACTCAACCCCAAATTTGGCAAAAGGGTTTTCCGGTCGCTATCGGCCGGCGAGCCCTTTTTTATTGAAGCGGAGTCATGGCTCGCGAAGGCTGATGCAGGCGGCCGCCCGGGCAGGATTCATCGTGAGGCAGCTCGCGCCATGTGCCGGGAGCTTAGTCTTGCCAGCGGGGTTTGACTTCCCCCTGGAACAAAGTGATGAGAAAGTCTGCCATAGGCGGGCGGATGGCTTTCAGAGCCGCAATCACTTCCTCGCGATCATAGTCCACGAAACATCGTTCCGCGCGATAGCCGTCGCCGTCGGCCTCCAGCAAAATGTACTTGGCACGCAGATCCGGCGCCAGCGGGTTGCTGACGCTGCCCAGATTGATGACGTGCAGATCCGGCCGGCGAAGCTCCATCGGCCAGTGAGTATGTCCTACGCAGAGCAGCTCGGCTCCGGCGCCGTCAAGGACGGCCGATAGTTCGGTATTACTGAGACCGGGGTGAACACCGCTGCCGTCGTCGTTGCCGGGCGAGGCGTGAATACCGAGAAAACGACTGCCGTCCGGCAGGTCGCGGCGCAATTCGAGCGGCAGCTCCGCGAGCCAGTCGAGGTAGCCGGCGGAGCTGAGCGCGCCGCGCGTCCAGGCCATCGCCCGCGCCAGGTTGACGATTCGTTGCACTTCGTCGTCGTTGTAGCTTCCGGCGTCCAGTCCCCTGGCTTCGTCGGTGCTTACGTGGCGGTCGGTGTTACCCCGTACGTAAAAGGCATTGTCGAGTTCAGCCAGACGGTCCATAACCGCGACGGGGTCGTAGCCGATCGCTACCAGATCGCCCAGTATCCAGTATTCATCGACGCCGCCCCGACGATTGATGTCGTCCAGAACGGCGTCGAGCGCAAGTGGATTGCCGTGAATATCAGAGAAAATCGCCAGGCGCAGCATCGTGCTCCGTGTTAGTTGATTCAAGGTTCCGGCGGCTCCGGGGTCGGCGTCTTGCCGGTTTTAAGAGCAATCTGCAAAAAACTGCCGAAAGGCCGAAGCCTTGAATCCAAGTGGCTGTCGGCTGCTCAGGGCGCTAACAGCAGTGGCAGTGCCCGCGCGCTGCCGCTGGCCGCGACACGAAGCCAATAAAGGCCGGCGGCGGCGGCCGGACGGGGCAGGTAGGTGCTGCCTGGACCCGCTGCCACATCGTGCTGCTGCGCCGCGCCGACCTGCCGCCCCTGTCGATCGTACAGCGTGACAGTCAGGCGCTCTGGATGAGTAAAGGAGGTCAGTATTTCAATTGATGTCGGCTTGTGAGTCACGCTCAGGATTTCCTGCTCGGGCTGTTCGCTGTGCTGCGCAAGATCAGTGGCGCTCGTTCGCCGTTGCAGACCCTGGACACCGCCGAGCAGCATGCTGCCGTCCTGTGCGGCCAGGATGGTCATGGGATCGTGCATCGCCTCTCCGTCGGTCTGATCTGCCTGCCAGGTTCGTCCGCCATCATCGGAAATCAGCACGCCGAAGCCGAATGCCGCCGCAAAAATCCTGTCGCCCTGCTGAGCCAGGGCGCTGACATTCACCTCTTCGCCCAGCGCGATCGCTGACTCTGTCTCCTGCCAGGCATGTCCGTCCCAGCGCACTATGCCCAGACCGAATACGGAGAGCAGCACTTTATCTTCCGGCAAAGCCAGGAGGGCCAGCGCGTCGCCGCCGCTGTCGCCGTCACGCAATTGATGCCAGTTTGCGCCGCCATCCGAGCTGCGATAAACGTCACCGCCGATAATGCCGCCCGACCCGGCCAGCACCCGCCCCTCGGTATCATTGGCAAAAACCTGAAAGTCGGGGAAGTTCGGCAGGCCCATCGTTTCGTCCAGCCAATAGAAGCTGTCGCTGGGCAGGCGAAAAACATCGCTCGACCCGCTCACGAACACGACATCATCGCTGCTGAGAAACAGTGATCGCAGCGCACCTTCGATGTGAATTTCCCAGGCCGAGCCGTTGAGGGAGTGCAAGATTGTCTCGAAGGTGTTAACGAATATACTGCCGTCTCCTCTGACGATAACTGCCCAGATAGAGCCGCCAAGCCCGGCGGACTGCCAGGATGCGGCCTGATCATCGGAGCGAAACAGACCGTCGTCGGTAGCGGCGTAGATGCGACCGTCGGCGCTTTGAAACAGGTCGCGTACTTCATGGCCCGTCAGCCCAGCGGACTGCCAGCCTGCAACTAGTGATGCCGGCACCGCCGCGCCGATTACGATACACCAGACAAAAAGCAAGAATAGTGTTAACGAAGATCGTGGTGTTGCGGGCGCCGGATCGATGGTCGCTGTGCTGTGCCGGAACAAACGAGGCCTTGCGCTTCCCTTCATAGAGATCATTGGATCTTTCTCCCGATTAAGAGTGTGATACTGCCAGACAATTGCTGTTGCGCCCCGGCATGGCAAATAAGGTCTGCACGCCCGCTTTTGCAGAACCAATCGCTACATCAATCCGAGAAGTATAAGGTCGCTTCCTGCTGCCCGTCCGGCTGTAACTTTTTGGCAGACAAAGGCTTAAAGTGCCTGAGTCAAGTAAAAAACCGAGAAGTATATGAAGCGCATCGATAAACTTCGGGCATTGATCGCCTCGCTCAGTCGTGGGGAAAAACGCCGTTTCCGGCTCTATATTCGCAAATACAACTCGAGGGCCGACTATCTTGCCCTCTTTGACAAGGTAGCCGGCACGCGGGCGACGAATGACGCAAACCTTGCCAGGCAGGCGGGCGGTCAGGAGCGTCTCTCGGCGCAGGCGCAGTACCTCTATGGCTTGATTCTGAAGAGTCTGCGCGACAGCGCCGCGGAATCCGATCCCAAAAGTCAATTGCTGGCCTTGTTTCAGGAGGCGCGAATCCTGCTGGCCAAACACTTGTATCCCCAGGCCGCCGATATCCTGCGCAAGGCGAATGACCTGTGTCGGAAGTACGAGTTTGTGGGCCAGGAGCATGAGCTGCTTGCCTTGCAATCCAAGCTGCCGGACGCCGATCTTGAGGCAATCCACCGTGCCTGGGCAAAGAGCCTCCTTGTACAGCGCAATGAATATGATTGCTCCATGTTCAAGCTTCGTCTCACCACCTGGACCGACAGCGGCGGCGGACTTCGCAGCAGGGAAGACCGCCATGCTCTCGAACAATTTGTCTCGAACGGTCCATTGCGGGGGCCGGAAGAAGCCATGAGTCGATCGGCGCTGCTCAACTATCATTCGGCCCGGAGCAGCTATCACTATCTATTGGGCGATGACCGCCGGGAATGTTGCGAGCTCCAGAAAGCCGTCGATGTTCTCTTTGCGAACGACGACTACCTGAACGACAATATCGATCGGGCGATCGGCAAGCTGCGGACCTTGTGTTTCGCACGGCTGCGGGCGGGCGACATCGATGGGGCGTCCCGTTGCATTGATGCCTTGCGTCGGCTGAACCCGCCGCCGCGTCTTAGCGTGTACCGGGGGCAGTCGCTCTTGTTTTGCGAATTGGTATGGTGCAATACCACACTGCAGGCCGATCGCTTGCGGTCGCTGATCGCCGGTTACCCGGAATTGCTCCGGGAGTGGGGAAGCAGCGGCCTTGAGCAGGGAATTGACTTTGACTTTTTCTTTCAGCTCGAGTTCGCGGTGGGCTTGTTTCAGGATGGCGACATTGAGGCAAGCCTGCAATGGATGAACAAGCTACTCGTTCATCCCGCGCTCCGCAGGTACCAGCGTACGGCCAATTTTGTGCGGGTGCTCAACTTGCTCGTCCACTTTGAATTGGGGTCGATGGAGCTCCTGCCCTATGAATTGCGCTCGACCTACCGCTACCTGGCGAAGCAAAAGCATGTAACAGCATTCGAGCGTTGTCTGCTGCGTCATCTCAAAATGCTCGCCGGAATGAACGGACTGCAAAGCCTCGAGCAATGGTATCGCACGCTGTACGAGGCACTCAGGGTACTGGCCGCCGATCCGCAGGAGGGTGATTTTCTCCGACGCTTCGATTACCTGGCCTGGCTGCGCGCCAAGATTGAAAACACAAGCTTCGCGAACATCCTAGGTCAAAAGCTCGAAAGACGTAGATTGGATGTTCAGACCATACCGGCGAAAAAACGAAAGGCCGGCGTCGGCTCGTTCGCCAGCTAAGGCTGCAGTGAGTCCCCTTCGTCGGCCCTCCGGCGGATTGCCGGTCCGATGGGCGATAGACCGGCCGGCGGGGTATTGTGAACTCGGCTATTGATGGACAGCAGCTGAAAGACGGTGGAAAACGTGGGAATTGACGCTGTTTTTGTTATGATAATTTCTGTTAGTTGGGAGCGAGAGCTATGGCACACAGTAATCCTGAGCTGATTGAAGCTTTACGTGAGACTGCTGAGCGACTTCAACAAGGTGCCCGTTATGAGTGGGGACACATGGGACGATGCAATTGCGGGCATCTGGTCCAGACGCTTACTGCGATGAGCGATGTGGAAATAGTGCGGTCGATCGATTATCAGATGAACGAATGGACAGAACATGCCAGGGAGTACTGTACCGGCGGCGGCGCTAAGATCGACGACCTGTTTCTGACCCTGCAGCGTCTCGGCTTTGGTCACAATGATATCATAAACCTGGAATACCTTTCCGACCGTCGTGTCTTGCGGCGTGTCGGACGAGAGCAGGCCCTACGGCATAATGACCGCGAAGATGTCTGTATCTATATGAACACTATGGCTGACATGCTGGAAGAAGAGACGTCACCGGTTTGAAACGCTGTCGTATCGTCGCTGCGATATATGAGAAATAAAACCGTTGACCGCAGTGAGCAGGGGACAGGGTATTCAGAGCTGAAACTCGCCCGCCCAAATCGTACAAAGCAAAAGGAGACGTAGACATCCGCTGTGCTGTGCCGCCATGCGGGTATTGCGAACGCGACTTCCGGCGGGCAATTCAGCATGACGATGATTAAAAGCAACATTCTGGCCCGGCATCAGCACGAGTGGAGCACTCGTATCCAGCGCGTCATATTCAAAAAGTTGGCCACCTACTGGTGGCTGGATAATTGTAACCACAAAAAAATCCTCCCGGGCTGGAGTATTCACGTCAACATGTTAATGGGTGGCTGAACACAATGCTAGCGATACACAGCTTGTCGTACAAGGTCGAAATCCGGTCTTGACCGGATGGGACAAGTTTTTGACCATGCCACTTTACGGAAGGAAGGGCGCTGATTCCACTACCGCTGAGTTCGGATTGCTCAGGCAAGCGTTCGCTATGTTGAAATTTCGGCACGTTGTTTGCACCTCAGCCCCCAGCGTCAATTAGTCTGATCCAAACTGCATCTTGTTACACCCGCTGCATTCGGACGGTGCGGGCGATTGTGGAATGACTGCGGCTACTTCTTTCTCCAGATTCGATTGTAGAAAACACGCACCGGCTGAGTAAAGCACATTCACGTGAGGGAAGGTGTTATGGACGGTTTTCTGGGTGAAATTGTTCTCTACCCAAACAGCACGCCTCCGAGCAACTGGCTTCAATGCGACGGTCAACTGTTGCTGATAAGCGAGTATAATGATCTTTACAGCGTTATCGGCACCAAGTTTGGCGGTAATGGGACAACGACATTCGGCCTGCCCGACCTGCAAAGTATCGAGCCCGATCCGGATACGTACTATGTTATCAAAGCGTCGGGTACAGAGTCGCGAACGTCATATGTCAGCGAGATTATCATCTTTGCCGGCAACGGCGCGCCAAGCGATTGGGCAGTCTGTGACGGAAGTCTGAAGTTCATTTCCAGCTACGGGGATCTTTATTCACTGATCGGCACCACCTATGGTGGCAATGGCGAAACGACCTTTGGATTGCCTGACTTATCAGGCTCAGCGCCTACCGACACGAACTACATCATTTGTTTACAAGGACTCTATCCCTAGGTGTTGAAGTCGCCAATCGAAATTGAGTCGTATCAGTGCGCCGGCCTGCTGAAATCGTACATATTAATTTTTTAACAAAGGGTACAAAGCTATGGCAAATAATGTAGGAAAAATTGTGCTATGGGCATCCTCGACCCTGCCCAGCACCTGGAAAGTCTGCGATGGACAGTTGTTGTCAATATCGTCGTATGGCGATTTGTATGATCTGGTCGGCACGACCTTCGGGGGTAACGGCACCACTAACTTCGGTGTGCCCGACCTGACAGCGCCCAACACCAATATGGAATACGGCATCTGTGCGACCGATTCCTGAAGGCCGCCGCAGTCGGTCCTGAGTTAAGCATCGCGACCCGACCGGCGACAGCCGGTCGGGTGTTCTGTTGAATAGCCTGTGACTTTCAGTGTTAGTATTTGATAAACAGCTGCGCTTCAGTGACTGCGCTCATAAGATTGCCGTATAAAGAATAACAGATCTTTGTTAAGCTCCACGGCCTCGCTGATGCTGATCATGTGCGAGATGCGTGGCATGGCGCCGAGGTTGCGTGCCGGCTGAATGTAGTCGTCGAAGGCAAGATTGCCGAGGTCAAGACCGACCCGGATAGCTCCGCGTACAATGCGGGCCACGGCGAATTCACGCCTATCCTGAATCGAAACGTACTGTTTTCCCGGCAGGAATTGCGCTTGACCGAACTCGACCATTACCTTCCGTCGAAAGTTTTCGTAGAGCGGCAACAGCGACTCCTTGCCTTTGAACAGTTGCCGTAAAAGTGCATCGCTGTCTCCGAACACCGCTTGTCCATTGTTTAAGTATATGCCGGCCAGAAGAGTTGCCTGCAAGTGATTCAGTCCATGCTTCTGCTTCAGCCATGTGACAATTTGTTTCTGTTTGACTAGAGCCTCTTTTTCGAGAAGCCTCAGCCAGTCTGGCAGATCGTGCCCCGTACTGCTAGTGATGGATGCCAGAAATTCCTTTTCGTAGTCCGCCGAAGTTTTTGCCATTGGAAGCTATCCTGTCAGTTGTTCGGAACATTATTGTCTGGCACTTGCTATCCCGGCGCGCTGCTCCTTGACTAGCTTGCAGAGAGCAGGATGCCGGGTACAAGCAGCATCAAAAGGCAAAGTGATACCACAGGGGATGCGATTCCCAATACTGGACTTGCACGAAAATGCCGACCAGCAGACTGAGAACGGTCAGGGCGAGAACCTGCTGCACCGATTTGCAGGGAGCGGTTCTTGCCGTAACGTAGCCGGAAAGCAGCGAAAAGCTGACCGTCAGAATCAGGAGAAGCAGATTCATCCCGACGCGATGCGCCATCGCCAAAAAAATTCCGGGCATTGCGATCATCAACAGCATGAAACAAGTCTGACAAACGATGCCCCAAGTCAAGAAATCGACCAGAATAGAAATAACACTGCGCAAATTGTATGATTGATTACTGTTTAAGGTTTAAGTCGACTTGGCGAACGCTGTCGGATGAATACGACAATGCGGTCCCGACGCAGCGCCAGATCCGGTCGATTATGACTGACGCAAGTTAAGGGCGGGAATCTGATGAGTATTGTAAAAAATTAACCTATCGGAACAAAGTGTACATCTTCAGCCTGCTGAGGCTCCCTGCGAAAGCCCTTCAGGCGCTGATGGAGATACTCGCCGGCGTCATGTCACTGAAAGCCTTAAAATCCTTGATAAAGTGCGCCTGATCGAAATATTCTCCCAAACAACCGTTTACAAACTCCCGCTCTAAGAAAAAGGGGACGCGGCCCGAGCCCGTCCCCTTCTGACTACATTGACACTTGTGCTATCGAAGATGTTCTACATCTACTTGCCGACGATAAACGATGCGCTGTGATGCTGATCGCCACTGTGCAGTTCCACGATGTAGGCGCCTGCCGCCCAACCTTCGGTATTGACGTTCAGCATTGCCGCCGAGCGATCGGCAATCCGCGTACTGAATACTTCCACACCAATCGAGTTAACGATCCGAAGCCGCAGCTCGCTCTCGCTACTAAGGTTAAAGCCGATAGTGAGCGTTTCGTCGTTGCCGACCGGGTTGGGATAGACACTGAGAATGTCGGGGGAAGGCTGCTGCTGTTCACTGGGCGCAACGGCTTGCTTGGGATAGGGACAAATGTTAAATCCCCAGTCCGGACTGCCGAACAGCTGCGTTTGATGGGTATTCCAGAACTGCACGCGCCAGTGAACGGGATCGCCGCAGGCCATAAGCGGACTGATCGGCGACGCCTGAAAGAGGAAATCGCGTTCGCAGGCCGGCTGAGAGGTCGGATAAGCGGAACGGCCGTCCTGAAGAGTCTTAACAATGTAGAGATCGTTAACTGATCCGCCGGGCGAAGTGGCGGAATAGTTGCCGCCAATCACGAAGCCGGGAAATCGGCAGGTGCCCGCCGGGACAACGTCAATCGAATAGCTGTCCTCATTGTCACCAACCTGGCCGTATGCCTTGGTGAAGCCACGAAAGAGCGGTGCCCCGGATGTCGGATACATCGTCGTCGGATCGAGCGTGCAGATAAAAGCCTCACTATCCCCTGAGCCCGGCCCGGCCGGCCGATCGGTATAGCCGGTAATAACCAGATCCCATTGATTAATGTTTCCGGGCATGTTGAAGTCGATCTCGCGGACTTCGTAGGCTGCTTCATTGGTCGGCGTACATGTAATCGGCCCATCGCCAAATATCGCCGAAGCATAGTCACAAGGATCACCACCAATCAATTTGATCATCAAAATTTCACTACTGTTCATGGAGGTAGTGAAACCACCGATAACAATGTTGGGTGTCGCAAAGGCACCGCCGGTCTGGGCGGGGTTCTGCAGTTCGATCACCGACATTAACATCTCGTCGCCGCAAATCAAACCGCCGTGGCAATCAGTTATGCACATGCTGAAGGTCGCCGAGCGCTGGAGAGGCTGCGCGGGGTTAATCTGTCCATTGAAGCCGTCGACCCGTACCACATAGCCGTCCTTGGCGGCCCCCGGTAACTCACGATAGCCAACTGCTACAATGTCGCCAAAGGCCTGTACCTGCGGCGGATTTGAACCGGGAATGGGTGCCGGCGTTGCTTCGGTCACGGCCATAAACGACTCGAAATCGTTATTAATTATACCGCCTTCCCGATAGGCTGCATCCCAAAGCAATACGCCATCCCTGCGCGTACGGAATATGTACGCATCAGGCGTAGCGTTAGCCTGCGACGCCGTAAAGCCTACGACCACGATGTCATTATGGGTCGGATTGATAACATCCATCGAGCTGCGAGTTTCGATAATACTTGCGGACCACTCTTCAAAAGCGGCGCCATAGGTATTAGTCCACAGCTCGGCGCCGTTGCAGTCGATCTTGAGAATAAAGATATCGGTGTTTGTACCACCCAGATCAGTCGTACCGGTTATCAGGAAACCAGAGCCGTCCTGGCATTCGACCAGGTCGCTGGCCTCGTCAACACCGCCGGCATCCGCGATGTCGTACGTACGTTCCCACAGGCTGGTACCATTGCTGTTCATGCGCACAACATAGATATCCCTGCTGTCACAGGCCGTAGGCGATGAATAATCAGTCGTTCCGACATAAATGTAACCGTCATTGTCACAATGGCGGATAGCCTGAACGCCATTGAACCCAGATTCATAACAATGACTGCCGTAGGTATATTGAAAGGGCGTCGGGGTCAGACCCGCCAATAGATTATCGTTGGGACACGACAACACTATAGCCAGCAGGCCGGCGATCATAAGCCCGCTCTTGCACCTGAAAAGATGATGAGAAAACATTTTACTTCACTCCTTGTTGAGTAAAAATGAATGGTATTCGCAGCAATTGAATTGTTGCATTACTGCGTGTTGGTAATGTTGACAAGCCGGTAGGATCAGCCGATACCTTTGGTTGAGGCAAGATCTCCGCAGTGTTCTGCTGCTACAGGAGGGCAGCAAGTCAGCCGGTAAACTCAGGTAAGGGGTAGCGGGTTTGGCGTGCACACCGCTGCAATCATAGCACAATGCGGGCAAAAAATCCGGGCCAATGTATAAACGGTCGAATTCTGAGGACGAACGGCAGTGTTTGTTACCCGAACGGTTGCTTGGAAGAAAGCTACCCTGCGTTCTTGTATCACTTCAGCCCCGGCTTTGTCACTAACTGTTTAACAAGTCCAAACGCAGAGAATTCAGCATATCACTGAACTATCTTATTCATAAGACAGACGGGCAACAAGTCAATCGAAATCGCCACTTTGTTCGCGGCTTATCGCCCGGCTGAAAGCCTAGATGCCAGCTTCAGTTTGTTTTGCTGTTCTTTGCCGAAAATATAGAAGCGCAAAAACACAAAGAAATGGGTTGTCAATGACCTGGCAGCGAAATTGCCGGTTGAATTCCGTATTATTGTTTATGCAGTGTAATCTCCATTTGATTGACCGCAATGCCGAACTTGTGTTTGCGTGGCGACAACATTTTCAGCCCTGGCCGGAAGTGGAGATTCAACAGGGAGACATTCTCGCCGCAGCGCGGCACTGTCTGATTGCACCCGCCAACAGTTATGGCTTTATGGATGGCGGAATCGACCTTGCTTATCGCAGTTTTTTCGGCCCGGCCATAGAAAAGCGAGTACAACATTCCATCAACATTCGGCATGAAGGACTGTTGCCCGTAGGTGCTGCGACTTTCGTATCGACGGGGCATCCGAATATTCCCTATCTGCTGGTAGCGCCGACGATGACTTTGCCCGAAGCGGTTCCCGCCTTGAACGCTATGCGCGCCTTGCGTGCAGCATTGCGCCTCGTTGTGCAATATCCGGTTCTTGCGGTAGATGTCTATTGCCCAGGGCTGGCAACCGGCGTCGGCGCTGTGCCGGCGGATGAGGCGGCAGCGGCAATGGCGCAGGCGTATCGCGAATACAAGGGCTTAGATCACGACCGCGGAGGAGTTGACGGTGATGTTATTTAGCGCGAGAGCTGCTGGATTTAGAGTTCCGTTGCAGCTGGAGCAGCAAGTTGATGTCGAGTGTCAGTCAACTGTGTTCATCGTCTTAGAGTTCCGTTGCAGCTGGAGCAGCAAGTTGATGTCGAGTGCCAGTCAACTGTGTTCATCGTCCTGGATTCGGAGTCCTGGATTCGGATACTAATTGCTGTCATGCGCCTACATTCAGTTATCTACACAAGCCGTGATTGAATACGGATAACTGTTAAATGTGAATTCGCTGTAGATTGATGACCGCTTAGCGTGTTTTACACAGCGTTAAATCAATTGGATTCAGGATACAAAAAATTGCTGCGGTCATGTGCGCTACTATTTGTAATATCACGACCGTTCTGTACGGAATGTCCTAAACGAATGAGCTGACGATGAAGTAGCCCGCGCCGGTATGATGTGAATAGCGGCGGGGTGTGACGGTGCTTTGAGTTTGTGAGGCTTTTGGCTGGTGGTGGAGGGGAGGCACGCCATCCGGCGTGATGTCTTCGAGTAAGTTAGTTGCTATGGCAACTATTGGCATTCTCATCCTGCCGCCTCTCGCCGAACCCACTCCATCAACAACCCGAGCCAGATATGCCTGCGTGCCTTGATCAAGAGTCACAAGTCAGAATCTCGGCCTTGTGCATCTCGGCAAGGTCTCGGCGGAGGTCGGCTCTGTATATCCGCATTGAGGTCGGTAGACGATGACATCATTCTCTCTCAGAGAATCTTATGAGGAATCCGAAGAGCAGTATTGCGAATTAAACGCCAACAGGCATACACTTATGCGGCAACTCAACGCACTTCACATACCTGAACTTGTGTGCCGTTAATGCGAAGGTAATGCGATGGGCGATCCGTCCAGCAACCGCTGTTATAGTAAGCTCGACCTCTGTGGTACAGCGCTACCGTTAAGTGCGTGTGCCCGCAGAAGACGACATCGGCTCCTTTGTTGGCTGCGTAATCGACTGCGTCCTCTCCAAGCGTTCGAGATACCTTGAGCCACTTTTTGCTTCGTCGTTTAATCCATCGGCTGAAGTGTTGCGATTCGCCATCCAGGCGCTGAATAATCAGATACAGCCAACAGGCCATCGCTGTAATGATAATGTTTTGATTTAAGAAGCGGTCGAACTGGTGACCGTGGATTGCAAGGAAGCGCTTGTCGCCCGATTCCCACAGGTATTCGTCGTACACATCCACCCCCAGCAATTGCGAGAGCATTTCGGCGGCGCCGTCGTGATTGCCCGCCACCCAAATAACTTCACACCTGCGTTTAGGATTGGATAACTTGCGAATGTACGAGAGAAAATCCCAATCGTGTTTGTCAAGACGCTTAAAGTTTAAATCGTCAAAGACGTCGCCATTTAGTATCAGTCGGCGCATTTCATACTGTTTTAGGGTTTTAAGCAGCGCTTTTGAGCGCGAAACCTGTGAGCCGAGATGAATGTCTGAAACGATTATCGTCTCGACGATGGACGTGGTGTCTATGTGCTCGCTTGCGTGACTTGGAACAGTAATCTCTTCAACAAATGCCGTTGCTGCATCCATTGTGCGATGTACGCTGATATTGAAATTTCGAGTCCAGGTTAAGCAAAGTTGTCATGGACTTCAATACGATGCAAGTTAACATCGTGACGTGGCAATGGCAAGTTAAGAAATCGCAAGGGTTTCGTTACGCTGCTGTTGCCATAACAGGTCAATGGCGTCTTCCTTTACAATCTACCGGGTGGCAATATGCGCGAAAACGCGCCGACAATACCGCTGCCCTTGCTGTTCGGGAGTTATTGGCCGCCATAACTGCCGCGATAGACGGCGACGCCATTACCCCATGTGCCGACCGTCAGATAATCTTTGGCGGGGATGATAGCGGAAATAGTAGGGCCGGGAAGGGAGTCGACGGCAGGCTGCCAGCTTTTGCCGGCATCGGTCGACAACAGCAGCCCCTGGTCCCAGGAGCCGGCGGCCAGGATGCCGGAATTATAGGCGCTTGCAATTTTGCAGTACTTGGCGTTCGGAATATCAGGTACGATTTGCCACGTGTCGCCGTTATCGCTGCTGTGATACAGTGCCCCGTCCGCGTCGCCGCTGGCAGCCAGCCAGAGATCGCCTTCGCCGGCAACCGCCAGATCCCAACACTTCCGGTTTTCTGGTTTGATCAGCGGCGTCCAGGACTTACCCCTGTTTTGCGAGCGAAAACAACCGCCGAAAGTTTGGGCATATACTGTCGACTTGTCCTTATCAAGAGTCAGCGACCATGCAAAAGTGAATGTCGAATCGAGGACGGCGGGCGGACAGATGATCCAGCTTCTGCCGTCGTCCGTACTTCTCACGACGCCGTGCGAGGCCGTAGCGGCATAAATCAGAGTACCGCTGCTGTTGCCGAATACAATACTGCGAATGTCGCTGGTGGGAAAAGACGGTACTCTCCGCCAGGACTTTCCGCCATTGACGGTCCGGTACATCCCGTTTTTCCAGGTGCCGGCATAGATATTATCGAGCTTGCTTGGGTGAGTCGCCAGGCACTGGACGTCGCTGGTATAAGCGGTGATAGCGCGACCGTTGTTGAGCGCTTTCCAGGTTTTGCCGTGATCGCTGCTGCGCTGAACAAGGCCCTCACCCATCTTGGCGCCTTTCAGTCCGGCGTAGATCACCGCCGGATTAGCCGGGTCGACCGCCATCGAGCGGATTATCGTTCCCTCGAGACTAAACACAACACTGTCATCGGGAATGACATCCGGACTTACAAAGAATAGGAGGAGGACGGCTAAAAAGCCCTTCGTTTTATTAAGCACGCTGGTCCTTCGGCTTTGATATTCGTATCAGAATCACCTCGCAAAAATACACATAAGAATGTCTACGAAACAAATCATCACTGTCCTGCCGGATCTCCTTGCCCGTTGATCTTCCGGGAAGACGACCCGCCCTTTCCCGGAAGAAATAACGAAGTCCCGAATCGAGTACAAGGCATTGCGTTCCGTTAAATAGACTGGAACAGCAAGCCTGGCAGCCTACACTGCTGGTGAACCGCCGGATCGATACGATGCCGACACAATGCGCTTCTGTCGCATTGACTCTGAATTCCCTTTACTATAATTTGAACTGATAAGATTAGCAAAGAACTACCGGACGGGCAATGCAGTTGTCGGGGAGAATCACTAAGACAGGTCCGGACTTCGAAGGAGAATTTTGCGATGATTCTGAGTCTGACAGATATACAACAGCGTCTGGCAAAGGCGGGCAGCGCCGCCGCCGCAAGGGAACATATACGCAGAATTCCCTACTATCTATTGAACAATCACAGCCGCGAAGTACTCGTTCTGAGCGAAGTGGAACTTGCGAGGGCCCGTCGGGCGGGCGATGAGGAGGCCCAGGCCTATTGTCTGAAGGTCGCCGGCTTCTGTAAATTCAGGCTGCATCGCTACGTCGAAAGCGAGTCTGACTGGCAAGCTGCTTTGCAGCTTTTTCATGACCATGGTCTGGAGCTTGCAGAAGCAGAAACGCTGCGTTTGCTCGGCGGCTACTACAGAGGACGAAGCCGTTTCAGGCAATCGATGGAGAGTTTCCGACAGTCGATTGTCATTGCGGCAAGACATAGCGACGCCGATTTGCTGGTAATGGCCTATTGCGGCCTGGCGAAACTGTTTCTTAGCTATTCCGACATCACGGCCGCCATGGAGTATTTCCAAAAGGTCGTTGGCTGGCTGCCGGAGACGACGGAATTGCACACGCGTCGCTTTTACAACTACTCCTACGGCAACTTGTACAACAATCTCCATGAACCGCGACGCGCCCTTGACTTCTTGCAGCGGAGCCTCGATTTACATGACCGCGATCCTGACTCATATCTCTACATCCATATTCGCCTGGCGCAAATAATCGCCCTGGTGGAGTTGGACATCAAAGATGCGAACTACTTCGATCTTGATGAGTATCTGAAGCAATTAACTGAGCTCGACATAAGTATTGCAGCAACGCAGCACGTTTATCTCAAGAGTTCGGTTGCCATGTGTTGCGGACTGTTTTGCAGTAAAGCAGGAGATTATCAGCAAGCGCTGTCATATTACTTTCGCAGTGAAGCGCTTATGCGGCAAATTGGTGAAAACGGTCGTTTCACGGCCTCGCTGTATTGCGATATCGGCCGAATCTATCTGAAGCTCGAACAGAATCGTAAGGCGATCGACTACCTGGAACGCGCCTCGCAGCATGGCAGTCAAGATGATGAACAAACCAGCGGTTATCACGCCTACGGTCTACTCGCTGACGCATACGAGCGTGTGGGTAATGTCGCCGGAGCTTTAAGATGCCATAAAGAAATTTCGCGAAGAACGGACCGACTGATTGCGGCTGAACGGGAACGGGCGATTGCGGCCCTGCAACTGAAGTACGACATCGACCGGATGCAGCGCGAATTGGAGCAGCACAAAAAGCAGAGCCTTCACTATCGGCATGAATTGGAACACAGGACGAAAGAGGCCGCGACCAGCGCGCTCAGTCTGGTCCGTAAAAATCATCTGCTCGAAGAGCTGGAAGCCCGAATTCAGGCGGAGATACGTGACGGCGCGCCTTCGCGCGGGCTCGTTTCGTCGCTGTTGTGTCAACTCAAAGACGCCAGGCACGCCGATCAGGAGTGGCAAAGCTTCGAAAAGCAGTTCAGGCTGTTGCACCCTGATTTTCTGCCGACCCTGGCGACACTTTGTCGGGCTCTTAGTCCAAGTGAATTGCGAATCTGTAGTTTGCTGCGGCTGAACCTGACCTCGAAAGACATCGCCAAGCTCAACAGCACCACCACTCGCAGTATCGAAACGATGCGATATCGTATTCGCAAGAAGCTGAACCTCGCTCACGACATGAATCTGACGAGGTTCCTCATGAACCTGAGCGCGGTTGCCGGCAAGGGACCGGAAGATACGCAGAACAGGAGCCGGCACACCATCGATCTGCCTCGGACCGGCACAAAAGGCGATTCCTTGAATCAATTCTGAAGCGCGGACTTCGCGCGCTTTGTTGTGGTAAAGTTGTGGTGCCTCCAAGCGCTGTATGTGCTATATTGCCTGCAGTACGGAACAGGGAATCCGCAAGGAGTGTACACCGCGATTGGGCCTGAATTACAAGGCGCCGTCCCCGACAATTCGTACGCCTACATAGTAATAACACTAAGGATAGACAGTATTCCAACCGGCAGCGTCTGCACGGGCATACCGATCTGTGTTCCCGTCCAAACGCCAAGCTCCGTATCTGTAGTTATCGCAGCCGGGTATCTCGCAATGCAGACAGGCGAACTCGCTGTCAGGCAAGATGCAGCAAACCATAACAGGCGGATTCTAGGGGCCAAGGCTAACTACGGGAATCTATAGGCGGATTAATCTTGTCCGCTGTCGCTGAGGTCATTGTGAATAAGACATTGTTGCTAAAAAGTTATCGCCCAGAAAGGGAATTGCAATGCCGCCGCCGCGCTTGCTCGCATGGCCGTACATGCCGGAGCCACCGAGGGCATTGACAAATCTGCGCAGAGAAAAATCGACACTCGAGGCGTAACCCGTCTAAGGGAGCAGGCCGGGAAGTAGCTAGCCCGGCCTGTTCTTTGTTTATGTCAGCTACGGCCCGACATAAAGCGAGACCCGCAGGTAAGCGTGATCCCCGCGCGTCTCGCTGAATGCCATAAGGGCGATGAGCGCCCTGCTCGCAAATTGCCGTCCGCCGCAGTCAGGCCAGATGTTGCACCGGCAAAAGTGCCGTGCTGTGCGGACCTTGCAGCCGCAGATACCATTGTCCGGCCGGTAGATTGTCCGCCCGATAAACAAACTCATGGACCCCAGCCGGCAGATGTCGTCCGAACAGGACGTCGCGGCGGGAGCCGCGCTGATCGTAGAGGGCCAATTCATGATAACCGTCGTCACAGCTGAACTCGATGCGAGTCGAGGCGCCGAAAGGATTGGGAAAGGCAGCCAGATTCATGTCTGTAGATAATTGTTGATCTTCTCGCAGCGACGTTGCGCCGGACTTAACAATCGGCAAGTGTTGAAACTGGCGGCGCATTATTGTTTGGAGGTCTTTGGTGCTGACGCCGAACCAATCCTGCAGGACCGAGTAATAAACGCTGCGGAAGTCAAACTGCATGGGCAAGTTGTCTTTAACGGACACTGTGTCGGGAATCTGCGGATTGACGCCGTGAATCATCGGGTTGACCATACTTCCGAAGACGAAGAGCGGCGCCGCCGTGCCGTGATCGGTGCCAAGACTGCCGTTCGAGGCGATGCGGCGTCCGAATTCAGAAAAGGTCAATCCGAGCACTTTATCTTCAATGCCGTGCAGTCGCAGGTCGTCCTGAAAGGCTGTAATTGCCTCGGAGACCTGTTGGAGAAGATTGGCGTGAACACCCTGAACGTCGCCCTCGGCTTCCACCTGTCCGGCGTGGGTATCGAAGCCGCCCAGCTGGCAGACGTAAATTTTACTCTGCAAACCGCCGGCAATCAGACGGGCCGCAATCTTCAGCTGATCAGCTAAAGAATTGGCGCTGGGGTACAGATCGGAACGGTTATTCGCTTTGGCGGCCGCCCCGGTGATCGAGTCCACATACCCGCGGGTTTGGCTGATGACCGTACGAATATAGTTTAAATGAGCGCCAGCAAATCCGCCGGGGTCGTTTGTGAATTCGTCGGGACGCAGCTCGTAAAAATTGTCGGCGCTTTGAATCGCGATGCCCATGCTGTATACCGGCCCCTGGCAGGTTGTTGAAGTAATCGCGCCTAGGGTAATAGAGAGCGGGTCGGGATGCTCGGCATTGGGATAGCCCTGCGGAAAGTCAGGAAAGCTCTGTGCGAGATATCGGCCCAGCCAGCCTGAGGGCACTACTTCATCGGCGTCGGAGCCCGATGTCCAGATGTCGGTAGAGCGGAAATGGGAGAAATTGGGATCGGGATATCCGACCGAATGGAGGATGCCGAGTTTCTCGTCATTCCAGAGCTGTCGTAGGCCAGACATTGACGGATGGATTCCGAGTGAATCGTGCAGCTTGAGAAGCGCGCCTTCCGGTACAAGCACATTGCTGCGTGCGCGGGCAAGGGCGGCATAGCCGTCGAGTGGAATAAGTGTGTTTAATCCATCATTGCCGCCGTTTAACTGTATAAGTATCAGCACCCGTTCTTCGAAGGCAGCCAGGGACGCCAGCGAGTCGAGCAGGGGCGAAGCTTTGCCGATTCGTACGCCGCCCAGCATAAGAGGCAGTGCCGCGCCGGCGCCGATATTGCGAAGAAAGTCTCTGCGTTTCATGGCTGAACCTGGAATGTCAGAGCAGGTGGTATTCCGCCATGCTCAGAAGTTTTTGAAATAGTTGATTTAGGCGTGAACGCACAATAAGCGTATTTACCTGGTTGTCCGGATCGTCGCGAAAAGTGGTCCAAGCCTGGCTCCACACATAATCTTGCAGGCCCTCCGGCACCAGGAACTGTTTTAATACGGCATGTTGCTCCGCGCTGATGCCGACGGGGTAAACAAAGGTCGCCAGCTCGTTGATGAGAGCGTCGGGATCGTCGGGCGTCGGCATTGCCGCGACCGTAACCGTCGGATCGAGGACGATTTGTTTACCCGCCCGTATGATGCCAACGCCATTCGACAAAGTATCGCTCACCTGCGTGCGGTAGGGCAGCGTTACAGCATTGATCCACATTTGATAGTAGCCGGGTTCCTGATAATAGGGCTGCCAGCCCGCCACGGAGGGCGGATCGCCAATCGCCATTTCCATTAGCAGAGACAGGCCGAAGCCATAGGTGAGGAAGTTCGTGTACTCCTCGTTGAGCTGCTCGTGGCGCAGGTCGATATCGAATTGCCGAAACAATCCGGCCAAGAAGTCAACCGGGTTTTTTATGACGGCGCCGCGGACAGAACTCTCGTAAAAATGTGCCGAAGCAAGGAGCTGGCGCATTACCGGCTTCACTTCATAGTTGTTGTCTCGGAGCGTCGCCGCCAGCGGTTCGATTACCCGCGATTCAACGGAATCGTCGATGTCGTGATTGACAAACCAACGGTACAGATTGCGGCAAAAGAAGCGGCTGGTCTCTTCCTGGCGGAAGATCATAGCTATCAGCGATTTGTATTCTTCCGCACCACTGTTCTGGATCATCTCGTTGTTAAATGCCGCAGAAAATTGTTTGCTGTCGGGCGAATGCAGGACTTCCAGAAACTGCGGGTCGATATTTTGTTGCCGAGGGAAAACCAACCAGCCTGTCAGGACTTTGGCGGCCTCAATGATATCGTCTTCCGTGTAGTTTGTGTAGTTGCCAGGGCCGATCTGCTGTCCCTTCCCGATTGTAAACAATTCGAACAGTTCGCGGGCATAGTTCTCATTTGGCGCAAAGGCATTATTCTGATTGCCGTTTAAATAAATTAACATTGCCGGATCGACGGTTATTTGTTCCGCCAGCGTACGCAGGTTGCCCAAGGCATTGCTGCGCAGCATCGTCAGGTAGCGATAGGAAATGCGCGAATCGTTGACTACTTCATCCTGAATGACAAAGTGATTGTGCCAGAAAAGCGTCATTTTTTCGCGCAGCGACAAGCTCTGCCCGACAATGTTAGCAAACCACCATGCTTTGTAACCCTGTCGGCGTTGTGTTTCCATACCCGGCAGTGGCGCTGTGTTAACCCAGGTTGCGCCAAGCGCCACATTCGGCTCATTGGGATTGGTGTTAAGCGGCGGATTCGGTAATGCCCGATCCGCCAGCAGTTTATCGATAGTTGCGTCCATACCGGTCGTTAGAGCCTCCTGCCAGTGCTCGTGGCGCAGACCGAACATCGTACGCCGCAGCAGATGGGCTGCCGCGTCTGCATCCCAGGGGCCCTCATAGCGCTCTACGCCTTTTTCCGCCTGTACACTGTCACCCGAGCGTTTGTCAGGCGGAGGGGGCAGATCGTGAGAGTTCTCATCTGCCGCGCGGTCCGGCGTCGCAAGTAGAGAATGTTGATCCATAGCGTTCCGTCCTTCGAAAAGGTCTGATACTGCTTCTGATAAAGCGAGGATTCGATTTGTCGGGACATCCGGTCGGATACCGGAACGCTCGCGCAAATCGCGGTGAAAACGATAACGGACCAATTGTGTTACAGGCTATGTGAAATTAATTTTAACAAATGCCGGGAACAGGTCGTTGCGGTGTCGATCTGTCTGCGGAGTAAAAACTTCTAAGATTCGCTGATGCTAATTGATCGTCACGATTGTGAAGCTCACTATTGACGATGCAACTGTCTGCATCAGCTTCACTGAATGACAGTGAACCCTGTGATCAGCGGGTTTCCGGGTGGCAGGAGGTGCTGGGCGTCAGGCTAATGCCCGGCGCAGGATGATCACATCGTGAAGTACAAACAGTTAAACTCGCCGGCCGTCTATCGAATGAGCAAGGGCAGCGCTTGGCTGGTGTCATTGACCACACGAAGGCGTATGAAACAAAGACCCGGCGGATAGTCCCGCAGATCGATTGATAATGACACTTTGCCCGCGGGCTGTCTGCCGGCATCGATCCGGCCGATCAATCTTCCGTGGAGGTCGACGATTTCCACCCGCGGGCTGCCGCTTTGTATCAGATGGTAGTTCAGCCGAACCTGGCTGTGCGCCGGATTGGGTTGCAACTTTACGAAAAGCGGCATTCGGTCGTTTTGCGAATCGGCAACCCCGACTACATCTGCAAGTGGCCGGCGCCAGAGACCTTCGGAGGCGGAATAGAGCATTCCCTTATGCAGCAGCATTGATCTGCTCCGATAGTTGGCGGGAGCGTCGAGACCCTCATTGACAGGCTGCCAGCTATCGCCTTCGTCCGTCGATTTGTAATAGCCTTGGGCATTGAGATTGCAGATGATGACATCATCCGTACAAAGCAGCGCTCCGATAGGCGTTTGAGTATTTTCATACTGCTCCGCGATCGTGGTCTTTGTTGTCCATGTAAGGCCTTTGTCGCGGCTCAGATGCAGACCGGAAATGTCAGCTACAACCAACAAGTCATCCGTACTGCAGAATGCCAAGGGCGACTCCGTCAGGTCGGGATGTTTGTACGACTCCCAGGTCTGCCAGGCATCCTCCGAACGAAATAAGCCGGCGGTGGGGCTCAGGGCCCATTGGCAGTTTTTGTGGACAAGAAAAGAACGAGCATGCCCGATCATGGCGTCCGGGCTGCCGGTTCTTTGCCAGGTTCGCGCCGTGTCATCGGATGCATAGATCTCGCCGTTTTCCAGGGCGCTTACGATGCGATTTCCGACCCGGGTGATCGCTCCGACTGCAACTGAAGTATCGATGCCTGCGTTTGCTTGTCGCCAAAGCTGACCTCCATCCGAGGAGCGGAGAATACCATTTGACCGAGTTCCGATGAGAACGGTATTGCCAAGGCCGTTGATGGCATTGATGTCCATCCCGAAGGGCAGACCGGCGTTTGCAAGTTGCCATGTGTCGCCGCCGTCGTCGCTGTATTGAACATTAGCCAGGGAGACGAGGGTATACAGACGGTCATCGGCAAAGTAAAGCGCGTCGGGGTAGGCCTGTTGCGGAAGGCCGGCATTACGCGGCTGCCAGAGCCGATCCCGCATTTTGTATTCGTAAATTCCGCTGCCGTTGATCGAGACATAGATTGACTGCTGTTCGGCGCTCGAGATCATGAATTCGATCCATCCACCCTGGACGCCCCGCATGTCGAGGCCTTCCCAGTCATCGGCCTCAGGCGGCCGCCGCAGCAAGCCGTCGCGCCAACCGCCGGCATAGACGACATCGTCCAGCATCAGTATCTCGCGAAACTGTGTCGATAAGAATCCTTCCGTAGTGATGTTGTCCCAGTTGTCCCCCGTATCGACCGAGCGAAACAGGCCGCCCTCCGATGTCGACACCAGGATAATCGAGCCATCTATCACAGCGTTTTGAATACTGCCGATACTGCCGTCGGAAGTCAAACTTGCATTTGCCCAGGAAGCGCCGTAGTCGTTTGAAACCCACAGCAGACCGCGCCTGCTGCCCACTACGAACACAGCGCCATCGATTGCGAAGACGTTTTCATCATCGGCATTCGACGTCACAGGAGAATCTTCCAGCACCTGCCAGCTCAGCCCTTTGTCGCTTGAAACGCGAGCTTCGTTCTCTTCCCACATGACTAGGCGCTCATCGTCGCCCGCGAAGCCCAGCCATTGCGGCCTGTCGATGCCGATATCGACAGGACTCCATGACAGGCCATCGTCTAGCGATTGGTACAAACCTCTGTTCTTGGTGGCGAAATAGAAGTTACCCTGATGCTGCAGCAGGCCGAAAGCGTTAATGTGTACCGCATCATGAATACCGCCGCGTTTTTCCCATTGCCCGGCAGCAAGAGGCATCCGCCAGAAGAATCCGTCGGCAACGGTATAAAGATATTCGTTGTCAATTGCCAACTGGCGGTAAATTCCGCCGAGAGGGCCATTGCTTCGCTGCCATTTCGCATCACTTTCCGCGACGGCCAGCAAGCAGAAAAGCAATAGAAGAGCTGTCAGGCGCATTGCTATGCTCCTTATTGATAAAGTTGCCGGGAGGATGCAAATAGTGGATGCTGAACTTAGGTAAAGTCGATGAAAACTCAAAAAATTCGTGTGACAAGCAGCCTGGTGAACCTGAGTGCTTGCGACGGTAGGGCGGAGGATGAGCGAACTTCAATTAATATGGCGTTGCCCCGATCTGCGGGGCATACTGTTTTGCTAGTGATCTGTTGTCTTCAAAGTCTGCTGAGCTACGATACGCCATTGCAGGATGTAACAGCCCTTCGTTATAGAATTGTTCGTAGTATCTTAACATGGGGTGTCGGACATCTTCAAGCGTCTGTCAGGTTCATGCGGCCTGTGACTCGCGATATAGCCTTGAAAAGACGCTTACTATCGGAGCATTGTCCTCGCAGAGGCTATTGCGGTTCATGCCCGGCAAACATCGCCTGCATTCAAGCAGTCGGCGGACATCGAAAGATGTAATGATCAAACAACGATCAGAGTTAACATTACTCCTTGACTCGGCCGTTAATATTTAAGGCCTTTCTCCAGCGGCTGGCAGACGATATACCGGGAGATGTGATAACTCATCGGCCAGACGACGATTCGACGACTGAATAGATCCAGCGCGCTCGTCAGGTTCAATCGGCCTTCACTTGTAGAGGCAGCGGAATCGCTCACCATTACGCTGTTAGGCTTATCGGCGCGGAGATAGCGTTTCAAAGATTTGAGGTTAAGGCATCGAGTGACGCGAATCGGTCGTCAGGACGAATCGTCAACTAGCTCCCGGCGCTCGCAGGCAGCCCAATCAAAACAGGCGTGTTGCGCGCCTGCGCTCGCGAAAGACTGCGTCGATCCTGGAGCGTAGCTCGTCAACGGAATGGCGATATCGATTGATCGATGCCGGAAGTAAGTCTACGAGGAAGCCAGTGGCTGCAGGCAGCGTGCCGACCGGGAGGTGTGCCGATAGCTGATCGATCAACGTGCCCCACGTCGGACGCGTGAAGATACCGTTGGCTTCATACTAATTCGCACTCCATTCCCGAGTCGGCAAGCGCGCGCCGCATTTGCTCCGACCCGCGCTGCAGACCATCGAGATCGCCAGCCGGTTCTGAGAGCTTGTCCTTGCCGGAAAACGTCGCGCTGTTGCGTTGACGATACAAGCGTTTCCATTCGTTCGGCGTGTACTCGTGGGTTTTCAGCTTTCGTGCTAATTCCGCTATGCCACCGTTTTCCAGTTTGATCAAACGACGTGTCGCAATCTTGAAATCGCAGGTAGTAATGTGCCGTCGTTGGGTTGGTAGAGAATCTTCCCTAACATAGTTAAATCTCAATAATCAAACTTAACTGTGCTTCTTCTTTGTTTTGGCGTAAGGTAAATGCTTTGACAATAGTTGTTAAGACAATATATCTGAAATCTGGGAGTACCCCTGCGGGCCCGTCCCCCTCCACCACCTCCAAAATCTGTCGCGCAAACAAAGCACAGAACACCTGTGCCACTCAGCAAAAACCGTGGCATCTACGCACAAAACATCACACGCAACAACTCACCGCATCCTTGCGAGACGAAGCAACAATACGAAAAGTTCAATCATACGCCAGAGTCCGAATTTTCGAATACGGTCATTAAATGATTAACGGTCTGCAAATTTCGTTCAACGGTCACGAATCCACGTTTCCTGCACTTCAGTCTGTTGATGCTTGTAAATTGAATAAATGTAAACCTGTCAGCCGGCCGAGTTAACTGCGAATCTTTCTCTGAGTTTAGTCGCAGTACGTCTCCCGCCGAAAGTCCGTCTTGTCTCTTCTTCAAAGAAAGCCATTGGCTCATTGTGTCGATTAATAATTGCGGGTGTAAAAAAAATAGTTGCTTGCTTTTTGTCTTCATGTTAAGTTAGCGCACCTCTCGACAGCTAGACGTATTGTTAAGCCACGTTTGCAGTTCATCTGCTCCCGCTGTTACAGCAAAGCGATACTTCGCCTCTCGATTTCATGCCTCTCAAGTAATTCCGTTGTTAAACCGCAGCACGTCCACTGGTGCCTGCATAGTTGCTTTCCATATCGCCCTGGTCAAAACTACTGCGGGTAAGTGGAAAAGGCATCTCCGGCGTGCGGCTAACATCATGAGGCAACATGAGGCGCAAGATTTATCCGATCGTACGCATTATCATATTTTTTACGGCTATGTTTTGGCTGCCTCAGCAGCAGGTGTATTCACAGCTTTCGTTGCCGGTCGCAAACTCGACAGTCACGATTGACTTCAGTGATTTTAACGGCAGCGGCTTTGCTTCTGTACCATCGAAAGGCCAGCTCGACTCCGACTATTGGGCCATACGCGGTTTCTCGGATGGCGATGTTGCCTTTGGAGCGCTGGCGGAAAGCGGCGACTTTGCACGCGGCAGAACGCCGGGCGGGGTAAGCGCCGGTGGCATCTACGCCCTCGTTGACAGCGGCAATATCCGTCTGATGATTCAACCCGTGTCGTCCGACTTCACGCCGGGAAGCTTGATTTTGCGTCTGCAAAACAATACCGGACTTGAATTGACGGAGCTGCAGATTGAGTACTCCTTATATATTAACAACAATGGCAATCGTTCGAACAGCCTTGACTTGAGTTATTCTATCGATGACAGCAACTATGTTGCTCTGCCGGCGGCGGATTACTTATCACCGACTGCTTCCGACAACGCGGGATTTGTGGAGGCGCAGCAGGTATTGCTCCGTCTACGGGGATTGAAAGTAGCGCCTAATGAGTTTTTGTATCTGCGCTGGAAGGGTGATGACGGCAGCGGCAGCGGAAGTCGTGATGAGATTGCGCTGGACGACATTCGCATCGGCGCGCTGGCCGATCCACCACAACGTCTGACACTGACGAGATTTGATCTGCAGTCCTCCGGGACGAGTCGCCGTATCAGGGTCGGTATTCAGGCGCAGAACAGTGACGGTGTGCCAATCGCCGTGACGAGCGCATCAACGCTGGAGCTACAGTATGACCGTGAACGTTTGGCGCTGGCTGACGGCAGTACCAGGGCCACGCTTTCCGGCGGTACGTATGCCACCTCTCTTAGTCTGACGCTTGTTAACCGGCAGCCCTGCACACTAAGTACTATAATAACGCTGCGAGTTCTGACAGGTGCCTCGATGTCCTCTACCAGCAGTAAAATCAGTCTCGACCCCGCGAGTATTGATATCGTGGGACCAGACCTTAGCTGTGCCGCTACTACAGTAACCTACCGAATGGTCGGCGCCGCCAATGGTAGCTTTTGTTGGAATGCCGATGGAGGCGAGATCATCGGCGCAGCCAACCGCACGACGGTGACCCTTCAATGGAAGTCTCTTACACTTGCGTCACTTGTGCTGGACGCTGCGTACCCCGGTGCTTGTAATGTTCGCCGCACGCATCATGTTTTACCCGCTGGTCCACTGGAGGCTGTTAAGCTCACTCTGGACATCGGGTCGCCGCTGCGAAGCTCGACAGACACAATCCATCTCAGGCTAAAGGTGGAGGCGCGCAATAACTGCGGTACGCTCCGTAATGTGACGCGGGCGACGACGGTCGCGCTCGATCTGACGGGTACGGGACTCGTATTGGGCGCCGGCAGCAGTGTTGCATGTATTGCAGTCGGCAGGAGCAGCACAACACTGTCATTGAGACTCGAAAACCCGTCCCCTTGCCAACAGAGTACAAGCATAGTAATCGTGTCGCGTGGAGCTGAGACGCTACGCGCTACAATGGCTGCGATACTACTCGGGCCTAAAAGAACGATCGCGATCGATGGGCCGCGAAGCGGCTGCCCCGCCTCCGAATTGACCTACTCGCTGCGGTCGCAACGCTTCAGTCGGATACGATGGTCCGCTACCAACGGAACCATTATCGGTTCCGACACGAGCAGTTCGGTAATTGTGGTCTGGGAGTCCGGCCGGTCGGGTACACTGAGCGCTGCGCTGGAATGGCCAAACGGATGCCGAGGTTCGACGACGCTGACCTTTGTGGCCGAAAAATTTGCACCCCGTTTCGACTTTGCGTCTTCAACATCTCGCACGCTTCGCTTGAATGTTCTGAACAATGATACCGGGAAGGGCTTGTATTTGTCATCGGTGTCGACGGCAGCCGGTGGAACAGCAGTCGTTCACGGCGACACTGTGATCTATACTGCTTCGCCGGGGCATTTTGGCCGGGATCAATTGACGTATGAAGTCGTGAATGCAAGTGGATGTCGACGAAAGGCCGTCATTAAGTTGTCTTTGGTGGATACGACGCAGCAGTCCTTCAACCTGGCCTATCTGCAACTTCAGAAGGAGGGGCAGGGAAGCATACGCGGTCTGCGGCGCGTGCAGGCATTACAATGCAGTCCTGACGGACGCCATCTCTATGCGGCGGGACCGAATAGTCATTCCATCGCTGTTTTTGCGCGCGGCGGCACAGACGGCACTCTCAAGTTTGTGCAAAGGGTGCGGAATGGACATAAGGGTGTATCGGGGATAGCATACATACGAAACCTGACAATTAGTCCGGACGGTAAATTCTTATACGCCGTCGGGTACAAATCCAATGCCCTGGTTGCCTTCAGGCGTAATTGCCACAATGGCCGTCTGCAGGCCCTCCAACGTCTGAGCCGCGATCGGCAAAGCGGACTGAGGATCGACGGACTTGCGCGACCCTACAGCCTGACTATCAGTCCCGACGGTCGCCATCTCTATGTCGCCGGCTTTGCGGTCAATGCCTTGTCACTGCTGGAGCGCAACATTTACAACGGACGCCTGAATCACGTAAACACCTATCGGGAAAGCCGGGACAAACCGGTTCGTGGTCTGCGCCGGATTGCAGACATGACCTTCAGCCCGGATGGTCTGAACCTTTATGCTGCCAGCGGTCGCGACCACAGCATTGTGGTATTCAGTCGCAATCCCGCCAATGGCGCTTTGGATTATCTGGAATTGTTGCGTGACGGTCGCGCCGGGGTCGACGGTCTGCGAGGCGTCGCGGCGGTTGCACTTAGCCCCGATGGCCATTTCCTCTACGCTGCCGGCAGCAAGGATAATGCCGTTGCTATCTTTCGACGCGACCTCGGGACGGGGACGCTAAAGTTTGTCGGACGTTTTGTCCAGAGCTCCAAGAGCCTTAGGGCGGTTAATGATCTCAAGGTCAGTCCGGATGGTTTACTGCTTTTCGCTACCGCCGGCGGAAGTCATTCGCTGCTGATGTTAAGCCGGGCTCACCAAACCGGATTATTGCAAATGGAAGATCACAGTCGTGACGGCCATTCAGCTACCGATGGTCTGCGCCGTGTGCGCGGCCTCACCCTGAGTCCCGATGGACGATACGTCTATTGTGCCGGGACATACGATAATGCGATCTCGGTATTTATGTCGAATCGGCAACCGGTGGCACGATCTGAACACGGCATTGTAGTAGTTCCGAAGCAAGCTGCCCACATTTCAGTCCTCCGCAACGACAGCGATCCGGATGCTCAAGCTCTGAGTATCACAGATGTGAAGGCCGGCAAGCTTGGCGCAGTCGACAGCGATAGCGGCAACGACCTGGTATATTATGCAGGTGCGGTCAGTGGACTCGATACGCTTCACTATCGGATCGATGATGGATTCGGCGGTAGCTCGACGGCAACAGTGTTTATATCTGTTGGCAGGCCGAAAGTTGCAATCGATTCAGGCGCATCGCGAATTAGACCGGCACCGCGCTGCGCGCGAATGTCTGCAAGCCCGAATCCTTTCAGTGTCAATACTACGATTGCTCTCACAATCGGGTGCGATGCTGAAGTGATGCTCCGGATCCTTGATGTTCACGGCGCGCGGGTGGCTGACTTGCTGCATAAAGTTCTTGCTCCGGGAGAATACTCCATTCCCTGGAATGGGCGAATGACGAGCGGTCGGCCCGTTGCCGGCGGTACATACTTTTGTGAAATGCGCATCCGCATCGACGGGAAGCCTGAAGAAACACAGCTAAAAAAGATATTGTTTACGCCCTAGGCCCTTGTTGACTTTCATCGCAGAATTTTTCAACTTCTGTCTGATTGTTCGCTTTGCTGATCGTTGCTAGCTCGGCACTGTCTGTAGTCGTCTCCATAGTCGGCAAAGCGATGTGTCCGCTGTCAACACTGTGGATTTTCAGTCCAAAGCGCGGAATTCCACATATACTGCTGTCAGTCGGCTGGCGCGCAATGATTGCCGATTGTCCGATTCGCTCATCGAATGACATCCACTGCCTCCAACCAGCGCAATGCATGCGGTTGACCCGACGCTTTCGTAAACGACACGAAAAGCGAAGTTAATAATGACCGAGTGCCCGCTGTCAACACTGTGGATTTTCGGTCCAAAGCGCGGAATTCCACAAATACTGCTGTCAGTCGGCTGGCGCGCAATGATTGCCGATTGTCCGATCCGCTCATCGAATAACATCCACTGCCTCCAACCAGCGCAATACATGCGGTTGATCCGACGCTTTCGTAATTGACACGAAAAGCGAAGCTAATATTGGCCGATCGCAGAATCGACGCCGCCTGGCTGTGCATTGTGCATGGTTGTTAATTCACTTTTCTGAATTTCGTTTCTGAAGGAAAGCCTTATGCGCATACTTAAACCCGTTCTTGTAGTAGTCTTGTTGGCATTCTGCATGACAGAATTGTCGGCGAATATAGTAATTACGACCTGTAAGCGATTTAAATTCAAAACGATAGTTGCCGGTACAACCAACGCCGCGAACGGTACGCCCGTTAAAATTATCACTCCTAACGGTATGGTCGACATCGCTCCGGCAGGTACCAAGGTACGCCTCGGCACCTTCACGGCAGCCTGGCCTAATATTGTCTCCACCGTTCCCTTGCCTGGGACAAAACTCACTATTAAAATCGCCGGCTGCCCCGACGCGACCTGCAAAGTGAAAGGGGGTGGTCTGGCCGCATGTACGGAAGAAGAAATTGCCACCAATTCAATCGTAACTGTCAGCACTTGCACACTAACGACCGGTGTGCTCGTCGACGCCGTCACGGATGTCACCGTCAGCGTCAGTACCTGTATCGAAATTAGCTTAATGCCATACACCACTGATACGATAATTACATGCGTGCAGGTAATGGTAAGCACAACCTGTCACGTTACGGCCAGCACATGTTTCTCACAGCAGGTGTGCAGCTTCAGCGTTACCTCCGCCACCACTGCGACTGAACCATCGGATACTACCAGCGGACCTATAATTCTACCTCCGGATGACGAATCTCATCCCCTGCGGACGACCGGCTGGCAGGACCCGGCTGTTGACAGGATTCGCGCTCAGACCTATCCGAATCCGGCCCAGTCCGAGGTCCTGCTGGAATACAGCGTTCCCGACGAATCATTCGTCAGTATTACGATGTACAATCATCTCGGCCAGGAGATCCGCAGTGTTCTGAATGAACGTCGTGCTCGGGGGCTCTACAAATTGAAGATCAGTGTCGGTGATCTGCAGCCGGGCGCGTATTACTATCGCTTACGTGTCGGCAGCGAGCAACGATCCGATCGATTGATAGTTCTTGAGTAACAATGCCGACTCCGGCGGCGGAAGCGTGCGCTGCCGCCGCCGGACCCTGATCCGGACGACAATTTTCGAAGTGGGTCGAAAGTATACTCAGGAAGATCTCTGACCGGGAAAGTTTCCGGATGCTGCTTACCTCTGTACTTCTTGTTTCCACTAAGCGCCATGCATCTTTCGGCATCGTAAAGAAGAGTTTTTATTAAAACATTCGGTAGATCTGAAGCGGTGAAGTACAGACCGGCGATACTTCCCATATGATTAAACTGAAGTGAAATTGCAGGATCGAAATCGGACTTTGTTTGCAAGACGGATTTTTGCGATTTCCTTGGTCCCGTGAAGATAATGTGCTCGGGTCTTGCTTCATCGGCGGCTAACATGTTGGGCAGAGAGCGCAACAGACAATACCCTCGTCGGAGTGCCCTCGTCGGATTATTGCCGGTTGTTACCGGTGCGATAAATTTTTGTTAATACCGCGTCCTGGTTGGGAATGTAAATTCGGCAATGTGCAATTTGCGGGCACAGTACACGAACTTATAGAGGCCCGGCCATGCTGCTGCCATCATCTCTACATTGCAACACTTTTCCGGATGCAAGCTATCGCGTATTTTCGCTGAGCTGTATCCTGTGGATCTGTTTTCTTCTATCGCCAGAGCCGGCCAACGCTGCTGACGGCGAAGGGGCCACCCGACGATTCGCCGAACTGCGACGTTACAGCGTTCAAGAGGCACGTCAGGGGCCGGCGGTCGACGGAGAGTATTTTTATGCGGTGAGCAATCACACGATTGCCAAATACGAGAAACAAAGCGGGTTGCGGGTATCGGTCTGGGAAGGGCCGGCGGACGGTCCGATTATTCACCTTAACAGCGGTATTGTCATCGAGGGTCGACTGTATTGCGCCCACTCGAACTATCCGGGAATTCCGATGCAGAGCTCGATTGAAATATTCGATACGGAAACTCTGGAACACATCGGTTCTCACAGCTTTGGTATCTACCAGGGTTCTGCCACCTGGGTGGACAGGAAAGACGGTGTATGGTGGGTGGCCTTTGCGCACTACGAGGGCCGCGGCGGCGATGGAACCAGAGGGCCCGCATGGACGTCGGTCGTACAGTTCGATAAGCAATGGCGACGCGTCGGCGCTTATGCCTTTCCGCCGGCCGTCATACAGCGATTTGGCACCCGCAGCAATTCCGGCGGTGCCTGGGGACCGGACGGCTATCTATACATAACGGGGCATGATGCGGCCGAGATATACGTATTGGCGCTGCCGCGTGCCGGAGCCACCCTGGAATTGATTGAGATTCTACCGCTTGCCGCCGAAGGTCAGGGCATCGCTTGGGATCGCTCCGAGCCGGGGCTGCTGTACTCCATGATCAAGAAGACACGCGAAATTGTCGTATCGAAGATGATTCGGCAATAAGTGGAGAGACTGTGAACCGGCACTGTGCTCGCTCCCGCTGAGTCAATTCGTCTTAGCCTGTGTCGGAAATCAATTTTCGCCTGCCGGCTGCTACGCTCGGGCCCCTACCCAGAGCCGATGATATCCGCTTGTATCCTGACAAGAAAAATATTGGAATTTCCAGGGCTGGAATGCAGTTTGGCGGATTCCCGTCGAAGGCGGACTGTCGCAGGCCCGTGCCTTGCGTCGTCGCCTTCATGAGTAAGTATTCATAACTACGTACGAGGATGTGATTATGGCTGACGCAGTCACCCCGATTCCCGAAGGCTTTCATTCCATCACGCCCCACCTTGTTATGCAGGGCGCCGCCAAGGCGATCGAATATTACAAAAAGGCATTCGGCGCCGAAGAGTTATCGCGTATGCCGACCGCGGATGGCAATGGCGTTATGCATGCCACGATCAGAATCGGCAGCTCCATGCTGATGCTCAATGACGAGTTTCCGGAGATGGGTCCCAAGGCACCCAGTACGCTTGGTGGTTCGCCTGTTGTGATCCATCTCTACGTCGATGATGTAGACAGCGTGTTTAAGCAGGCAATCGACGCGGGCGCACAGGAGATCATGGCTGTACAGGATACCTTCTGGGGAGATCGCTATGGCATGCTGCTGGATCCATTCGGTCATTCCTGGTCTATCGCCAGTCGCAAGGAAATCCTGACAGGCGAGGAAATTGCTCAGCGTGCAGCGCAGGCATTCGGCGGATAAACTGTAAATTCTCCGCATTGAACTGCGTGCTCTGTGTACATAAGTTCCAATCAGGGGGCTGTCCGTATGCCGGCGGCCCCTGCCGTTTTATGCTGGTTTGCACCGAGCAGTCTGTACTGCAGCCCTTTATTCTTCCACGAATCCATTCCAGCCATCTTGGCTTATCGAACCTGGCTCCCACACTGACTGACCTCTTTGCAACGTCCGCGTGTTGATCGAAGCGAGCCCACGGTGTCCCGTTGTCGAGGCGGACTTAACACCGCCGTTTGTGCTACCCGAATAGTGACTTGTAAATGCGCAATACATATTGTGAAAACTCAAAATTTAATATCCCATGCTGGATCCGCAAATTTTGTCACAATGCAGTTTTGATATTCAAAAATATTGTGTAGCTTTGACCGCGCACGAGTATATAACTCGTAAACAATTCCGCAACTGCACTATACGTGCCAAAACCGACCGAACTTCGGGTGAATAATACCGCCGATCACTCACCCGTGTTTGTTGAGTTGATTACCTACTTAAACGGTATCTCCGTCAGCGAGGTGTATCATAACCTTAAGACTTGATCGCATATTAATCGTTCAATCGCTTAGTCGTTGATTGTAGAGTTTTCACAGTCTACATAATCTGTCTGTATGGACGGCCCTGCACGCTTGCGCCGTAGTGCGGACTATGATTTGGCCGGGGTGGTTCCATTCTGTCCCCGGACCAGCCTGCGACTATTGATGTTAAGCAACAACCGCTGCTTTCTCTGCCGGATTGCACTTGCCGATGATTGCTGTCTGGGCGAATCTAGAGCCTCAGTCTTTGAGGCTTACGGATAGCCCTTTGTCTCCGCTGCTTAAACAATCATTGGTGTCTGAAGCCTTGCCTTTAAGGTTAAGGTCTGTGAATGCTATTGTTAAATCTCACGAATTAACTCCAGAGGAGTCATTATGACTGTAAGACAAAATCCAGCGATACCTATCGCACTCTGCACTTTGCTGCTTTGCCTGTGTACCGGTACTTCCTTATTCGCTGCCGATTTCTATTGGACGGGTGCTATTTCAACTGATTGGAATGTGGCGGGTAACTGGGCAGACTCGCCCGGCGGCAATGCCAGAGCAACGATCCCTTCGTCAGCCGACAATGTTTTGTTTGACGGCGCAAGCGTAGATTGTGTAGTTAACCTGCCGACTGTCCAATGCGACAACCTGGATGCTACCGGCGCCGCCGGCATAACGATAAGCTCTTCGTCCGCCGGCAATGTATTTGAGATTTACGGCAATGTGAAATTTGTCTCATCAGGTTTCAATTGGGACTACGATGGTCTGGTTGAATTTAACGCGCCGGATAATGCGACAATCGAATCCGCAACACAGGTGTTCAAGAACACAGTGTATTTCGATGAGCCCGGTCTGGGCCACGAATGGAAGTTGTTAGATCCTTTCGAGTGTGATCAGTTCATTATTCTCGAGCAGGGCGTGCTAAATACGAACAGCGTGAGTGTAGTTGCACGGGGTTTCCACTCGAATACCAGTTTTGATCGCAAACTGATTCTGGGCAGTTCCCTGGTGACACTCACGGGGGAAGCTAGTGTTTCCACGGTCTATCCCTGGCAGATAGCGCCCGCCACCGGATTCACGCTGGATGCCGGCACGAGTACGATCGAGATGACCGCTGAAGTTGTGATCATGGCTGCCTCCGGCCAGACCTACAATGACGTAAATTTTACCGATCCCGAGGGAAATGCCATTGTCTTCGGCAACAATACTTTTAACGATCTTCACTTTCTGGGGCATGGCGATATTCGCGGCAGCAACAGCTTCAGCATTCTCGAATTAAGTCCAGCTCACATGTATATTTTTGCCGATGGCGCGACGCAAACCATTACCACTAATCTCGTGGCGATCGGCTCCTGCAGCGACGGATTTATTTCGCTCGAATCGCGAACCAAAGGGGTCGAGACTACGATTAGCGCCGGCATCGGCATCAGTCCGATCACGATTGACTATTGTATACTTCAGGACATCTATACGACGGGGGGAGCGACCTTTGACGCAACCAACAGTATTAACAGGGGCAATAATCTGACCTGGGGTTTTCCATCTTCTCCCACACCCAAAACCTACTTTTGGGTCGGCGTCAATACCCCGACCGATCACAATCTGTGGAGTAATCCGGCCAACTGGTCGCAGTCTTCAGGCGGAGCTCCGGATGCCTGCATTCCCAGTCCCTGTGACAAAGTCGTCTTCGATGGCTCGTCATTTTCCGCCGGAAAGAACACTGTAACGGTTGACCTGCCTTATGCGACCTGCCAGGATATGGACTGGATGGGCGCTAGCGACAATCCGATCTTCGAAACCAATCACACAAAAAATCGTCTGGCAATTCGCGGCGATCTCACTTTCAAAAGCGCTATGAATGTTACCTACAATGGTCTGACCTACTTTCTGGAGAACTGTGCCGGCCTGACGAACACCCTGATTTTTGATACTCAGATCTTACGCAATAACGTTTTGTTCGACGGCTTTGGCGGCTCCTGGAAACTTGGCGACAATATGCAGGTTGAGGGAACCAACGGACAATATTTCATGAGCCCCGTCAACGGAGGAATAGTTTACCTCAACTACGGCAGCCTGGATCTGGATGCCAATAACCTGACCTGTATTTCTCTTTATTCCAACAATGGCAACCAGCGGATCCTGGACATCGAATCTTCTACCGTTACTATCACCGGGCAGAACGCCGGTCAGGGTATTTACGGCTGGGATTTCAGCAACTACAGCATGCTAACCTTTCTTTCGATGGGGTCGAAGATTGTTTTTGAACGCAACGCTTCGCTTGGAATTTTTAACGCGATGGGCCAAACCTTTGAAGACGTCGAGTTCCTGGATGTCGGCAACGTATTCGGCAGCAATTCCATCAACAATCTGACATTCCATGAGGATGGTCGTATCGGACTGACTGGCCAGGCGAGCGACAATACGATCAAAACGCTGCACCTGACGGCCGGCAAAACACTTGTCGTCGAAGCCAACAAAACGCAGACTTTTGATACAGACATCATAGCGGTTGGCAATTGTAACGAGCTGATTACTATCAAGTCATCGATTTCGGGATCACAGACAAACTTTGTAAACAATTCGGGACTTACGATTGACATAGACTGGACATTGCTGCAGGATGTAAGCGCAAGCGGCGCAGCGATGGATGCCAATAACAGCGTTAAACTCAATAGTCCGGGCTGGGGCGGGACACTGGCCTCATCCCATAACTACTTCTGGGTCGGCAGTGCAGTTCACAGTGATGACAAATGGAGCGATCCGAATAACTGGTCGTTGACATCCGGCGCGCACGACCCAACAGGTTGCATTCCCGGCCCGGAGGATAATGTGGAATTCAACGACCTCTCATTTTCTCTTACGCACAAAACCGTTACAGTAGACGTTGAAACAGCGTTTTGCAAAGATATGGTCTGGAAACAGACGAATGTAATAAAGCCAATCTTCGAAGATGATGCCGGGGCAAAAGAGCTGATGATATTCGGCAGCCTGGACCTTTCAGGGACTACGCCCTTGTCGGACATGGAGTATAAATACAAAAAGCCGATCTATTTTCAAACAAACGGCATCAATACCTCAGCGGATATCAATGTTAAAAGCGGCATTCAGTTTCAGGCGCAGCTTTGGTTTGTCGGGCCGGCTAAAACCTGGGATATGCAAAGCGACCTGTACAACGTCAGCAGTTTAACAATCCAGTACGGCACGCTGAAAACAAACACCTATGAACTAAATATAGGCCACTTTGGCGGCTATGCCGACGGGACCTTGCACCTGAATTCCACTAAGGACATGATCGTTCGAGGTTCTTCCACTTTTAACGGCAGCACGACAAGCTGGAACACTCGCAGTGGTTTTACGCTCAATGCCAACAGCGGAACAATCCAGTTGACATCGCTGCAACTACCGACCCTGAAAGCACAGGGTCAGAATTTTCATCATGTTCAGTTTGTTGATCCGGATGCGCTCGGCCGCGTCTGGAATTCGAGTACCTTTCATGAGCTGGAGTTCCTGGGCAACGGTGAATTCAATGATGACAATTCCACGGAAATCCTGACCTTTACCCCGGGCAAAACCTACCGATTCGCGGCGGGCAAAACAACGACCATCCTCGCCGGTGGTACGATTAACTCTACCGGTACACCCTCCGACCCGATCGTAATCGAATCCACGATTCCGGGCAGCGAGTCCTTTATCAACAAGATCGATGGCAGCGTATGCCTTGACTACGTGTTTATGCGTGATAATCACAATATCAGTGTGCCGAGCGTCTTTTTCTGGGCCGGGCTGCACAGCGCCAACACTTCCAACAATGTCGGCTGGGCATTTACCGACTGCGTCGCCCCGCCGCCGGAAAGAGTTTGCAACGGCTACCCTTATCAGTTCAACAAGGGACTCGGCATTGGAAGCTGGGTCTGGGATTTCGATGATCCGGGCTGCAGCGGCGCGGGTTGCAACACGTCGACGCTGCCCAATCCAACGCACGTCTTCAGCGGTCTGGGAACATACTATGTTACCGTGGATATCTTCAACCTCAATCAGACGACGTCCACACGGGCTACCTACATCGTGAACGTGGAAAGCTGCTGTTTTGCGGAGGCTGATCCATCGGCGACGAAAATCAGCAGTAACCTGACGCTCAATTATAGCGACATCTGGAACGGCCGTTATTACATCGCTTCCAACGTCACTATAACCGTCACCAGTAATGCAACGCTGGATTTAACCAACGTGGATATGGTCTTCGACGACTGCGCCGGAATGATGATTCAGGATGGCGCATCGATCCGGGCCAACAACTCAGTCTTCCGTACCTGTAATCAATCGGCCGTTTGGAAGGGTATCAGCTTCAATAACAGCAAAGGCAGCATTTTTAACGAATGTACATTTAAAAACGCGGTCTTTGCGCTGAATCTCGATCAGGCATCGGAAGCGATGATCAGCAACAACTTATTCCACAACAACTATAACGCGGTGACGATCTACAACAACCCGCTCGGCTACGAGTCGCCGATATCGGGTAACCGCTTCGTGGTTGACAATGCGCCGCCCGACTATGCGGCCTGTGCCGGCTTTCCGGCTTCCGGTAACTTCGGCATCGTTCTGTTTAACTCGGCAATGCTGGAGTCGATTTCACAGAACGACTTCGTGAATACGGCCAGCGAAGAGAGCAAAATACACTTCAGCGGCATCGTCTGCGCCTCATCCGGCGCGCGTATCAGTGAAAACCGCTTTACTGATATGTATCGTAGTATCGATCTGTCATCGCTGATTCGCTTCACGACGGTGGAAAACAATGAGATTGAAGTGCTCGATGAAAAGTACGAACACAATGTTCAGATTAACCTGATGAACAGCTCCGTTAACGTTGTCATAACCGGTAACGAGCTGAACAATTCAAACGATTACACGGTGTCGACGATCGAAAAGGCGGCCATCTATGTCGAAAACACGAGCAATGCCGAGCTGCGCGCAAACCGTATTTCCGGCTTCCGGGCCGGTATTCAGGCATTGAACGCCAGCGAATGCGCTATTACGGAGAACCGTATCAGCAACGGCAACAACTACGGTATTTATATTGAAGAGGGCAGTTCGCTTGAAGTCGGCTGTAATGTTATCGATCTCGATTTTGCGCACGGCAGCAGCGGCTTACAGACGATCGGTCTCTATTTTAACAATCTCGACGAAAGCAGCACGATTCACAGCAACTGTATTTTTGATTGCCTGGTGTCGGTGTATGGTGAAACGCCCGGCGCTACGCTACCGCTTTTTACGAACAACTATCTTTATAACTACGTTCAATTCGGCGTTTATCTGGACGGTTACAGCGGCAGTATCGGAACCGCGCCTGATCCCGGCATGAATACTTTTTATGCGAACTACGTGAATGCCTTCGACGTTTCGAGCACCGTTCCGATAACGGCGGCGGACAACTTTGGTATGCTCGTGATTAACAACGTGACGCCTACTTCGTCGAATCCTTACTATTCGACAGCCTCCTGCGGACATCAGATTTACGAGGAAAAGCATCAGGAGAATCTCGATCCGGAACTGCAATGCGAGGGATTCTATCTCGATAATGTCCTGCCGCTCATCCGTGAACGCGACGGCGGGATGACCCTGATGCGAGATTATGCGCGTCTCTACGAGCTGAAAGATGTCGCCGGACGTTTGAGCGCGATGCTTGCCGGTCTGCGCTCGGTATCGGATCGTGATGGAATCGATGGCGTACAGCGTTTTCATAAGTCGATCAAGGCTCTGAAGGACGTGAGTGAGCGGGAGCAGCACTGGCTGGCGTACTACGTTAATCGGGAATTGCGGGAATACGCCGCTGCCGTTGCTAAACTCGAATCGCTCGTTCCGCTGAATGCCGCGGAAGCTAATCGCCGCGCGATCGAACTGCTGCAGAGCCGGCTGCTGATGGAAGGCCGGAGCGAAGTCAATCTGACCGCCAATGAGAAGTCAATCCTTATGAAGATTGCAGCCGGTGATGGAGAATGGGCCCCCGCCGCCCTGGCAATACTCAAAGTGGCGCAGGGCGGTTTTGACTACGCCTTTAAGGCATTGCGCATGCCCCTGCTTAAACCGGTAAGGAGCGAAACAACAATGGAACTGAGCACTAGCTACGCCCGGGTCTTCCCGAACCCGGCGGATGCGGAGATTAGGGTTCGCTACAGCCTCGCGCGCGACAATGCCCGTGAATTGCGGATTTCGAATGTGCTCGGTGAAACGCTGCACTCGCGCAGTCTTGCCAACAGCGCTGAGAGCCTGGCGCTTGACGTTTCATACCTGGCGCCCGGCAGTTACTTTGTCACGATTCGAACGGAGAATGGCAAAGTGATTCGAGTGCCCTTTGTTAAAAATCGTTAGAGGAACTTTTTAACGAAGTTGAAATCGGGAGCCGTCCTTTCCCTGCGGAGGGACGGCTCTCATTGTCACGGCGGGCTGCTATGTTCTACCGCTGCTTCCAGGCTGGCAATGATACGCCTGATGAATTTGGCGCTCGATATTTCACTCTGCAGTCGAAATAATCGCAATGCCCTTAAACGATAGCGTTCAAGCTCATCAGCCTTGCTACACTTGTACACAGCATGTGATCCGGCGATTTGCCACAGTGCATGCCACACAAATCGTGTGCCGCGAACATCAGCGGCTTCCCGTTGCAGCTTCTCAAGCCGATCGACTGCCTGGGCTATTGAGTCGTAGTTGCACGTAGGCTGCGCCAATACATCCACGAGCTCGACTAATGCCTTACCTCGCAGCTGTAATTCTTCAATCTCGGTCGCTGTCGCGGCTCTCAGACCGCGCCTGATATGCTGTCGAGCCTGCCGGTGCTTTTGCTGCGCCAACAAGGATTCCGCCAGAAAGAACGAACTGTCGGCAAGGTCGGCCGCTAGATTCAGTTTTTCACTTAAGGTCTGCATCCTGGCGAAATTGGGCGTGGCCTTCTTATATTGTTCAATGTCAAAGTAGAATTTGCCAATACTCTCGAAAGAGCGCAGTAAGAACAGCTCGCTCCAGCCTGTGCTCATCGCCATGCATTTTACATACCATTCCAGGGCCTCATTGCAGCGTTCCTGATAGGCGCAGACGTTTCCCAGCAGTCGAAACACGCCGCAGAGTATCGCCTTATCCTGCAGCTCCCGTCCTTTCCGCAGAGCGTAACGGGCCCAAAGTGAAGCCGCTTCCATCCGGCGGGATTCGGCATGGGTCCAGGCAAAACCGATCGCAATCAATCCCAAACCCCGCCCATCTTCCAATTCAAGCGCCAGCGAGCTTGCGCTTTCGAGATGTTGAAGAGCACTTGCATAGTCGCCGGAACGAATGTGTATTGTTGCGATATTGTAGTGCGCCGAGGCAACTCCTCTCTTGTTCGCCAGTGTGCGTCGCAACTCGAGCGCTTTGGTAAAGTATTCTGAAGCCTTGTTAAACTGACACATTTGAAGGTATACAATTCCGATGTTTCCCAGGACGACTGCAATATCGTGACGGCACTGCAATTCTTCCGCAACAGCAAGCGATTCCCTGAAGCAACGTAATGCGTTTTCAAGCCTGCCGGCTTCCAGGTAAACGGTACCGATGTTGCCGGTTGCCTGCGCCAGGCGTAGTTTTTCCCCGGAACGAAGATACAGAGCTCTTGCCTGTTCGTAGTGATGCAACGCGTCCTTGAATTCTTTACGGCGTTCGGCAATTTGTGCAAGCAGGGAATGACAATACGCTATATCGTCTTGCGCATGCAAGGCTTCGAGAATATCCAATGCTCGCTTTGCAAAGCGACTCGCCTCAGGATAAATGCCTTTTGCCATCAGGATATTGCTTAAGTGGGTATAAACTTTCCCGAGCCGGACGCTGTTTGCGGTCTTGTCGACACGCTCTAGTGCTTCTCGGAGGTCCCCTTCAAGCTCTGACCATTCGCCGGTACTGTGAGCAATCCTCGACTTTAACAGCAACACGTCCAGCAGTTCATCCTCTGTACAATCGCTGCTCTTCAAGTGTGAATAAAGTGAGCGATAGAATCCGAACGCCTCCCGGTAGCTGTTTGTCCGAAAGGCAAAGTCGCCGGCCATTCGCAAATAGCGTCCTTTTTTCACGCTGTCATTGCAGCGTTCAAAATGGTAGGCCAGATCGTAGACGTTCCGGCTGTCGAAGTTTTCTAACAGCTCGCCGAGTTCGCGATGGGTGGCAGAGGGGACTGTTATGCCACTATAGAAAAACATCCTGATTTGATGATGAGTAGCGCGCAATTTGCCGCCTTCTTCCGCAATATTGTGCGCGCGCAGCAGTCCGGCTATTGCTTCGCTACCGCGCGGTCCCGGCATAAGCTCTGTTAACAATCGTGTTTCGATGCCATGAGGCGAGGCGGCAATGTAGCGCATGCAACGCTTCTCGTCGTCAGTCAGATTCTGCCGGCGGCGCTCGAGAATTTCCTCGACCAGGGGAAGGCGCATTTCTTCGAAGTCATAGTGGCTGATTTTCCATCTGTCACCGAATTTCTGTAACACTCCTCGGTCGTTTAACTCCAGAAAGAGCTGCTCGATAAATAGAGGATTGCCCGTGGTATACTGTTCCAGGTCCTGAAAGAACTGCTCATCCAGCTTCGAATGGTGAAAAATGTCGTCGGCGAATTTACGGAAGAAGTTCCGGGACAAATGTTTAAGTGTAATCGTGGAGTGAGCAAAAGCTGCCAGAAGAGCGGGGTCGGCTTCGTCATCGCGCAAGGTCGCGACAATCATCACCGGCGAGTCTTGTAAACGGTTTTTGGCCAGTTCCAGAAGTTTATGCTTCGGCTGAAAGTGAAGGTCTTCGAAAAGAAGAACGAAGGCGAGATCCAGTTCTACCGCGACATCGATGATAAACGACAAAACAAGATTGCAAAGAGTCGACTCCTTAGCGGCCTCTTTGTATGCTCTGTGCTTTGGGGGGCCGTATCGTTTTTCAAGTTCGGGGAGCAGAAAGCACAACTCATTGTAATAGCGTTCGATAATACTCTGCGAACATATTGCCGCAATCGGCCGCAGCATTTGTTTGAGAGCCGCATAAGGATCATGGCTGTGCTCGTCAAAGCTGCCCTTGAAACATTGTCCGCCATTGAGTTTAACAAAGACGGCGAATTCGTCCGCAAGACGCGACTTGCCGATGCCACTTTCTCCGCTTATTAAAAGAACGCCGCCCTTGCCGGCCTGTGCTTCCATGAACGCATGCTGAAGTCGCTGCAATTCGACATCGCGTTCCAATATTTTAGAACTGAGGATGTAGCTGCGGCGGGTCGCAATGTTTATCGCTGTATCGAGTTGTGCTGCGCGTCCATCCATCAGTGCCAGCGCCTTCTCGGCGGATTGACAGCGCGTGCGCGGGTTGGGGTCAAGCAGGTTCTCCAGTAAAAGGTTCAGCCCGCGCGTCTGCGTGGGAAGCAAGGGCTGTACCGGCAGCTCCCAATCCAAAATCTCGCGGGCATCGTCAAACAAAGCTTTGCCCCTGATGACTTCGTAGACCGTCAGGCCGACCGCAAACAAGTCCGAGGCTGTTGAACTGGCTTCGCCATGCAGCAGTTCGGGCGCACAGTAGGCCAGAGTGCCGGCTGTACCTGACTCCGGAAGCGATTGTCTGCGCAGCAAATTAAAATCGAGAATCTTGATCCTTTGGTCCGCGCAGACAAAAACATTGGCCGGCTTGATGTCCCGATGAAGAAATCCCTTCGTGTGTAGGAAGGAAAGGCCCCGCAGGATCTGAGTGGTATAATTCCTGATCTGATCTGGATGACGAACAAGGCCTGTCGTCGAGATGAGATCAGACAGGGTTTGGCCTTCCAACAGCTCGAAAACTAGATAGGAGCTGCCCTCTTTGTCGACGTCCAGATCGTAGATTTCGGCCAGGTTCGGATGACGCAGAGCGGCCATATAGCGAAACTCGTTCCGCAGACTCTCCTTGGCAAAGGGTGGCAATTCCTTGCCGACCGTCCCGACACTCGCTGCCCGGCTTCCGGACGCCGCAAGAGCTCTTGCCAGCTCTTTGGCCGAAACCAATGGTTTGAGTTTCTTCAAAGCCAGATAGCGCTTGTCCGCGTGACGCAGCGCTTTGTACACGATGCCGGTGCTGCCGGCGCCGATAACTTCGAGTAGTTCATACTGATCGTTGATCATTGCGGAGTGTCGCTAATTAAGTTGTAGCATCTGTACTCTCAGTCGGCCGAATCGTCAGTGTCCGTGCTCTTGCATGACAACTCGCAATTGTAATATTCCATTCCGCTGCTACGGGTCAATCGACCTGCCCGGCGCTAATATCCGTCACTTCGGACGTCCCGCGTTCGCTACTGCCGCTCGTGGCGGGCTCGTTCGTGCCGTGCTGTAGGATCGCAGTAATGTTGCTGGACAAGAGAGTCCGCTTCCAGTGACAGATCCATCTGCGGTCGGCAAACAATCTCATGTTGGATTTCTATGCATCGAATGAAACAATGCCGAGAGTGATGATCAAAAAATTCGGGGTGGAACAGCCAGATTAGACTCGGCTGAAGCTAGCAAGATTTACCCAAATGACCAAATACCTAATTCTGTCGTATTACGACCTCGTCTCCCGGATCGGAAACTGTTACAATTTCAGACAATAAATTTAATGCGCCGTTTTTGTCACTCAGCGGTTGGAATTCTGCCGTAAACGGCGTCGGGCTGACGGCCATTGCATCGAAGCCTTTTTGAAAGCCCAGTACCCGGTCGCGACGCAATTTGTCGGAGGCCTGCATGCGCTCTCGGGAGTCTTGCAATTGCTTCACGCGTCCCTGCCTTCAATTTTGCGGACTACCTGTTAATCATAGTCCTGGCTTGTAAATTCTTATCAGTTGTAAACCGTGCAATTGATTTGTCTTTCAGCGCGATAAATTCCTTTTAGTGACCGTTAAACCACAGCCTGCGTAACAAGGCAAAACAGAGCTTGCGACTTAAACAAATTCCGCATTGATTTGGCCGCATCCTTAGTTCTATCCACTTATTGCAAGAGTATCCATGAAACGAGAAAGTGCTTCCCAGGACAAAAGTTTTGCTTTTGCCGTTCGTGTCGTTGCCGCCTATCGTCAGCTCGCAGAGAATGGCGATGTTGCCGAGCTGGGACAACAGCTCCTGCGCTGCGGCATTGCAATCGGCTCGCATGTAAACGAAAGTACCAGCGGACTATCAAGGTCGGAGTTCCTGGCTTCAATGGAAGCGGCCTATGCCGAGGCTCACCGTACGGATTACTGGCTGCGACTGCTCCGCGCAAGCGAGCTGCTGGATGCGGATCTCGCCGACGCCCTTCTTGAAGATTGCGACATCCTGCTGCGAATTCTCGGCAGCGCATGTCATACGACGCGGAAGGGCTTGCAAGCACAGGCCAGCGCCTGAGCCTAGACTGCGGGGCGCATTGAATCTCGTGATTCGATCGCGTCCCGTGCTTTGTTTAAATTGTTTCCGGCCAACCGGCGCGAATTACGAGCGTTTATCCTGTTCAATATTCCGCGAGCGGCGATTACAATTCGAGCATAGTGGAACGGCGCTGAATATTGCCGTAGACAATAATTCACAAACACTTTTAACTTTAATCGATTGCAGAAGAGTCCCGCTCATTGTGTAAGGGCAATAACGAAGACAAATTCAGCATACGGCTATCGTACAGGATCCCAGAATCGTGTAATTCACGGACTGTTGTTTCAGTAGGACGAGTCGGCTTGCCTGGAAGCGGCTGAACAAAGACACTCCTCTTCATAGGCCGGCATTGGTCAGACTGCCTGTCCTGTGTCGATCCTTTCGCAGAGAACGGAATCGACGTCTGTCTGTCCGCATCCTGCCCCTGCGCGGGAAGGCTTCGTCATTTTGTTAATGCGTTTAACATCACCCTGTTCGGCTAGGTCCGGGCGAGCTGCGACTGATGCATCGCTTACTGCTTTATGGGTCTGCTGTCTCGTGGAAGAGTTTAATTAGTGCCGCTGGGCCAGGTTCGGGCGAGCTGTGAATGATGCATCTGTTATTGCATCTTGAATCTGCTGTCTCGTGGAAGAATTCATTCAGTGCCCTTGGGTCGGGTCCGGCCGAATTGTGGCTAAGGCACCGGATCCTCCGGGAAAATTCCGTTGTCGACTGGCAAAAATATTCCTTGTCGCCGATTTTTCTTGACCGATTGGTCAAGTTGCTCTAATTTGGCGGCTTATGGGACGCACAAGCGACGCACGCGAACGGTTGATCCGAACGGCGATGGAGTTGATCTGGCAGAACTCCTATCACGCCGTAGGGGTTGAAGCCCTGTGCCGTAAGGCCGCTGTGAACAAAGGCAGCTTTTATCATTTCTTTGCATCCAAGCGCGACCTGGCGCTGGCTTCGCTGGAAGCGACCTGGCATTTTGCCGAGCAGCACTCTCTGCGGCCCGCTTTCACAATGGATGGCAGCCTGCGCGAACGTTTCGCGCGATTCTTTGCGCTCGTGACGGAAGTCAACCGCCAGGACCACATCGAACGCGGCCTGATCGGCGGCTGTCCCTTCGGTAACCTGGGTAATGAAATGAGCGGCGAAGACAAAGCGCTGCGCGACAAGGTGCAGTCGATATTTATGCGTTACATCGCCTACTTCGAGGATGCTATTCGTGAAGCGATCCGGCGGGGCGAGATATCCGCGGCGCTCGATGCCGGTAAAATCGCCCGCCTGCTCTTCACGTACTGGCAAGGTGTTTTTCTGCTGACGAAGACCAGTAACAGTATCGCCACGATGGAGGAATTGAGCGGCGGCGCTCTGCGTATTCTCGACGGCTTGACAAACGAAGTTGCAGTCTGAAATTTTTTTGGTCTGTAATTGACCGATCGGTCAATGCAGCGTATCCAATGTATCTTATAATTCTGGAATATTCTATGAATACCGCAATCAATGTACGGGGCATTCGCGGCGTTTTGCGTGTTGCGCTACCCATCCTCACCGGCGGTCTGCTGCTGCTGCTGTTCACCGGCTGCGGCACTGCCGATTTACGCAGCCCGACAATTCGCAGTCAGGGTATCGTCGACGCCGCTGCCCGCCAGGGCAGGACGCTGTTGGAATCCGCCGCTCGGGCGCACGGCATGAGCGCCTGGCAGGGCTTCACGAATACCCAGGCCACTATGCGCGACGACTGGGACAATTTTATGATGTCGCTCTTTGGCATGGTACCCTGGGACGAAGAGGATGAATTCGACATCCGATTTCAAAACAACAGCTACAATGCGCGGCTTAGCTTCCTCGACGGTGATCGCCGGGGTGAAGTCTGGGGCGTACAGGCCTGGCGGACATATAAACAAATGCCCGGCGCCGAGTTGGAGTTCGTTCATGACAGCGACGTCGAGTTTATGCTGCCGACGGTGCTGTATTTTATTGAATTGCCTTTTCGCATCCTGAGCGCCGAACTGTTGAGCTATGCCGGTGAAGGCGAATTTAAAGGGCAGAGCTATGACAAAGTCTTCGCCACCTGGCAGAAAGCCGAGCCGCATTCAGACAACGATCAATACATCGTCTGGATTAACAAAGAGAGTGGCCTTATCGATCTGGTGGAGTACACCGTCCGGGAAAAATTCGACTTCGTACGCGGCACGATTTACATGGACGATAAACGGACGGTCAAGGGCATCACGACGGCCTTTCTGATGACCGTCACCAGCGACATCGAGCCCGATTACAAGGATAGCTACCTGCACCAGATGCGGCTCAGCGCAATCGACTACGATGCATTCGATACCTCGATCCTGTATCCGGATCCGGCCCTGGAATATGTCGGCGACGCTAAGCCGCCTCAGCAAAAATAGCCACGTACAAAGCTTGGACAGGCTGTAAGCATAAAGGAAGCACTCCTGGCTGCGCTTCCCTGATTTCGGCTACAGAGACTGGCTCATCAATTTGTCTGCTGGAACAAATGCACATCGCGCTGCGGGAAAGGAATCGTGATGCCGGCCTTGTCGAGCGCTTCCTTGCAGGCTTCCAGAGTACCGAAATACACATCCCAGTAGTGTTCCGGCTTACAGTAGGGGCGCACGGCGAGGTTGATCGCGCTGTCGGCCAGCTCGCTGACGGCGACTAGCGGCGCGGGGTCATCGAGCACCAGTTCGTCGTTTTGCATCGCCTGCAACAACACTTCGCGCGCTTGTTTAATATCGGATTCGTAGGCAATACCGACCGTGAGGTCCACTCGCAGTTTGCCGCGCGCCGTATAATTGGTGATGCTGCCGTTCGAGAGCGCGCCGTTGGGGATGATGATATTCTTGTTTTCGAGGCTGGCCAAATGCGTCGTAAACAGCTGAATCTCTTCCACGGTGCCCAGATGGCCCTGTGCTTCGATCAGGTCGCCGACCTTATAAGGTTTGAATAGCAGGATCAGCGCGCCGCCGGCGAAGTTGGCCAGGGTGCCTTGCAAAGCCAGCCCCACCGCCAGACTGGCCGCGCCGAGGACCGCAACAAAACTGGTGGTTTCGATACCGACAATCGAGGCGATGCTGATGAAGAGCGCGACCTTCAGGCCCCAGTTGACCATATTAACCAAAAAGCTCTGCAGCGTCGCGTCGACTTTGCTGCGTTCGAGACTGGCGCGAACCGGCCTCAGGATCAGCTTGATCACATACAGACCGATGATGAGCGTCAGCACGGCCAACAGAATTTTGCCGCCGTAAGCTACCGTCAAGTCAACCGCCCTTTGGGCGAAATATTCGATGTTCTCCATTCTGCAGTTTCGTGTGGAAAGTGAAACAGATTCGATTATGCGCCGGAGCTGCGCCGACGATTCCTTAAGCTTCGCTAGAGAAACGGGCCTTAGAGTAGATTGATAGTGTAGACTGGCTTCGCCCGCGCCCTGAGCCGAAATTAGGGAGATTCCGGGGAGGAATGCAATCAAAATTTACCGGACCGGCCTTCGACGCTGCAATCCAACAACTGTCAGAATGCCGTTTTCACAACAGGGACGGGGTCCTCGGCCTTGGTGTAACACAATGGGAACTTTGACATCGACTGGATGTTTGTCGTTTCTGAAATTTATAGTTTGGAGCTTTGTCCATCCTGTATGCTGATGCCTATCAAATACCACATCGCTCGAATTGTACTTGTATTGGGAATAGTCAGTATGAACGGCGCCTGTAACGAAAGTGAACCCCGGCAACACCCCTCCACCCCCAACGAAGTCCTCGTCCTCGGCGCTATCCACGGACGCCACAGCACAAGCGAGATGTATGGCTGCGCGCAACTGGAATCGATCATTCGCGCCGTTGCGCCGGATGTCATTCTCAGCGAGATTCCGCCCGACCGTTTCCCCGCCGCAGTCCGTGAATTTCAGGAGCACGACTCCATCAGCGAGCCGCGCGTTGCGCGTTTTCCCGAGTATGTCGATGTCGTCTTTCCGCTGAGCAAGGAACTGCCATTTGAAATCATCCCCACCGCCGGCTGGACCAGAGCGATGGCCGATGCCCGCAGCGCGCGACTGGATGCCATAAGTAATGACAGCAGCCGCAGCGACGAGTGGCGGGAGTACCTGGCTGCCGGCGAACGGGCCGATTCGGCAATCAAGGCCGGCGGCGCCGATGACGACCCCTTCTGGATTCACAGCGATGCCTACGACGAGGCCATCGAAATCTGGGCCGCCACCTACAACCGTTTGTTTAACGAAGAGCTCGGCCCCGGCGGTTGGGACAATATCAATAAGGCGCATTACGGCCATATCATCGCGGCTCTCGATCGATACGAGGGGCAGGGCAAACGTATGCTCATTATCTATGGCGCGGCGCATAAAGGCTGGTTCCTGCGCAAGCTGCGGCAGCGGAAAGATATTGAGCTGTTGAATCTGAAGCCATTCCTGGTTCAGGCCCTGAAGCCCTGATTGTTTATTGGAGAGTCGCTATTCCCCGGCTGCTCAGCGGATTCGTCCAGTTTTTTCTGTTGCAGCGTCAAACAATCGTAGCGGGTACTCCGGGACGGGCCGTCGCGTCAGGTTCATACCGCAATCCGGGCAATCGCCTATGTTGCGACGTCTGTTTATACTGTAGGAAGTAAGGTTTTCCTTCTTCATTCTCGGGTGGATCGAGCCTGAGTCGTCCTGGGAATCCGGAACAATCCGTTTCGGTATGACAGTGACTCGCAGCATATTGTCGGTTCTTGTTCCAGATGAAAGCCTGGACAATGTTGCAAAGGACTTTTCCTCGATCGCGGCCATCTTCAAAGGTGTCCGCAAATTATTTTTCGTTCGTTAACTGTCAGAGCGCTGGATATGAGTTTACAGTATTCGCCGCTTAGCGATAGCAATACATCCAACTAGCAGCGAGCCACAAATGAGCGACTTTCCTCAGGCAGATGTATTCCGTAGCTATGTCCCGCGCCTGATTCTGCAAAGGCTGGAATCGGAAAGCGCGGCAGAGGCCCTGCCCTCGTCGGAGCGCTTTGGCGCTGCTCTGCTCTTTGTGGACATCAAAGGCTTTACGCCCCTCACCGAACGATTTGATCGCATGGGGCCTGCCGGTGCCGAAACGCTCGCGCGTCTGCTCGATTCCTATTTTGGCCAATTGGTGGAAATGATCGAAGCGTATGGCGGCGATGTACTGGAATTTGCCGGCGATGCCCTCTTGGCGCTCTGGCGCCAGGATGATGAAGACCTCGAACGCAAAGTGATGCGGGCCGCCGGCTGTGCGCTGGCAATCCAGGCCGATCTCAACAACTATGCGGCCGCCGACGATCTCACTCTCAACCTGAGAGTCAGCGTTGCTGCCGGCGAGGTCCTTGCCATGTATCTCAGTGGCAGATATCAGCGTCGCGAGTTTCTACTTGCCGGAGCGCCCTTGGGACAATTGGCGCAGGGACAGGCTCTGGCAGGCAGCGGCGAGCTGATTCTCTCGGGCGAAGCAGCGGAACTGTGTCGCGAAGGATTGCTGGAGGGAGAAATTCTGGATGGCGGGGCCCTGCGATTGCGGAGCCTGAAAGCGGAGCTTGCGCCCCGCGGTCTTCCCCCGCTTAAGGCCGTGTCGCCCGCTGACGCCGCGCTGCGCGAATTCATCCCCCCCGTCATCGAGGAGCGTCTGAAGGCTGGACATTCCGCCTGGTTGGCCGAATTTCGCCGCATTTCGGTCGTTTTCGTCGGGCTCCGGGGCCTCGACTATGATGCCCCCGATATAGTCGACAGGGTGCAGGAAGTGTTTACGGCCTCGCAGGAAACGCTGCGTAGATACGAAGGTCATCTTCACCAGTTTCTTGTGGACGACAAGGGTACGGTGTTGCTGGCGGCCTTTGGCTTACCGCCCCTGGCGCATGAGAATGACGCCGAGCTGGCTGTCCGCGCGGCCGGGGAGCTGCGATCCCTTCTCGAAGCCAAAGGAATTCACAGCTCTATCGGCATTACGACCGGACGGATATTCTGCGGTCCGCTTGGCAGCGCCACGCGCCGCAGCTACGGCATCCTCGGCGATAAGGTCAATCTTGCGGCGCGTCTTATGCAGGCCGCGGATAAAGATATCTGCTGTGATCATGCGACGCTGCGCGCCAATGAAGAGCAAGTTGCCTTCGCCGCGCTGCCGCCCCTGCAATTGAAAGGCAAGTCCGCCGAGGTTGCGG
>JANQRB010000187.1 GCA_028284775.1 Candidatus Kapaibacterium sp. | reverse complement strand
ACACCCTTTCTTGCATCGTTTAGATTAACTCAACTAAATGGTGAGAAAATTAGGAAAGTGGGTGAAATAGTGTGATGCGGCGCGCGAAAGGGAGGCGTCACGACCAGGGCCTGATTTTCGGGCAGCAAGCCCGCCACGGAATGGAGCCGCGTGCTATCCATCGCTTCGTCGAGAGTCAGCGGCGGCAGGATGGACGGCATGCGCTTTGCCAGCATTGTCTTGCCGGAGCCGGGCGGCCCGACCATTATCAGATTGTGACCGCCGGCGGCGCTGACTTCCATTGCTCGTTTGGCGGCTTCCTGTCCCTTGACGTCGGCCAGGTCAAGCGCTGCAGTCCGGCCGACGGCGAAGAGTGTCTGCGTGTCGACCTCCAGCGCGGGTATGTCGCGTTCGCCGTTGAGAAAATCCACCGCATCTCGCAGCCTAGCGATAGGATAAGCCCTGATGGATGAGACCATTGCCGCTTCACCGGCATTGGCCGCCGGCAGTAGGATGTGACGGACACCCTGTTTGGCGGCTTCCATCGCGATCGAGAGGGCCCCGCGCACCGGCCGGACCGTGCCGTCGAGTGCCAACTCGCCGATGATGACGCTTGTAGCCGGTAGTTCGGCGGCGGCATCAATCTGGCCGAAGGAATGCAGGACGCCGATAGCAAGTGGCAGGTCGAAGGCACTGCCTTCTTTGCGGACATCGGCCGGCGCCAGATTGACGGTAATTTTCTTGATCGGAAAGCCCAGCCCGGAATTTTTGATGGCGGCCGAGACACGCTCGCGCGCCTCACGTACCGCTGAATCCGGCAGCCCGACGACGCTGAAGGCCGGCAGGCCGGCCTCCAGGTGTGTCTCTACCTCAACCAGAAAGGCATTGACGCCCATTGTGGACGCTGAAAGTAAGCGCGAAAACATAGGTCCATTCCCCGATGGTGTTCGATCATCAAGCGTTTGTTATCGAGAAGCGATGGGGGTATGATCGGGAGTGGCGTTCGCGAGGCGGTCGAACGTCGAATCGGCGGCTTTATCCTTTGATCGGTAGTCCTCTGGGGCTGCGCCGCCCGGCAGCAGGACGAACATAGCTATTCTCGGCGCCAAATGAAAGGCCCCGATTGGCGCACCGGGCCTGATCCGGTCCGCACTCGTTAAGGAAAAAAGTGTAATTTAGGCGCTTTCCGGCCCGGGGAACTCCACCACGGGCGCCTAACAGCCTGAATTGAATCAAGCGTCCACAGAAGTAGTGCCCAATGAAAAAGATTCCCCTGCATCTGCAAATCGTCATCGCCCTTATCCTTGGAGCTGCCTTCGGTGCTCTGCTGCCGGTTAAGTACGATGCTCTCGTGGTAGCCACCGCCGAAGGCAGTGATCTGGTGGATAACTGGATTTCGGCCCGTCTGATGACCGATGATGCTGTCCGCCAGTTCAGTCTGGACGAGCGCGCCGAATTGTATCAGGCTTTCGCGGAGCTGACGGAGGCGCAGTTGAGTTCAGCGGCGCTTGAAGTCGAACTCGATGACCGCTCGGTGCTGGAATATTCGCAGGTCACGGGGCTGGAAGATCACAGCTCGATTGCGACCTTCATTAAACCTTTTGGGATTCTGTTCCTAAATCTGCTCAAGATGATTGCCATTCCGCTGGTGCTGGGTTCGCTGATAATCGGCGCCGCCTCCCTGGGCGACACCCGTAAAATGGCGCGTGTCGGCGGGAAGACGATCGCTTTTTATCTTGTCACAACCTGCTTCGCCATCTCGCTGGGGCTCCTGTGGGCCAACCTTCTGCAGCCGGGCGACAGCGTTCCGCAGGATGTTCAGGAACGTCTGATGACACAGTTTTCCGAGGAAGCCGCCGCCAAGATGACAGATTCGGGCGGAGTCGACTTCTTCGATTTTATCCTCAGCATCGTTCCCACAAATCCATTCCAGGCCCTGGCCGACGGCAAGATGCTGCACATTGTCTTTTTTGCAGTCTTTTTCGGTATGATTTTAAGCGTAATGCCCAGGGAAAAGTCGCAGACGCTTTTACACTTTTTCGAGGGGCTGAGCGAGGTGTCGATCCGAATGGTCGACGTCGTAATGCTGCTCGCGCCGATCGGGGTATTTGCGCTGATGGCATCGACTATCGCAAGCTTCGGCATCGAAATTCTTCAGACCCTCTCCTGGTATGTGCTGGCAGTAGTTGCGGGGCTTTTCTTCCACATGATCGTCGTGTATCCGGGGATTCTGCTCATCTTTTCCAAAATAAAGATTCTCGACTTTTTCCGCGGTATACGGCGTGCGCAGCTCGTGGCCTTCAGCACCAGCTCCAGCGGCGCCACACTGCCGGTAACGATGGAATGCGCCGATGATATGGGGGTACCCAAAACCGCATCTTCCTTTGTACTGCCGCTCGGCGCAACAATTAATATGGACGGCACAGCTCTCTACCAGGGCGTTGCCGCTGTTTTTATCGCCCAGGTGTTTAACATCGACCTGACGCTCGGTGATCAGCTCGGCATCGTACTTACCGCTACGCTGGCATCAATTGGTACGGCCCCGGTACCGGGCGTCGGACTGGTGATGCTGATCGTGGTGCTGCAGCAGGCCGGCATTCCGGCGGAGGGAATCGCCCTGATCCTCGGCGTCGATCGCATCCTGGATATGCTGCGTACCGCCGTAAACGTCACGGGAGATGCCTCGGCGTCGGTGTTTGTGGCGGCGACCGAGGGATTGATGGATCGCATCGAAACAAAAAAAGCCTAGGGCTGCCGAAGGCTCATTAACATCGGCACTCCATCGCCCTTTGTTGCAATGCAGGTTTCATGCGGCTTGCACGAAACGAAATAGTGTTGTTAAGCCAAAAATTTACGGATGAGCGGCAGAAGAAAAACCCTTGTAAATAGTTGATTTACAAGGGTTAAGCAAAATGCTCAGTACAGGAGGCGGGAGTCGACCGCGTTTATCGCCTTTTCACTCAGTACAACTATTACCTACTTGCTACTAGCCTTTTTGCCTCTGAATTGGACAGTGTTTACCGTCAGATTTTTACCGGATTATCTAGGTTTTAACGCTATGTGTACGCAATTTGTACGCTATGTGTACGTCGGAATATCGTAGTTTTCGGATGCCAAGAAAGTGGGAATTGTAAAGATTTTGAATTACTCAATCACAGAGTTGCGATGACAGTCAACTTTTATCTCGACAAAAAGAATGGCAAACAACAAAGTTCGATATTCATATATGTGCGGGGAGTTGCACCAAGTAAGACTATTAAGATCCACTCTGGCGAGAGGATTGATCCGAAACTATGGGACACCAAGAAACAGGTCGCCAAGCGGGGGTATGTTGGTTCACCTGAACTCAATAGCTACTTGAATAGTTGCAGAGAAAGAATCCTCAAGAAATATAGAGTTATGAGGACCGAGAATGAGTATGTTGACTATGAGGATGTAAAGAACGGAGTAATTGACCTGTTCAAAAACGCTGTTAGAGTGGGAGGAGCCAAAAATTTTCTTGACGTATACGATGACTTCATCGCGGCGAAAGAAAAAGAGTGCGCGAAGAACACCATTAAATGGTACAAATCTCTGATCGCTCACCTAAAAGATTTTTCCAAACATCAAGATTATCTGCTCACATTCGACCGTATCGACCCTGTATTTTATGATCAATTTACAGTATATATGTGGCAGACAGCCAACATTACGAACAACACACTAGGTAAGTATCTCACTACTCTTAAAACCTTTCTCAACTGGGCTATTGAAAGGAAGTACCATGACAATAAACAGTTTTTGAAATTCAAAGTGCCGAGCGAAGAAGTAGAAATTGTATACTTAACCGAAAATGAGCTATTCAAGCTACTCAACTTTGACTTTAGCCGAGTGCCAAAGCTTGAGAGAGTGCGAGATATCTTTTGCTTCCAATGCCTGACCGGACCAAGGTTTAGTGACATCTCAGAATTTAAGCATGAAGATGTTAAAAATGGATTCTGGGAACGGCGCTCGATCAAGACTAAGGGAAAGTTAAAGATACCCCTGCTTCCTCAAGCGATTGAGATACTGGAAAAATACCGCTATTTAGGCAAGTTTCCTGTAATAAGTTCACAGAAGACTAACGACTACTTAAAGGAAGTTTGCTGTATAGCTGGAATTGATGAACCAACGACGATTACTCGATATCGGGGAAGCGAGAGACTACACTTCAAAGAACCCAAATACAAATTCATCACGACACATACTGCTAGGCGTACATTTATCACGTTGTCTCTCGAAAAAGGCATGAGGGCCGAAACCGTGATGAAAATAACCGGGCATAAAAAGTTCGAGGAGTTTAAGAAGTATATCGTTTTGACTGAATCAGTCTCGGAGCAAGAATTAAAAAAGACCTGGAAGTAGTCCAGTGTTGGATGTTCTTCCAGGTCCTATACATTTGGGGATGTTCAGCCCACTACCTATCCGATCGTTACCTTGCTCGGCAATGCCATCACATCGCTTCTTCGAAAGAGAATCCTGCTTCCCAATCTGTAGAACGGCAGTTTGCCCTGCCTTTTCCACTTGTGCAGCGTAACTTTTGAAATTTTCAGGATACTGCACACCTCATCAACCTCAATGAATTCGCTTTGAGCTTCAGCACCACCTGATCGGTTCATTGCATTTCCAATCTCGTTTCTCATCAATCTTGCTAACTCCTCCCTGGTGATCGGAGCCTCATTACTCATCCGATTCGCAAATGCGCCTTCAATCAACAGCCTTCCTAGCTCTTGACGCACGCACTTTTGCAAGGCGGTCATTAGAGCTTCGTTCTGCTGCGCGGTCATGCCTGGCAGCAAGGTCTGGATGTTAGTTTGCGTACATATAAGCACCTCCGTCTAGTTTATTATTTTTACAGAATCGGCCCAGGATTTAAGTTCCTTGTTGTTAAGGAACTGGACCGATGTCGTCTGTCCCGCATCGTCGTAGTTCGTCACTTTGCGGAAATCACGCGCCGAATTGTCTTCTCCCAGATCGCCATAATCCGACATCAACGGATGACCCCTGCCGGTCAGTATCCAGTTGGTATTGGCTCCGACTAAAGACAGGAGCGTCAAGATGTCGATCGAGATATTTTGCGTACCCCGAGCAATGTTCGAAAATGCGCGTTGAGTGAATTTAAGATAAGCGGCAAACTCCCTTCCCTTTACACGCTTGTACCCCAGGGTCTCAAGATGTTCAAGGATCTCTCTTAACCTTTCGCCGATCTCGTATTTCTGCTTTTGAAATCGATCCGAATACAAGATTGCTTCTCTGTCCGCGCATTCCGGGAAAATGTCAGGATACTTCGCGCCCTCGCTGGCACTCATCTTCACTTTCTCGGCTGCAAAAAAGCTTTTCAATGACTCGCTCAGCGTATCAGGTTTTAGATCGATGTCCCCGAACACTTCATCCGGCGACGACTCTCGCGTTTTTTCTGAATTATTCACACCGAACTCCTAGCACCTAAAAAATAATCCCTTTGAGGGACAATAATACAATAATTATATTCGTAATGCAACTGTAAAAGAGCGTTTTGATGCGAATTGATTCCAAAATACCTTGTAAAGTAATTTGTCAGCAGTAAAATTGCTGCGTGAATGGCGGTTGTATTGTAACTAAATTCAGGAGTTAGTCTATGGTTTCAGCGTCTGAAATCGAAAATAAGCTCAGGGAGATTGATTTATCGAAATGTCATTTGATACCGCATGGCTTTTTCAATTTACGTAATGGAAGAGGCAATTCAGATTTAGTCGGCGCCATAGTTCTTTCCCGATTATGCTGGCTTTATCAACCATCGAAAAAGGGCGGGCAGCCAAAGATCGACCCGAACAGTCTACTTCGAACCACCTATGAGAATTTGGGTGGAATGTTCAACATTTCTTACAACCAGATGAAGCAGGCAATAAGCCGTTTGAAAGCAGGCGGGCTGATTGGAACGAACCGGGAAGTCGTGTCGAAAAAGAATGGCAAGAGCGACTTTGCCTGGGAAATTTGGCCCGTTCCCGCTGCTGTAAAAGAGCTGGTAGATTTAGGTCTGAATGAGTCAAACAAGGTGCGTAACGATACTCAAGAGGAGCGACTTAGGAGTGTGGTCAAACGCACGGACCCTCCGTGTCGCAGTGACCAACCGGAGCCTCTTTTGGGTGGGGCTGAATACACGGACCCTCCGTGTCGCAATGCCCAACATTCTGAAGAATCTTTTCTTAAAGAAGATTTAAAAACCCTCTTAACCCCGGTGGGGGTAGACGGAGATTTTACGTCTGAACTGGAAGATCTGAAACGTTGGTGGCGTAGTTCCGGTCCGTACCACAGCCAGTTCGAATTGAAGTCGACGGTCCAGCAATCACTTATCGATCGTGGCTTTGACGTCCGGCGAAGTTATCCCGTAGCGGACCGTGGCGACGGCAGGGAAGGACGTATCGATTTGGTGGCGACAAGAGGGTCGTTGCGAGTCGCGATACAGTGTGACAATCTCAAGCCCCGCAAACGAAGCTTCATCAAACTGCGGCAGGTCGACGCCATCCGAATCGTTCTTCTCCGTAACGCCTGGGAAGACATGCCTGCGATCGGTTCGGCCGACCACATATTCGGCGTAGGCATCGATCCGTACTCCGATGACCTGCCGATACCCGAGAGTTGGTCGGATGACGATTTGAGCGGTATATATCGCTTCCTCTGGTCACGCGGCATACCTCCCGTCGGCGGCTGGCATTCTTTCGCCAACAGATCACGCAAAGCCGAGCCCGGCTACACGCATGTCGATGGAGGCAGACACAAAAGCATCTGGGGTATAAGTCCGATGGAGTTTTGCGCCGCCGTCGAATTAGCGTCACGCGAGAAGAGCTACGTGCGAATCCAGGACGTTTCGACTATCCTGGCCTTTCGCAGATCAGACGTAACCGTTCTTTGCGTCGGCCAGCGCCCCGACTTCGAGCATGAGCGCGCCCTTTGGCGTCATCGCAACGGCTTCCGGGGCCAGGGAGGTGTGCGATAGCGGATCAACTACACATTGCCAGCAGCGGCGATATGGACGCGGAGAGCTATGTGCTGCGTGAAATCGCCCGCGACCCCGGCCTGCTGTCGGTTGTCGCGGAACAACTCAAACGGCCCGAGTATTTTTGGTACGCGCCGCACGTCGCGATCTACCGCACGATGCTGGGACTTGCCACAGATGGAATAGCTATCGACCTGAAGTCGCTACAGCGTAGGCTCGAAGCCGAATCGAAATGGGAAGAGCTTTCGCATGTCGCGGGCGGCCTCTACCGGAGCGTGGCAGTCGAATGGGCCGGCTACAGCCTTGAATCTACACTGGCCTCGATAACGGAAAAGTTCCGTCGCCGATCACTACTGGTTGCGGTAGGCGAGTGGTACAGCAATCTCACCGATCCAGTGGTTGCGGTTAACACGGTACGCGGCCGGATGCAAAACTTCCTGATGGCCTATGATAGCGAAACAGCGCTTGGAATTCTGTCGCTGGACGAGGCGGCTGAAATATCGGTTCAGCGCTTAAGCGAACGATTCGAGCGCAGCAAGGAATTTGACGGATACTGGGGCGTGCCTTTCGGTTTTGAAGCTATCGACCAAATCCTCGGCGGCGCCATACCCGGCGGCCTCTACGTTGTCGGCGCCAGGCCCGGCGTCGGTAAAACGGCTTTTATGGTAAAGATTGCAACCAGTATTTCGGTCCAGAAGAAGCTGAAGAGACTGGTTCGTAGCGCCATTTTCACGATCGAAATGCCGGTGGAGCAGATATTGTTGCGAATGCTCTCGTTAAGGGATCGTATCGACGTAAGTGAGATTGCAAGCGGCGAAGCCGACACACAGAAATTGCGCGGCTTGGTGGGCAGCATGGGTAATCTTCGCGGCTATCCGGTCTGGCTCGACGAAACGCCCGGACTGAAACTGAGCGACTTAAGAACTCGCGCCAGGCGCCTTGTCGAACATTTCGGCGTAGAGATCATCTTCATCGACTATCTCGGCAAAATCGAAACCGACCTTAATGCGGATCGGCGCGAGCAGGTCGGCCATATCGTACGCTCGATTAAGAATCTGGCCCGCGAGTTGAAGATTCCGATCCTGCTCTTCTCGCAACTTAACCGGGCCAGTCAACTACGTGCCGACAAAAGGCCGGGCCTTGCCGATCTGCGCGACTCGGGCGAAGTAGAGCAGGAGGCCGACGCCGTTATTCTCCTGCACCGGCCCGAAGCGCAGGAGTTGGCGACCTTCGACGACGGCACTAGCGCGGCCGGGATGGCCGAGCTGATTGCAGCCAAACACCGGCACGGAAAAACCGGCGCGCCGCGAGTCAGGTGGATAGCTGAATTCGCCACTTTTGCCGAACCCATGTTGCATGACGGGCAAGAAGTCATCTACGATCCGGAAGACAGCGCGGTCTTTGGCAGCATCGCGAAGGAGGAGCCGTTTTGACCCGTATGCTCGTAATCAGGTGTGAACTCTACTCCAGCAAGAACTCGCGCGAGATTCATTGGAAGCGTGGCAAACCCTTTGTTGACAAAAGCGATGCGGTGAAGCGCGGCGAGAAGATACTGATCACATTGCTCGGAGACTACAAGTTGCGTAAGCAGTGGCGGGAGATGACACGCGGCCTCGGTTACCCGCTCCGTGTCTGCTTTCGCATCTACCGGCGTACCAAAGGCCGCTTCGACTATACCAACATAGTCCAGTCGCTGCAAGACTGCATGAAACGCTGCGGCTACCTGCCCGACGATGATGCGAATCACTTGATACCCCAGTTCGAACCTTACGCCGTCGACCCGATTAATCCGAGGGTGGAGCTCACAATCGCAGATTGTCAAACGCGCATTTAAATAGGTGTTTCAAGTAAAAATAACTATAAATCGAAATATTTGATTTTATCCTTGACATGTGAAAGCGCGTTTTGTATATTGCCTTTAGCTTTGAGATTAAGCTTTGCTAAAACCATGCGCAGTCCTGCGGAATGGAAATTTAGGCGGCCTGAATGCAGGCTGCGCATGACTTTTTTACTCAAATGAAATTTGCAATCGACAAACAGAAACTGCGGCAAATGTTGAACAGGCTGAAGACAATCATAAAGTCGGGCGGTAAAGATTCGGTACTCACCTTGCAGGCTTTACCGGTCGGGAGGATCAATGCCTGTTCTTCGACAGACATATTGCGAATCCTGTCGGTATCGGAAGCTGAAGTTATTGAAGTCGGCAACGCATCGGTGATGCTTGATCTGTTCGTGCAGGTGATCGCTAAGATGCGGGATGAGAGTTTAACCATTGCCGAACAAGGCGGGACGCTGCAAATCTCGCATAGCGGCGGCGATGCCGTTCTGCCGGTCTGCGCCGCCGATACGGTGCCGTCCGTCCTGACAGACAGCAAGTGGCAGAGTACGGCGCCTGCCGCATTCCTTGCATTGCTGCAAAAGCGCCTGGTTCATGCCGCTGACACGAACCGCTTTAAGCCGGCACTATACGGCCTCTGCTTCGGTCAGGAAGGCAAGGCAGTATACGCCTGCGCCTCGGACTGCTTGCGCCTGGTTCATGCGACCTGTGAAACAGCAAGCGACGCGCGTTTCGAAGTAATCATGCCTCGTGAAGCGGTGCCGGCCCTGACATACCTGGAAGATCCGGTCACGGTCCGGTCCGAAGGTGTGTGGCTGAGTTTCGAGCATCCGGGCGGATTGATTAACACCCGCCTTATCGACGAGCGATTCCCCAGCTTTGAGCCCGTCATAGAGCAGCCGGATGATGCGCCGATACGAATCGAAACGGAGCTGCTGCGGCTTGCGGCGGAGCGAGCCGTGCTCCTCAGCGGCACGCATGGTTTGGTGGTGTTAACGTTCTATCCGGAACACCTGGAACTGGCGGCGAGCAGTAGGATGCAGCCGCTTGGAATGAAGGAGTCGATTCGCTACGAGTCTGGTGCTCCAGGTGAAGGCTTTGGCATGGCACCTGTCAGAAGACTGTTGGCGAGACATCTGGCGAAAGAGCTGGATCTGGTTCATTCCAAAACGATTGAGTTGTGGATGGACGAAGGCAAAAACAGCATCATGCTGGTCGAAAACGAGATTAGGGCGGTATTGCTGGGACAAGCAGAAACTGCGGGGTAGAGCAATGGCAGCTCGTCGGGCTTATAATCCGAAGGACTCAGGTTCGAATCCTGTCCCCGCCGCAATGTTGATTTGAAGGAGGCGTGATGAATGCGGATATGCAAATTTTGAAGAGCTATCTGGACCGCCTCGTGCCGGAGGTATGGGAGCGCAGCTTAACATTCGATTTAGGCGACGGCGCCACGGCTCGCTTCATCGCAGGCGAGAGCGAATACTTTCTAAGAATTAAAGCGACTAACGGAATCATAATAGATCTGGATTTTACGCGCGGAATCATCATAAGCGCCTCGGGCATCGGCATATTCAGCGCGTTGGAGCCCGAAGCATTGGGAAGCAATGCGAGAGTGCATATAGCCAGATTCGTTAGGCGGCTTGATCAGGTACGTAAAAAGTGGTCTGAAAGCAAGAAACAGAAGCTGGAACGGTTATTCGCCGAATTGGAAAGCACAGCGCTGAACGAGCCGTTACCGCGAGTCGCGAATTGTGCGGCAAACGACTCGGATTCGTTACAGTTCGCGTCCATCCAGTCCTGATTGAATAAGTTTTGGCGCCTGATGCAACAATTTGGCAAAAATTGGAGCGAGTTTCGCAGTCGAAAACGAAGTTTCAGCGCAATTAATAACACATGTTGAATATATGGGATGAAAATATGCAAATATACTATTGCAACAATTCGTGCGATTCTGATACGGTTTTTTTCGTAAATAAATCGTATGTACGCCGAGCAAGCAAGCGACGACAGTCTACCAAGTTGTGCGGTGCAACGATAACACCGACGAGGCTTTTCGCCGAAAAATTTGAACCGAAGGGTTCGCTAAAACTTATCGCACTCTGCCAAAAATCGGGCCGGGGTATTGTCGAACATCCTAGCGCTATACCTTGATTCTGAAAGCTGTAACTATGCAATTGGGCAAACCGTGTGACCTTTGACCCATACAGACAAGGTATGTACCCCGGCCCTTGGTTTTGCGCCGATGCGCAGGCCAATCTAGTTATGATCGCATAAGATAATCACCTGTAACGTAACGCTTAATCAATAGCCCCCGCCGCCTTAACTCTAAACAATCAAACAGTAAAGAAATTTGACTGGTGTTTGTCGACACCATAAGGGATTACTATGCCCGTTGAGGAATTCAGGACGACCGTCTTTTGCAACAATGAGCGCTTTGTCGGGCGCGAAAACACGACAGTCTTTGCGGGCCGGCATGAGGTCTATGACGCCGTACTCGGCTTTGGAAACGTCCGCTGCGCCTGTAAGAAGGGACAGGAGCCGCTTGTTTGGATACGCGGCTCGGACGGCAGGATCGAGACCAAGGCTATAAACGAATTTAGACTGCGCCGGCGCAGGATGGGCAGCCGCCAGGTTAAGTATGTTGAGGAACGGGTCGCCGGTGAGCCGATCTCGATCAGCTTTTATCCCACGACCAACGGTCTCGTAGCCTGTGAAATGATAGAGCCGGATCAGAGCCGGTGGCTGGCATTGTATGAGAAGCCGAAACGCAAACTTATAGACGACGAGTTGATTCAGCATGTCAGGATCTTGATCCGGCGGGCAAAGGCGAGGATTGTGACCGGTTTGATCGGCTTAAGGCCGGCGATGGCCGTATAAAAATTATATACCGATGTCAACACGGTTTTGTTAACAGTTGCCCGGTGTGAATGCCTGGGAATTGCATGGTGAGTCTGATGAGCTGATCCGGGCGGACCGGTAGACTCATTGTGCCGCCCAGCAGCAACATCGACATACTGAACCTGAGATCTCGGATCACAGCCCCTCGGTTCGGTTAAGGACTATTACTAATCTGTATCCGGAACATACGAATTGTGCCGGACCGGGGGACTTTTATTCAAACTTCATTAAACAGGGAGAATGGGATGGCGATGCAGCAAGACCTTCAGTTTCGATTACGCAGTTACAAGGATCTGCCTCACCTTTCAGCCAAACAAATCCGTGGCGGCAGGGACGGCTGGTCGCTAGGGCAGGGCGGCTTTGGCCTGGCCGATACTGATTGGCGCCTGATCCGAAAGCACGTGGATGGCCGTATAGATGTGTATCCCTTACCCGGATACCTCTTGGTCGTGGCGCAGCAGATAGCTGGTGACATCACTGCCGAAACAGAAGCAGATCGTAGCGAACCAGGTCCCGCTGTAGCGGTAACAACTGAAGCGGCGGACTGATGGAACTGACGATCGGCGAAGTAAGGCGAATCATCAGCGGCAAGCATCAGGAGTTCGGGGATGTGACCGACAGGAAGCTGCTAAGCAGGCGTAACGGATTAAACAGATTTGAGCAAGTGTTTCAGCACCAGGCCAGCTCCAGGTACTTCAAATTCGAGTGGTTGGAAGGCAGGCGTGGAGATGATCAGATCGAGCCCTACGACACCTGCGTTCCGGAACAAAAGATAAGACTGGTCGAAGTCGAATGGAATAGTGATGCGGACCGCTGGACGGTTCGAGGTGTGTAGTGATGAGTCGGACAGCTATTCCAGACGGCATGTAAGCGTGACAGGGGCAGGAATCGGCCGCAATCGCCGCTGACGGCGTTTGGACTGTTAACGGGCTGAGAGTGCGCAATGACAGTGATTGGGCTCAGAGCGTCAGCCAGGCGCGCCTGAGAGATCGCCCCAATTGGAGAGGGCAGGGCTGATGAAGCGCAGCGAGTATTGAAACATAAATATTAAGGATTAGAGTACAGTGACTAGACTCGATTGTGACATTCTGTTTGGTATAGGTGCGGATGGCCGCGCACATCTCATTTTGGTTATGCCGGACGACGCTACAGCGACAGTGACTCAGCGGCTTGGTGGGGATGTGGGGTTAAACGAATTATTGGAAAGCAAAGCCGACATCTCTGATACAGAGGCGGGTGTGTACGAGGCGTCGATAACAGCCAGCGACGAAGCCGGCGACGTCTGTATCGAATTCATTGCCAGGATGTCAGTGTTCAGACCGGGCGAGGTTGAGAACCTGATCGAGAAGCTACGACTTCTGGCGAAGCTGCATGAGCCCAAATATGAGCATCACTGTCTCGAATGGGATCAGTTAACAATCAGCGAGTTCGATCCGGAGTTCGACGCTTGTCTGTGCTATCCCAAGGTGAATGAATTGCGCCGCATCATAGCGCTGGAAGAACTGGCTCCAAGGAGCTAGTCCTGAAACATGACTGTCGCAAAGAATTGCAATGACTTCAAATCAAGGTGGATTGAGTAAAACTGAATGTATTTAAGAATGTATGGAGGAATCGCATGAGTCTTAACAAGGAGCACGAGACGTATATAGAAAGCACGGTCAGCATTGTGATGGGCCAGGTCATGGAAATAGCGTCATCCCGGATCATCAATGACCAGTTGTGGGATGAGTTAACAGATGCGGTCAGACGCGCTTTCTACATGCCGGAGGATCTGTTGCCGCTGGTAGTGAACAATGACAAATTCGAAATCAGGATCAGCGCTAATGGCGGGATGACGCTTGAAGTAGAACTGAATTATGTGCCGCTCAAATGCAGGCACATCTACCCATCCGTGCTGGCCTTGCAGGGCTGCAAATCGCGTAAACTGGCGCTCAAAGATGCGCAGAAGCAAATGACGGGCTGGCTTGAAGATGAAGACGTCGAGCCGGCATCTGCGGTCAGCGAAGTCGACAGGTTTGTTGCGGAATGTATAGAGAAGACAGGATATACATCCGACTGGGCGAATTGCCGCGATCTGTATCAAAGTTATCAGATTTGGTCTGCCTTCGAAAAAGTGGGCGCAGTGGACAGGGCGGAGTTCGACGAACTCTTGATAGCAAAACTGGGGACCGGTAAGATGATGGCAGGCCCGTCCGAGCAAATCGGCGAGGACAGCGACATTTGGATCGGCATCAAATTAAAGGGCGATGATGATGAGTCGCACTGATCGAATGACCGGGAGCAGTAAGGACAAGAGCGGTCAGGACTGTTCAGTCCCGAATGGCAGGTGGCCGCAAAGCGAAACAGATGTAGCCGGGCCTATTGTAGAGTGGTTGAGGGACGAGGCATGGGAAGTGTATCAGGAAATACAGCCGGAGAGAAACGGACCAATCGCCGACATCGTAGCGATACGGGATAATGTGGTCTGGGTCATCGAAGCGAAGCGCGGCGTCTCGCTAAACCTGTTGAAGCAGGCACACGGTTGGAGGGAGCGTGCCGATCTGATCAGCATTGCCGTGCCAAGTGCGAATGGATGCAGAGTATGGGATTATGTTGAATGCGTTTTACAGCGGGATGGGATAGGCGCGTTTGGCGTAAACCGTCCCGACTCCGGAAAGGACCGAGTCGAGATGCTGATCCGGCCGCGTCGGTTTGAAAATGCGGATCGCAGCTACTTTCGGCAATTCATCATACCGCAGCATCAGGATTACGCCATAGCCGGCAATGCGAAAGGGCGGCGCTTGACAAACTTCGGAATAACCAGGATGCGGGTGCAACATTACGTGCTGAGCCATCCCGGCTGTAGGCTTGCCGAGCTAGTCTCCAATATCGATTCACACTATTCGACTGAGGCCGTCGCTCGACGCACCATACCACGCAAGATTCGAGACGGATCGATCCGGGGCGTGAGAATAAGGAAAGTGAATGGCAGGTTGAAATTCTATCCGATCAGAAAAGAACTGAATCTAATATTGGGAGAAGGTTGATATGGCTGAATTAAGCATTAACGGACGGAAGGTGAAACATTTCACTAAGGCCACAATGACAGTTGCGAAAGGCTCGAAGCAGGTTGTCTGCGACCTGGTCACGCAGGGACAGGTCTCGTGTAGGGACGGATCATACTCGATACGAACAGGAAGCCATTTCAGTAAGTCGGAATGGCTGGAGCTTATCGATGACCTGGAGTATGTGTGGATCGAGTACTTCGGAGGACAAGAAGTCGATGTAGAAGAATGAAGAGCGCGAAACTGAGGCCGCTGTTAAGGAAGAGCTGCTGTTATGTCCGAATTGTACGTCGCGACTATGGATCTTGCAATCGCGCCGGCTGGAAGAACTACTCTATGTGAGCTTTGAGACGGATATCACAGCATTCTCACAAGAAGGAAAGAGCGAGTACCGGGTCTGGCAATTCGATTGCTACAAGTGTAGATATCAGGAGACGAGTAGATTTCCATATTCGGCGCATATTATTGTAAAAGCAATGGTGTGCCTGGGGTTGGAGGGGAAGAAGGTCTACGTCTATAAAACTGACGCGGCTTAAATATTTAACACGTGTTAACATAGCTTCAAAATCCTGAATTTCTCGCTATGCTGATACACCCTAAAGGGCGCGGGGACAAAATGTGAGCCGCCCCCCTTCAATTTTTTTAGCCCCTGGTATAGTCGATTTTGGCCGATTATTATGCCGCACTAGCTACGATAGTACGGAATCAGTCCAGACATAGGTAAGTTGAGATATAAACTGTTGCATGTCAACTAATGTGGTGTTAGACCGATCGGTCTAATTACTGTTCTGTACTTCAATACACCTCTATATAGCCACCACTACGCTCTTTTCTTCCACTGTTAATACAGTGAAGTACAGTTAACAACATTAGGATAAACAAATGACACTCGAACTGTTAGCACTCCCACCGATGGATCGTCTCGTCGAGCTGTTGCGCTACGACATAATGGCAGACACTGGCAAGCACGGGCTAGGTAATGGCTGTTGCAGTGCTGCGTACACGTCAAGGGCTTTTAACATTGAGTATACACATGGTGAAAGAAGCTACTATACGATTCGCTGGCATCGCGGCTTGTTGCGGACCAACAGAACATTTATGCTGTTTCGCTATTGGGATACGAACAAACACAATTATGTATCCGAATTGCGCGAGCTGAAGGGAGACAGTCTGGTCTTTGTCTCGAACACAGACCTTGCAGCATTGTACAACGCTCTTTTCCACCACTGTTAATAGTGTGAAGATACACTGAACATAAACAAGGACACCGCAATGACTTTCGAAGAAGAAAGACGATTTAAGGCAGAGAAGTTTCCAGAGATTTGCAACAAACTGCGTAAAGTAGTTGCGCACTTGGAAGGTTGGACGCTCGAAATTAGACACAATGAAGTTTGGAATGTTCAAGAAGCGGAAATACATGGCAAAGACGGGCAGAAAGTAAAGGTTGCTGTAC
>JANQRB010000179.1 GCA_028284775.1 Candidatus Kapaibacterium sp. | reverse complement strand
CCCAATAATGAGCGGCAAGAGTGGACGATTTTCCTGTTCGTCCCTGACTGACATCTAGGTAGCGGCAATCTTAACGGATAATTACAGGCCTTTCGCCTCGACCGGCATGCGGATAATCGTGCGCAGGCGTTCCGCTGCGGTGCGACGCGGGTCGCTGAGATAAATTTCATGATGTTTGCCGCGCAAATTACAGTCCTGCTCTTCTACGAAGGCATGCAGCCTGGCGATGCTGACATCCTCCTGGTCGTAGGGGCCGATATGCAGAGTCTGAGCCGCGCGGCCCTCTTCGAACTGTTCCAAGCGCAGCAGATCAAGCGCCGGCGGATTTTTTTTGGCCCGCAGCGCCGCGAAGGCTGTAGCAGCATGCTGCTCGCCGTAGAAGTCGGGCTGACGAATCATCAGCCGCCAGCACCAGTCATCTTTATTGTCGCGCGCAAACTCCTTGCCCTCTCGCATCCACCACAGACCTTCCAGGGGCGGAACGACATAGTCAAAATAGCCTTCCGGCGCGGGTCCCTTGCGACTGCCGAACTTCAATGTGTAAGCAGCACCATAGAGCGCTTCCATAGCCTCTCGAAAGCATGCGCTGTCGGGGCTGCCGCTGCCGTCGATCATCAGGAAGGACATTCGCGGCAGCGAAAGCAGCTTGCAGCTTGTGGCCGAAGCCGTGTACAACTCGCGTTCTTGTTTCTTGAAGTCGAATGCCGCCATGGGCGCTCTCCGCTCTTGAGTTAAACAAAAATTGTCGCTCAGCCGATCGGTAGATAGATATTGGTCAGCAGCTTATCCGGCGGCGTCGTAGCGATCGTATTGAGATATTCCTCCAGGCAAGGCTCGTCGCGGGTCTCACAGCCGCTTTGCGGCAGCCAGGCCGCAAATAGTCGCGCATAGCTTTCTTCAAGGCGCTGGTAGGGACCGCTGTGCGTCATCACGGCCCAGGCGCCGCCGCCGATCGTTTTTAGCCTGACGGCGGGATCAGATGCATGCCGATCCGCAAGGAAGTCGTCGGGAAGGACGATGCAGGCGTCATAGCGCCGTTTGCCGACGGGCGTAACGGCCGGATCGTCGTAAGGCAGTCCGAAAAGACGCAGCGAATCGGTCTGCAAGCCCTGGCCTTCCGCCCAAGTTATGACTCGCTGCCAGGCCGTGCCTACGCTCCAATAGTCTCCGACATGGTTGACAAAGGCCACACGCAGCAGCGGCAGATTCAGCTGCTGTACCTCAGGAAGCTCGGCCCCTGACTCATTAATTCCGAGAATGCTGTGAACGCTTTCCGCCTGTTTTGAGGCGCGATATTTCGTGGGCGAGGAAGAGAACAGCTGCCGGAAGGCGCGCGTAAATGACTCGGGATTTTCATAACCCGCCTGCCCGGCAATAAGCGCCACCGGTTTGCCGGAATATCGGAGCTGTCGGGCGGCGCGTTCCAGCTTCAGCCGCCGGACATATTCGGCGACCGATTCGCCGGTCATAGCGCTGAAGATACGGTGAAAGTGACATGGGGAAAAACAGGCGACGTCCGCCAGTCGCGCGCAATCCAGCGTCTCGTCCAGGTGCTCCTGCACAAAGAGCAGCACCCGCTGCATTCGTTCGCGGTACAAATCCTCCGTCTGTGCTTTCATCGCTCGCAAAGCTACTAAAGCCCGCGCAGAGACCACCTGACCGTATTTGCTTTTTTTGATCCGGACATTGGGCGTATTTTCGCTGACCGAACTTTTCAGTCCAAGGCCAGCAGGGAAAGTGAATCGTGGATCTGAAGGAAATCTTGACTTTTGCGGGCAGCGTCTTGAATTATGAGCTGTTTCGCGTCAGCGACACACCTGTCACCCTTCTGACGATCATTCTGTTTTTCCTCGTTCTGAGCAGTATCATTATTCTCGGCGGCCTGTTTCGCAAACAGATACTGCGACGTCTGCTGGAACGGATGGGTGTTGCCGAAGGACAACGCTACACTTTGCAGCGCATTTTCAGCTATCTGTTCTTTTTCGTCGGATTGCTGATCGCTTTTCAGTTCGTCGGTATTAACTTGAGCGGCCTCGTGGTCATATTCGGCGCTCTCTCGGTCGGTATCGGCTTCGGCCTGCAAAATGTGACGGCCAATTTTATTTCCGGCCTGATCATTTTGTTCGAGCGCCCGATCCAGGTTGGCGACCGGGTGACGATCAATGACCTGGAAGGCGACGTGGACAAGATCAAGATGCGGGCGACGACGATCAAAACCATCGACAATATTTCGATCATCGTGCCCAACCTGGATTTCGTTTCCAATGCCGTCATCAACTGGTCGCACGACGATCCTAAAGTGCGGATCAGTCTCGATGTCGGCGTTTCCTATGCCTCCGATCTCGACACGGTATTGCGTAGTCTGCGCGAAGCAGCGGAAGAAGAGCCCCGCGTGCTGACGGATCCCAAACCGGATGTTTTGTTGGTTGAATTCGGCGACTCGGCCTGGAATATGCGCTTGCGCGCCTGGATCGCGAATCCCAAGGAACATCGCGAAATACGGTCGGCTCTCAACTGCGCCATCGTACATAAGTTCCGGGCAAATAACGTGGAAATACCCTTTCCGCAGCGCGATCTGCACCTGCGATCGCCGCTGCCCTTGCCACTTGACGATCGCGCCCTGGCCGATAAGCAGCCGTCCAGCGGGGAACAAGCGTCCGGCGACCACTAGCTGCCGGCGCGGGTTGAGCATTGTCCGGCCTTGTCTCTCATTCTGTTTATAGGTCCAATGAGCTTCCAGTACTATCGATTTGCACCCGCCGCCGCCTTAGAGCCTTTCGTCGATTGCTATTGGGCGCTTCGCTCGCAGGCCGACTTGCCGACGGGCATTCCGGAGCGTATCGTGCCCGATGGCTGTTTCGAGCTGATCTTCAATTTCGGCAGCAGGCACCGGCACTATAACCAGCGCGATCTGCAACGCTTCTCTTCACTCGGCAGCAGCATCCTGATCGGTCAGCGAACCCGATACTTTCACACCGAACTGGCGGCCAACAGCAGCGAAGGCCTGCGAGCGGTCGGCATCCGGCTCCGACCGGAGGGACTGTATCCTCTTTGCGGTATGCTGGCCGGTGAGATTGTCGACGAAGTTATCCCACTGGATGCCGTCTGGGGCGCGGCTGTTGCGGAAACCGAAGAGCAATTACTCGCGGCGAGAAGCCCCGATCGATTGCCATCCCTGCTTGACGCCTTTTTACTGGGGCGTCCCGACCTGCGTCGTCAGGCCCATCCCGGCCTGGATGCCGCGATCCGGCGCATCCGGCAGTGCAAGGGGCATCTGCGTATCGATGCGCTGGCCGCCGAGCTCAACCTCAGCATCAAACAATTGGAGCGATTGTTCAAAGGCGCGCTGGGAGTCAGTCCCAAACGCTACGCCCGTATTATGAAGTTCAGCGATCTGCATGCCTGGCTGGACCGGCCGGACGCCAGCATCAACTGGGCTGCGGTCGCCGCCGCGATGAACTACTATGATCAGAATCACTTTATCAAAAACTTCAAGGAGTTCAGCGGTCTGCTTCCCGGCGAATACCTCAAGGAGCTGCGCGAACAGGGCGGCCCCTGGACCTGATCTTTTCTGCCTTCGATTCTGCCATGTCGATTTTTTACTATACCCCCTGTCCCACGCAGTATAGATTTGCCCTCTCTTTTTACACTGAAACCTTACATTTGTCTTTCGATTCACAATGTTTGAGCGGGCTCAGCCATGAAAAAATTCTGTCTTGCACTAGTATTTCTGGGAGTGTGTTCAATGAATGCATCAAGCAAAAGCGAACTAAATGACAGTCGCTACCTCTACTACGACGTCAAGCTTGCGGCACCGCCCTCCGAGGTCTGGCAGCGCTGGTCCGGCAGCGAAGGAATCCGAAGCTTCCTCGGCATCGACAGCCATATCGATTTTCGTGTCGGCGGCGCTTTCGAGTTTTATTTTAATCCCGACAGCACATCCACCGAACGCGGTTCGGAAGGCTGTGTGATACTCGCAATCGAGAAGGAAAAAATGCTGACTTTTACCTGGAATGCACCGCCGCATATGCCCGATATTCGCGCGCAGCGGACGGTGGTTGTTCTGCGCATGGGCGGCCTACCCGACGGCGGCACGCACCTGGAGATCTCGCATTACGGCTGGGGTGAAAGCGAGAACTGGCAGCAAGCGCGCAGCTATTTCACCAATGCCTGGCCGAATGTGCTGGCCGCCTTGCAAAAGAGTTTTGAACAGGACTGATCAGGCGGGTCAGCGCAGGTCGAGATCGTGTTCGAGCCGCGCTTTCATGCACATCAGCATGTGCGTCCAGCCGCTGCAATGCTCGTAGGAGCTGATGCGCCCGGCGGCGTCATTGCGCCAGCCCTCCTCCGTGATCGTCACTGTTGTCGCGCCGTCGCCCGCAGCGGCGAATCTGAAGGTACAGCGTGTATCGTAGTCTACCTGATAGGCGCGCCAGGTGCAGACCACGCATTCATCCGTCTGCACTTCCTCGATATGGGTCAGACTCATTTCATCACCCCAGCGCCATTCCACGCTGGTGCCCGCGACCAGCGGTCCGCTGGCCGAGGTCGTAAAGTAGCCGGAGAGCTTGTCCGGGTCGACAAAAGCTTGAAACACCTCGCTGGGCGAGCGGGCGATAGTCTGGCGAATGCTAAATTTCAAGACGCTTTCTTCATTCATGGCTGTTGTTTTCCCGGGAGTAATTGTGATTCCCTGCATTCGCGCCGCTCTTTGGCTGCCAGGCGAAACGCCTGCGGGCTGCGGATGTCTCGAATGCGGGAGCATGTTCTTCCACTAAGGTCAGTGTGTCCTCTACCAGTGCGGCGGCCACAGATACCGCGCTGTGCAGGTCGGCGTCATACAATGCGTCGAAGCGTTCCAGCAGCCGGGGCGGCAGGATTTCCAGTCCTTCGACCGCTGCCGCAATCCCCTTGAGTTTGCCCGGATGGTAGCGGCGGTTGAGAGCGAACATAAGCGCCAGAATCCGCTTTTGCAATTCGAGGAAAGACTCGCGCAGAAACAGGCGGTCACAGCGTCCGGCGCCCATAAAGCGGAGCACCCAGTGCGGTGTGAAGCTCAGATACCGCTGCAGCATGGCGGCGGCCAATTCGGCGGGATACACATCGCTGCGCTTGATCCAGGCGTTGATCAATTCCGAGCCGTGCAAAATCCTGGATGAGCGAATACCCTCGATAATGAGTTGTTTATCCAGGTCGGGGTCGTACTCCAGCAGAACGTCATCCAACAGGGATTCGACGTCACGACAGTAAGCGAAGCCGAAGTCGCAGCGGATGCCGTTCACGAAGCGATAGAGGCCGAATCCATCGGCGGCGCTTCCGCCATACATATCCCCGCCGTCGGCGTAAGCAAGCTTCTGCTCTTCTTCGAAAAACTGTTCGGAGTAAGCTTCATCGCTGTACAGGATGGTGTCGATATCCGATAGTTCATCCGTTGTGTCGCGCGCCACTGAGCCGGTGATAATAATTGCTTTGATAGCCGGATTGCTGCTGTACCGGAGGGCATTGGCCCGCGCCAGTTCCAGCAGGCCGCCGCCATCGCGCTTGTTGTCGTATTTCATAGATCTGAGCTGTCGCGGGATTGCCGAATATGTTTTGGGTTGGGGCGGTCTACGCCGCTTGCACCGGGCTTGTTGCGGCTAAAGCGCCGTCGGCAAAACGTCGGGATCAGGTCAGCAGAAATCCGGGCCCTTTGCTTCCCTTAATTCCCAATCACCTGAAAGTGAATTGACCTGCGGCTGTGCGCCGACTGCAGCAGGCAGAGATAGTTGCCCGGCGAGCAGTCCCGCGCATCCCATGGAATACGATGGCTGCCGGCGGGAAAAGTATGGTCGACAGCTCGCGTAATGCTGCGTCCAAGCAGGTCGACGATCTCGATACGGACGCTGCCCGGCTGCGACAGGCTGAAGCTGATCGTGGCCTCGTTGCGGACGGGGTTGGGGGAGATGCGCAGCTGCGGTTCTGCAGCGCGGTCCGACGCGCCGACTGCGACCTCGGTCGTGGCGCGAATCCAGTCGATGGCCGCCTGAGCCACATCGTCGATGCCCTGCCGTACATTGTCAGGACTCAGCCATACACTTTCGTCGACTGGAAATTCGCGATGGGTCAGATACTCGTCCGGCCGCTCCGGCAAATAGGTTTCGCGATGGGCGTAGCGCAGATTCCAGTCCTCCAGGTCGACAGCGCCGACGGCGATTGAGCTGGGACCGTTAAAGGCGCCGTTGGTAGACTTGCCGAAAAAGCGCGCCCGGGGATGCCGTTTGAGACGCAGGGCATTGTGATCGCCGGCGGATATTGCCCCGGGCCCGATCAGCACGGCGATCGGTTTGTCGTAATAGCTGTCGGGATCGGCATCAATCGCAAAATAGGAGGCGGGCCGCTCGGGGTGCGGACACATAAGCAAATGTTCGCGGGGATCGCCGCAGCGGATATCGACCAGGATGGTTTCGATATAGCTGTTGAACAGAAGATTGTAGCCCGGATTGCTCTTGCGAATATCGCCGCCGAAGTTGACCCGGAAATCCAGGATGAGTCCCGCGCTCTTGTGATTGAACATAATGTCGCGCAGCGCCGCCAGAAAGCGCTGGTCGGTGTCGCGGGTCCAGTTATACACATAGACATAAGCGATATTGCTGCCCTCGACCATTCCCCAGGAAACCGCGATGCGTTCCGGGCCGAAGAGGTCAGCCGATTCGAGCATCGGGACGCCGGGCAGGGGCAGCTGTTCGCTACACCACAGGTTCATATCGGCCTCCATCAGCGCCGTCAGGGCCAGCTGCTGGGTGTCGCGACTGCCGTACTTGACGATGTCGATCGTGTCGAAAAGGTGCCAGTTCATACCGGCCGCCATCAGGAAGGAATGGCTGTGCGCGCTAGGCGACGACCCCCAGAACTGACCCGCAAGCGGCAGCTCCTGTTGCAGTAGTCGCGGATAGAGCTCTTTCCAGGGGATGCCGTGATAGCCGAGGACGATGTCACCGGGCTCAAGGCCCAGAGGATGATTGTCTACGGCCTTATACACCAGCAGCGAACTGTCGGGCAAAGGCGTCAGGCCGGCGCCGAAGTGACCGTTATTGGCCCAGCCGCCGACATAGAGCAGGGGCACGCCCGGTGCAAGCGGAAAGTCGCGGTTGACAGGATTATCCTTAAACTGGGTATGCCCCTCGCGCAGCGCCAGCGACATGTGATTCATGATGGCCGCAAAACGACCGCGGCTGACGCCCTGCTCCACTTCGGGACGGTAGTGAGTGCGCAGCGAATCCCAGTTGACCGTGATATTGTGAAAGCAGGCAAAGTTCTGATCGATGCGCGTCCAGACGCTGTCGAAGATTGCCAGCTTATCGTCGTCGGGCAGCCCCTTACCCCAAATACTGTCGATCGCCGGCCGCCAGTCGCGGATTTGGCTAATCGCATTGCGGGGCGGCAGCCAAAACGCAAAGGCCAGCATGACGATTAGCGGCAGAAAAGTCAATCGATACGTCACGGCGCGCGGACTCCAAAAATGCTCGTCAGGTCTGGATTTCGCAGGCTTCGGCATGCGTTCCGGCCTTCGAATCAGGAACGCAGGGGCCAATGCAAAATTGCCGGAAATTTAGTAGATTCTTCCCGGCTACCGCATTCTTAACGCAAACACAACACACAAACAGTATTGTTCGAATCGAAGCTTCAGTGCAATGTACATTATCAGTGGAGTATTTATGCCGGGATTCCTGTCCAAGTTGTCATTTGGCTGCCTCGCCATCGCCACCATCTTTTGTAGTCTAACGATGTCGCTGTCGTCGCAGGAAGAGTCAGTCATCATTCAAACGCTTAACTTCGAGGATATCACCAAACGGGCCGGCACCTACGAATTTCCGCCGGCCGGCCAGCGCTGGGAAAAAATTCTCATGCACTACACTCTCAAATGCGATGAACGAACGACAGCGGATAACTTCCCATGCGGCGAATGGGATTACATCGCCAATGCCGGCGTCATCGATTCGAGCGGCACCCTGGATTCCACGCGCAAAACGCAGCCGAATTTCCGCGTCGACGGTGCCGCGCGGGATATGTTTGCCTACACGACGGAAGCCAGCTTCAGCCGTTATCTCCACCTCCAGAAAGTTGCATCGTTTACAGCGGAGAGCGAACGCAAAGAGCTGCGGATCGGCGAGGGCACAAGCGCCGGAACCGCTGTCTTTGGTCATAGCTCCGCCCCGGGACGCTCGCTTTTTCTGTGGCGGGCGGACGAGCTGCTGGCGGGCGGGCTGGAGGCAGGGCTGCTCCACGGCCTCCGGCTGAATGTGGCGGACGCGGGAGCCGAGCTGGAAAACCTGCGTATCAGTATGGCTGCAAGCAGCCTGACGGAACTGGATGAATCCGCCTTCAGCACCGGCGATCTGAGCGAGGTCTATTTTCAGACCACGACGCTCGGCGCCGCGGGCTGGCATGAATTTGTTTTTCACAGCCCCTTCAACTGGGACGGCAGCTCCAATCTGCTGATCGAATTCAGCTTTACGAACGGAGATGCCGCCAAAGATAATATGGTGATGATGAATGAAGCCGAATTCGACGCCGGGCTTGCCACGGCAGGCCGCGACGGCTATCTGCGCTTCAGCGGTCAGGATTACCTGGAAGTGCCGCCCGCGGCCTTCGCAGCAATCGACCAGGAAGTCACCATCTCGCTCTGGCAATACGGCGACCCGGCGATCCAGCCACAGAGCGACTATCTCTTCGAGGGCTACGATGCCGCCGGTAACCGGGTTCTGAATGTCCATCTGCCATGGGGCAATGGGCAGATTTACTGGGACGCCGGTAACCAGGGCAACAGCTACGACCGCATTCAAAAAGAAGCGACGGCGGATGAATTCGAGGGCCGCTGGAATCATTGGGCCTTTGTCAAAAACGCTGCAACCGGCAGCATGCGGATGTATCTGAACGGTAAACTCTGGCATTCCGGCAACGGTCTCAGTCGTCGCATCGAGGACGTCGCCAGCTTCAAACTTGGTTCGCGCGGCAATGGCCAGGGCAACTACGATGGCTCGATCAACGAATTTCGCGTCTGGAATGTCGAGCTCGACGAGGCGACGATTGCGGAATGGATGGGACGTGACCTCGACCCCTCTCATCCCTATTACAATAATCTACAGGTCTATTACAAATTCGATGAAGGCAGCGGCGTCGAAGCGGCCGACGCCTCGGCTAATGGCTACGCTGCGCAGTTTGCCGGTGCGCCGCAGTGGCGTCTCCTTGCCGGCGACGCTATGACGCGCAATGCGCAGGCGTCGAAAGACCGGCCCCATCTCAGCCTGCTGCAAGGTGATTTCGACCTGCAGGTCGACGAAGTGAAAGTATATGAGCAGGTCGAAAACGACCGCGTAGAGCTTGTGCGCTACGAAAACCCCGGCTTTGGCGTCCAGATCCCTGAAGCGGACCCGGCTCACCCGACGATTCCAACGAGTACGATGTTGGTCTGGCCGGCCGATGCTTATACCTACACCTACGATGCCGACGGCAATGCCGTCGACTCAACCTTTGTCGAGGCCGAGCAAACACTCGAACGCGATGACTGGGTGTATTTCAGTCCGATTGTCCGCTTTGAACTGGGACGTTTTATCACGCCCTATGGCATTGGCCTGGACCTGGGACCCGATGGCTGGACCTGGATCTATGACGTAAGCGATTATGCGCCGCTCCTGCACGGCTATGTCTACCTCTGGGCGCATAACCAGCAGGAATTGATCGATCTGAAATTCGAATTCGTGCCGGGGACGCCGCCGCGCGATATTGTAACCATCGCGAATGTTTATGATGGCTCTCACAGCTATGGCAGCATCGCCGACGACATCAATTTTCCGGCGCGGCAGATCGTTCCCGACGAGCGCGCCAGCCAGTATAAGCTGCGCACAACGATCAGCGGTCATGGCTGGGACAATGAGACGCGCTGCGCGGAATTCTGCCCCAAGCAGCACCATTGGGATATCGACGGCGAGCGGCGTTTTCAGTGGCAGGTATGGATGGAGTGCGGCGACAATCCGCTATACCCGCAGGGCGGCACCTGGCTGCTGGACCGCGGCGGCTGGTGTCCCGGGGCGCCGGTCGCGACCTATCACCAGGACATAACCCCTTATGTGTCGCCTGGAACTCCGGTCGAGATTAACTACGGCGTCGAAGACTATGCGCCGGATCCGGCTCAGGGCAATTATGTCGTGCGCTCGCAATTGGTGGCCTACGGCCCAATCAACCACCGGACGGACGCGGCCCTGGTGGACATCCTGGCGCCGAACGACGGAAAGCTGCACAGCCGCTTTAACCCGATTTGCGGCAATCCGGTCATTCGCATTCGCAATACCGGCGCGATTCCGCTCACCAGCGTTGACATCGAGTATGGCGTCAAGGGCGGCGGCCGCGCGACCTATACCTGGCAGGGCAGCCTGGAATTCCTGGAAGAAGAAGATGTCACGCTGCCCGTTTTTGACTGGGGCAGCTGGGACGGCGCGAATGTCTTTGAGGCGCGTCTGTCCAACCCCAACGGCGTCCTCGACGAATACGCCAACAACAACTACCGAAGCGCCGGTTTCCAGCTTACGCCCGAATATTTTCCGGAGCTTGAAATCCTGTTGCAGACCAATCTGCGCGCGCGCGAACAATACGAATGGTCCCTGCGCAATGATAAAGGCGAAGTAATCGGCAGTGGTGCAAACCTGGACGACAGCAGACTTTACGAAGAAAGTTTCGTGCTGGAAGAAGGCTGTTACGAATTCCGGCTGGATAACCGTCTCGGCTTTGGCCTCGACTCGTGGTTCCTGCGGGATGATCTGGGCACAGGCTCTCTGCGATTCAACAGCCTCGGGCAACGCATGGTCAGCTTCCAGCCCGACTTCGGCAACTATATCGTTCATCAGTTTCGGGTGGTGGAGAAGCCCGCCATCGTCGCGTCCACCGATCTTCTTGACTACGGCCACGTTGCCGTCAACGGCAAGAAACTACAGACCCTGGAAGTCAGCCCGGCCAATGACAAAGGCCTGCTCGTGACCGACATTGTCGTAACTGCGCTGCACGATGCCTTCAGCATTGAATCGATCACACCGCCGCTGGGCAGCGAGGGCGTTCGGCTCGAGGCCGGTGAGAAAATGCTGGTACAGGTGGCATTCCAGCCGGGCAAGGATGGAACGCTTTCGGCAACTATGCGGGTCGAATCGAATGACGAACGCTTTCCATCCAAACGCGTGCGCCTTACAGGAGTGGGTGGTTTGAGCACATCGGTCAACATCACCTCACCTCACGCCAACACCCAGCTTCAGCTTGATGCGACGCCCAACCCCATCAGCAGTGAAACGCTCATCTCGTATACGCTCGATGCGCCGCAAGCTGTCGAAGCGCGTCTGGTACTCGTGAATTCGCTCGGGCAGGAACTTGCTCTACTGTTTGAGGGTAGTTTGCGGCCGGATACCTATACGCAGAGATTTAATCGCGAGGCATTGCCCTCCGGAGTGTATTTCCTGCAATTTCGAACGGCGGGTGCCGCCATATCGAAGCAAATTCTCGTCGTCGAGTAATGCTGGATGACCCGATAAAATCGGTACGCAGTAAAGGCCGACGATGTTAGATTGAACGCCGGGCTCACGCAGGCGGGCTTGAGCATTTTCACCGGATGAGTCCGGATATAAGCTCTGACCCCCTCGACGCCTTAACCCGCCGCCGGGCGAAGACAGCTTACGAGGGCAGGCGTAGGCGGCAAATACCTGGCGCTGTCAAGACTGGCCGTCAGCCGCTTGACGCTAAGGCTGAACCCTGCCCTTAATGGCGGCACGTTTTTGTTATGGCCATCGATTACTCAGAGCAGGAGATATTTTCGCACTGCGTACTGCTTTCGATACGTAATTCATAGACCCGGGGAACGACACTATGCAACGAAGATTTGGCTTCCTGGCAAGCTTGCTTTGTTATTCATTTTTTCTGCTGATCACCAGCGGCTGCGGCCATTCGGATCAGGATCATACCCATGGCGAAACTCACGAGCACGATCATGCGCACGGCGCGGATCATGATCATGGGGATCATCACGGTCATGATCATGCGGATCATCATGGTCATGATCATGAAGGCGAGCATGGTCATGACCATGAAGCGGGGTTGAGCTGGGGCTACGCCGCTAACAACGGACCGACGCATTGGGCGCATCTGGATCACAGCTTCGAACTGTGCGGCACCGGGCTTGCTCAATCGCCGGTTGATATTGCGGGAGCAATTACACAAAACTTGCCCGCCATCCGGACACATTACAAAGCCAGCGCTGCGGTCCTTAAAAATAACGGTCATACCATCAAAGTGACGTTGGCTGATGGCGGCACCGCCGAACTTGGCGGCAAGATTTACGAGCTAAAAGAGTTTCACTTTCATGCACAGAGCGAGCACAGCATTGACGGAGCACATACGGCAATGGAAGTACATCTGGTGCATGCCGATGAACACGATAAACTTGCGTACATTGGCGTTATGCTCAGGGAAGGAGCAGCCAACGCTTTTCTGGAAGCACTGATGGCCGCTGCGCCGAGGCACGCCGGTCTTGCAATCGATGCCAAGGATCCGATCGATGCAACGGCACTGCTTCCGGTCACTCTGGATTATTACAGTTATAGCGGCTCGCTGACGACGCCGAGCTGCGACGAAGGCGTAAGCTGGTTTGTCCTGCAGGAGGCCGTCACGATCTCAGCGGAAGGCCTGCAGCAATTCACGAACCTGTATCAAAATAACCGTCGGCCAACGCAGCCGCTTAACGGTCGCGTCATCGTCGCCAGCGCTCAGCCGAACTAAAGCGATGATGAGCTAAGATGTTTAAGTCCCAGTGCGCCTCACTTCATCCGAAGTGAAGCAGGCCGACGTATTTAAACACTGTCGGGACTATCTGATAAAATCTTTAAACGTCTTTCTCCCGTAGCGGCCCCGAATCGGCGGCAGGCGTATCTGCCAGCCGGATAGTCCGACATTGACTTCAGTCCCCTGATTTTCGGTTGCCTGGCGCTCCGCGCTACGTCCGGACATCAGGTCAACCCAGACAGAACTTATGGATTCGACAGAGCAAAACTCAGGCACTTCCGAGGCATTTGACAAGGGCGAGGAAGCGCGCTACCTGCGCCATTTTACCTTGCCAGAAATCGGTCGTGAAGGTCAACGCAGACTAAAAGAAGCGAGTGTGCTGGTGGTGGGCGCGGGCGGCCTCGGCTCACCGGCATTACTATACCTGGCGGCTGCCGGAGTCGGTCGTATCGGCATAATCGATTTTGACATCGTGGACGCGAGCAATCTACAGCGACAGATCATCTATGGCGAAGCGGATATCGGACGCGCGAAAGCCCTTGCCGCCGGCGAGCATCTTCGTTCGCTGAATCCCTATGTCCGGGTGGAAAGCTATGATATGCGTCTGAATGCCACGAACGTTATGTCGGCCGTTCGCGGCTATGACCTCGTGCTGGACGGCAGTGACAATTTTGCGGCGAAATATGCGCTGAACGACGCCTGTGTGCTGCAATCCATTCCGCTTGTGATTGCCGGCATCTATCGTTTCGAAGGGCAAATGACAGTGATACAAGCGCCGACAAGTCCCTGCTATCGTTGCCTTTTTCCCGAAGTTCCGGATGCTTCCGGCATGCCCAATTGCGCGGAGACAGGCGTTGCTGGCCCCCTGCCGGGTATCGTCGGGTCTCTTCAGGCAATGGAGGCGGTGAAACTGCTTGTTGGTATCGGCAGTACCCTATCCGGCAAATTGCTCGTGTTCGACGCCCTGTCAATGTCGTCGCGCAGCTTCAATTTCGATTTCGATCCGGCCTGCTTACTCTGCAGCGCCGCCGCCCTTATTACATCGCCAATGGATTATGCAGCGGGCTGCGCGGCCGCTCAGCCAGCTGCAGAGGCTCCGCTCCTCAGCGCCGCCGAGCTGCGTACTATGATGACTCAACGAGATTCTCTTACATTGATAGATGTCCGCGAGGAAGCTGAATATGCGGCCGGACACCTTGCCGGCGCCATGGTGATTCCGCTTGGCCGCCTGACGCAAGAGCTTGATTCTCTACGCTCGCTCAACAACATCGTCGTCTACTGCCATTCGGGCCGACGCAGTCTTCAGGCCGCATCAATACTGCAACAAGCTAATATCCCTATGCTCGGAAGTCTTAAGGGAGGGCTGTTGCAGTGGCCCGATGCCGAGCTGGAAGGCCGGCCGGAATAATGTGCTATGATACTACGTAGATTTTACGTCTGACTTGCCATTCTACTGAATAATTATTTACATAAGGATATACTTAATCGGCGACGCGAAACCCTTTGCATTGCGACGTCCGGCCAGGGCACGGAATTAGACATAACATAATCGAAGTCCAAAATGGATTATTTACGCATCCACTGCGAACTTGTTTTTTATCACGCAAAGATTCCTTACTTTCCGCTGACCAAATAAAGGGTACGAAAAAGCTCAAGAGCCAGTGAAGTATTTGAAAAGCTAAAGTCCTGATTAATGTAAGTGCCGTATAGCTTTGAAGGGTGGCAAACCTTGTAATACGGCAAGCGGATTAGAAACAGGTGAAGTTTGTTCCACTACAGTCGCAGGTTCCGAAACTAGTCAAAATCTGCTATTGCTTTATATGTCAGAAACCATTGCAAATATTGAAAAACTGGTCGAATCAGATGCCGACGATATGGAGAGAGTCGATGCGCTCAATGCTCTGATTCGCCGGTTTATCCGCAGCGACCCGGCACGCTGCAGCGAACTTTGCGAGGAAGCCCGTGAGCTGTCCGACCACATAGACTATGCTGAAGGACTTGCTGAAGCGATTCACAATACTGCGCTCATCGAGTTGTATTCCTGTCAGTACGATGATGCACTGACATTGACCATGGACGCGTTGCAGCGGCTGCGCAGCTCGGAAAATCGCTTCGGTGAAGCAAAGGCGCTCCTTACCCTGGGTACGATTTATTTTCGGCTGGGCGATACCGCTAAGTCGCTGGAGTATTACCGCAAATGCGCAAGCATGTTTGAAGAGCACGGCAACAAGCCTGCCTTGTCGAATGCACTGCTGGGGATCGGCAATAGCTGTCTGCAGCATGGCGAGCAGGAACAGGCGCGGCGCTATTACCTGAAAAGCCTGGCATTGGCGGAAGAGCTGGATGATAAGATGTCGCAAGGGCGGGCGCTGCACAATATCGGTCAGATATATTATAGCATGAAGGACTATGACAATGCGCTGGAGTTTTATCAGAAAAGTTTAAAACTGCATCGCGAAACCAACAATCGCCTGGGTGAAGTGCCTGCTTTGTGCAATATCGGTATTGTGAAGCTTGAAACGGGCTGCTTCGAGCAAGCCGTTGAGTATGCGGAACAAAGTCTTAAGTTGAGTCGCATGACCGGCGACCGACAAGCCGAAGTATACGCGCTAGTGACCTTTGCCGTGGCGCGTGCTCACATGGGAGAGAAGGCCGAAGCGCTGCAATGCGCCGAGCGCGCCCTGCGTGAAGCCGAGGAGCTTAAGCAGATCGCCGTCCTTTATCATGTGCACAAATCACTGGCGGATATCTACGAGCTGCTTGATGACTATAAGCAGGTGACCCATCACCTGAGGATGCACTTCCGGTATTATGAGCAGATGTTTAATGAAACATCTCAGAATAAGTTTAAGAATTTGCAGGTAATCTATGAAGTGGAAGCGGCGCAGAAACGAGCAGAAGTTCATAGCACGAAGAACGCCGAATTAGCTGTCGCGCTTAAACAACTGGAAGTGTTAAACAATGAGAAAAATGAATTCCTGGGGATCGCCGCGCACAACCTGAAAAACCCGCTTGCAAACATTAAATTGCTCGCAAAAATTCTCTTGCATGAGAAAGAACTTGCGCGAATGGAGATTGAAGAGTTTGCCAGTGACATTCTTATCTCTTCGGAGCAGATGTTTGAGACAATTCAGAAATTACTTAATATCAATGCAATCGAACGCGGCAAAATCGAGCTGATGCCCGAGGCCGTTCCGCTGACACCGATAATGCGTTCGTTAATCGATACGTATGGAAAAAAGGCGCGCCAGAAAAATATCGCTATTTCCTTCGATGAAATTACGCCGACAGCCGCCGCAATGGCCGACAAAAATTGCACGATCCAGGTGCTGGAAAATCTTCTCTCCAATGCCATCAAGTATTCACCGCATAATCGGCACGTTTTTGTACAGATAAGCGGCAACAACGGTTCGGTCCGCTGTGCTGTTCGCGATGAAGGTCCTGGAATTGCGCCGCAGGAAATGAAGGAGCTCTTCAAGAAATTTGCCCGTCTCTCCTCACGGCCGACCGGTGGCGAAAGTTCGACCGGTCTCGGACTTTCGATCGTCAAGAAGCTGGTCGAATCCATGGGGGGACGCGTCTGGTGCGACAGCGAATTCGGCAAGGGATCGACATTTTTTGTCGAATTGCCCACGGCTGAAAAACTCATGGAGCCCGTGCCCGATACCACGCCCGCTTGAGCCGTCTGACGGACCGACGCACCGCCGCCTAGTCTTGCTGCCACGAACGCATCCGATCCACCCCTATGCCATCGAATACAATCAAATGAGGTTTTGATAAATCTCGCGGCTGCCTGGGAACGCGCTTTGATTTCGGCCCCGCCACTCACAAATTCGGTAAACGAATCGACTTCATCCGGCGGATGATACGATTCCGGCGTTTTTGCAAATAGGAGCTGGGCTCCAGAGGACGCCAGCTTCGCGGGGCAGGTAAAATTGCAGCCAACATTGCCGCCTCATCCGGATTCAATCCGGCGGCCGACTTGTGGAAATAGTGCTGCGCTGCAGCTTCGACACCATAGATGCCGTCGCCGAGCTCGACGATGTTCACATAGATTTCCAGAATTCGCTCTTTGCTCCAACAGCATTCAATCAGCAGTGTGTACCAGGCCTCCAGTCCCTTGCGGAGGTAGTTGCGCGAAGGCCAGAGAAAGACGTTCTTTGCGGTCTGCATACTGATGGTGCTGCCGCCAAGCTTGCCGCGCCCGGAGCGTCTGGCATTGTATCGCCAGGCGCGACGGATCGCGCGCCAATCAAAACCGCAATGATTGAAAAATCGCGCATCTTCCGCCGCCAGCGTTGCGCGGAAAAAGTGGGGCGACACCTGATCGGCATCGCGCCAGAATTTCTGAGTCCGGCCCGTAGAACCTTTTGTCACCAATCCTTCGAAGGCGCGCAGGAGCATCAACGGGGTCACGGGCGGATCGACAAAGCGGCAGAGCAGGACCTGAAAAACGGACGTTATGATGAATACCACCACGATTCCGGCGAGCCAGCGCCAGCTTCCACGCAGAAAACGTGTTAAAATATGCATGCAGCTATCGAATGGTTCGAAACATCAAGTAACGGATCGAGATTGCTCCAGGGATTCTCGGATAAATTTCGGCTGCCCCTGAAAACAATCATCCTGGACGGAAAGCAGTTGTGCTCGAGATGCACCGGCTACAGGCCAGGCGGGCAAACTACAAAAATCTCCCGGGCCGGCCCGACTGCCCGCGGCGGGTTTAATTCAAGCTAATGACTGGGCTCTGCCTTTAAAATAGTACCGGCCGGTGTGGTGAACCGGCCGGTGCAGAGGGAAATCGGGTCTATACTCCAAAAGAGCGATTGCGGCATAAACACGGGACTTAGCCTTGGTGGCTACGGTAAAACATTCCGAACCAGCGTCTGTCGCTGCCTCGTTTCATAAGTCAATCTCCTCATCGCCGTGATGTCTCCGCGTGAAAGGCGGAAATTTGAATGTCTCTATGACTATGTACTGAAATCGTCGTTTTTTCACATTGCAATCGCTTGCTATCCTCGGGTCGCCTGTAAGCGCGTTTGGTTGTTGAAAGCTTTACCGGGCTGCTACAGGCTGTCATTCGTAATTCTCTTCCTTTTCGATTGTCTCTCAGTCCCTGTCTCTTGTCGAACCGGATGCAAACTACGACAAGCGCAACTGCCTATCAATCGGACAAAGTCTGATTTTAGCATAAGGGTTTTTCTGATTTCAGTCTAAGGGTTTTTCCTATGAAATTATCAGGGATTCTCTTATACCGGATTAACGCCCGTTTCAGGCAAATTTCATCGACTTTGCCATAGCCGAGACTGGCGGTCAGCGCCATAATCTCCGTCTGCATCGATAATGCGGCGTAGGCGATTGGCCAAAATCAGGAAGGAGCAGGAAGAAAAACAAGACTACTGGCAGTGAGGTGCTCTATCAGTCCACGAGATTGTGCTTCATGGCGTAGCGGATAAGATCGGAATTGGTTCGCAGCTGCATTTTTTCAAGGATGTTACGGCGATGCGTATCCACTGTTTTCGGACTCAGGTTGAGATGCTCGGCGATGACGGTCGGAGTTTGACCATTGGCCAGCAGACGAAAAATTTCGAACTCACGATCCGACAAGCGCTCATGCGGCGAGTAATCGCCGCTCCCGAAAACTTCGCCGGCAAGCCGTTCCGCAAGGGCCGTCGAAACATACTTTTTACCGTTTAAGGCCGTTTGAATCGCTGTAATCAATTCCTTGACGTCCAGGTCGATGCTCAAAAAGCCGGCAGCGCCCGATTTGAACGCTCGCATGGCAAAATCGTGCTCGGGATTGACGCTGAGAATCAAGACCGGCAGATTGCCGTTTTTCTGGCGAATCTGTTTCAAGGTCTGAAGTCCGCCTGCGGGTGGAAGCTGTATATCGAGGATGACTATGTCGACATCATTGTTTTCAAGATAGTGGAGGGTATCTTTCTGATTGTCGACTGTCCCCACCGTCATATCGTCAAGGCTGTAGTTGAGATAGAGTTTCAGTCCCACCCGGAGAAATGAGTGTCCGTCTGCTACAAGTACATGTGTCATAGTGTTCCATGGCTAAATGCGTCCCAGGAAACGTAGTGTTTCTAGCCGATAATGGTTGAGCGGGAATGCAGCGCCAACCAAATTACATAAACCTAAGGATATATCTTAGAACTTTTTCAAGTGCTTTGTAGACATATATTATATATCATTACGCCCGTGTAATTCACCGAGTGTCAAGATAATTGACCGCAGTTCATTGAAATGCGCGGTATTCTCTCGCGGAAGAATCACTTCCGCGCTGCGAACTAATCAATCACTGAACGTAACGCTGATAACCGACTCTCTAAAACGTACCCGCCGTGTACCGCTTCGCAGGAAATTTGGTCGAATCCCCTCGGAAAATGCTTCTGGCGCAGAAAAATCGACGAATTCATGATCTGCAAACCAAGTGCACTTCATAACGCAGCCTTACATCGTCCAAAGTTCGACGAAAGGCAGGATCGCACGCAACTGAAACAATTTTCAAGCGAAAATGTAGTATTATGGCAGAAATTACGCAAGCAAAATAACTTCTGTCGATGGGCCTGGCCATCGTGTTTTTGTCAATAACGCTGATTTTTGCGCAATTTGGCATCTGTCGATTTAGCATCAACTCAAAATTGTATCGATTTTTTTGCGATATGTTACACCCTGTGTGATGTCGTCCCTTGCCTGATCTACTGGAATCTTAAGTGATATGTTAGGTGGAATTCGCCGCTATTCCGAGCGGGGCGGCGGAGCTGAAAATCGCAGCTCGCGGTTTGCAGACTGCCGAATTGAATGTAGTTTAGAGTAATCACAAACGCGCCTTACTAATAATCCCGGACATTGCTAAATGCGATTTGTTGCCTTTGCGAGTCTACTGCTGCTGTGTACAGTCTGGTCCTGTACGGAACCGAAGCAAAACAGCGCTGATAAGGATACCCGATCCGAACTGGTCGAGACGAAAAGCGATCCCGCCCTGACCGCCCTCTTCGAACGATATCGGGAATATCAGATGCGAACCTATCCCGAATGGGCGTCTTATGAAGGCGACCATCGTTATTCCGATCGGCTGACCGACCTTTCGGCTGCGGCGGTTGTCGCTGGATTCGATTCTTTGCGCAGCTTCGTTCGAGACCTGGAGTCGATCAAGTACGATAAGCTGTCGGAAGCTGATAAGCTCAATTACGACCTCTTTAAGGGATCCCTCAACGAGAGTATCGACAGTGAAGACTTGTCAGGCTACATGATGCCCCTGACGCAGCAGGGCGGACTGCACATCGAGTTTCCACAAATCATTGATTACCAGCCACTTAGCAGCGTCGAAGAGTACCAGCGCTTTTTTCGTCGTCTTGAAGCCTTTCCTGTAGCAGTAGATCAAACGATTGAGAATATACGCGCAGGCATCGAAAACAAACTGGTGCAGCCGCGCTTCGTCGTGGAGCAAATCGTGGCGCAGGTAGAAAATGTCGCGCTGCAGGATGCCGAAGACACACCCTTTATGATTCCGGTATTTCGGGACGATTTCGCTCTGCCGACGGAGGCCGGAATACAGACCACCGCCGAACTGCAAACGCTCGTCACTCTGCGCGTACAGCCTGCATACCGCAAGCTGCACACTTTTTTGAAGGAGGAATATTTGCCAGCCGCCCGTGAAGAACCCGGCATCTGGTCCATGCCCGACGGCGAGCGGCGTTATCAGCGAGCCATCAAGCACCACACTACAACTGATCTCAGTGCAGATGAAATATTCCAGATTGGAATGCAGGAAGTAGAGCGAATCCATGCCAGGATGGAAGCGCTGAAAGTCGAGCTGGGCTACGACATGCCCATGGATCGTTTTTACGACTTTCTGCGCAACGACGAGCAGTTCTATTTTACGGACAAAGATTCGCTTATGCAGGTCTACCGTGTCATTCTGAAGACTATGGACAGCCGTCTGCCACAACTGTTCGGTCGACTGCCGCAAGCTCCTTACGACCTCAAGGAAATGGAAGCCTATCGCGCTCGCTCAGCTCCGCAGGCGTACTACTATTCGGCCCCGGAAGATCGATCGCGTCCCGGCTACTTTTATGTTAACACTTATGATCTGCCGTCACGACCAAAGTATACGATGACGGCTCTGGCATTACATGAAGCGGTGCCCGGTCATCATCTGCAAATTGCAATTGCACAGGAGCTGGAAGATCTGCCGTGGTTTCGTCGGCAACTTGGCTTTACGGCATTTGTTGAGGGCTGGGGACTTTACGCTGAGCATCTGGGCTATGAAAGCGGGATGTATGAAGATCTGCTGCAGCGCTTCGGCGCTCTGACGTTCGAGATGTGGCGCGCCTGTCGACTGGTTGTCGATGCCGGCCTGCACCATAAGAAGTGGGAGCGCGAGCGGGCGGTCCAATTCATGAAAAAGTACACGCCAAATTCGGAGCTGGATATTCGCTCGGAAATCGATCGCTATATCGTGTGGCCCGGGCAGGCGCTGGCCTACAAAATCGGCGAGCTGCGCATCAAGGAATTGCGCGGCAAAGCCGAGACCGCCCTGGGTGAAGCCTTCGACCTGCGTGAGTTTCATGACCAGGTGCTCGGCAATGGCGCCATTCCGCTGTGGCTGCTGGAAAAGAAACTGCAGAAGTGGATCGACCGGCAGGCGACGACCGGCTAATCTTGTCGGCTGTTGCTGACCAGCGGGCGACCACGCTCGAAGTCATACAGCGTCAGCAGCCGCAGACGATAATACGCCGACCAGTAGCCGCGCAGAGCCTGGATATAGGCTTGGCGCGAGTTGTCTTTTTCCGACTGCGCCTGAAAGAGATCGGTGATATCGATTTTGCCGATGAGATAGCGGTTCTTGGCGACGGCAAAGCGGCGCTGGGCGATAGTGTCGGATTTGGCGGCCAATTCGATTTGCCGCTGTGCCTGGCTGAAGTTCATCGCCTGCTCGTAAACGCGCTGCTCGAATTCGATTTTCTGGCGTTCCAGGGCCGTCAAGGCACGCTGTCGATCGGACAGAGCCGCTTGAATTTGTGCGTTGTTTTGTCCCCAGTTGAGCACGGGCACCGAAAAGCGAATCGAAAAGTTTTCCTGATCTTCCAGGTTTTGCAGCGATTCACTCAATGACATGCCGGTCTGATTTAACCCAAGTGATGCGGTCAGCGTCGCGGAAAGGCCGTTGGAAGACTCTGCCTGCGCCAGCGCGCGGTCCGCTTCCAGGGCCTGTACTTCAAAGCCCAGAGTTTCACTGCGATTGTTGAGCGCCTGGCGGATAGCGAAGTCGGGCTCGATAGTCAGCTTCAGAAGCGAGTCCGGCGGCGCAATTGCCAGCGCGCGGCTGCGCGGAAAGCCCAGCTTCAGATTGAAATTGCGCCGCGCCAGTTCGTAGCTCAGCTGCGATTCCGAAACGCGGATTTCAGCGTTGCGTAAGGCCAGTTCGCTTTGAAGCAACTCGTTCTCCGCAATCTTGCCTACGCGGAAACGGCCCTGGGACAATTGAAAAATTGTATCGTTGACCTGCAGATTAAAACGCGCGCTCTCCAGATTCATCTGCGCGATATAGAGGTCGAAAAAGTTGTTAGTCACGTCTACCGCCAGATTTTCCAGCTCTTCCGCAAATTCCCGGGTGGCCACTTCGAAGCGTTTGGGCTCCAAACGGCGATCCCATACGTTCGGGTTGTACTGAAATAGGTCCTGGCTGAGACTGATAAGAAGGGGACTGGAGTTCCAATCCGATTGATCGGTGTCAAGATCGAATGTATTGGAAAAGCCGGAGGACAGACTGAGTTCCCCGCCTGTCCAGGGTATTTCCTGCCGCAGATTCAGCCGGATATTGGAGCCGAGCTGGTTGTTCCGCAAAAAGCGGGTAATGGTCCGGTTGCTGTCGAAGGGATCGCGTTCGGTAAAAATGTTAATCGAGCGGTTGAGGCCGGGAGCGTCCGCCGTCAGCGATAGCTGCGGTAGAAAGCCGGCCTCGAAGGCCTGAAAATTCCACTTTGTGGATTCAAAGGAATATCTGGCAATCTGGGCTTCATAGCTGCCTTTCTGGGCCAGCGCGATGCATTCGGGCAGCCCGAGCGGATCGCCGCTTTCCTTGGGCTGTGCGCAGCAGTCGGGGCGGGGCCCCCAGAGCAGGAAGCCGCAAAGCAGCGCCAGGCGCAGCAGCGGCACAAGCAGTTTATTACGATTGTTCATAAACACATTGTCAAAGGCTGGTTGCCATGCTTGCGTTATCATACGGCCGACCCCGGAATTCAACTCCATCGGCGGCGTTGTCGTCGGACACGGCTCAGGCTCTGCGGAATAGAAGGCTCCGGCGCCTGATCAGATAAGCGAAGAGCCGGAATTGCCGGACAGACGGGGGCTATCTCTTCGTGTGCGGGCAGTATTGTAGCGCCGGCGTCTGCGCCCGCAAATCGACGCTGGAAAATCCGAAGAAGGCCCGCATATTCCCGGCATAGACGCTATTGCCTCGCAGATGAAACTTTCATTCATATCGCAGTGACACGACCGGGTCCTGGGCCGCCGCGCGGCGCGCAGGAATAATGCCGAATATCAATCCGATCGAGAGTGCCACGCCAAATGAGATAAGCACCGCGAAAGGTGAAATGAGTGTCAGGATACCCGCAAAATATTCGATACCCAGGCTCAACGCCACGCCGAGTGTAATACCGACGACTCCGCCACCCACGCTGATCGCCATTGCTTCGCTCAGGAACTGCAGGACGATATCGCGCGGAGTGGCGCCCAGCGACAACCGAATACCGATTTCCTTGATGCGTTCCATTACGGATGCAAGCATAATATTCATGATGCCGATGCCTCCGACGATCAGCGATATCGAGGCGATCGACCCCAGTACGATATTCAGGATTGCGCGCGTGCGGCGTTCCTGCGCCAGCAGCGCCTCGGGAACGATTATTTCAAAATCGACGACATTATTGTGACGGCGTTCCAGCATGCGACTCAGAATGGCCGCCGCCGTGTTGCTGTATTTCGATTCGGCCACTCGGACCACCAGCCGGTCCAACTGGTGATAGTTGCGGCGTTCCGAATTGCCGGTCTGTTCCTGATTATTTTCCGATCTCCGTCCCCGCCGGCCGCTGCTGCGATCCAGATCGTCGTCCGCCACGACTGCGCGATTGCGGTAGCGCAGTAAAAACGTGCTGATCGGAGTATAGATGTCCAGGTTGTAATTGCGGATACCCAGTCTGGCAATCGAACGCTGGGAGATCGAACGTTTTTTCAATACGCCGATCACCGTGAGCCATACGCGACCGCATTTGATCTTTTTGCCGATCGGATTTTCACCCGGAAAAAATTTGGAGCGAATGTCGTAGCCAATCACGCAGACCTTGCTGTAGTTGGTCTCATGAAGTTCGCTGAAGTAGCTGCCCTCCGCCAGCGTGAAGCCGGCATCGCCGAAATGATGGCTGCCGACGCCGACCAGTTTGCTGCTGCGTTTCAGTCCGCTCCGGACGATCAAAGTTTCGAAGACAATTTCCGGATTGACGCGTTCAACATAGGGCACGAACTCGGCGATGCTCTTGCCGTCGGCCAGTGTCAGGCCCGGCGAGAAACGTTGTGCCTCGGCCTTTGTATCGTCGTCGACGGTCAGACGACCTTCCTCTTGGTCGACATTGGGCTTGATAATGATATTATTGGCGCCGAGCAGAGAGAGCTGTTCTAAAATCTCCTGCTGGGCACCGCGCCCGATGGCAAGCATTGCGATAACGCTGGCGACGCCGAAGACAATCCCAAGCGAGGTCAGGAATGCACGCAGTTTGTTTTGCGTCATTGCCTCAAGGGCAATCAAAAAGTTGTAGGTGAATTTTTTTAGCATGCTCGAATCGCTGCAGCGCGTGAAGCGGGATGATGGGGCCGATCCTAAAGTCCGGCTTCGAGTTCCCGCCGCTCCTGCTGGTTGTCGCCGAGAAGGACGAAGCCCAATTGATCGGCATCCGGCGGAGTTGAAAGATATATCGCGTCATCGGAGTTGATGCCGCGTTCCACTATCGCTTCATTTTCGTTGATCAGTCCAAGCTCGATTTGCTGCTTGACCGTCCCGTTGGGCGTCTGTTTGTAGACAAAAGTCACCGAGTCCTGCACCTGGATGGACTCGAGCGGTATAAAGACCGCCGATTCGATTTCGGAGACAAGGATGTCGTTGCTAGTCGTCATCGACGGGCGCAGAGTCGTATCCTTCTCGTTAATTCCGATCACAACCTCGAATACCTTTGAATCCGAATTCTGGCGCTTTTCGCCGACATTGGCTACTTCCTTGACTATACCGGTCAGCCGTTTGTCGGGCAGCGCATCCAGTCCGACCTGCACGATCTGACCTACTATTACATGTTGGATGTCGATTTCGTTGATATAGGTAAAAGACTCCATTTCGCTCAGATCCGGCAAAGTAGCAACGACCGGATTCCAGGCGGAGACCACCGACCCGACTACTCGCTTGCGGCCGCCGTATTCGCGCGAATAAATGACCATGCCGTCGGCCGGCGCCCGCACGGTGAATTCTTCTATCAGATCCTGAAAAACGGTCAGCTTTTGTTCGTGAGAACGCAATTCGGCTTCCACTTCCCGCATTTTGGCGATTGCCTGCTTTACCTGAGTCTGATAATTTTTGCGCGCCTGCTTAAGCGAGCGCTCGGCTTTTTCGTAATCGATTTCCGCCTGACGGCGCACCGATGGGGCTTCATAAACCGACTGTTCTTTGCGCAGTTTGGCTTCTTCGGCGGAATAGTCCAGATTGATCAGGTTGTCGCGCGCCTGCGATAAATTCAGCGCCGAATCGAGTTGCGCCTGCTCGTACTGTGACTCGGCTTTCTGAATGTTGAGGCGCAGGTCTTTTAATTTCCCTGAAAGGTCGGATTTGTCAAGCTGCGCCACAAAGTCGCCCTTCATTACAAGCGTGCCCTCCGGGACGATATCGGCGATATTGAGTTGATAAATGCCAGTCGCCGGCACATTGCGGGGGCCGCGAATCTTAATGGAGTTCTTGGCGCGCAACTCGCCGGTAGTCGTAACCGAAACTTTGAAGGGGCCCACTTTGGGGCTGATGACAATTTCCGTGTCATCATCTTGTTTTCCCGGTACGTAATACCATGCCGCCATTGCGACGGCAGCAAGGACTACGATGATCAATCCTGTGCGAGCGAATCTCATAATGTATCTGTTTCAAAAGCCACAATCGAGCTGAACAACCAATTTACACATTGAAAGTCAATTTTGTACGGCAATCTGTATGCCCGGTTGCACGGCTGTCTTTCAGTTCAAATTCGGACGTATCGTCGATGCCGCTGCCGGGTTGGCGGTCGGACTGACTTGAGGAGTGACACCCGCCTCCACGATTTGCTTCGTTCTTCAGCAGTAATATCAATGCCGGCGAGTATTCCTTATTTGTGCCCCGCATGGAGGCCATTATGGGGATAGTCGTATATTTGTAACGAAATCAGCGTCGAGCCGTCGTTCGATTCTAAGGGTTTCTCTGATGACGCTATCAGATTTATTCTGAGTGTTGCTAAGGAAAACCCTTAACATTCCCTAAGGTATTCACTGATAAAAAAATAAGATATTTACCTAGGCGAAAATAAGAAATATGCTTATTGCATGTGAAGCCTGGCGGCTTTACTTTTGTAAAGTATGCGCATCCAGCGTTTAACAAATATCCAATTCACTGAAATCTTAAAGCGTCTCGCATTGCTAAAACGAGAAATTCCTTGTACTGGTCACGCGACGCTTTACTTTAATTCGATAAAATTTGTAACAAAGACAATAGACATCGAATTTTTCCGGTCACTCGAAACGAACTGCCATTCGTAAGTATGTTAATCCCGGGATCGCCTTTACAGGACCATCCAGTCAGCGCAAGCGACAGCCCGCGGATACTACCAGCCCAAAAAGCATACTTGCCGGAAAACCAAAAGGAGCACTGAAGTCGAACGCTGCGCTAATAGCGTAAAGCCGGGGCTCCAATCACATCAATCCTTGCAAGAGTAGGTACCGAAACGTATCACTGCCGAAGTGAAACACTTGTCTGCATTCGGCGGGCATAGCGGCGATTCAATGATCGTTGTGTTTCGCTTCCACTGCCAGCAATTGCACGTTTCAGTATGTATCACGGCTATCTTCCGCCGAGGGGATATTACTGCGCGGGCGTTTCTCGCTCACGCGGCCGGCGGCTGTCTGCCGTCTTGCGAGTGTACTTACATACGATAACATTATGAACTCGCGTGACTTCCCCCTGGCGATAGGCGGGCGTAGATCAACCGCCCTTTCGATCAGCGCGGGGATCGGTGAATTCTTTCGGTGACGACATACACTAAAGATACCCGGGTCGGAGATCAGGCAAAGAAATCTGATTAACTGAAAACTGTGAATCAATAATCGATGCGTGGCGCAGGCTGATCTGCCGGCGTCGCAGGAGTCAGGTGAGAAGTATTACCATGAAAAAAGTAAAAAGTTACCTCCCCATAGCCATGATGCTGTCCATCCTGTTAATCGGCTCCTGGATGGTCAAGCCGGTCGATCTGGTCGTTCCCGACCTTAATATTCGTTTTAACGATGTCAGTGCGGATGTAGCATGTGTTAATGTGCACAGCAAGGTGCAGCTCGCATCCGAATTTGACAACATAATGCCCTGGCTGTCTTCCGTGGGGGCCGCTGCCGCTGCTGCCGATTTTGACAACGACGGTCTGCAGGACTTTTACGTTACCAACAGTGGCCGTGACTCATTTAACAGATTGTTTCGCAATCGGGGCGACGGTCGTTTTGAGGATGTCGCCGCCATTGCCGGCGTTCACGATTGCAATCGGCAGGGTGCTTCGATGGACGCTCTCTTTGTCGACTATGACAACGATGGCGATCAGGACCTTTATGTTGTGAAATGGGCGGCGCCGAATATCTTTTTTGAAAACAACGGCGACGGCAGCTTCAGCGACGCAACGGAGCAGACGGGCCTCGGCTATTGGGGTTATGCCAACGGCGTGGTGGCCTTCGACTATAATCGTGACGGCCTGCCCGACATTATGATAGCGAATTATTTCGCCGAAAAAGTCCGCGATGCTTCTACCGGCCAGATGCTTCGCAACGACTTGTGGAATCCCGTCTCGACCGAGGTAATGCACTCCACCTTCACGCATGCCGATAATGGCGGGCGCAATATTTTGTATCACAACAATGGTGACGGCAGCTTTCGGGATGTTTCGCTGGATGTCGGCCTGGGCCATACCGGCTGGTCGCTGGATATCGGCAGCGGAGATCTGAACAATGACGGCTGGCCGGACCTCTACATTGCAAATGACTTCGGCGCCGATGAGCTCTACTTTAACACGGGCGCAACCGAATTTCCGCCGCGATTTAAGATGGCGGTAGACGGTGACGGTCATCCCGGAATCGGCAACGACTGGTGGAAAGGAATGAACGTGGATATCGCCGATGTCAATGCCGACGGACGTCTCGATATTTATGTCACGAATATTCTGGCGCGCCGCTACAAAACCGACGAAGGCAATATGTTGTGGCTCAACAGTCCGGATGCTGCGATGCCGGGCAATAGCAAGTTTAACAACATCAGTGAAGACGTCGGCACCTATGATGGCGGCTGGGGCTGGGCCGGTAAATTCTGCGATTTTAACAACGACGGCCTGATGGACATCTTCACGGTCAACGGCTTTGCGACAGGTACCGATCGCGACAACACCTATTGGTTCGCATTGCAGGAAATGGTGACGCAGACTAAAAACAATGCCTCGGACACCCGAGTCTGGCCGCCAATGGGCGACCGCGATCTTTCCGGTCACGAGCCGAACCGTCTCTTTATTCAATTGCCCGGCACCGGCAAAGATCTGAATTTCGTGGAGTATGCTCTCTCCAGTGGAATCACCGACCTCTACAATGGCCGCGGCATTGCCCTTGCCGATTACGATAATGACGGCGATATCGATATGTACCTCGCCAATCAGGACGCTCCGAATTGCCTGTATAAAAATGAAAGCGACCTGCAACACAGCAACTGGATCGGCTTTGAGCTGCGAGGCAATCCGGATGCAGCGCTGCAGATAAACGGACAAAGCTTTCGGTCCAGCCGGGATGCTCTCGGTGCACGAATCGAGATCTTTACGGCCGGCGTCCTGCAGGTGCGGGAACAGAATACCGTTAACGGATTCGCTTCGCAGAGCGAACGGCGCCTCCACTTTGGCCTGGGGGCCAGGAGCGCTATCGACAGCGTCGTCGTGAAGTGGCCCAGCGGCAGGGTGGCTTCCTTCGCAGGCGCGGATGCCTTTGCGATCAACAAGTATCACACGATCGAAGAATCGCTTTAAAACAGCCCCGTAGGTCGCCGTAACACGCAGCCTACAAGGAATTTTGCATTTGTATACGAGGCAAACATTGAAGTACAAACTACTAATCGCGGTCGGAGCGTTGGTGCTTATCGCTCTTATAACCATCGCCTATCAGCGGTCCGGCCTGTTAGCGCTGCCTGATCTTCCGGATCACGTTACACCGGCGATGGCAGGGCTTGATAAGATCGACAGCCTGCGCCTGGTGCAGGAAATTATCGACGGCGGAATTCACCGCGGCGGAAGCCACGACCACGCAATTTCTTCCGCTTCGCTGGCGGTGCATCAATACAAACGCGGAACGGCAGAGCCGGCACTGAAAATGTTTAAGACAGCTATGCGGAAGGACCCGCGCAATCTAGCTATCGCCAACGACTTTCGCATGCATGTGCTGCGGTCGAAACGCGATTGGCTGCGGCAGCATAGCGATCAGAACCGTATGGCGCCCAAATTTCCGCATTACCTTGTTAACGAGCCGATGCGCACCTTCGAGAGCATCTACCGCGTGCACAAAATTCGTGAAGTGAAGTTTCAGCTTGCGATGTCGTATATCGACAATATGCTTTTGTTTCCGGCCCTGGAAATTAAAGCACCGGCGAGTGTGCAGGCTGTTGAAGTGCTCACCGACATTATCGAAGCGCCATCGGGTGATAATCAGTTCTATGTTCCGGCTTTATATGCGCGCGGCTTGAACTATCTCTATCGTCCGTTCGACCTCGAATGGCCGGAAAAAATTAAAGCGGCTCCCGATGCCGCCAGCGCCGACCTTGCGAAATGTGTTGCGATCGGTCAGAAGGTGGGCGGCGGCAGTACCGAGCTGAAGGCCGAGCTATCGCTGGCTCTCGGCGACGCTTATGCCAGAGAAGGCCGTCTGTCGAAAGCGCGCTCCTGGTGGCAGATCGCCAAAACCATGCTGCCCGAAGAAGCATTTCGTCTGCGCGTCCAGAAACGCCTCAGTTGGGAAGATGACGATGTGCGGCCCCATCTGGAACGCCTGCTCGAAAAGCGAATGAACAATCTTGAACAACCGCTTAGCGATATGAGGTTCATGTGGAAATGAAGGTACAAGGCTCCGCCGTTTCTGCCGGCGCATCGGGAATACGCTGGATAATGCCGAATATTCGCGACCCGCGCCTAACCTTGCTGGCGATACTCAGCGGCTATACCGCACTCGGCCAGTTGGTATTTTATTTTAACATCAGCTTTGCTCACCTCAGCGCAGCGATTGTTACCTGCGCCCTTATCGACCTGGTGATAACGCTGCTTAAATCCCGCAAACTCATGATACCTCTCAGCGGCATGATAACCGGTCTGAGCCTCGGCCTGCTGCTTGAGTCCTTTAACGGCTGGGTGTTTGTGATTGCCGCGATCTGGTCGATCAGCTCCAAGTACCTGATTCGGGTTAACGGAACCCATGTGTTTAATCCATCGAACTTCGGGATCGTCGCGGCTTTGCTGCTTTGCCACGGCACAGCCACGGTTGCGCCGGGCTCGCAGTGGGGTGGTGAGATTATGTTGGCGGTTATCGTACTGTCATTCGGACTGCTGATGAGCTATCGTGTGAATCGTCTGCCGCTGGTATTGGGATGGGCTCTGGGATTTGTAACAATGGGCCTGCTGCGCATGGCGCTGGGGCAGGGGGGACTGATTTTTGTGCTCGGCCCGATTACGGGCGCCGAGTTTATGTTGTTTACTATATCGATGGTGCCGGATCCGAAAACATCGCCATCAAAACCGGCGGTGCAAGTAGCCTGGGGCCTTGCCATTGCCCTGCTTGATGGGCTGATGCGCTTTAGTGAAATGCGCTTTTCGATGTTTTACGCCCTCTTTATTCTCTGCGCCATCCGCCCCTGGTTCGAGATTCTCATGGAGCGGCTTCCCGGAATGCAGAGCGCGCCGGAGAGGCTGCAGCCGCGTGCATCCTAAACAGCGAATTGAGCGCCTGGGCTTAGTCTCTGCCTTGTTAACAATCGGAAGAATTTTTCTTTTTATCTAGTGAAGACCAGCATGATCGGATCAACAACAGCGTGGTGGATAGCGCGGATCATCAAAGGGATGCGCTTCCCGTTTCAGGAGCCGGGTTCAGCGGAGACTACGGACAAAGTACTGCAGGCTTTCGGCGACGGAGCGAGCCTGGGACTGCGTAATGCCGCCGCCGCCCGGGTGCGTCAGACGGCGGATGCGCTGCCTTGGCATGCCAAAGCTTTTTACTACGAAGGGCATGCAATGGGCGTCGCCGGTCGTTCGGCGATGCGATTACAGCGCTATCAGCCCGAACGCATTTTCGACAGCGCGGATTTTCGCGTTATGCGATTCGTCGGCTATGGATTCTGGAATGGCGCCGGTACTCGCTATCCGGCACCGCGTCTGCGCAGCGACGACTCATACTGGATCGACTGTCCCTGGTATCCCAAGTATCGTCCCCTGATCTATAACGGCTTCGGCTTTGCGACGGTGATGTTTCGCGGCATTCTTGACGACCAGGCCCGGAAAGCGATCGAAGCGCTGCCCGGCGCGGAAGAGCGCGAGGCTGCCTACCACGGTGTCGGCCGTGTTTTGTGGTTCCTGTACATGAATAATTTTCAAGCCCTGCGTACGGTGCTGGACGCCCACCCAGAGCAGGCGGAAGCCTTGGGGCTCGGTCTGGGACTTGCAATGGGATTCACCCAGGCCTCCGCGCCGGACCGCATACTGCAGGCCGTAGACCACTTTCGCGGTACGCAGCGCGAGTATCTACTACGCGGCGTCGGCATCGCTCTCGAGGTCCACAGCAGCAACAGCGACGAGGGGCGTTTTCACATCGAGTCCGCTATCGACGGCGAATTGCGGCGGCGATACGAGCAGGCCTGCCAGGCCAGTACTGCCGCCGGCAATGGCGCTGCCTGGTACACCCAGTACCACGGGCTGACGCGAATCGAGGCTGCCTCCGCGCCGGATTCGCTGTCCGCAACGTCAATCGATCACGATCTGCAAGCAAATTGAGCTAAACGAGGAACAATCAACATTATGAATAGATCTGCCACCAATGATATTGCGATTGTCGGGATGGGCTGTCGCTATCCCGACGCCGACTCGCCGGAAGAACTCTGGAACAATGTCCTGGCGCATCGACGGGCCTTCCGGCGTCTGCCGGATGAACGCCTGCGTCTGGACGACTATCATTCGTCCGATCGCAGCGCGCCGGACAAAACCTACGGCACCGAAGCGGCAGTCATCAATGGCTTCAACTTCGACCGCGTGCACTATCGAGTTGCGGGCAATACCTATCGCTCGGCGGATCTGGCACATTGGCTGGCGCTTGACGTCGCCGGACAGGCACTGGCTGATGCCGGTTTTCCGGACGGCAAGGGTCTGCCGCAGCATCGCAGCGGCGTCATTATCGGCAATTCGCTGACCGGAGAGTTTTCGCGCGCAAATATCATGCGTCTCCGTTGGCCCTTTGTCCGGCGGACATTGGAAGCGTCAATGCTGGAAGAGGGCTGGTCGCCGCAGGATATCGGGCGATTGCTTGTCAGAATGGAGAAGCAGTACAAAAAGCCCTTTCCGCCGATCGGCGAAGAATCTTTGGCTGGTGGGCTCTCGAACACTATTGCCGGTCGTATTTGCAACCACTACGATCTGCACGGCGGCGGCTACACGGTTGACGGCGCATGTGCCTCGTCCTTACTGGCCGTTATCACCGCAAGTAATGCCATTGCCTCCGGCGACATAGACTGTGCCCTGGCGGGCGGCGTTGACCTCAGTCTCGATCCCTTTGAGATTGTCGGTTTTGCCAAGACAGGGGCCCTGGCTGCCCGGGAAATGCGCGTTTACGAGGAGCGGTCGGCGGGCTTCTGGCCGGGCGAGGGCTGTGGTTTCGTTGTTCTGATGCGCTATGAAGACGCCCGTGAGGCCGGGCATCGCATTTATGCGGTCCTGCGTGGCTGGGGCGTGTCATCCGACGGCAGCGGCGGCATCACGCGACCCGAAGTCGATGGTCAGATCCAGGCCCTGAATGCCGCATACCGGCGCGCCGGCTATGAAGCGGGCAGCGTCACGTTCTTCGAAGGTCATGGCACCGGTACGGCTGTGGGCGATGCCACCGAACTAAAGACCCTGACACGGGCTTTGCGAG
>JANQRB010000157.1 GCA_028284775.1 Candidatus Kapaibacterium sp. | reverse complement strand
TGCCAGCGATCGTCATCGCTGGCATTTCGACATTTCCACCTTCGATCTCGATCCCGCCAACCTGCATTATGGAATCGGCCGCGAACGATTTCCGGCCCTGATTGAGCCGCAATTCGACGCCCGTGAAATAGCCGACAGCTGGCTCGATGATAACGAACGGGTGCTTGTAGCGGCGATAGCCGGCGAGGTACGTGTTTATCCGCTATCCCTGCTTCGCCGCCATGAAGTCGTCAATGACATTGTCGGAGGACGGCCGATTTTCGCAGCCTATTGCGTACTTGCCGATTTGGGCGCCGTCTACGATCGCGTGCTGGACGGACGGACCTATACCTTTGCTCTCAGCGGCTACACCTATTATGATCCGGATATCTGGGATGGTCTGGATGCCTTTGTAATGTGGGATCGCGAAACCGAGAGTCTCTGGTGGCCGCCGATCGGAAAGGCGGTGTCGGGCGGTATGATCGGCGCACCCATGAAAGTACTGGAACACGGACTCTGGTCGCAGACAAGCTGGCAAGAAGTCAAAAATCGCTATCCGGAGGCGCTGGTCTTGCAGCGCGGGCAAAGCCTGACACCGCCCGAGGCCTGGCCGCGCTACGATGTTAACAAATTTGACAACGACAGGCAGCCGGAAAAGGATGTCGATGCCATCGCGCCCCGGTGGGGTGAAAATGAGACTCTCGGCCCTCGATAGACAGATTGCGAAGACAAAAGGATTGCGGAGACCGAAAGAATGCAGAGACAAACTGCGTCAGCCTGACAAGATCCACGGTGAAGAATACGTAGCGGACTTTGCCGAAGCGCCCTGCGCGATGATGCAACTTGCATTATCAATCCCTGAGTGTTTTGCCCGAACAATATTGATCAAAAGCTAGGTTTCGCCACGCTCTGTGCGGCAGACAGCCGACTTCAGAATTTTTCTTCGAGGAATTTTCACCTTTTTGAATCTATGGCAGTGGCAGGGCTGCGTTCCGCTTACTCGCCGCGCTTTCAGCCTACAAATGCGGCAAAGCGCACAGTATCGCAATTGCCGTTTTTGACACTTGAGTCGTATTCTTAGAGCTCGGAACGCCTGATCTATGTGAATCCCATTGCGGCAACAAGCGCTGCGGTTCACTGAGCTTCGCTTTTATGAGAGTCTACAATGGTTTTCCGACAGTCACAGGCAATAGAAGTCCCTGACGCTGTCGGATGATTCATTGTCCATTTGAGAGCGAATCATTAACACAACACAAGGGAGAGAGATATGTGTTTTCGGACGGTAGCTCATCATTTCGTTATCGTAACAACTTTTGTAATAGCAATAATTTTTGTGCTATCTTCTGATGTAGCGCAGGCTGCCACACGCACCGTCACCTCGCCGAACAATGCAGGCGCGGGCACGCTTCGTCAGGCCATCGCGGACGCCACGGACGGCGATCGCATCGTTTTTAGTTCAACGATCGCCTCCATAACGTTAACAGCTGAAATCGCTATTACAATCAGCGTTCACATCGACGGTCCCAATGCCGATGAGCTGGACATATCAGGCGGTTCCAGCGCCCGTATCTTCGATATCAACGCCACGGGTGACATTGTAACGATTTCCGGCGTCAGCCTGATTAACGGACGCAGCCAGGCTACGCCGATCAATTTCCAGATAGCAGGCGGAGGCGCAATCTTTCATCGCGCCGGTACGCTTTTAATCGATGAGTGCGAATTCGAAGGCAATGTCTGTGACGACGGCAACGGCACAACGAGCTTCGGCTATGGTGGTGCGATTGTCTGTCAGGCCGATATGACCGTCAGCAATACCCTTTTTACCGGCAACTCGCTCAACAATTCCAATGCCTATGGCGGCGGAGCCGTGTACGTTCAGGAAAGCGCGGTCGACAATGTCGTAGAGTTCAACAACTGCACATTTGTTAACAATAGCGTCGTCAATGGGAATTCCGATGCAATTGGCGGCGGGATCTACCTTAGTGAAAACATTAGTACCGGCGGCGGAACAGCACCGATCATTACAATTGTGAATTGCACGTTTTTTGATAACGATGCGAACCAAAACGGTGAACATCTTGGTATGTTTTCCAATGGCAATGTCGAATTTACGCTGCAAAACAACATCTTTGATCGCAGTACGACGGGCGGCGGTCAGGTATCGGTAGATTGTGGCTGTATCCACGGCGTTACGGCTAACAGCAACGGCGGCAACATTTACTGGGATACGCCGGACAGCGACATTCCAACCAGCGGTACCCGCGACATCGTTGCCCAGGGACTCGGGGGGTCGGGCATCTCGGGCACACTTGCCCTCAATGGCGGTCCGACCCGTACACTGGCAATCGACAATGTGGGTGATGCCGCTAACAACAACGGTACATCCGGCGGCGATGTCCTCGCGCGGGATCAACGCGATTTCACCCGCCTCGGCAATCCCGACGCCGGCGCGTTTGAGTTCGGCGGCAGCTTCAGCTTCGACGAGCTGACGCCGGCCGATAATGAAACGGGTGTAGCGGTCTCGTCCGATCTCACAATAAACTTCGATCACAATGTGACGGTCGGCACGGGTAATATCGAAATTCGGCGGGTTGTCGGCGGCAGCCTCGTCGAATCGATGGCCGTCAACGGCGCCCGGGTAAGCGGCAGCGGCACAAAGAACATCACGATTGATCCGTCAGCGATTCTGCCGGGCAACACGGCTTTGTATGTTAACTATCCGACAAGCGCTTTCGACGCGCCGCTGGGTGAAGCCAACCTGGCGCTCAGCGACAATTCGACCTGGAGTTTTACGACCGGGGCCGTCCCCGATCTGCCGCCGACGATTTCAACGACAAATACAATTGTCAACGGACGCGCCGGTGAAGCCCTGAGGATTTATGTCACAATCTCGGACGCGGAAACGGCGACCGCCGCCCTTGTTGTCAGCACCGCATCAAGCGACATTTCGATCGTTCCGACCGCCAACATTGTGCAGGTCAGTTTGACCAGAGCCACGACCTGTTTCCGCATTACAAGCGCCAGCGCGCAGGCTACCGGCGCAGTCGTGCTGAGCTTCACCGTCAGCGATAGCGGAGCAAATGTCGCATCAACGAGTTTTAACGTCAGTTTCAGCCCCGCCTTGCCCGACCGGCTGGCCTTCAGTACCCTTAGCCCGAACGGCAATGAGGGCTGGAACCAGAATGACGCCGGCGGCCTCGGCAATCGTTTCATCGTTCAGGTGGGGGCCAACGCAAATCGCGAATCTGCCGACATTATCGCAACCAGCGCTACTTTCAATGCCTTTGGCGATTTGTCGCCGCCCGACCTTGTGGTACCGACCGAGTATAGTCTGTTTACCGGGTTCGGCGGCGCAGGTATCGGCGACGGAGCAGGGGCGGCCGACCCGACCTTCGGACCGGCTGTCTCTTCGACCGCTAATACGCTGCGCGTCCGGCTCCAAAGTTCCGTTGCCCGCGGCGCAAATCTCACGCTGGCGACAGCCGCCGGCGCCCCTATTGCGCTGGCGACCACAACTATTTCAATGACGGTGCTCGTTCCGCCCGCCGTACAGCTCGGCTTGACGTCTACCTTCGGCAATACCGGCGGCGCACAGGGCGATGGAGTGGGGATCGACGGTTTTAACAACGGCCAGACTGTTTTTCAGGGCTCTACGAGCATCACGGTGACGATCGGCAGCCTCGATGCGGCGAATTACCTGGCGGCGACCGGGAACAACACTTTTCCGATTTTCTTCTTCTCGACGACGATCAGTGCTTCGGTTAACAATCCGGATGTCGTCCTGAGCGGCCCCGGCACAACATTGACGCTGTCGACGCTGACGGCGACAAACTCCGGCGTCTTAAACATCGATTACAGCGGTGCAGTCGCCACGCAGGCCATTATCACCTATCGTCACGAAGGCTCGGGCGAATTGGGTACGACCTCACTTAGTATTTCTTTGACGCCGACCCGCCCGACGCTGGCCACCTCCAACACAGCAATTACGATGCCGGAAGACGGCAGTACGCGTTTGTATGTCAGTGTTTCGGATGTGCAAAGCGCAACCAGCCTGATCGTTCTGGCGGCCAGTTCCGGCAATATTGCGATCGTGCCGACCGCGAATATCGTTCAGCTCAGCAATCCTACTTCCGCAATCACGTGCTTCGCGCTGAACGGCGCTACCAATGCCAACGGCCCGGTCAATATAAGTATTCGCGGCAGCGATCCCGACGGGAATACCGGGTCGGTGACCTTTACCGTCAACCTGACACCGGTCAATGACGAGCCCTCGTTTATGACAGGCGCCAACGTCGCGCTGAATGAAGGAGCAGCGCCCTACGATCAGCCTTTTGCGACTGGTATCGACGACGGCGATCCCGAGCTTGCGCAAAACCTCAGCTTCCATATTCTCAATGACAACCCGGCATTGTTTGCAACGCAGCCGAGTATTGCCGTTAGCACGGGCAATCTGAGTTTTGCCCTTCATCCCGCGACAACGGGCGTGGCGGTGCTGGACGTGAGCCTGAGCGACGACGGCGGCACCGGCAATGGCGGCGATAATACCACGGCGTCGCAGCGCTTCAGAATCAGCGTGGCGAACCTGAACGATGCACCCGTGTTTACGACAGGCGCCAATGTTGTCGTCGCCGAAGATTCCGGTCCCTATGACCAGCCCTTTGCAACTGGTATCGACGACGGCGATCCCTCGACGAGCCAATCGCTCAGCTTCCACGTTGTGGCAACGAATCAATCCTTATTTGCCGTTCAGCCGGCCATAACAACGACGGGACAACTGCGCTTTACGCCCGCAGACAATGCCAACGGCACGACCAATGTACGCGTAAGTCTCAGCGATGACGGTCCGAACGGCGGCGGCGATGTTAACACATCCGCCACCCAGACCTTCAGCATCAGCCTCACACCGGTCAACGATCCGCCGACAATCAGCCTCATCGGGGATGTGGCCTTTCCGGCAAACAGTACGACAAGCGTCAGTTTTTCGATCGCTGACATCGATGACGCAATCGCGACGCTGATAGTCACGGCGAGCTCCGCGAATCAAGCACTGATCACGAATGGCGGCTTGAGTTTCAGCGCCACAAGCGCCGTTATGACAATGACAATCAGGCCGAACTGCGGCGCTAGCGGCATCGCGGCGCTGACCGTTCAGGTGGAGGATTGCGGAGCGCCGGCACTAACGAGTACGGCCACCTTTCAAGCCAGCGTCACACCCGCGGCGTCCTTTAGCATCGTCGGACCGGCCGCGCCGTGCCCACTCACCGCCGTCGAATATTCAATTCCTCCAATGTCCGGCGCCACTTACTCCTGGAATATCAGTAATGGCATTCTGTTGTCGGGCCAGGGAACAACGCGGGCATCTGTTAACTGGGCCTCGGCGACGACCGGGACGGTAGCGGCCACGATAACGACGCCGGCGGGTTGTACCTTCGGCGGCCTGCGGGTCGTGACTTCTGGCGCCGCCACGGCGAATCCGGACTTTGTAGCGACAAGTGCCGGCTCGTCTGTGGATTTCAATGTGCTGAGCAATGATGTCGGGACGGGTCTGTCGCTGATCAGCGCGACGCAGCCCGCGAACGGCCTGCTTACGACCAATGCCAACGGCAATGTCAGCTACACGCCGGACAGCGGCTTTGAAGGATTCGACATTTTCACCTACACGATTCGCGATGCCGGCGGCTGCATCGTAACCGGCGCCTCGGTCGAAGTTGTGATCGGCGCGACCAAAGATGTCGTCAACCTGAAGTATATCGAACGTGCCAAAGATCGTTCGGGCGGCGTGCGCGGCCTGCGCAAGGTTGCGGGCCTGGGCATCAGTCCGGACGGGGCGCATGTCTACGCCGCCGGGAAATCGGATCATTCGCTGGCGATGTTCGCGCGGACGGCCGCGGATGGAACTCTCCAATATCTCGGTCGCGTCCGGAACAACAAGAACGGCGTGAAGTCGATGAGTTATCCCTCGGCGCTTGTCGTCAGCCCGAACGGCAAACACGTATACGTAGCGGCTTACGGCGGCAAGGCCGTGGTCAGCTTTGAACGCAACACGTCGACCGGCACATTGTCGTTTCTGGAGCGCAAAGTAAACGGACAACGCGATGCAGGCCGACGCATCCTCGGCATCAGCCGACCGATCAATCTTGCTCTCAGCCCCGACGGCAAGAGTCTCTACGTTACGGGTTATTCGGACAATTCGCTCGCGGTCTTCCGCCGTGATCCGGTTTCGGGACTCCTGCAGTTTCTCGAGCGGCACAGGGACGGAGCTGCCGGCGTCGACGGCCTGCGTTTACCATTGGGTCTGGCGGTGAGCCCCGACGGCTGTCAGGTGTACGCGGCCGGCTTCGGTGACGATGCCCTTGCCATCTTCGCGCGCGACAAACAAAGCGGCGAGCTTACCTTCAGCGGTCATTTGCGGGACGGCAAGCAAGGGGTAGAAGGCATAGCTCAGATTACGGATATCGCGCCGAGCGCCGACGGCAGGCACATCTACGCGTCCGGCTTCGGCGACAAAGCGGTTGCGGCATTCAAACGCTCCGACTCCGGCCAGCTGAGCTTCATCGAACGTGTCAGTGATGCGGCATTTGACGGCATCCGGGCCGTCGTTGTTGCGCCGGCGGGCGGCCAGGTCTTCAGCGCCGCCGAGAAGGCCGATGCGGTCGCCGTCTTGTGTCGCGACTCCGAAGACGGATCGATCGAATTCGTCGAGGCTCTGCGCGACGGCCAGGGCGGCGTTGACGGTCTGAACCGTGCGACCGATCTGATAATCAGCGGCGACAGTCGCCACCTGTATGTCGCGGGCTCTGATGACAACGCGGTAGCCGCAATCTATCGCAACCGGCACCCGCAAGCTCATGATGACGGTCCGCTTAACGTGGCGCTCAACGGCTCCGAGATTGTGAGCGCCCTGAGCAACGACATCGAACGGGACAGCGGCGAAACGCTTAGCATCAGCGCCAAAACAGACGGCACATTGGGAAGCGTTGCAATCACGGGCGGCGGAACGACACTGAGCTATTCCGCGGGCGGAACAGCAGGCGTCGACACTTTCAGCTATACCATCGATGACGGACAGGGCGGAAGTTCAACAGCGACGGTTTCGGTTACTATTGTCCATCCAAAGCGTGGCGCGGACTTCGGTCGGGATCGCGACGGCTGTGAAAAATGCCTGCGCGTCTCGCCCAATCCATTGCGTGACAAAGCCCTCGTCAAGATTTATCTGGCGGAAGAGGCCAATGTGCAGCTTGAAATTGTCGACCTGAGCGGACACATTGTCTCCAAGGTCTGGTCGGGTAAGCTTGTGTCGGGTGAACATCACTTTAACTGGAAGGCCGAGAGTCTGAGCGGCGCCTTACTTCCCGCAGCTGCATATCTGTTGCGATTGCGAACGGAGACATCGGCGGGCCGGGTCCATGAAGAATCGCTTTCCCTGCGCATTATACCTTAAGTGGAGTTCCTAGGAGAAACTACCGGCACAAGGCCGCTTGCAGGCGGAGACAACACTTAACAATCTACGATCAAACCCGTCGCAGCTCCGGTATGCTGCGGCGGGGATGTTGGATTTGAACATTCTCGTCAGCTGCCTGCGGCGGCGATTCCATTTGTACTTGACAGCAAGTAAACACTACTCCGGACCACGCGGCAGACAATCTTGTTACTGTGTCAAACAAGTATTTTGATTCTACTGCTCCTCTTGAGCTTGGGGGTGAGGCGCGGACTTAGCGTAGAACGGGGCAGGAGTAGATATTCTCGGGATCTTCTTAGATCTCCTGGCTGCTTATTAAACAACAGCAGACTTGAAACAAAATTGTTTGGGCACATACCGGAAACCACAGCCGTAATCCTACGGTATGCAAACTAAGATCTGACAACAGCAATACCGTTTGGAGCAATACCGTCTTGGTGCCGCCGCCCCTATTCTGAATCCGACTCAGTGGTGTTTTAACAGATCGCTAATCCTGGCAAGCAAATCCTCGACACCTTCTTTGATGTCATGCCAAAGCTCATCGCCGATTTTGGCGATATCGCTGTGGGTAATTTCTGCTTCCTTGATATGCTCTTCAAGGTGATTGATTTCCTGATGTTGCTGATCTTCGCGTTTGGCTTCGGCTTCTTTGTTTAACTTCTCAAGCAACTGTTTAAGTTGATCGATGTTTTCTTCGAGCTTAGCCTGATACCTAACTTTTTCTGTCATGGTTTCGGATTATGTTGAAGCGTTGACAATGTTCGGCAGAAATGCCTACTGGCTTCCCGGACGACGAGTCTTCAAACTCAAAACATGGCAGTGAAGCCAACAAAGAGCCCAGGCAAAACAAAGAAGGCAGTTACAATATATGCCAGCGCCAGCGGGCGTTTTTCTGTAGCGACACCGGCCATCCATTCGGCGCACTTTAGCGGAATTTCGCGCAGAAAGGGGATGCCGAAAATCACGATGACACCGAAAACGTTAAACATCAGATGGACAAGAGCGACTTCCAAGGCAAAGACGGCAAACTCGCCGCTGACGCCCGTCGCCGCCAGAAGCGCTGTTACGGTAGTTCCGATATTTGCCCCCAGCGTAAATGGATAAATTTCACGAAGTCCGAAGACGCCGCTTCCGGCCAGGGGAACTGCCAGACTGGTTGTGGTCGAGGAGGATTGCACGAGCACCGTAACAGCCGTTCCCGAAGCGATACCGGCAACCGGTCCACGTCCGATGGCGGCGTGCAGAATTTGTTTGGCGCGGCCCACCATCAGCTTCTTCAGCAGGCGCCCAATGAACATTATCGCGACGAAAATTATACCGATGCCGAAGAGAATCATCGCCACCGCGCCGAGGGGCTCGGGCAGGACCGCGAAACCATCCTTAAATAAGGAGATAACCGGCTTGGTGATCGGTTTGATAAAGTTCAGTCCGCCAATGGCCAGCGAATCGCCGCCGAAGAGATGTTCCGACAAAAACAGACTGATCTTTTCCAGGATACCGAAGGCAATTTCAAGCGGCAGAAATATGGCGACCGCAAGCCAGTTGAAAAAATCATGAACCGTTGCCGCGGCAAAGGCGCGACGAAATTCACTTTTCTTGCGCACGTGGCCAAGGCTGACAAGAGAATTGGTGATGGTCGTACCGATATTGGCGCCCATTATCATGGGAATCGCCACGCTCGGCGCCAGTCCGCCCGCCACCAGGCCTACAATGACCGATGTAACCGTACTGGACGACTGCACAAGTGCAGTGGCCAGCGTACCGACAATCAATCCCATTATCGGGTTGGTTGCGAATTCGAAGAGATCCTTGGCGCCGTCCGCGCCACCCGACACCCATTTAAACCCCGCACCAATGACGCCGACCGCAAGAATGATCAGATAAACCAATCCGATAACACCCAGCCATTGCACGACGAGATTGCCGTTCGGCGTATCACTTGGGTTATCGTTTCCTTTACTTGGCTTGGCGTGCATTTGAGGAGTGCTGTCGGCTGAAACTGGCATTTCAGAAGTAGATCGCAAAATTCACCTCTTGCAGGTACACGTGCTTGTCTTGAGAACGTATCATCGATTGGCGCAAATTACGGCAAGATTATGTTGCAGCCATATTAAATATCTGTTAAATATCACACAGAGATAATACAGATATCAAAGCAGCTTATGCTACAAGGGCAGGCAATCCGGGGATTGCTGCAGGACGCAGAGAATGAGATCGGACAACCTGCAACGTGTTTGCCGCTCCTGACTACTGATGTTGAAAATCACCGCCGTGTTTGTTTGAATCGGATGTACGAGAGTTTCTGACCGCTTGCCTTGACGTCACAGCTCAGACTACTATTGTGCCTGTTAAGCCTCGCCGACTGTCCTGGCCGGATAGTGAAAAATGCCCATGTGGGAGATAATGCTGTTTAATATGGGCAGGTCACCCACAAGGCTGCCAATGTGCCTGAATCAATGCTCGATATTGACATTGTTGAGTGAATTTTAGTTGAAAATTGACGCCCGGCAATTAATTGAAAATTATTACGATTTTTTTGCCGCCGTGTAAAATGGTCCGCTAATGCACCTGAATTGCTCTCCATTATTGCAGGACGATTTTACGGCGTCGGCGGCCACGGGCGATTGATTCCGACGTCAGACCATAGTAGAGCTTCAGACCGAGTGTATTCCGAAGAATATTTGCCAATCATGCGACCAACCTTCCTACAAGCTAACTTTTCACTACAATTCGCAGCTCTGTTTCATCTCGACTGCTCAACAGATATTTGTGGTATTTCGCGTACAATCACAGAATTGTTGTGTACGAATCAATATTCTGCTGCTTCGGTACCACGTGTATCGTTCGAGTCGAATTACCTGTATATTATCCACGCTGGATGCTTCTAACTTAGCCGAAACATTCAGTCGTGCAGCTCCAGTTCACGCAATAATCGACAAAAGACTGCATGAATGCTCTGCCCTAGAAGAGGACAGAGACAGAATAATACCTTGTTGCACATGATGATAATTTGTTAGTTCGTCGCCAGTGCTCACCCGCATTGTTGATTGATAAATTGTCAAACATTATGAATGTGATCCCATTCGTGATTTTCAGGCGCTCCCATTCCGCCAGTCTCGTACTCCGTGCAGGTCGGACAGATCAGGCATTTCGACGAAAGCTCTTGTTGTGTCTGATGATTCTCATATCGACCGAATGCCTGGCGCAGGATCTGCTGTGGCGGACAATGCCCGGGGAGGGTTTGATTGCCTCGGACAGTTGGCCGAATCCAACGCTGACGCCGGATGGTCGATTCCTCGGCTATAGTACCGGACGCGAGATTGTCATTCTGAATACGTTCTCGGGGCATATCGTCAGTAGCGCCCCAACTTCAACGAGGTTCAGGCATCGGGATGCCGAAATTCGTTCCTTCAGCTTCAGCCCGGACAATCGCACATTGATGCTGCATAGCCAATGGTACGACGGTCCCTCGAAACTACATGGGTATTCGACCCTGTGGGATTGGCAGAGCGGAACCGCAGTCTGGCAAGGCGGTGATGATTTGAACTCTTCCGTCTTTAGTGCCGATGGTGAGTCAGTGATTTTGATGGGGGGAAAAAGCGGTGTATTCCGAACGGAAGATGGTAGTCCGGTGCAGGAATTTTATGTGCCGTTGGCTGGCTATGCGCTCGCAATGTCCGCGGACGGACAAAACGTGGTTTGCGCCAATCTTGTCGACGTCGGTGATGGGCCTATCGGCACTGTAAAAATCTACTTGTGGAACTTGTCAACCGCCACCGGCAGCAGAATCAATTCCTCGGCCAGACCCTTTCGACCCATCTATGATTTTTCACCGGATAGTCGTTTGCTCTATTATCCGGGTTTCACTTGGAAGAGCCAATCTGAGCTTGTCAATACGGTAAGCGTACTGGATGTTGTGTCGATGACGAAAGTTAGGGACATCGAACTTGAGAATTCGACACTGCAGTTACAGGCCTTGCCCCTAGCGTCGGGTTTTGCGCTCGCGGATATTCAAGGTGCTGTGAAAATCTACTCCTATCCCTCCGGTGAGCTGCGAGATAGTATTTCGTTTTCCGACCAAAAAGTAACCTCCTTTGAACTTGCACCTCATGGCAAAACGATCTTGCTGGGACTCGATGACGGCAGTCTGCGTTTGCGGCACATCCGCGAGGACCGCGAATACTGGCGTATCGGTCTACCCGATAAAGTACTTCAATGGTACGCTATTCATTCCGCTACCGGACGCCTCTATGCATACTTCAGCACAACGCAGCCAAATAGCGGTGACCTTATTGCCTGGCAATTCGATTGGGAGGGGCCGGAGACTCCAGTATTGAGCGTTGCCGCAGACAGGACCCCCAGCGGGTTTGACCTTCATCCCAATCCTGTCCGCGATATATGTTGCCTTAGCTGGAATTCACCGCGGGAACAATGGATCAGCATCCGGCTGTTCGATGCGCTCGGCGTCGCATCGTCGTCCCCAATCAGGCGGCATGTGTCGGCCGGACCACTGAAGATTGAACTGGAGACCGCATTGTTGCCGGGCGGTATTTACTTCTGTCAGTTGATCGCGTCGGACGGAACCTACACCAAAAAATTCATCATTCTGCGATAAGGAGATACCATGCAATTCATCCAATCCTCGATATTCTGCATACACGCAAAACTCGAAGAATCCACGCTTATGTGGGTGCTGTTCGGACTGCTGTTTGCTGGCGGCGGCCTACACGCCAAAGTAGGTGACCTGCTCTGGCAACGGAAAGTGGAGATCGGACAATCGTCGACTTTAAGCTTCACCGGCAATGGCGGCAGTATCGCATATAGCAGGCCGGACCGCGTCAGCCTAATTACTTTGCAGGACGGAAGTCAGGAAGCCGCAATCCTCAGTAGTGATTATATCCACGACAGCACTGTCACTGTATTGTCGGCACTACTTGCGCCGAACGGACGCGAGCTGGCTCTACTGTATTCTCCGAAAATCAAAAACTTTGAATTCGAGTATGTTCTGAGTTTTTATTCATTGGAAAGTAAAGAAGTTCGCGGCGAATTGCTCTTGCATCGGGAAGAACTCGACTACTTTGAACGTATCGACAAGGTAAGAACTTCGATGGTGAATCACCCGACCAGGGACATGCTGATAATTGCAGCCAGCCAATACCATTCGCAGCCGAGATTATCGCAACGAACGGGCAGGCTATACCTTGTGAGCTGGACGGATGGAAACCTGATCGGCAAATCAGCCCCAACAGGTGCACATATTCTGACGCCTGCAGTAGATTCGCGCCTGGATGAGATTGCCGTCTTCGTACAACATTACAGCGAGTCGCAATCGTCAGGAGAAGTATTTACGGAACAGTCGACGCGCGTTGAATTCTACTCGCTATCGGCAGAGCGCAAGAACAGTATTGTGCCAGGTGCCCAACAACCGGAGACCATTCTGCCCTTAAGCGAACGAAATGCTGTGCTTTACAGCGAGCGTCAAGAACTAACGGCACAGTATTTCGGCGAACCGCGACAGGTACCGGCCTTTTATCAGATTGCAGCCTCTTCGGTAGCGCTCCTACCACTTGACGGGGGCAAGCATTTCGCCAATATTATGACCAACGGCAGTTATTGCATCAGGGCTGCCGACAGTGGTAAGCTTCTCTTTGAAGCTCAATTGCCGCTCGACGCGATCATCGCAGTGAAGGCCGCTCCCGACAATGAATCGATGGCGATTTTGACGCATGACGGACAGCTTGCGTTGGTCGAATGGATTGGCCATCGTAAGCCGCCAAGCTTTGCAAATGTTCAAGACCATCTTAGGACGGCTATCGCCGGCGGCGGATGCAGCATTTCGGTCACTTCCGATGGGCAGAGCTTGGCGATCGCATCGAACGATGGTCTGGAACTTTACACGGGAAGCCCATTAACCCGTCGCTTTTTTGTGCCGGCCTCCATAGAGGAATCGCGCTGCGTGACATTGAGTCCCGACGGCCGCCGCCTGGCCTCCAGCACCCGCAGCGGCATCAGAATCTGGAATTCACATGACTTCGATTTTCTTGTAATGCAGGACCTGCCATCGACCAGCCTGAGGGCGCTGCGTTTCTTTGACGCCGGCAGGCGTCTCGCGGCTATCTACTCAAATCTGCACGGAGGCCTTGCGATTTGGGATGCCTTCAGCGCTCAGTTGCAGCGTGTTGTGCCGGTCGAAGGCGTCATCGGCGACATTGCCGTTAGTGAAAGCGATGCGGCGCTGTACCTGTTGCGCGAAGCATCGGCCGACCTGGCGCCAGCCATTTTGCGCCTGGCCTATGATGCTTCCCAGCCAACGCTTGTCGATCTCGATCTAAGGGGACAGTACAGCCGCCGTCTGGCAGTTGACGCAGGCGCAGGACTGGTCTTGACGCTGGAAGGGGAGACCCCAAACCATCACTCCGGCGTGTCGGTCTGGAACCTGGCAACGGGCAAGCGCGAGCGTATCGTCGCGCCGGAAGTAAAGCGCGTCAGCGACTTTGTCTATGATCAACAGCGACGGCGCGTGCTTGTGCTTCTCAGAGGCGATACTGGTTGGAAGCCGAGAAACAGCATCGCAATCTATGACCTGCAATCCGGCGCGCTGGAGCACAGATTGGACGAATTTCCGCGAATCAACCCGCCGATGGCACTCGCTGCGCAAGAGGGAACGATCATCACCTCCGGCCATTCCGGGGAGTACGTTGTATGGAGCCTGCCGGAATAGGATTGCCCCTGGTCACATCACTCAGACCCGTGAATTGAAGGGCAGCGGGATGTGTTGGGCTTATCGGCGGATGCAACCTACAGCAGTATTTTGGTATTGTTTATTCTGCTGAAGAGTAGCTAATTGCAGGCTTCAAAATTAAGCTGCCCGCACAGTTCATATCTTTCTTGACTTTGGAAGAGGCACGGCATGATTCGAGTGGTATCCCTTAATTCACTCCCGGCCACAATGCACACGAACACACCCTTAACTCAACTGCTCTTTGCAAGATTTTGGTATAGCCTGCTGTTCCTCGTCGCCGGTCTTGCTTCAGTGGAACCCGCTGCGGCGCAGGATATTCCCGACAGCAGGGGGCGCGAATTCTGGATTACCTACCTCCCGAATTTCCACAACAATCCGACAGCGCTGGAAGACAGCCTCTTTCTTTTTATTACGGCCGAAGAAGAGACCAGCGGAGTCATCGAATACTTCGACCGCGACGGCCGTCGCTTCGAACAGCAGTTTACGATCGACGACGTCAGCGAGGTGTATAAGTTCCAGACCGTTTATCTGAATTTCGAGCTGGAGGGCTATAATACCCGCAGCGTGTTGAACTGGCCCGAGTCACAAAATGAAAGCGTGGCGCGGCAGGTCTTTCACATCACCTGCGACAAAGAGGTGACCGTCTATGGTCTCAATCAGGCCCGCACCACGAGCGACGCCTTTTTGGGTTTACCACAGGACGTTCTCGGCAGCAACTATGTGATAATGAGTTATAACAGCGACCTCAAGACGCAAGGCGCGACGCTTACCAATAATAGTACGCCATCTCAATTCGCTGTCATCGGAACGGTTGATAATACCGAGGTGACCATCGACCCGAGCGTGCCGACGCAGGCCAACGGTATGGCCCGGCAAAGCGTAACGCTCGATCGCGGTGAAGTCTACCTGGTTCAGTCTCGGTTTTCGCCCGCCACCCGCAACGCCGATCTAACCGGCACGCGCGTAACATCGACGGCCCCGATCGCTGTCTTTGCGGGCCACCAGCGGGCCACTATCCCGATTGCATTTGCCAATCAGCTCATTTCGCGAGACCATATCGTCCAGCAATTGTTGCCGGTCAACACCTGGGGCCGCAACGCCTTTATTATTCCATTGCCGCGTCTGGCCGACCAGGCGCCGATCGGCAGTGACCTCTATCGCGTGCTGGCGGCCGTCGATAATACGAGCATATTTGTCAACGGCGTTCAGCAGACCGTGCTTGACGGCGGCGAATTTTTCGAAGCGCCGATAGCCGAAGCGTTGGTCATCGAAGCCACCGGTCCGATTCAGGTTGCGCAGTTCAAACAGACCGCCGGCGATACGCCGAACGACCTGCGCGTCGGCGACCCATTCATGATGCTTATACCGCCGGCCGAGCAATACCTGCGCTCTTACCGATTCATCAATGCCCAGGTTGCCGAGCTGAATGGCGGCAACAATACGAATATCTTTACCCGGCAGTTCGTATCTATTATCGTGCCCAGCGCCAGTATTGGCAGTGTGCGCCTGGACGGCAGCGCGGTGAACGCCGGCGAGTTCGCGCAGATCGCAGATTCGGACTGGTCCTATGCCACGCTCGAAGTCAGCGACGGCGTCCACGATGTGCTGGCCGATGTCGGACTCGGCATTTACGTCCATGGCTACGGCGGAGCTAACTCCTACGGCTATATCGGCGGCGTCGGCCAGGAGAATATCGCATGCACGATTGAAAGCGGACCGCGCGACGCGCGCCTTTGCGTGGGCGAATCGGTGAAGCTGGACCTGCGTATCGTCGGCGATACCACGAAAGACTTTCAGATAATCTGGGAGCCGGAGGAAGGACTGGATAATCCCCGCATCCGCGAGCCGATTGCCAGTCCGAAGGAAACAACAACCTACACCGTGCGCGTTACCGACGGTATTTCCTGCGACGCCAGCGACACGGTGACGGTCTTTGTCCTGCCACCGCCCGAACTGGAACTCAATGGCCGCGACAAAACAATATGCGAGGGCGAAGAAACGCAACTCCTGGCCATGATTCCCGCCTCCGGCGACAAAGCCACCTTTTCGTGGCGGCCGACAGAGGGACTGAGCGCGAGTGACATTGCCGACCCCTTTGCCTCGCCGGAAACGACGACTCGCTACTACGTGACCGGCACCGATACCAATGGCTGTGTTGCCGTCGACTCGGTTCTCGTAACCGTCCGCCGCCAGCCGGAGGTGACGGCAGGCGGCGACCTCGAGATCTGCGCGGGCAGCGCGGTTCGGCTGATAGCCCGCGTCACGGGAGAGGATGATGGAATGCGCATTCGCTGGACCCCCACCGAGGGGTTGAGCGATCCGGCCATTGCCGCGCCGCTGGCAAGCCCCGAGGAAACCACGACCTATATCGTCGAAGCGATCGACAGATCGGGATGCAACGATCGCGACACGATTGTCGTCAGCGTCGTTCCGCAGCCAGTGCTGCTGGCGGGAGAAGATATTGCAATCTGCGTTGGTGACAGTGTAGCCTTGAAGGTTGAGCTCAGCGGTTCGGAGCGCAATGCCAAATTTCGCTGGACGCCGGAACTCGGTCTCAGCAATCCGCGCATCGCCGATCCGATCGCAAAGCCCGAAGAAACGACTACCTACGTAGTGGAAGGTTTTTATGATGACGACTGCGTTGCTGTCGATACCATTACAGTCGCCGTCGAGTTTTGCGACGATTGCGACGAGATTGGCGGCATTATTAACGAGTATGCGGCCGTCAGCGCCATTAACTTCGGCAGCCGCTCGATAGTTATCGATGACACGACAGGTTTTGCGCCCGGCATGCAGATTTTGCTCATTCAGATGCAGGGAGCGCTTATCGATCCCGAAGATCGGGAGACCTACGGCGAAATTCGCGATTTCGGAGGCGCTGGTCTCTACGAGTACGGCATCATCGAATCAGTTGCGGAGAATGTGGTCGTACTGCAGGAAGACCTTCAGCACGATGAATACAATACGCAGGGTCGCGTGCAGATTCTCACTGTGCCGCAATACAATCATATCATTGTTTCGGGCGAGCTGACCTGCGAAGCCTGGAACGGCGAGACAGGCGGTGTTCTTGCGCTTGCGGCCAACTGTCTGATGCTGGAGGCCGATCTGGACGTCAGCGCCAAGGGTTTTCGGGGCGGCGCCTATGAAAATAATCCGCCCTGCAACGTCTCGCCGCATACCCTGGAATATATCAAAGACGAAGATTGCTTCTGGTCCCGTAAAGGCGAGGGCATCGCCGGCTATGGCGTGGAGCCCTTTGTCTATGGGCGTGGCGCGCCGGCAAATGCGGGCGGCGGCGGTAACAACCACAATTCCGGCGGCGGCGGCGGCGGCAATTTTGGTGTGGGCGGCAAAGGCGGCTATGGTTATTGGGGCGTGCTGGCTAATCGGCGATTGCCGGGCGGCTTCGGCGGGAAACAGCTTTATGACCATCCGCGCAGCCGTTCCGGTCGGGTGTTTCTCGGCGGCGGCGGCGGCGCCGGACATTCGAATCATGGCCACGGTTCAGGCGGCGCTAATGGCGGCGGCATTGTTCTGTTGCGCGCCGGCACCATCAACAATACCGGGGATTTCAGCATCAGTGCCCGCGGCGCCAAAGCAGATGATGATTACGCAACACTCAATCCCGATGGCCTGGGCGGCGGCGGCGCCGGCGGTTCGGTGGTCCTGACGACGGAGCACTTACCGCATGAGCTGCGCGTGGATGTCAGCGGCGGCAAGGGCGGCAGCAGACTCGGCATCGAGCGGGTTACCTCGGGTCCTGGCGGCGGCGGCGGCGGCGGCGTTGTATTCGTCAACGGCAACAGCGACGATCACGATAGGCTTGTCGTCAATGCACAGGGCGGCGCGCCCGGAAGTGAAAAAAGCGGCGACAATTTTGGCGCACAGCCCGGCGCGGAGGGCGGAATGCGCGCTGCGCTGCCCTCGGTGGGTGATCTGGCGCAGCATTCGTTTTTGCCCTGCCGCGGCTGCTATCCTGTCCTCAGCAACCTGAGCGGCGGCTGCGGCGAAGTAAGCTTCCGCGCTGTGGATGGCGGATCGCCGGTGGAGATTATCGAGCTCGTGGACGATGAGTCCGAGAATGTCGACATAGATGTCAGCGGCCTGGCGTCGATATCGGTGGCGGTTCGCATCAGTCTGCTCGACGACAATCAGCCGGGCAGCTACAAGCTGCGCGTACGAAACGCCGCCGGCCGCGAGAGCGAATTCAGCGGCACAATACTTCCGCGCCCGGCCCGGCCGGTCATTGCCCTGACGCAGGGCCGTTTGCTCTCAACCGAAGCCGAGGAGTATCAGTGGCGCTACGAAGGCCGGGATATTCGCAACAATGGCGACCAGCGCGAATACACTCCGGAGAGTGAAGGCAATTACACCGTGTTGATTCGCGATGCCAATGGTTGTCAAGCCGAATCCCTGCCTTTCGAATATCGCATACTTACGAATGTGGGCGATGATCAGCCGTCTTCGCTGACAATTTATCCCAATCCGAACGCGGGCCGCTTTACACTGCGCCAGCAAAGCGATCTTCCCGGAAAAGCGCGGCTCTCGCTGACAAATCTGCTGGGCGCGCCGGTTTACGAAGCCGAGCTGCAGCAGCAAGACGGGCGTCTTCACATCGATGTCGACATTAGCAGCCTGCCGTCCGGAATGTACATTGTGCATTTGCGCCAATCCGGCCACACCTGGATCGCGAAAATTGTAAAAGAGTAAATGCCGATGTAGATTATTATGTCTGGTGATATTCTATCACCGGTAGCCAAGCCTGGCGGTTGCAAGATCGTCAGGCTTTTTTTGTGAGTGACGGGATTTCAGCGGCATCCGATACCTGTACAATAGCAAGGTCTTGCCTCGTGTGACGAAATACGGAACGAAGCAGTTTATCAGGATTATTCTGCGATGCAGCAAGAGGGGAGAGCGTCAGATTTTAGTTTTTGCGAAATGAACAGGCCAGTTTACTTCTAGCGGTTGTCGGACGAGGCCAGACCGGCGAATCAAATCCCGCCATAATCACGAGGCGCAAGCACAGTGAATTCGGAATGGCAGACGAGTGGCGGTCACTATATTCGGGACAAGCCTGCCGCTATGGCGTCGCTTCGACGCGCGATATGAATCCCGGCTCACTCCTTATTGAAGCTTTTGCAACAGGGCCGCAGGCTGGATAAAGCGACCCGTGGCCTCGCCGTCATCGGTTTCGAGTCCGCTTGTCTGCAAGAGCTTATAGGCATCGGCGGTATTCAGCGCAGGTCGCAATGCTTTCATTATGCCCAACAATCCCGCCACATAGGGCGCGGACATCGAGGTGCCGCTCATCAACTTGTATGCATCGCCGGGATAAGTCGAGTAGATGTCGACACCGGGAGCGGCGATGCCGAAATCAAGATCGGCAACCGAATTTGAAAAGGCGGCGCGGTTCAATTCGTTATCGACGGCAGCTACCGCAATGACGCCTTTCGTACCGGCCGGCGCAAAGTGCCTGGCATTGGCGCTGCTGTTGCCGGCGGCGGCGACCACGATAGCACCCTTGTCGTTAGCATATTCCACCGCTTCGCCAAAAGCGCGGTGTTTTTCGTCATCGGAACGACCGCCAAGCGACAATGAGATAATGTCTGCATCTTCGTCGGCGGCGCGAATGATGCCAGCGATGATTCCCTGGTCTGTGCCCGTACCCCGATCGTCCAGCACTTTGATACTGGTCACTTCTACCCAGCCCTGTTTTGGCGCGAACGAGGCGATGCCGATCCGGTTATTGGAAACGGCGGCCGCGATTCCGGCGCAATGCGTCCCATGCCCCACTACGTCGCGATCGGAGTTGCGGTCGCTGGAGACATAATTGCGTTTAAGGTCGGGATGCTCTGCGTCGACCCCTGTGTCGAGTATCGCAATTCTGGCTTGCTTCCTGGGACGGAGGCGGGCGAGCGTTTGATAGAACTCCGCCATCTTCATCCGGCCGAAGCCCCACAATTTCCCAACGTCCGGGTCATTAACGCCGTAATCCGCCGCTTCGTATTCCTCGCTGCCCTCATCTTCGTCCGGATCGAGCTGAATGATTTCGTTGCGTTCCACCCAATCGACATTGGCGTCTGATTGCAGCAGGTCGATTATGTCATCGATGTCGTCCGCATACTCATCGGGCACATTGATAATATAGTTGTCGGTAAAGCTGGCGTAGCGCGCCGCCTGGAGGCGGGGGAAGGCGGGGATTAGTTCGCAGCGATATTCTTCGAGCGCCGCTTCGACACTTGCCGGATCGCTGTCCTTTTTGAGATCGACGATCAGCTCGGCATCAGGCGACAGTTCGCTCGATTCGCTGCCGAAGGTGCCGAGGAGCACATCGAAATAATAAAAGGTCATCACAGAGCCGAGGGCCAGCGCCAGGACGGCAAAAGAGCCCAGGCGCGCGGCGAACTTGTTGGCCAGTAAGGCAATTAGTACGTAGATAGCGATATCGCGCGGCAATATGATCAGCATCTTGTAGAGGCTGCTGCCGTCGCCGAAAAACATTGAAATGCTGTAGACGCCCAGGGACGACCAGAACAACATTTTGATCGGCGTGGTCGATTGTTCGCGAGCATTAAGAAAAAACCAGAGCAAGGTCGAAAGAAGAATTCCGACGTAGGAATATGTATAGAGAGCTGCCATAAAGCTAATATACCCGAATTTCGTGAGATGTACTCGTTATCTGCTGCTTTGCACCCAAGATTGACAAGTCAATGTAGGATAGGCAATGTTACTGAATGTCGAGAATCGTAATCGGTGATCCCCACATAAACATCGAAAAGCCCTCTTCGCTGCGCTCTGCTTTTACCCGTACCTCCGCGCCATCTCGCTGAAAAGCCGCGGGCAAACTGTTCGGCCGCCACTGCCGACCGTCCTCGTCGATTATTCCCCAGAATCCTGACTCGAGGTCCTGCCAGACAATCCGGCCCTTAATTTCCAGCTGCTCCATAGCTTTCTCCACATTGAGTAGCGTCCGGCATACGGACTTTTGTATACTGTCTCAGTCCGATGCAGTTCGGACCAATTGGGGACCTACGAAGCGAGCCGGGAAAGGTTGCAGGTGCCGAATTTTCTCAGAAAGAGCCAACTACGTAGACATTGACAAAAAAGTTCGCTGCTTCAGGAAAAAATCACTTGACATCGCGGGTGAATATGTTATATTTGACCTGCTCTTAATTCAGCGAATCAGCACTGCCTAATCAACAAATATTTTTAAACAACGAGGCCGACGAATTAACAACAGATTCGTCTTCGCAACCACCAGCCCGCATTCTAAGTTCTAGCAAAAGCGCAATATCTTTAGATCTCGATTTAACGTTGCACTGTCACTGAAACAGGTAGCCGCTACGCGTACTTGTTAACCAACATTTTTTGCACTTTATACGTATCTTCTGGAGGAACGTATTCATGACGCATTTCCAAAAAGTACTCTTTGGATGCACCGCTGTATTTTTTCTTGCATTCCTAGCATCGGTTAATGTTCAAGCTCAATCAACAGACTTTACCGGCACCGCAAACCTTGCGACAAGCGTAAATGGTCTGGCCCCGGCAGATGTGGCTTCATCCATCAACGGAACAATTGGAGAATTTCAAGAAGTTGCGCCTGACGTGCGGCAGGCAGTGCTTGAATCTGCCGATCTGGTTAACGTTGCCTTTCGTGGCGATACCGATCCGGATATTACGCAATCCTACGTTGAATTGCGCAGCGTTTCCGTAACGCCCTGGCCTGTCCGTGTTTACATTTATCATCGTCTGCGCCTCTGCTGCTGGAACGGGTTAAACCTATGCTGCACAAACTATTTGCTCGTCTGCTTCCGCTCGATCGATATCTACAATCAAAACGATCTCTTCGCATCGCCGACAACGCTTGCGCTGGAAGCTGATGCCAGCTTTGACGGCAATGGTTCCGTTTATACGATTTTTGCCAATGGCAACTCAACGATAACGATCGATCCGATACAATAAATGTACGCGTAGCCAATAGCTGCAGGGGTACCCTGAAGGTACTCAAGGTGGCATTGGGCGTATATATTGCGCTAAAGCGACTGCCGGTACTTCCCATCGGCAGTCGCCTTCTCTTTAACAGAGGCAGGCAGAATAAAAGCCGCGAATAAGAAAACAACACGCATTGTATCAACTGCCCACTGCCGGATTAAGGCCGGATTACTTGTGTAATCACCAGTCTCAAAGTTCTCTTGCTCCGACAACCGTACAGCTTAATCACTCCCCAATCCTATGCTTGGCTTCGGCGAGGCAGGCAATCTGAAACTGTCAGAATAGTAAACTAACTCTCCAATACTCCTAACGAATTTCTTGGAGGAACGACCTCATGAAACAATTCCAACGAATTCTTTGTGGATGTACGGCAATGTTCTGCATTGCAATCCTGACTTCTTTTACGGCTGAAGCGCAATCGACCGATTTTAACGGCAGCGCTAATCTTGCAACAAGTGTTAACGGCATCGCGCCCGCTGACCTCGCGTCGCAGATTTCGGGCACTATCGGTGAATTTGAGCACGTTTCATCGACAGTTCAACGGGCGCCTCTCTATGCGGCGGATATTGTCAATGTAGCATTTCGTGGTGATACGCACCCGAATACTTCACAATCCTATGTAGAGCTGCGTGGAGAAGGCGCAACGCTATGGCCCGCACGCATCTATATCTATCATCTCCTGCGTCTCTGCTGCTGGAATGGATTGAACTTCTGCTGCACAACATATCTACCTGTTTGTTTTCGTTCTATCGATATATATAATCAGAGCGATATCTTTACGACGCCAACGACACTATCTCTCGAACAAACTGCTCACTTCCCAAGTACGGCCTCTTCGACGATCTATACGATACGTGCCAATGGTTTTTCGACCATAACGATCGATCCGCTTCAGTAGATCTTCATTCAGCCCCTAATCGCTTGTACTAAGTGTAGTTACGGACGTTTCGGTGTGATTGAGGGCATTGGATAAGTGTAATAATGCGGCGGCTGCCAAGTTTTTCTACCGGCAGCCGCTTCTTTTGTTTGTTGTGATACCATCCGGAATAACACGCGGCGGGGATGAACATTACGATAATCCGCAGGGCTCGGCTCACGACTCAGACTTCCGGGTATAGCACGTGAATTTTCTTCATTACAGGTACAACAGCGACCAGTAAAACCACAAAAGATACAGACAATTCTGATTGGAGTTTTCCGGCACGGTTACGATTCTCTTTTTAGAATCATCCTTAACACGAACTAAGGGAATTTCTTAGGCCAGATTCAGAGTTTCGCCTATTGCTTCTTTACTTTTAATAGTGTATGTTTATGCGCGACTGTGAATGTGCACTGCTAAACTAATCGAATGAGCCCAAACCAAAAAGCAGTCGCAAGACGACCATCGAAAGTTACGTAACGTCCTCGAATGTATAATTTAATTGCTCAACGCTCGATCGAAAGATGGGTATTTGCTCATGCTCTTAAAATTCGAAACGCAATCGACAGTTTTTATAGGAATTGAATCTGAAGTACGATCGAAGTGTATTGTGAGCGAATGTAATACGGGCAGGTATCAATAACCAACAATTAGACGCAGGCATAATGCCTTAGTCTTATCGAATGAACTTGTTTTTCCTGTACCAAACGCCAAAAACAAACAAAACACTGTTTACTACGTAGCGATTAGCGAACGACTGACGAACACGAGCGACCTGTCAATCTACATACTTCAGCTTCTCTCTTTGCAAGAGGAACGGGGTTTAGTAAATCCCTGAAAAGTCAGACCGCCTCTGGATTTTGTCCAATTTCCAATTGGGTACTATTTGTCAACTAGTTATGATTAACATAGAGCTGAATTCTCAACTAGATTTCACACTGCCGACCCGGAAGCTCATTTGATGCACTCGACTCCGACACGGATGGTTGCCGAATATATTCCGCCTTCATTGCAAGATCTTGCCTAGAATGTAGCGCAGAACTGAAGTTGCACTGCAACAGCATCGTGTTAACGAAAGCTACTGATACATCAACCATGGCTGTCTCAGCCTGATATTGATTCCATTACCAATTTTTCTAAAATTTCAACATCTTTTTCCAATGGAGGTACACCCATGTATCGACCTAATTCACTCTATGCCCTGATTCGAAGAGCACTGCTACTATTGGCGTTATGCTTTGCTTGTGCAACCGCGCAAGCGCAAAACTGGGAAGTTGCTATTGGAGGTTTTAACAAGGAAACCGCCTTCTGTGTGGAAAACGCACCGACCTTTGGGGATTTTGCGCTTGTAATCGGCGGGACTCACACTTACGGCGGATTCAATTCTCCCAATCCACCGAATGTTTTTGTCTCACTGAGTGATATCGCCGGCTCCTTCGTTGCAGGGGTGGTATACGATTTCCAGTCCTGGGACATTGATTATTCTATTATCGATGTAGGAGGCGGCGACTTCATTTTTACCACCGGAGTCTGGAACCCGAGAGCTTGCAGTTTTGACATCGCCGTCGTACGCGCAGATTTCACCGGCGCGATAATCTGGTCGACATTTCTTGGCGGCCCCGCGACGGACGGCGGTACTTCGCTCATCCAGGAAGCGGGGGGCGACATAGTGGTCGCCGGCTATGTGGAAAGTCCCTCCAATGGCTGCCGTGACGGGTTTCTGGGGCTGCTTGATGATGTTACGGGTGCAGTAATATGGGCACATGCCTATGGCGGGCCATTTAACGATGAGCTATGGTCAGTGCGGGAAAGCATGGCGGGATTTATCCCGGGCAGCGTGTATGCCGTAGGTTACAGCAACAACAATACCGGCGGCGCTGATGACGACCTGTGGATGCTCAATGTCGATATTGCCACCGGCCTTGCTGTTCCTGTCTCGAACACCTATGGTGCACCTGGAGCCAACGATCGCGGATACGCGCTCCTGCTGCAGTTGGATCCGTTCATGGGGCCGGTTATTAACCTTGTCGGTGAATCGTATGGCTTCGGCGCGTTTAATAACGACGTTTATGTTGTGCGTACCGATCCGGCCGGGGCTTTCTTTTGGCAACAGCTGTATGAAACGGGCACCGCGGCCGATCCCGGCTGGGATATCGGCTGGGATGTTGAGGAAAGCATCCGCTATGGTCCTGGCGACATTGTCGTCGTCGGTCAGGCGAACAATGGCATTGATCCGCGCGGTCGGGCCATTGCGCTGGAAATCGACGGCTTTGGCGTTCCGCTGCCGGGATCGCAGGCCTACGGTGGTCCCGACTTCGAAGGGGCGCGCTCCATCGATCTGAATCCCATTCTTGGTGACCCGCACTATTACATTGCCGGGATGACCTATAGTGTTAACATAGGCGGCGGCGATCAATACCTGTTGCGGGCCGATGCAATGCTCCAGACAGGCTTTGATGCCGCCGGCCAAACCTGTGCCCAACGAATATCTCCGACCTTCCTTGACGCCACTGGGATCTTGCCGTTTACCGTTGGGATCGTACCGGTTCCTCTTACACCGCCGGTATTTCCTCAAACTACGCTCACCGGTGAATCCATTCGCGTGTGTGTGGATGCAACGCCCCTGATCGATCCTCCCGAAGAGGTCGACAAAAATGAAAAGCAGGATAGAATACGTAAACAGGCGCTGCCCAACGACAATCGTCTGAAACTCAGTCTTGCACCGAATCCGCTTCGCTCCGGCAATCCATTATTGTTAAACTTTGTCGCGCAGTCTGAAGCTTCGGTTCAGATTAAAGTCAGCGATGCCCTCGGCCGGACAATGTTTGAAGGTGAAGTGTCGGGCAGTGATAAACCGCAGGAAATGCAGGTTGTCACGCAGGGCTGGCCCGCCGGCGCCTACACGGTAACACTGCGCAGTGGTGAAGAGCTTCAGGCAGCGAACGTAGTCGTGAATCAATAACATAATACTAAACACTGATACTATCATCCGAACATTAGTGGAGAATGTAATCATGCAACATACACTATTTTCGCGGCGACAAATTCTGTTCACAATGCTCAGTATCTGTCTTTTGCCGCTTTGGAGCATTCCTGCCGAATCACAGCCCAATGAAAGTGCTATCGGAGGGCAGAATCTCGAAACAAGCCGACGTGTCATTACCAGCCAGGCATTTCCGGGCTGGGCATATATGATTGGCGAAACCGAAACATTTAATCCGCAGAATAACATCAATCCCGGCAATGTATACGTGAGCGTTTCCAATCCCGCTGGCACGCTTACGCAGGGAGTGTCGTACAGCCTTGAAGGCTGGGAAGTCGATGCTTCCATTGTCGAAATAGAAGATGGCAATGACTTCGTTTGGACGACGGGTGTTTTGAATCAGAACACCGGCAGCTTTGACATGATGGTACTGCGTGGCAATATTACCGGCGCCGTGAGCTGGACGACCACTCTTGGCGGTTTCCAACGCGACGGTGGAACATCTATTATTCGTCTCAGCGATGCAACGGGCGATATCATCGTTGCCGGTTGGACGGAAAGTTTTGGCGCGGGCTGCCGTGATGGCGTGTTGGCGCGCCTTAATGTCGCCACGGGTGCCGTGGTCTGGATGACGACCTACGGTGGTGCAGCCAACGATGAATTGTATTGCGTACGCGAAGGATTGCCCGGCGATCCGAATCTCTACGCCGTGGGCTCCAGTAACAGCTTTGGACCGGCCGCGGCGGCAGATGATGATGTCTGGCTACTGGTCGTCACCGCGGCAGGGGGAGTGATCTCCTATTCGAATGTGTACGGCGGTGCCGCGAATGACAGGGGATTTAGTCTCGTATTGACGGAAGATCCTTGCGGCGGTCCCAGAACATTGACAATTGCCGGCGAAACCTGCAGCTTCGGCTCGGCTTTGAGTGATATCTATCTGATACGAACGGGATTGGGCGCTGCGGTACTCCCGACCTGGGAGTTCCGCTATGAAGCCTTTGCCGGTGGATGGGACAAAGCCTACGGCATCACCAATGCCGCGAATAGCTGCGAAACAAATGTCGTGGTGGTCGGTCAGGTTAATGATGTTGCGGCAGGCGCAGCGGCGGCGCGTGGTGAAGGTTTTGCAATGGAAGTGCCCGGCGCCGGGGGAGCGCCGCTTTGGTTTAACACTTATGGTCGTCTCGATTTTGAAACTTTCCGCTCTGTGGACAACAATCTCGGTGCCGTCTACTACTTTGCCGGTACGACCTACAGCAATGGCGCAGGCGCGGGGGATCAATATCTGGTCAATGCCGATGTCGTCGGAATGTCCGGCACGGATGCCGCCGGCACGCCATGCGCAATGCCACTTGTGCCGACCGACGTCGCTGTTACGAGTTTTACTCCTGCAACGGTTGTGGCAACTCCATTCGTCACGACTCCTGCTCCGCCCGTTGTAACAAATGTTGCCGGAATTCTGACTCGAATCTGTACTTCGCCAACGCCCTTTCCCGTAACGGGTACGACCTCGGCATTAAACCTTGAAGAAGCTATGAGAGCCGGCGAGCAACACTCGGACACGCGCTGAGGACAGCCTTGTCTGCCCTTTCAATCTGAAAATTGAGTTGCGGCATCAGCCTGCATTCATCCGTCTTAATCGTATCATCCTGCCGGAATACATCATTCCGGCAGGAAGATTGTGCTTGAATTTGAGCGTGAACCTAGCGTCTGCAATTACTTCGAAAATTGTCTATTAAGATCATTTAAGACTGTCTACCTTCCGGTTCCTCAGCGAAGTAATTGTCTGCCAGACGGGTACTGACTTCAGCGTGGTGTTTATTTGAGTACATTTCAACCGACGTAGTGCTCCAAAAGCCCTCGGCACTTTTTCGCGTGAAAATTTTCGATGCAGAAAGTTAAGGGACTTCCAGTCAGGAAAACTATCCTACATGGATTTCTAAGGAAAACCCTTAGAAGAAAATCAGAGAATCACCTATTGCCTAATCGATACAATTGTACTAGCTTTGTACGTATTGCAGCAGCGCGGAAAACACAAGCCAAACAAAATCCGGCATATCAGCAACCGCATGCAAAGAACTGTTGCAAATGATCGAACAACACCTGCGTGCCAACGCAAAAACAAAAACCGATTCGCAAGCGAACCCACAGCTAGCTTCGGTACTGTTATTGTTTTTGACATTTTGTCCGTTTTTGACTCAACAGTGAGGCGGCAAGGGCACAATATGCGCTCCGAAGGAATTTGCCGGTACAGGCATTGTATTGGTAATGAAGCTTAGATCCGAACCTGTCGGACGTGCATTGATGAAATCATCAACAAATTTCAAATCAATCAGGTTGTTCAATGCACAATTTGCACTCGAATAAAAACGCCGCTACGCTGATCGATGTTTGCAGCATGACAATAGTCGAATCGGCAGTTGGACGCCTCTTATCGAAACACAGATACCAAAACCTGGCATCGCACCGACGATGTTGCCATTAACTACTTTTTATTGCTTGATTAGTCTGCAGTTTGCAGGCACACCCACAATACTGTCCATCGCTTAACAATTGAACTAACATTAATTAATTAGCAGTTACGCACAATGCTAGTAATAAGCTACTGCATTTCCGAATCCTGAAACTCTAGCTACTCTCTGTTGTGACTATGGCCGCCGGCCGAAAAGGCACTGCCAGTAATTACGCGGTGTCAGGCCGGGACAATACCGTCTGGCTATAAATCATGGCCGTCGGCATTCCGCGGTCCAGTCAGCAAGACTATATCACTGGCAAGATATGTTAAACACTGCCGGCTAGTACCATTTATTTATTAATGCTCTTTTGGTTTAACACACGTAATTCTTATTGGAGGAATTCTTTGATGACTCGATTTATGAAACGATTGAAATTGAGCGCAGCCGCACTGACAATTCTCTTGTTCTGCGCCTTCAACATCCACAGCCTGTCCGCACAGCAATTCGAAACCAATACCGGCGGCCGCTTCCTGGAAAACGGCTACAGCGTGGACAATGCGCGATCATTCGACAACCTGGCTCTTACGATCGGCGGCACACACAGTTTCGGCGCGACAACCTCTTTTAATCCACCGAACGTGTACGTAACGCTTACCAAACCGACCGGCGATGTAGCCCAGGGCCTTGTTTACAATTTCGAATCCTGGGATGAAGACTATTCAATTGTCGACGCGCTCGACGGCGAGACATTTATCTTTACGACGGGTGTCCGCAATTTCGCTACCGGTAGCTTCGATATCGTTGTCGTGCGCTCCGATCTCAGCGGCAACGTCCAATGGGCCACTTATCTGGGCACCTTCGGCACCGACGGCGGTACTTCGGTCATCGTCACAAAGGAAGGTTTCATTGCCGTCGCGGGTTATGTTGAGCGCACCGGCCTTGGCGGTCGCGACGGTTTCCTGGCATTACTCGAACCCGATGGCACGGTCATCTGGTCCTTTGCCTATGGCGGGCGTTTTGACGACGAGTTCTGGTCGGTACGCGAAAGTACGCTGCGCGAGACGCAGGGCACGCTGTATGTCGTCGGCTCCAGCAGCTCCAACAATTCCTTTCTGACCGATGACCTCTGGCTTGTCAATGTCGACATCGCTACCGGCGGAGTCAACTTTTCGAATACCTATGGCGATATCACCGCCAACAGCGAAGGTTATGCATTGCTTCAGCAGCAAGATCCTTTTCAGGGATCGGTGATCAACCTGGTCGGGGAGTCTTATGGCTTCGGCGCTGTCAACAATGATATCTATGTGGTTCGTACCGATGCCTTCGGCAATGCGATCTGGCAGACGCTCTTCGACGTCGGCGCGGCATTCGACCGTCCCGGCTGGGATATCGGCTGGGATGTGGAAGAGAGCATTCGTTACGGCGTCGGCGACATCGTCGTTGTCGGCCAGACGAACAACCCGGTCTTTCCGCGCGGCGCCGCTGTCGCGCTCGAGATCAGCGGCTTCGGCAACCTGCTTGCGGGCTCGCAGGCCTATGGCGGCGCGGATTATGACGGCTGGCGTTCCATCGACCGGACGGAAGATGCGGCGCTCGGCTATTACTTCGCTGGTGTCAACTATAACCAGACTATCGGTGGCGGCGATCAGTACATTGCGCGCGCCAATGGTTTGCTTCAGACCGGCTTCGACGCAGCCGGCAATCCCTGCCCGCAGGAAATCAGGGCGAAAGAAATCAATGGCGACGACTTCGTCGAGTTTAACCCCGAAATCGTCGACGTGCGACAGCAGGAAGGCGAGATTCCCGAGACCGAGGAAATCTTCGAGTACGAGATCATCTGCCAGTCAACGAGCCCCTTCATTGATCAGGCACCCGATCTCGAACGCGACGAAGCCCGCGAACGCCTGGAAAAAGCCGCCCAGGCCCAGCAACTGGATCAGTCGCTCCTGCTCGCGCCCAACCCGGTACGCAGCGGGCAAACGCTGACGCTCGATTATTTTGTCGCCGATGACACCCGGCTGGAAATTACGATCAAGGATGCGCTCGGACGCAGCGTCTTCACGCAACACGAGCAGGCCGGCAGCGGCGTCGGCAGTCTGAATGTCGATACGCAGGGATGGGCCGCCGGTGCCTATTCCGTTGTCATCAACGACGGCGAAGGCATCAAAACGGTGAAAGTGATCGTCGCTGACTAAGTTCGCTGCCGCGTCAATGCGATGCAGCCTGCGGTCCGATTCAGCGGCTGAAGGACGGCAGCTGCGAAGACTGGATTGAGAAGCCCGCCCGCTTTTATGAAGCCGGCGGGCTTTTTGCTTTCGACGGCAGCCCGCCAATTTTTACAGGCCGAATTCAAAGGGAAAGAGCAGATAGGCCCGCGTCACGCGTCCGAATTCAATCGTAGGCGAAGGCAGCTTAAAATAGTTGGCGGTCTGTCGCAGCCAGTTGAGAAATCCTCCGCCGTCCGGCAATAGCTTGATGAGATTGTAATCGAGCGCCACCATGTATCGACGCGACAGCTCATCTTCAGTTTGGTGAATACCATAGCCAAGCGCCAGATTTAGCCACTCCGGCCAATAGCCTTGGGCAGCCGCGGGAAGAAAGTGATGTACGTCCACCGACAGCCAGGCGGTGACCGAATTATATTGGTCAATCCAGGTAGTAGAAACACGCGGAGCATCGACCCATTCCGGCGGCACAAACTGCCACTTGGGAGTGAAATACTGCGTTTCGGGCACGTAGTGGTGTACCACAAAAAAGCCGGCCCCTAAACTGTTGGACAACATATCCGTCCATGAAAAACCCCAGTTTTCGGCGAAACCATCTTCAACCTCGACCCAGGTTTGAAACAGGAGTCCGGTTGCTGCGCCCCAGACAACCGCCGCATCACGGCTGACGCCCGCCACCATCAATCCCTCACTGACCAGGTAAGACGAAAAGTAGCCACCGAAAAAGTGACCGATCTTATCGATTTTCAGCGTGGAATTCCAGTCGTCCTTAAAGGAGAATTCACGCTGCTCATCGTTCCACCAGGCATTGAACATTGTTGCGTGCAGCGCCACCGCGCCACCGGTCAGCAGGCCGCCGACAACGGCCGTCGGCAGCGGCCGCAAGCTGGTTGATCTCCTCGGCTGCGAGCCGTCCGCCAGCCAGCGCCTTTCGTCGCCAATCCTGTATTCATCGGGGCTGAGATAATGAGCGCTGTCTTGAAATGCCTCCGGACTCGCCTGCGACACGAATACATCATTAGCGGTTTCGTCGACTTCCTCGCCTGCAATCGCCACATTGTTTCCGTTTGCCTCTGTCGATGCTGTCGTTGACTCGGCTTCGGCCCGCATCCCGACCAGCGCCATCAGCAGAACGACAAATTGCGTCGCCAGCGATGATGCCGGGAGTGAATTGAATTCATACCTGTACATTGGAAATTCCTAAATAGTGACCGTTGGTTCTGGTCGGGGCGGCCCAAAATACACAGAATCGAAGCACAGCGCAATGGATTGCTCAGGGTATGGTGAAATTGGGAATCCGCGTCCTGCTCAAACGTTTATTTGCCAGATTGATACGATTATCCGCCGAATCGATACGATTATTTAATGGTGCTGGCGTCAGCGCCGATCCTGTGCTAGATTAGCTCCTACCGATGCAGCATTTAGTCGAGCTATAAATCCGGGATTTTGGTCGCCGACCGGCGATTGCATGATCCCGGCCAGCGCTCGTTTTTTGAATGTCCTTCAATGCCAATCCGCCGGATGATCGTTTGCGACAGTAGACACTAAAGACTGACGGTTCGCAATGCCGGCAGCTATAGCCACGCCTTCGCATGATCGATGCGGAAGTCAGAAATTCCGCAACACAATAGCACCTCCGCCATCCGCAATCGCGATCCTAAGCATCGATCGCGTTATGCCAAATCAATGATGCTCATACCTTTAAGTCTTGCGCACAAAGGAGAAATCTCATGTTTCGATTATTCATGATAATTGCGATATCGGCTTTGATGACAAGCGTCAGGCCGGCTTTCGCCGAGACATTTGTCTGCGGTACCGCGGATCACACTCATCCGCATAAATCGGGCGATATTATTCTTAACGGCAGCTGCGGCACGGATCCGGGAGGCGATTGGACGATTTACGGCAACTTAAACACCTACATTCCCAGGGGCGGCGCATCACCAATCCAAAACGCCCCTATTAAGACAATCGCGGTCAACTTCAACGTAATGCAAAGGTCCGACGGCAGCAGCAACTTCCAGAACACGAGCACTGATCGCAATCGGCTTAAACAGATACTGTCCTGGGTCAATCAGTTCTACAGCTCCGGCACGCCCTCGGATCCGGTCGGTGGCGTGGTGGAACTGCCTAATCATGATTCAAAAATTCGTTTTACGCTGGGCGCGGCGGGACAGGAACGAATCTTCTTTTACCAGGATGACAATTTATGGGGTCAGGGATCGAACACATCGCTGCTCCAAAATGCGGTGGAGACCGCCGACCCGGGCCGCATGCGTTACTTAAACATTTTCTGGACCGGCGGCTTTTACCAGGGGAAAGTGATTAATCAAAATATTATCATTACAAACGGCGGTTCGGGTTATACTTCGCCGCCGACCGTCACTTTCTCTCCCGGAGCCGTTACGGCATCCGGCAGCGCGCAGATTCAAAACGGCCAGGTCATCGCAATCACGATTGACAACAACGGAGATGACGGAGGCAGCTACCACGGCATCACGCCGCCGACTATCACCATCAGCGGCGGGGGCGGCAGCGGCGCGACGGCAATTGTTACGCAGCTTGCGGGCGGAGCGGGCGCTTACGCAAGCTTTCCATCACAATCCAACTTAAGCTTGAAACAGCACGTGGTAATGCTTAAGACTGACGGTAGCGGCGGTCCGAACAGCGACTGGGGCAGGGCGGGTACGCTTGCGCATGAGCTCGGACATATTCTCGATCTGCTGCACACCTATCCCGGTGGCGGTGGCGGCGCGAACTGTAACAATAACGATGAATATCTCAGCGACATATTCGGCCCGCATCCCGGCACCTGCGAACACATTGCCAATTGGAATGCCGACGCCTGGGACACCGGCATTCCCAACCACGAAAAGATTACCAACAATGTGGTTGGCGGCAACAATGACATCCGGTATGAGTCGCCGATGCAGGCGGGGCAGATGCACCGGAGTCTGGCGGTTTCGTCCCTGCGTCGCCACGTACTGGAAAGCTATTCGGGTATACCTCTGGCAATTACGGGGAATGAAACATGGGATTTCGATATCAAGCTCTACCGCGACATCGACGTGCAGCCCGGCGCAACGCTAACGCTTGCCTGCAGGGTCGTTATGCCCGCGCAGGGAAAGATCTTCGTCCGTCCGGGCGGACGCCTGATAATCGACGGTGGCACCGTAACGGCCGAGGCCAACTGGAGCAGTATGTGGCAGGGAATCAGGCTCAGCTCGGGCGGCAACGCCAGCCAGCATCCGATAGCCAACAGTCCGCAGGCGGTTCTGGAAATGAAAAACGGCGCGCTGATCGAAAACGCGATCATCGGAGTGGTCTCGTACAGCGGCGGCGTGATTCAGGCTGAGAACAGCAGTTTTCGCAACAATCAAAACGGGGTTGAATTTTACTGGTATACCAACTCCATTCCAAGCGGCCCGTCGGCGGGAACGCCGCTGCCCAACCTTTCGTATTTTAATGGCTGCACTTTTGAAACGACGGCTTTGCTTAACAATCAGTCGCTTGTGCCGCAGCGTCTGGCCTACCTGGCAGGTGTTGACGGCATCATGTTCCGCGGCTGTACCTTCCGCAATACGGCTACCGGCGATTATCATCTGAACTTTCGCGGTCATGGCATCGTCGGTGAAGATGCCTCCTTCAGCGTCCTGAGGCTCTGCAACCCCGGCTCGCCCATTGGCCAAACCGGCTGCAGCGACTACCAGGCGTCGCGTTTCGACAATCTTCGCTATGCCATCCATGCGATTTCCGCCGGTGAACTGCGGTCGATCAAGGTCGACAAGGCCGAGTTCAGTGGCAACTGGCGCAGTATCTACCTGAAGTCGGTCGATCGATTCACGGTGACAGCTAACAATTTCGATGTCGGTCCGCTTAACAATTGGCATACGGAAAGTTCGAGTCCGCATGCCTATGGCTTGTATGCTCACAGCTCCACCGGCTTTACTATCCAGGAAAACTACTTTACGACCAGTGATGATGGTCAGTACGGCGTAATTTTTCACCAGACAGGATCCGCTGCCAACGAGCTGTTCAACAACAGCTTCGAATCGATCAATTCGGCATCGCATGCACAGAACCACAATAACGGCCTGCAAATTAAGTGCAATAGCTATATCAACAATATCGCCACCGACATCAGCGTGGCGGCGCCCTTTGGCAGCATCGCATACTTCCAGGGCGCCTGCGGCAGTAACAGCTCGCCGGCGGGCAACACCTTCAACAATGATTGTGACCCCGGCTGGTCGTGGAAAGAGATATGGAAGAGTATTGGCCTGCAGGGCATTAACTACTCTCATCATCCGAATCCCGGCGGCGCCGTCTATACTAAACCGATTTGCACTGCTCCCGGCGTCTATTTAAACAATTGCCAGAGCAGCAGCTATAGTGCCGCTTCATGCCAGTCACGCCTTTCGCCGCTGACGATGGCGACTAAAAAAGCCGAGCGACAACGTCTGAATGATGAAATTATCGACACCGGCGGCGTGATCGATGACGGCGAAACAGACGGCCTGATACAACAGATTCAGGATGCCGTCACACCGGCCCCGGACGTACTCATTAGCCTGAATGCCGCTTCACCCTATCTTTCCGATCAGGTGTTACTGGCATTAGTTAACGACGGTCCGGCAAAGTTAACGCATACCGACATCGCTTTGCTGTTGATTACAAATTCACGTCTGACGGATGCAGTCTACCAGGCGCTGCTCGGCATGGATCCGCCGATGCCGCCCGCTCTGATGGAGCAGATCGATGAAGTGCAGACGGGAATGTCGGAGCGGGCGCAGATCGACGCGCAGATTGCCGAGCTGGAACGCGAACGCGCCTTTATCACAAATGAAATTTGGCGTGAATATCTGCAACGCGAAGACTACGACCTGGCCATTCCGGAGATGATCACTTATCAGGAAGAGCTCTATGCCGGCAGTCAGCTGCTGGAAGCGAGCACGTTGCGGATGATGATTGAAACACAGCTGCACAGCGGACAAAGCGCGCGCGCGCAGGAAATTCTGGACGACTATTGCAGCGCCGGCGCTGAAGCAGACTATTGTACGCTCATTAACCTGCTGATCAATCTCAAACAGGAAGGCCGCACGATTCTTCAGCTCAACCCTGCTGAGGAAACGACTGTCCGGACGATTGCGGGAAGCAGTTCGTACAGCAATCTTGTCAAGGCTCGGGCGCAGGCGCTGTTGTCGATCTTCGGCGACGATGATTGGCAGGAGGAAATTCATGGTCTTGGCGCGGCACGCGGCGGCGCGGCGCAGAACAGCGAACCGACAGCAGGCGAGAACGATAAGCCCGGCACAGTCGCAATGAAGGTCTACCCCAATCCGGCCGCGTCATTTGCAAGAGTCGAATTCAAGCTCGATTCTGACTATGAGCAGGTATACTTGAATGTGTATACCTCCCTGGGGCTTCGCATAGGCCAATTTCCGGTGACGGACGCATCAACGCAACTTGTGCTGCCGACCGGTGACTGGACAAACGGTGTTTATCATCTCAGCCTCAATGCCGATGGACGCGCCCTGTCCTGGCATCAGTTAACAATTGTGGAGTAAGGCAGCGTAGGTAGGCAGACAGGATGATTCTGCCGGTTCTGCTCAAGCCCTGCGGGTATACTCAACCTGCAGGGCTTAGTTTTTTACTTGACCCTCGGATCCTCAGGGCGGTATTTATCTCCATCGCCGACGCGCCCTGCAGCAAGCGACACCATGCAAATACTACAACACATCAATGTGGGGCGACTCGACATGTTGGAAGGGCAGTGCTCTGACGCTCAGGAGCCGGATTTGGTATCCAGACGTGGCGATATAATAATTAGCGACGTTTATTGACAAACTCGTCACGTTTATTGGAAAAGGTAATACGATTATCTATTGGTGCTGGATTCAGCGGCGGACCATACGTAGATTGCGCTCGAATTTCCAGCAATCAGCGTGCCCAAGGGTGATACTGAGAACTTCGAGCACGCGAAATCGCGACCAGGCAGGCTGTTCACCCGGCCTGCGTATACGTCAAGTGTAATCTGTGCCTAAGAAACAGTAAAGCCCGCAACGGCATAGGCCAATAGTACTGCCATCTTCAATTGTGCCTGTTAGACCTGATCGGAAGGGGTCGAGGCGGATTATTACTGCAACGCATCGATCCATAGTCGGGCACGATCCATCACGGGACACGCACGGCGATTGCCGGCATCTATCGCTGTGCATTATAACGGAAATGCCGATCTACCATTCAACAATTTCAGAGGAATATGCTCATGGCTAGCAATTCTCATGCGAAACGCTTCGTACCGTCCATTCTAAACCTTCGAATGATATCAACAGGCGGAATTATGTGCTTGTTGTTGCTTATACTTATGTCGCCATTGTCAATGCGGGCATCCGATGAGCCCTTCGTTTGCGGTACGCCCGACTATCCGGATTACGCGCATAAATCCGGCGATGAAGTACTCAATGGCAGTTGCGGAACCGATCCCGACGGTGATTGGACGACCTACGGCAACTTAGCAACCTATATTCCTAAAGGCGGCGCCGCAGCTATCCGCAATGCACCGATCAAAAAGATTGCCGTTAATTTTAATGTCATGCAGAAATCCAACGGCAGCGGCAATTTCCAGAATACCGCCAATGATAGAAACCGACTAAAGCAAATCCTGGCCTGGGTCAACCAATTTTATAGTTCCGGCGCTCCTTCGGACGTGGTCGCGGGCGTTAATGGTCTGCCAAATCACGACTCGAAAATTCGTTTCTCTCTGGGCTCGTCCGGACAGGAACGAATCTATTTCTATCAGGATGACAATCTGTGGGCACAGGGAGCTAATACGACGCTGCTGCAGAACGCCGTTGCAAACGCCGACCCCGCTCGAATGCGCTACTTGAATATTTTCTTCACAGGTGGCTTTTATTGTGCTGGCGTGAAAGATCAGAACATTGTTATCACCAATGGTGGCTCGGGATACACATCAGCGCCAACAGTCACCTTCAGTACTGGCAGTGCCCAGGCGACAGCACAGATTCAGAATGGTCAGGTCGTGGCAATAACGATTAACAACAACGGAGCTAACAGCGGTTGCTACAATGGCATAACGCCGCCGCAAATTACTCTCAGCGGTGGCGGTGGCAGCGGGGCAAGCGCGATCGTCACAACGCTTGCAGGCGGAGCATCGGCTTACGCCAGCTTCCCTTCGCAAAGCAACCTGACGGCCAATCAGCAGGTTGTAATGCTCCAGAATACCGGCAATGGCGATGACTGGGTGGCGGCGGGAATTCTGGCGCATGAGCTGGGTCACATTCTGGGTTTGGTCCATACCTACCTTGGCGGCGGCGGCAGCGCTAACTGCAATAATGATGACGAATATCTAAGCGACATTTTCGGCATACATCCCGGCACCTGTCCTCATGTTGCTAATTGGGGTGCTGACGCCTCGGACAACGGCATTCCCAACCATGAAAAGATTACGAACAATGTTGTCGGCGGCAACAAAGAGGTTAACTACGAATCGCCGATGCAGGCGGGGCAGATGCACCGCAGCCTGGCCATTTCTTCGCTGCGACGTCACGTCTTGGAAACCTATTCAAGTATACCGCTCTCTATCACGGCTGATGAAACCTGGGATTTCGATATTAAACTCTATCGCGATATCAATGTGGAGGCCGGGGTCACTCTGACTCTGGCCTGTAAGGTCGTTATGCCCTCAGAGGGTGAAATTAGCGTTCAACCCGGCGGCCGTTTAATACTGGATGGCGCAACAGTGACGGCCGAAGCCAACTGGAACAGCATGTGGCAAGGTATTCGACTTATCTCCGGCGGCGCTAGCAGCCAGTATCCCATTGCGAGCAGCCCGCAAGCCGTTCTCGAAATGAAAAACGGCGCCGTCATTGAAAATGCGATGATAGGAGTCGTGTCCTACAGCGGCGGTGTCGTTCAGGCCGAGAACAGCAGCTTCCGCAACAACCAGACCGGCGTGGAATTCTACTGGTACACCAATTCGGTCCCCAGCGGTTCAGGCGCCGGGACGCCACTGCCGAATCTGTCTTACTTTAATCGCTGTACATTTGAAACGACATCGCTCTTAAACAATCAATCACTCCTGCCGCTGCACTTCGTCTATCTTGCGGGAGTCGACGGCATAATGTTTCGCGGCTGCCACTTTCGCAACACGGCTACCGGCGCCTACCATTTAAACTTTCGCGGTTATGGAATCATCGGGGAAAATGCCTCTTTCATGGTCCTGCGACACTGCGACCCCGGCTCGCCGATCACAGAGCTAGGCTGCAGTCAATTCACGCCCTCACGTTTCGACAATTTACGGTATGGGATCCACGCCATCTCCGCCAGCGAGCTGCGCAGCATCAAAATCAACCAAGCCGAATTTACCGGCAACTGGCGCAGCATTTATCTTAAGTCCGTCGATCTCTTCGATGTGACGGAGAATACTTTCGACGTCGGTCCGCTCAATACCTGGACGACCGCAACGCCGAGTCCTCACGCCTATGGTTTGTATGTTAACTCCTGCACGGGCTTTAAGATTCAGGAGAACTACTTTACGACAAATTTTGATGGACAGTACGGCATTATTCTCAATAAAACAGGCGGCGACGCAAATGAGTTGTATAAGAACAGCTTTGAAGCGATTAACTCGGCCTCGCAGGCTCAGAACAACAACAGCGGATTACAGATCAAGTGCAACGATTACAACAACAACATGGCCACCGACATCAGCGTGGCGCCTCCTTTGGGCAGTGTAGCGTACTACCAGGGAGCCTGCGGCAGCGACAGCTCGCCCGCGGGCAACACTTTCAGCAATGACTGTGATCCGGCCTGGTCCTGGAAAGAAATCTGGAAAAACATCGGGTTGCCGGGGATGAACTATTCACACCACCCGAATCCCGGCGGCGCGGTTTATACCGAACCGATTTGTACCGCCTCCGGTGTTTATGAGAATGAATGTCAGAATGATAGCTACAGCGGCGCTTCCTGCAAAACGAGATTGGCAGCGATCGCAACCTTCGAAAAGTTCGCTGAACGACAACGCTTAAGTGATGAAATTGTCGCTACGGGCGGTGTCATCGACGACGGCGACAGCCACGGACTGGTACAGCAAATTCAGGACGAAGCAACGCCCGGGCCGGAAGTTCTCGCAAACCTGGAAGCGGCTTCGCCTTATCTCTCGGATCAGGTCTTGCTGGCTTTAGTCAACTATGGTCCCGCCAAAATCGCAGTCGAAGATATCGCCCTGGTCCTGATTGCCAATTCACGCCTTACTGATGCAGTCTACCAGGTGGTACTGGCGTTAGAACCTCCCATGCCGCCCGCCCTGATGGAAGAAATCAATGATGTGCAGACGGGAATGTCGGAGCGGGGGCACATCGACGCACAGATTGCCGAACTGGAACGCGAACGCGCCTTTTTCACAAATGAGATTTGGCGTGAATATCTGGATCGCGAAGACTATAACCTGGCCATTCAGGAGTTGCGTTCTTATCAGGAAGACCTGGTTGCCGGCGGTCAGAATCTGGAAGCAAGCGTCGTTCGAATGGTGATTAAAACGCTGTTGTACAACGGTGAAACAGCGCCCGCGCAGGAAATCCTGGACGACTATTGCGCCGCTGACACCGAGACCGACTATTGTTCGCTTATGAATCTGCTGATCAATCTCAAGCGGGAAGGCCGAACGATTCTTCAGCTCAACCCTGAGGAGGTGACGACTGTCAGGACGATTGCGGAGAGCGCTTCGCACAGCAGTCTCGCCAGTGCCCGCGCCCAGGCAATACTGACGATCTTTGGCGACGATGAATGGGAAGAGGAGATTCACAGTCTTGAATTGCCGCGTTTCGCCGCCGAAAATGGGGAAGAGGCCTCGACCGGCGCGGCGATCACCGACCGCACACCGACAGTAAGGGTCTATCCCAATCCCGCCAGAGACCTCGTAAGGATTGACTACAGGCTTGCACAGCAACATGAACGCGTATGGCTGCTTGTTTACAATGCGCTGGGTGTTCGCCAGACTCGCATTGCGGTGCCGGCCGTTTCCGCGCAACATGAACTGCAGTGCGGCGACTGGGCCGGCGGCGTCTATTTCCTGAGCCTTGTCGCGGATGGTCGTACCCTGTACCGGCAACAAATGACGATTGCGGAGTAATGGCATCGCAGTAAGGCACAACTCTGCCATTTGAGCGAAAGCCCTGTAGGACTAATGAGCCTGCAGGGCTTTCGGCTGTGGAGTGGTGGATTAAGTAATTCCCGGACTCTCCTGGCAAGTTCGCATCTTCCAAGTTGCCATTCATTCGAATTTTTGAAGAACTGCCGATGAAGTTCCGTAACTTGCGGGCCTGGTTCCTTCGCGACAGACGAGGACCATCTGTACATACTCAAGCTTATCGATCAACTCTTTTGTATCACTACATTCTCCGACTCTGTGACAACTTACATCATACTCCTGCGAGGGATAAATGTTGGGGGCCAAAAAAAGATTCCGATGGCGGAGCTCCGATCAATCCTGAATGCCGGGGGATTCGAGTCGGTTTCGACCTATATCCAATCCGGCAACATAATTCTTCAAAGTAGCAAGCGAGCTTCTGAGGTCGAAAAATCAGTAGACCGGTTAATTCAAGAAAAATTTGGCTTTGCGGTTTCGATTCAAGTGAAAGCAAAAAGAGACTGGCAAGTTATAGTAGATAACAATCCCTTTTCTAAGTATTCAGGCAATGAATTGTATCTCAAAAAACTCAACGTAACATTTCTAAAGGAAGCGCTGGCGGCTGAAGAGATCAAAAAGATAAAGAATGAATCGACTCAGAACGAAGACTGCGAATTCAGACCGAATTGTATCTATATCTGGTGCGGAGATGGTTTGAGGAATAGTAAGATGGCTGAACTAATAGTTAAAAATCCACATGGAACCACGCGAAACTGGAATACAGTTTCAAAGATAGCGGAAAAGTTTTTGGCTTAGTATTTTTCAACTAAGTTATTTTCAAGTCCCTCTCTTTTTTGAAAGAGAGGCCAGGGGAGTTAAGGAATCCTAATTTGCTCATAAGCCATTGACCGAGATGCTAAAGGCGATAGACTTGTCGGTCTCGACCAATCGTTTGATAAATAGGCTCCACAGCTCTTGTGTGTACGATGATTGGCACTAAGCATACGTTTATTTACTGCGGCGGCACTTTTACTAAGTGGCGCTGGCGCCGCAAGCTTTATTTGCTTACATTAGTGCACCCTTTAAGCTGTCTGGTTTCAGAATTGAGCAAAGTTCCGCTTTTGCAGACAAACACAGTCGTCACTCCGAGTTCGGATGCCGACCATCGACGATTGAACCACCGCAAAGCCCGGCCGTACAAACAGACGGATGTTCCCTTGGATGCCGAATACTTTCCTTATGCCGATCGACTACTTTAGTCGAAGCGTGAAATTGTGAGGGCAGCGGGGGAATGTCCACCAGACTATATAGTGCGGGAATTATCACACGGGCAGCTTTCAGATCCGAGCTGCATTCTGCAATTAATGTTAAGTGTTAAGTGTTAAGTGTTAAGAAGGAGAATTGCAATGGTAGTGGAAAGTAACTTCAGGGTTGGACCCAGTTCTTATTTTCGAATCAAAAGGCAATGTACCAGATCACTGCTCATGAGTTTAATGTTCATTGCGATATTGCCGAGTGCCAGCATTGAAAGCGCGGGTTCAGGCTTCAGCTGCGGTACAGATCACTCCGGGCTGCATGCTCGCAAGACAGGCGATGAAATACTTAACGGAGCTTGCAACACCGATTTGACCGGCGAGTGGACTACATTTGGCGATCTGGATAGCTACATTCCCGGAGGGGGCCCTCTGGCTCTGCAGGCGACGCCCCGCAAAACAATCGCGCTCAGCTTTCACATAATGCAGAAATCCGACGGGACGGGCAATTTTCAGAATATCGCGGCGCACAAAACGCGTCTTAAACAAATGTTGGCCTGGGTCAACGAATTCTACAGTTCCGGTCAACCTTCGGATCCCGTCAGCGGCGTTACCGAGCTGGCCGCATTCGACTCGCGCATTCAATTTACCTTGGGCCCGGTGGGGCAGGAACGCATCTACTTTCACCAGGAAGACGCTCTTTGGCAACAGGGAGATGATGCTGAGGTTCTCAAAAACTATGTGGAGTTAGTCGATCCGGAACAGATGCGTTACCTTAATATTTTTTGGACGGGTGGCCATTTTCAGGCTGAGATCCTTGAGCAACACATCCAAATCACGAATGGCGGATCGGGCTACAGCTCGCCGCCGACTGTCGTGTTTTCTCATGGCGGCGCACAGGCCAACGCAGTCCTCAACAACGGACAGGTTGTCGGAATTGTGATCACAAATGGCGGGAGTTACGCCGGTATTAGCCCACCGACCATTTCATTGGGCGGCGGCGGCGGCAGCGGCGCGACTGCCGTCGTCACGCAAATAACGGGCGGGGCTTCGGCTTTTGCCAGCTTTCCTTCGCAGACTGACTTTGCACGACGTCAACATGTTGTGATGCTCCGAAACACCGGCGGCGGCAATGACTGGGCCACAGCGGGCGTTCTGGCGCACGAGCTGGGACACTGCCTGGCACTCCATCACACCTATGACGGCGGCGGCGCGCCTGCCATCTGCAATAACGACGACGACTACCTGGATGATGTCTTCGGCCCGCACGCCAGCACTTCCTGTCCCCATGAGGCCAACTGGACGGCTGATGCCTGGGATGCCAGTATTCCCGATCATGAAAAAATCACCAACAATCTGATGGGCGGCAACAGCAGCGTGCGGTATGAATCGCCGAAACAAGCGGGTATTATGCACCGCAGCCTGGCTCTCTCTTCACTGCGCCGCCATGTGCTTGAAACCTACAATGGCATTCCCTTAAACATCAGCAACAATCAAACCTGGGACTTCGACATCAAGCTTTACCGCGACATCTCGATCGCCCCGGGCGCAAGGCTGACGATCAAGTGCCGGGTGGTAATGCCGGCACAGGGGCGCATTACGGTCGAACCGGGAGGACAACTGATTCTTGACGGCGGGACCGTGACGGCCGAGGAGAACTGGAAGAGTATGTGGCAGGGTATTATCCTTCGGCCGCGAAATGGCTTCAGTCAGCATCCCATTGGCAATAGTCCCCAGGCCGTTCTTACAATGAAGAATGGCGGTTCAATCGAATTCGCCAGGATCGCTGTCCACGCCGAGAATGGCGGAGTTGTGCAGGCCTGGAACAGCAGCTTTCGTAATAATCAGTCGGGGGTCGAATTTTATTGGTATACCAATTCACTGCCGAGCGGCCCGCTGGCGGGAACGCCGCAGCCCAATCTGTCATACTTTGATAACTGTGATTTTGAAACAACCGCGTTGTTTAATTATTCGGCACAGCTTCCGAAACAGTTCGTCTACTTAGAGCATGTGGACGGAATCACATTTCGCGGTTGCAGGTTTCGCAATACGGCGCCGGAAAATTTTCACATCAACAATCGCGGCTCCGGTATTATTGCGCAGGCGGCGTCATTCAGCGTTTTGCGTCACTGCAGAGCGAGCTCGCCCTTAACGCCGACAGGCTGCAGCGACTACAGGGCATCCAGCTTCGAGAATCTGCGCTATGGAATTCATGCCGAAGCGGCCGGTCAATTGCGTTCGATCAGCGTCAACAAGGCCGACTTCTCGGCCTGCTGGCGCGGACTGTATCTGAAATCGGTCGACCGCAGCGACATTTCGCAGTGTAGTTTCGATGTGGGACCTTACAACAGCGCCGGCTCGGTTAGTCCCAGCCCACAATCATACGGTGTATATCTGCATAGCTCGACGGGCTACAAGATTCACGAGAATTACTTTACTTCCAGCTATGACGGCGACTACGGCATTGTCATCCACCAGACCGGCGCCGATGCGCAGGAGATATACAAGAATACCTTTGAGGGGCTGAAGATTGCATCTGCCGCGCAAAATCATAATTTCGGCCTGCAGTTTAAGTGCAACAACTATATCGATAACGTCACTGCCGATATTATGGTGGCGGGTAAATACGGACGCATCGCAAGCCCTCAGGGCGCCTGCGGCAGTGCTGCTGCGGCAGCGGGCAATACGTTTACTAATGACTGTGACCCTTCCTGGTCCTGGAAAGAGTTCTGGGTCAGTCTGGGCGGCAAACGAACCGGCTATGTCCATCATCCCAACCCCGGTGCTAACGTATATACCGAGCCCATCTGTCTTGCGCCGAAAGTAGTGCTCTCGGAGTGCATCCATGATGTTTACAACGAGCAGTCCTGCCTCTCGCGCCTCGTTCCGATCAGCATGAGCGATAACAAGGCCGAGAGAGAACGCTTAACCGACGGCATAATCGGGATTGGCGGCAATGGTAACGGCGGCGGCATTATTGACAACGGTGACACAGGCGGACTTGTACAACTGCTTCAGGATATGACAACCCCCGGCTCGACCGTTTATAGCAGTCTGGAGGCAGCCTCGCCTTATCTTTCGGACATTGTACTGGAGTCGCTCGTCGTCGATGGTCCGGCGAAGCTCGCTCAGGATGAGATTGCCGACCTTCTCATTAACAACTCGCCGATCAGCGAAGAGATTTACCAGCTGCTTCTGGCCATGGATCCGCCGATGCCGGGTGCTCTGATCGAAGAAATCGACGAAGTACAGGTCGGTCTTTCGGAACGGGAGCTGCTCGAAGGACAATTGGCCGAACTGGAGCGGGAACGCGCTTTTGTCAGCAACGCAATTTGGCGCGAGTACTTGGAACGCGAGGACTATCACCAGGCGATCGCCGAATTGATTGAATACCAGGAAGAACTCTATGCCGGCGGTCGGAGCCTGGAACATGCTTTGCTGCGCATGATGATTGAAACACAGTTGCATGGCGGTTCCGGCACACGCGCACTCGAAATATTGGATGACTATTGCGCCAATGGCGGTGATGCAGAATATTGTACACTCCTGAACCTGCTGATCGGCCTCAAAAACGAGGAGCGTACGATCCTCGAGCTAAACGCCGGCGAGGAAGCCAGTCTCCGGCTGCTGGCCGAAAGCAATTCCCCTGGCAGTCTTGCGCCGGCGCGCGCACAGGCCATCCTGAGTATGTTCGGCGACGATGAATGGCTGGAGGAAATTCACGATCCGGAACTTTCACGAAACTCGGCCGACGCTGCGGCAGCGCCTCTTGCGGATTCGCCGATTGACCCTGGGCCAATGACATTGAAGCTCTACCCCAATCCCGCAAAAGAAAAAGTGACGGTCGAATTCAATCCGATCGGCAGGTACGAGCAGTTCTGGCTCAACGTGTATACCGCCCTGGGAATCCGCTTTGCGCGATTCGAGCTGTCCTCTTTGACACAGTTTGACCTCCAATGCAGTGGATGGCCGTCCGGCATGTACTATCTCGACCTGGTAGCTGACGGACGCAGTCTGGGACGCTGTCAATTGACAATAGCAGATTAGAGAGCGCGCACAGCAGTTATCCGCCGCTATGACAACAGTCCTGCGGGCAGCAAATGCTCGCAGGGCTGAGTGTATCTTAAGTCGTCGCGAGGACGCGTTCGAAGAGTCAGAAGTAGCTGGACTCTTGATGAATCGCCAGTAGGCGGTTTCCGGAAAGGCGACAATTGATTATCGTGATTAAAGTGCAAAGGGGTGGAAACACCACCCCATGACTATTGTTACTCTGTCGTTTTTCAGCAGTTCACTATCAGAATTCTACACTGCAACTTGTTACTTCGATGTCTTGGAATGGGGCAGGCAACCCGCATATTGAACCACACGGGCAATAGCCGCTTACAATCGGAAAAATCATTCTGGCCTCGATGATGCACGAACCGCCAGACGCAGGTATAACTACTGTGTCGCCGCCCGGAACAAAAATGGTTGATAGTAGGCCATTGCAGTCGCATATTTCGACGCAAATTTCGAGTGCGCTGCCATTTACGATTGTCCAATCGGCGCAAGAGCAGCCGGGGTTACAGTTGGCATTTACATTTGCGGGAATCGCACTAAACATAATTCCCGTTATAATAATCGCAAGCCCAAAACTTTGGAAAAGTCTCATGTTACAGCTCGATAAAAATGTAGGGGGACAAATTTACGGCAGTGCTTAACGAGTATTGTAGAGCAGTGTGAAATGCAAGCATTGAATGGGCTGTGGAGCATGATAAGTTATTTCTCACAAAGAGTCAACAAAAGACAACTTCCAGCCTTGATAAAACAAAAAGTTTAAATACGCCCGGTAGCTCTATAATCCGCAGGTCACTGGTCGTCGAAAAGCCGAAATTCGTCTAGCCAGAGTACCACCCGCGTTGTTCGATCCAACGAAAAGAGTGCGACCGTACCGACTGAAAGGCCGGCAGATGCACTGAGCCACATCTGGCGAATAGGAAGAGTACGTAGCGTTTGCGTAGCATGATACCTGCGCCTTTAGATAACTCGCCCTGTCCGCCTCCGCTTAGACCCAGGGTCCACTCGCGTGGGAATCGACGTGCTTGGGTATTTTCAGAGCAGGGATTTACATGGCAATGATTGATGTGCCTGCACCAGTACTTGCTCTGTTCTTGAAAACGCAGCAAATTCAAGAATACTTGAGTAAGAATTTCAAAACTCGACAAAGGCCAAGGATCGAAGGCATTTTGTATCCCGAAATCCACGATCTCGATCAATTCAAAATATCGACTATCACAGATATATGTTATTCCAAAAGATTGAATGCATTTTTATAAATGTTAGTGCTTTACGCGCCTTTGATTAATGAAAATGTTTGTGTATCATGCGCCCGGCTTTAGCAAAAGTTCTTTTTGATTGCGATCGATCCGGAAGGGAAACAATACCCCGGTAGAGTCTGATTGCTCCGGCGCAACATGTACATCACCAATTGTACCCTGCGTGCAAGGTAGTACATTTGATACAGCCCAAAGTGTGTCTGGCAGCGGACTCTGCCTGTGAAACGATCTCAAATCGCCTCTATGCTTAACGTCATGATTTGTGCGCTTCCGGTTGATTGTATGTTATGTGCCATCAAAAACCAAATCTATGAACTCCGAGTAATGTAAGCTTGTCTGATCTAAGACTGAACTACAGCTTCGACATTTGCAAGGATTTTTTGTTTTCTGGCTTGCTTTGACGGCTTGCATGCCTGACTGTCACGTCAGTGTCCTGATGTTAGTCGTGTGCACAAGGTTCTGCTTTTTATCTGCACATCTATCCGCATGATTTGTGCGGCCGGCTTCTGTTTAAATTCCGTGCAATAGCTCCCGGGTTGAGTACAACCCTTGGGTAAACATTTGTATTGCAACCACTCTTAAATTTAGGGTGCAGAAATGACCTGTGTCAGATTGAATCTTTATCTTGCTGTTCTCGCAATTGTTGTTTGTGTTTCTTCCTGCGATCCACCGACCGACGGTCCCAATAACCCCTTAAGAACAAGCGGTACCGATTTGATTACGGGAATTGTCGTCGATCAGACGCACACCGGGATCGATGATGTAGAAGTCATAAGTGACGGTGCCGTTTTGGCAACCACCAATAGAGAAGGTGAGTTTTCATTTGATAGCGGGGACATCTCCGATGGTGACCTTCTGATATTCAAAATCGATGGATACGTTACTGTATCGAAGATTTTTCGCGATGATTCCAAACTGAAAATTTTTATGAAAGGCCGCGAAGAGGCTGTCGTGTTTGAGTCCGCCGACGGTCGAACTATCGAGCTCGAATCCGGTCTCGAACTGGACTTTCCCGCCGATGCCTTCGAATTGAATGGAGCTGCATATGACGGGGAAGTCTCGATTACCGCGACCTACTTTGATCCGGAGAACAACCTGGATTTAATAAGCGCGCCGGCTCCATTTATCGAACAGAAAGGGGCCAGTGATGATTTGATTCCATTAAGTACCTTCGGTGTGCTGGAAGTACTGGCTTTTACGCCGGATGACGAGGAACTGCAACTTGCGGCTGATGTCAAGGTTGACGTAGTATTCCCGGCGATTGCCGAGACACCCAGTGAAGTCAACCTCTATGAGCTTGATCCCGAAGTCGGATTCTGGTCGCTGTCGTCAAACCTTGATCTGGTAGGCAGTCAATTGCAAGGTGTGATTACATCTGTTAACAGCTCCTGGAATGCTGACGATCCATGCTCCGATCAACTGATCTGTGTTAAAGTCAAGATCGAATGGACCAATGGCGATCCGGGCTGTGGTATTGGAGCAACAGGCGTAACGTACCAGGGTTTTGACGGACTCTATTCTCCGGACGAAAACGGAGAAGTGCAATTGCTGGTTTGCCCGGATGCCGTCTTCGAATTAGGTGCCTGTTGGAGCCTGTGCTGCGGACCGGGCGTTCCTGCGTCTGATCCTTGTTGCAACAACCCGCAGCACAAGAGAAATATCGACATGTCAACGGTTACTTTAAACCCGAATGGATGTACCGATCTTGGCACATGGACTATTAACAATTAACAGATGGTGAAGCCTTGCTTGCCGGACCGTATCAAACAATCGATCAATCAGAACTGTTAGTGCTTGTCGTCGGTAGACATCCTGGTTCAGCTTTCACTATCGGCTACGGTTTCTAAGCCCTTTGATAGACGGCATTCCAACACAGTTTGTTGACGATTAAAAGACCGGTCTACCGGAGCGTTCGTAAACGGTCGGATTGGCGGACAAACGAAAGTTTTGTTAAAGAATCTTTTGTTTGTCCGCCTCTTTGTTTGTGTGGCTTAAATAGTTCGCGTTTACACCCATTGTGAGCGGGGAACAGGCAATCCCAGACGAGCAGCGACAGGGTAGACACCCGGACTGATCATGGAGATTGCGGAATCGTTAACATACGAGTATCAACTTGATTTCGGTACAAGCGCACCGACTTAACAGTTATCGGTTTTGACAGCAATGCTTTTTAACTGCCGGTATTAAAACCGGATCACAAGATGATCCATTTGAACGAGTACAAAACCCAGCCTGCCAAGCCCTACGATTACGAACGCCGCCCTGCTCGCAAACTGCTGGTACTTTTCCAACTAAATTTTTCGTTTATGCTCTTCCCCTTAAACCACCGATTTTCAAATAAGTCTTTTAGCCACCCTATTTGTGAAAGAGCGGCTAGGGAAGTTCGAAGGGCCTAGAAATCATTAGCTCTCTTCGCTCAGTGCTCAGTCCGCGCCTCACCCCCTTAGCTTTAAAGGAAGAAGATGCACAAAAATCTTCATTGAAAAAGCACTACCTGTTCGCACAGAAAGAACGCCCCATGAGCATCAACATCCCGTGGGACGTTGGTTTGTAGCTCCTGCTTGGGAACTGTCGAGGAGCAGCTCATAAAGTTGCAAGGGAAATTTAGCCGAACTTTTCGACACAGTACAGCGTAAAGGAGCGCGAATCAGCAACACAAGAGGAGAGTTAAATGCGCAAAATAATGCTGCGTCTGCTGTTCGCTGTTCTTGCCTTCGGACTGCTTCTGTTTGTCGTCAAGCCTTCCTGGCGTCCCTTTCTGCCGGGCTATCACAGCATCTTCTATACAGCGGATGCATACGACAGCCTGAAGCATGAATTGCAGGAGCAGCGAGTCTCGCTCGGCTCACGTTACAAGCGGGCGAAATCGCCGCAGGAGCGAAAGGCTCTTCACGAGCAGGCGCGACATCTGTTTATCAGGTCGATTGACGGCGCCATCTTCCCATATTGGTATGGGACGCGCTGGAGTTTCCACGGTACCAGTCAGATTCCCGGCCAGGGCAGCATAGCCTGCGGATACTTTGTCACCACCGTTCTGCGCGATGCGGGCGTTCAATTGAAACGTGTTGGTCTGGCGCGGGTCGCATCGGAACAAATGATCAGAGCCCTGGTAGAGGAAAGGAATATCGAGCGCTTCAGCGACGTGAGCATCGAGCATTTTGTCAACACGCTGCGTGGCTATGAGCGTCGGGGGATGTATATTGTCGGGCTCGATCGACATACCGGATTCCTGCATGTGGAAGATGGTCGGGTGTCCTTTATCCATTCGAGCGGCGCCTTGCCTTTTGCCGTAATCCGCGAAGAAGCGATGCAGTCGAGTGTGTTGCGTCGGTCGCGATACCGGGTGCTGGGGCGCTTGAGCGATGATGCCTCCTTCATCAATGACTGGCTAAGCAACTGATACAATGACAATGCGTTGGAAACTCGTCGTATTATCCTTCCCGGTTTGGCTTTTCTCGCTGGCGGCCGGACAAAAGCAAAGAGTTATTCATCAGGATTTAAACCTCGATTCGATCGTCGATGTACTGCAAGTCGACATGGAGTCAGGCAGCGGCTTTGGCGGAGCGCGCTATACACTGATCGACGGCAAAAGCGGCGACTCGCTAAGCACCGGGTACTATTCATCCTACGGTCAATTTCTGGACTTGCTGCCGCTTGGTAAACAATGGCTCCAAGCTCAAAATTTTCTCTTCCTCGACGCTCTTCGCTCGGAATTCAGGATACGTCATCATGCGGATGGTTCGCTGCATTGGCTGCTGGATGCTTTTGAATCGCGTCAACTGTTTTCGCAGCATCCGCTTTGGCAGATGACCATGTCCTTTGAGCCGCACTGGCAGATTGGCGAAATACGCATACCTGCCTCCTACGCCGTGACTCTCGACAGTTTACAAATGGCAAAGCTGGCGCCCGGGCTGCTGTTTGACGATTTTGCGCTTAACAATAATCTGCAGACAGGCATACTGCTGTATCGCAGTCACAACCACCGGATGGCGACAGGCATAAGTCGGCAGGGGAATGCAGGAGCGAGTTATCGTTTACTCGATTCGACTGCGGAGGGAGCACTCTATGCCACCAGGCACGGCGTCATCAGCAGAAGAGCGGGGAAGTGGTGCTGGATATTCATTAGCGATCAACGCCTGAATTTCGGCGGCGAGAAATTGCGCTGGCCCTCGATTCGTTCTGCATTCAAGTATGGGCAGCTGGTGTTTATTCACCGTCGCAGCGGGCCCGACCTTGCCGATAATGTCTTTGTCATAGATGACAACAGTGGATTTGCCGGGCTACTTCGCCTCGATGCGGTAAATGAAAGATTTGACCGGATGGCCTTGCACGATGATAAGTTGCAGCTCTATCCGCCGGACGAGGGCACGGAAGTTTATGAAATGCCACTTGCAAAAATTGTCGCGGCCATGCCGAGCGAATAGTAACTTTTAATATGTATCTTCGTGAGCGGCTAATCATCATTTCCTAACTGCTGGCTGTTAACTTGATTCCCGCTCCTTATCGTATTAACACAGTTTGGAATGGCGGAGCTTAGTTACGGCAGAGCCGTTGACCACAAACACGAAATTCAATTTACATCCCTAGGGAACAAAGGTCGCAGCGTTCATAGTATAGCTTAAAGCATATACGGTATAATCCTTGTTGTCGGCTTCAACGAATTTGAAATTCATGCGACCGATACCGATATAGCAGGTTTCACCGGGCTCAAACGCAGCAAGATCCGAGGGTGTTATCGTGTATTCACCATCGTCAGTCTCGATTGTATTCCAGACATGGTATGGCAGCGGCATGTCGGTGGTCTGTATAATCTCTATACCAACTCCAAGCGTATTGTTCGGATCCGCATTCCAGCTAAGCGTAAGCCCCGTCGACTTGCTGATGGTGGCGTTTGTCGTCGATAGCTCAGGTGTCAAGAGGAAGATGGCGTGTGGTACGTACATTGTGGTTGTCCATGCCGGCACAGCGTTGGCGGTATTACCCGCAATACCAAAGACACCGTTGCCGCCGAAGGTCGGATGCGAAGGGGCATCCGGGCCGAACTGAGCATAATAGTCGAAATAGTCGTCAGGATTGGCGTCTACATTAACATCAGCAGCGGTCATGATACCGCCATAGACCTGGTTCTTGTACTTCGGCAGCGTTGAGATTGCGCCATCGACGGAATATACGCTTACCACATTTTTAGAGGCACTGCCGTGCGCTGTCACTGATACGTGGCCATAGGATTCCGGCGGCGTCCCCAGAAGCAAATCAACGAAATCCAGGCTGCCAAGCTTGACATCCCTTACAGCGGCTGGATTCTTTTCAGTATCCGAACAGGAGAGGAGGGCAATAATTGACAGTATTAGCGATAAGGTAATTGAGTTGCTTCTGTTAATCATGACTGTTCTCCTCCCTTGCAGTCTTAACGATATCGCACCTGCATCTACAATGATCGAATCTCACGCTAACGACCGGTGTAATGTCGCCGGCCTCAAAAGCTCCGGCGCCGAAATAAACCGGATTGCCGCGTGTCTGGCAAGAAACCAGATTACAGCACCAATCACAACCGCCATAGAGAGTTACAACCACACGATAGCGCCGGTCCTCAGGTACAATTATTGGGTTGCGCGTATTTGCGACCGGCGTATCGTCACCCCAATTGTGGCCATTGCCGTAGCCTGTCCCGTCTTCTTCCTGTACTCTGATCCTCGTTTTGACCGGTGCGTACTGCGTTACCGGTCCGGGACCGCAACCGTCCTGAGGTGCATAGCCAAGCGGAACTATGAGCAATTGGGACGTTATTGCATCCGGTGGCGGGCCCGTGTCGTCGTCGCAAGCTGTAGCGGCAAGGCAGCAACATGCCGTAAGCAGCGCATGTAAAAATATTCGTTTCATAGACTTATTCACTGATTCAGCCTGCGAGGGGTGGAGAATAAGCAAGTCAGACCAAAGTTCGGCAGACCTGTTATAAATTTTTGGGCTGTTAGTTCACAATGTAATATATTCTTCAGCCTGAGTCAACACGTATACACTGCGTATTTTTTCGGTTGACCGTTGCCCGTGCATCATATTCGCTAACGGTAGCCGGCCAGGAGGGATTAATCGGAAATGGGCGGCCGACTTCAGACCGTGACCCATCCAATGCTGAGTTCGCACGCCGGGAATTCTCTGTAAGCAATATATCTTAGCCTCATCGGCGAGCAGGGGGTAGGAGTGGAGCTTGAATCTCATCAAGGGATTAGATCAAGCGAGTACCGTATTGCTCGAGCACATTGCAGATGATGCCTGTAATCGCCTACTCAAAATAGTCTTCGAAAAAGTTTAGTACTGCATCCGCCGGCATCGTATCGCCTCCATCGTGAATGTGGTAGCTGTAGTTACGCTTCTTTCCCAAGGCTTCATATTGCTTTTCAAACAAATCCTGAAAGTAAGTAAAGCTTTGTTGATGAGAACCCACATCTTTCCTGCCATGTCCGGCAAACAGGCGGCGGGGCGCAAACGCCAGCGTTATCAGGTTTCGTTGGCTGATAGACAACATTCCAGGGAGCACATGACAGATGTCGTTGTTGGCCAGCCGCGCCTTCCCTTCGATTTCCGGCATTGATACCGTTTTTCTGCCAAAGTCTGCGACCACTCTTATTCGATCGTTTAACAATGCGGTCTGTACGCTAAGCCAGCCGCCCAGCGAAACACCGGTAGCTCCCAATTGTTTACCCCGAAGCCGAGGATGCGCCGCCAATATCTCAGCTGCAACAATGCAGGCTTTCAGCTGATGGCTTCGGACTGTTTGCCCTTGCCCCAGATAACTTTTCGCAACGGCAAATTCATCATTGCCGGAGGGGAATTTCGTACTCAGATAGCCTGCGTCAATCTTTTCAACTGCTATCGTGATAAAGCCTCGGCGTGCGAGTCGAACAGCGATGCCCTTTTGGTAACTATTTGTATCGACCACTAAGTCTCGCAATCCATTCTGACTATGACCGGAGAAGCAACAAATTCCGGGGTATTTTTCATTACCCGACGGCAGACAGATTACCATCGGAACAGCAATTCCTATTTCGTCAATCTCCACTAAGCGAACTTCCATTATGACATTATAGTGGTTGATTGTTTTCAGAAGTCGATTCGAAAATGTTCCGCTTAAAGGAGATTCTTGTGCATCAGCCGACTCCACCACCCAATTTTCCAATGCCAGTACGCTGACAAGATTTGAAACAATGTCTTTTTGAAAGAGTTGAAAGCCTGCAGAGTTCATGGGAAAATCTTCATTCCTGTATTTTGCAGCATCTTTGTATCTCTCAAGGATAGTTGTTGCAGTCGATTTGATATCAGCTTGATAAATCTTCTCTAGGGGGTCTTCCTGTAGTGTCTGACATTGTAAAGTATGAACACACAATAGCGAAATGCTAAAAAAGAGTAACAATTTCATAGTGTAGCCTATGTAGACTTCGACTGAGCTTGCCGGGCCGCCCAATCGAAAATGTCAATAATGTTTAAGAGTAGTTTATCAAATTGGATAACGGAGGTCTTCCGTTTAGCCCTAAAATTAAAGGCATCTCTACCTGCTCAGGGGACTATCGGGAATTGAGATTCGGCCGATCGCTCAGCTCGACTCATCGCACAATAAGGAGCTGTTCGTAAATGTGTCAGCGCCGACTTTCCGGATTTCTTGCTCTAGCGCTGTTCCAAATGAGTTGTATTCAATCCCCATCTTTGCGAAAGAACGGCTAGGGGAGTTCGAAACGTCTAAATTTCATAAAACATCCACGCTCGGCGCTCAGTCCGCGGCTCACCCCTCTTGCCTTAAGGAAAAGAATAAAAGAAACTTTGTTGAAAAAGTACTGCTACGCGTTTTCAAATTTCACTGAAAACCGGCTTAAGTGCAAATTGGAGCGTCTGATATACGCAGCCCGGCGCTTTTTGTTCCTGGCGACGATCCAATCCGCTCCTGCATAGTTGAGGGATATAGATTGAAGCCAGACCGAAGTCCGAGCTTGGCGGCGGCCACAGCAACTCTGCCATTACAGATCGCCGGAGTAGCGCTGCGTTGGCAGATGAGCCACTAATTTTGACGACGGAATTTGTCAGCAGCAGCAAACGACCAGACTATCAATCTTCGTTCGGAGTCGCTGTAAGTCAATCTTTGTGGCTGATTGCCGAAGATCCCGGACAGAGGGCTTCACTGGCTTCCCATCCTAAATCCGATTCAGTTTCAAAAAAGCCGCAGCGAAAAGCTTACGGCCTACCATAGGCAGAGGGTTGATGCGCCAAAATCATTTTACCATTCTCCAAAACAGCAGAAGCCTGTACTCAGAGCCCGGTTCAGACGGACAATGCCGGCTAACTGTTGTCAAGAGAGTATTCCAGGTTTCAAATTGAGTGTTGAGGCATTCAAGAGGCTGAGCAAAGGAATCAAGCAGGCTTTCATTGTCGGTGACAAATTGGGCGTCGTCGGCCAACAGTACTCCGGAAGAGGAAGTGCAGAAGATGCAGCGCACTCGATCGGCGCTTACTCTGCCCATTGTCAGAACCATCGTTGCAGATGAACCCGTGCCCCGGCGTCACAACAAGAAGGAAACATCATCAAGGCAGAGCTTTCTCATCGAGCCGGGCGAGTGAAGCGGAGGCAGGACAGCTGGCTCGCGTTTAACGCAAGACCATCACCCGGCGCGTCGTGCGAGCTTTGTCCGTCAGCAATTCCAGGAAATATATGCCTTCCGGCAGTGCGCTCGTAGCAACGCCGACGGCGTACTCCGTACCGGCCACCGCATAGCCATTAAACAGCTGCTTGAGCTGCCGTCCCATTGCGTCATAGAGATTGACGCGGACACTGCTGCTTTCGAGCAGGCTAAAGCGAAGCATACTACGATCGGCGGCGGGATTGGGCGCCAGGGCGAAATCTGTCAGCCTAAGCTCCTGAAGGGCGACATCGGTTGGTGCAAGGCCGGCGGCATTGAGCTGACTGCGCAATCCCGCATCGCTGAATCCACGCTGACCCCATGCCAGCGTGCGGTCGGGCAGAATGAGAAAATACGTCGGAGTGCCCCAGCCATAATTGAGCAGCCCGCGGAAGTAGGCAAATTCATCCACCCCGTTGGAAAAGGCGCGCACCTGCGAATTATACCAGCCGTTGAAACGGTGAATTTTTTCGGGCGGTTCGCGATCATGGCCGTTAACGCTGATTTTCCAGACGCTCAGCCGCGCGCCGTAATCCTTCTGAATGGCATTGATATACTGCGTTTTTTCTTTGCAGATATGACATTGAATGCTGAAGAAATCCAACATGACAGCCTTGCCTTGCGCCAGCTCGTCGTAGAGTGAGGTCGTAACGCCGTCAATGTCGGTCTTGGTGAAATCCTCGACGATTTGTCCCGCGCTGAGCGGAAGTACGGAGAGGATCAGCAGAGCTGCCAGCCTGAAGAATTTACCTTGCATAATGTATGCTGTATGAGTCGTGATTGATATGTGACAGAGAAAAAGTTGCGGCTCCTTAAGGGCCAAAAATACAACGATTCGAATAAAGTTACATTGTGTATGCATTTCCGGCTGAACGAAGGAGCCTCTGAATCAAGAACCCCGATCCCGCCGGAAGGTTGCCGGTACCCTTCCCCAAAAAAAACGGCAGCCCCGAAGGACTGCCGTTCCGGCAGCAGAAAAAGCTGTTCCACTGCCACCGTGCGTATCAGGAAAACCCAAGTCTGTCTTAGCGTAGCAACAGGAAACTGCCCGTACTGCGCTCGTCGCCGGCGATAACCGTGTAGAAGTATTCGCCGGAATTCAATCCATCGGCCTCAAATCTAATCGTGTGACTGCCGGTCTGAAGCTCCGATGTTTGCAGCGCTGTCAATTGCAGGACGCCGCGGGCATCATAGACATCGATGCGCACCGAAGCCTGATCGGCCAGTGCAAAGGAAATCGTCACCTGGCGCTGCGCGGGATTCGGATAGGCAGGCAGCAAGCTGAGGCGCGAGGCTCCGGCGTCGGTACCGCCAACAGCGAATGCCTGCTTCGGGGCGGCATCGGTTCTAAAGTCGGCTTCGCCAAGACCCGAAGCGCCATCGGAATAGATCCAGGCCGAGAATCGCTGCGGCGCTCCGCCGGCAATATCGAATTCCAGCCGCGCCCGCCATTTGTAGAGCGTATTGGAGCTCAGGTTGTCGATGTCTTCCGTGAATGTGAGACCATTGAGGCCCAAATCGCTTTCCGTGCCGTCGATGAGCGTGCCGGCGCTGAAGTCATTGCCAAAGGCGATCACCTCGTACTGCGGCGTGGCATCCACGCGACCGAAGAAGGAACGGCCGAAGAAACGAAGACGCACTTCACTTTGCGAAGTGCTGCGCAGAGCGGCGATGATAGCCGTTGAACTGCTCGGACGAAACTGCTGCGGGAGCCGACCAACGCCGGCGCCGGAATTGCCGAGGAATAGCGACACCTGTCCATCATCGGTAAGGCTTGCATTGAAGAGCGGAGCACTCACCAATATGTCGGCATCGCCATCGCCGTCAACATCGCCGGCGGAGGCTACTGAACGCCCGAGGGCGGCGCTTGCCTGATCACTCTCAATCGACCAGTCGGCGCTGGAACTCAAGCCGCTACTGCTGCCCAGATACAGGAAGGCCGCGCCTTCGCCTGATTGCCCGTTGGAATACTCGTCCGCGCCGACAAGCAGGTCGCCGGTGCCGTCAGCGTCCACGTCGCCCGCGGAAGCAAGCGACACGCCGAACTCGGCGTTTGCCACATCACTTTCGACGCTCCAATCGGCATTGCCGGGATTGCCGTTAGCGCCCAGTCCGGTCGCCGATCCTTCCCAGAGGAAGACGGCGCCCTCGTCGGTTTGGCCGTTGTCATAGGTACGGGCTCCAATCGCCAGATCGCTATAGCCATCACCATTCACATCGCCCGCGGCGCTCACGGCATAGCCAAAGTCGGCGCTTGCCTGATCTGCTTCGGCCGTCCAATTGGCCGTCGACGACAGGCCGCCTGACGAACCGTGATAGACAAAGACGCTGCCTTCGTCCGTCTGACCGTTATCATAGTTGGAGGCGCCTACCGCTACGTCGCTGAAGCCGTCGCCATTCACATCGCCCGCGCCGGATACGTCGCGACCGAAGAAAGCATCGATCTGATTGCTCTCTTGCGTCCAGTCGGCAGTAGTCGAGAGGCCGCTGGCCGAACCGTGATAAACATAGGCCCGACCTTCGTTATTCTCGCCATTCGTGTATCGCCAGTCGCCAACAATAACGTCGCTGTAACCGTCGCCGTTCACGTCGCCCGCGGAGGCAACGCTAATGCCGTAGTTGTTAAGGGATCCCTGACCGGCAGTCAGCCAGTCCTGCGTTGAGCCGAGGCCGGTGGCGGAACCATGAAAGACATAAGCGCGGGGCTGCGTCGACAGCGCCGCCGGCGAGCCGATAATGACGTCCGCGAAGCCGTCGCCGTTCACATCGCCCGCGCCCGCTACGGCAAAGCCCAGGTTGCCATAGTCGCTATTGCGCTCGAAGCTCCAGTCGGCGGTGCTGCCCGGCCCGGTCGCGCTGCCGAGAAAGAGCAGGGCGCGGCCTTCGTTCGTATGGCCGTTATCAAAGAAATAATCGCCGAGCAGAATATCTTCGTAGCCATCGCCGTTCACATCGCCCGCGCCCGCAATGGCAAAGCCGTAGGTGCCGGTGGAGCTGCCCGAGGAAGTCCAGGCCGCCGTTGCGGTCGGTCCATAGGGTCCGCCGTGATAAACAAAAGCGCGGCCCGCATTCGAGTAAATGTCGTCCCAATGGTACGCGCCGACGAGGATATCCGAATAGCCGTCGCCATTCACATCGCCGGCAGTGGAGATACTACGGCCGAATTTAGCGCCCGCCTGATTGCTTTGCACTTCCCAGTCGGCATTGTCGGGCGTACCGTCGTCGCCCAGACCGTTGGCGCCGCCAAGATAAACCCAGGCAGCGCCTTCATTGCTCTGACCGTCGTCGTAGAGATGGGCGGCGAGCAGCACATCGCTGTAGCCGTCACCGTTGACATCACCGGCCATGCCGACTTCACGTCCCAATTCGGCCGAGCCCTGGTTGGCTTCCGCGGTCCAGTCCGCGTTGCCGGGGTTGCCGTTCTGACCAAGGGGCGCCTGAACACCGAACTGGCCGCCGTGGTAGACACAAGCCAGTCCTTCGTTGTTCTGTCCGTTATTGTACAGGTAAGCACCGACAATAACATCACTGTAGCCGTCGCCGTTGACGTCGCCGGCCGAACCGACGGCAAAACCGTAGTAGGCTGTTGCCTGATCGCCTTCGCCCAGCCAGTTGGCGGAGCCGGGAACGGCGGCGGTGCCGCCCCCGCCGAGTCCCAACAGACCCGTGGCGCTGCCATGATAAATCAAGGCGATGCCTTCGTCTGTTTTGCCATTGTTAAACTTAAACGCGCCGATGATGACGTCGCTGAAGCCATCGCCATTGACATCGCCGGCGGAGGCCACGGAACGCCCGAGTTTGGCGCTGGCCTGGTTGCTTTCGGCCAGCCAGTCGCAGGTCAGCGAGGGACCTGTGGACGAGCCGTGAAAGACATAGACGATGCCTTCATCGGTTTTGCCGGCATTGTAGTTATGCGCGCCGGCGATAATATCGCTGAAGCCGTCGCCGTTCACATCACCGGCGCAGGCAACCGAGATGCCATAGTTGGCGTTCGCCTGCTGGCCGTAATCCTCCCAATCGGCATTAGTGGGGAGCCCCGCTCCCTGGTCACCCAGCCCGATGCTCGAGCCTTCCCAGAGAAACAGGGCACCCTCGTTGGTTTTGTTTAAGTCGTATTGATACGCGCCTGCAACGACATCGCCGAAGCCGTCGCCATTGACGTCGCCGGCGGCCGCAACACAATGGCCGAAGCGCGCGCCGGCCTGATCGCTTTCCGCCGACCAGTTGACGAGCGTAGATGTCCCGCTCGCCGAGCCGTGAAAGACAAAAATCCGTCCTTCGTTATTCTGCCCTTTGTCATAGAGATAGGAACCTACCAGTATGTCGCCGAAACCGTCGCCGTTCACGTCGCCGGCATGCGATACGGAAAAGCCAAACTCCGCATCCTTTTGCACGGGACTGTACTGCCAGTTAATACTCGTTGAAATCGGATCGATCGTTATCGGATATTCAGCATCGAAGTCGTTAACCACCAGGGCCAGACTCGCATCGCCGGCGGCTTCCATCCAGGCTTCCAGGGGAAGGCCGGCGGCATCCCATACCTTCAGATCGCTGTAGCGCATTGCCTCTGCGCCGCTGGCATCTGCGAACACGGCCGTATTGTTGTCGACAGAGAAACTTACATCGCCCGCAATATCGAGTTTAACTGTCAGGTTACCATCGCCCTCCGGTCGCTGTTTGACTATGAAGTCCTGGCGCATTCCCTCGGAAGTGTTGGTATAGTTAACCTGCATCGCATCATCTGCAGCCCGGGCGGTATGGCGGTCGACCTCGATTTCGGTAGCATCAAAGCTCTCGAGATTCGTGCCCCGTCCCAGCCCTGCGACTGTGAGCTCGAGTTTCCAGGGTGTAAGCTCCCGGTAAACTTTGTCTTCTTCGGCAATGTCGACATCCGTTAGGTCGAACAATGGTACTCGCGTTACTCTCGGCTGCGCGGTAAATCCATCCGGCCGATAGTAAAAACGAATATTGTTGTTGCGATTGGGAGATTGGTACTGGCCGCTGGCCTCATCGAAGCTGATGTGATACTCCTCCTGTTTAATATTTTTCTGAACAGTTGCCAGCCAGTCGGAATCGACAGCAGCCGATGGCATATCAACATTCTGGCTTTGGGGGCTAAGGCCGTTGTGGGCGCTTAGGGAATGTCCGGCAGGTTGATTCTCTGTAGTGGACTTTTGAAGTCCCGTCAGAATCAACAGGATTGCCAGACTGAGTGAGCCTGCAATAATTGAGAGAGGCTTCATTGATTTCATGGTCTCCGCCTAAGGTTCGTGAACAATGGTTTTAAACAAAACAGTGATAATGATACTGAACGGTAGAAATAACAATGTCTGGCCACGACATCGTGAATAGCGCGCTTACGACTCTGCGCCTGATGGACGATTCGCAGATCTGAGCGCTGGAAAACAGCCCTTGCTCCCGGTCGGCAATACAATGCATGGCCTTGCCCGGCAGGAAAGACAGATTGCTGATCTACAAATCCGTGATCGATCGGAATTCAGGCCAATAAGCTAACACTCGGGCTTGCTTGATCAGGCAGCCGAATCGTTGACTTGGATTAATGAAATTGTAACATTGGTTAATAATCACTACGACTGTTCCGCGCCGTACGCATTCAGTCGCCGGTTGGACGCTTCGCTATCACCGGCAGTGTTAAGTGATAAAACAAAGCGTATTGCAATCAAGGCTGCAATCACCTGCTCGCAATATAACACAGGTGGGCCCAAAGTCCAGCAATGAGGGGGTAGTATTTAGGTAGTAGAGAGCCCTGTCGATCCTCCTGTCCATCCAATCTCGGCTGGTCAAAAGCCCTGAATTTATTCCTTAAGCGAAAGATGTGCTGTGTGTAAGTCGAGTTTAACTCGTCTGCTGTCCTGCCGGGAAGTACGTGTGCGCTTCGTATAATCGATGGATGGATCTGCACTCGATTCGACAGAAGTCTGCTCCAGAGCAAGACCCGACAGGGGAATATGGACGATGCCCGATCTTCACTATGCGATCATCACGCTCAATCCGTCCGACCACGGTTGTCGCAGGAAGGGATGGGGCCGTCCCCGGCGGAATCGCATACATTGGCCTAAAATTATGGCGGCAAAAGCCAGTAGCGCGCATTGCCGCGCTGCCGGGATTCGAGGCGGCGTTCGTCCGGTCCAAGGCGATGGCGAAGCAGCTTGAACAAATCATCGATTACCGAGGGTACTTCCGAGAAATACGAATGCCCAAGCAAATCCGGGTCCAGCTCGGAGGCATCGATCGTGTCGATACCATCGAGCAGGACGATGTTCTGTCCGCCTTCGCCGGCCATTTGATTGTCGTGCACAACACGGGAAAACGCTAAGGCCCGATCGTTGGACGAAGCGTAAAGAGTGATTCGTTCGGCGGCGCCGACGATCGCCGGACCGATATCCCGCCGAAATTCCGCCGCATCGATGTCGGGCGCCGCCAGGATTACCTGATTGAAACGCAGCGAATCGCGGTTCAGAGCGATACGAAGAGCCGCAGTAAGCGCGCGCGTTCCCATGCTGTGGGCCAAAATATGCACACGGTGAGCTCCCGATCTTTCGGCAACGACGGCCAGAAATTCGGCCAGGTGCGGCACGGTCCAGCGCGCATCCGCTTCGTCGGCCGTATATGCTAATGGCGACCAGGTACCCTCGGAGGGCCAGCTGAAGAGCGCGGGTACGCCGGGAAATTTCAGATCGTAGGTTATCTGCGCACAGCGGCGAGCGGCATCTTCAAAGCTGGTGTTAAAGCCGTGAATGAATACAAGTGCGTCGCGTACCAGCGCCGCTGTATCGCGAGACTTTCGCGCGCCGGTCAGGCTTTCATTCAGCAGAGGCTCTATGCTCAGGAGAACAATATGGTCGCCGGGATTTTTGCCGAACAAGGGCAGCCAGTCGGGTGCCCAGAAGGGCGGTGAATCCAGCACGCCGGTGCGGTGCTGCTTAGGTATGCTCACACGCAGTCGACCATAGGTCAGGTCGCCGCGTTCACCGAGAAAATAATCTTCCTCGTCGTCCGAGCCCGTGGCCCGTCGATCGGTGCCATAGAATATCTCAACAACCTCATAGTCGGTCGAGTCGCTGCGCATTATGCCAAAGCCTGTCCAGCCGGTCCCCTCAGGCTTCAGCGGCACAGCGTTTTGTTGGGGCGGCGCTGCCTTACAAGCGCCCAGCAGACAGGTGCCCAGTAACAAGAGGAATAGTTTGATCCGCATTGAAAGCCATACCTTGTTAACTCACTGCAGCACAAATAACGCAAAATTGCATTGAGCCGCCGCGCACTTTTTGAACCTTCGGCAGAACGGCTCGTTCATCCTTTCCTTGGTGCCGAGTCGTAATAGAGATTTTTGAAGACAAATTTCTCAAGCAGCCAAAGTGTAAGCCTGGCTTGCCCAATCGAATAACAAGCCTGACCTAACTGGAAAGGATTTTGCGGATCGACGCATGGTCAGAAGCCGATTCCGCTCGAAAGTGTTGGAAATCACTCGTACTCCGACGGTCGGCTCGAATATGGCAGAATATAACTTTTGAAGACGATTGAAGTGATATAAGTGATCTCCGGAAACGGCTCATCCCGTATACGAAATCCTCGATCTGCCGCATTGCACGTCAAGCCAAGCAATTCGCCGAGCTAGGCCGGCGTTTGTGCCGGGTAATCCCCCCGATTCGCTGATTCCCTTCGTGCAAAAATGTTATTCCGGCTACGAAGATTCTCTTTATCTTAGGCGCACACGCAGTCTGAAATCGCTGTCATGCAGTAAGAGTCGAGATCGAGAGGACGAAGTAAATTGATCGGATCCAGTATGCAGAGTGACAATGGACACATGCAGTCGGCTTCGGATCAAAGTATGCTGCAGGCTATCGGTGCCGGCGACGTGGCCGGCTTACGACGCTTCCGAGCAGCCTATTTTGAAATGGTTGCCCAGCTAGTTCGGCGCGGCGGCGGAACGCGTGATGATGCAGAGGACATTTTTCAGGAAGCGACGCTTGTAATTTACGAGCGACTGAAGGACAGTCCATTGCGTCTGAGCTCCAGCCTCAAAACTTATCTTTTTGCAATATGCCGGAATCTGTGGTCAAACGTTGCTCGCAAGCGGCAGCGCCTGGTTGCCATTAATGACGATCAGGATAATTTGGCGAATATCGGCGCAGACGAGAGCGACATTCTGGAATTTATGCAGCGTCGTGAGGAGTATCGAATTTACCGCGAACATTTCGACCGCCTCTCACCGCAGTGCCGTCGGGTTCTGAGCTTTTTTTTCGCCGGCGTTTCAATGAATGCGATCGCAAAAGAGATGAACTTTTCAAGCGCTCAATATGCCAAGAACGTCAAGTGCAAATGCAAACAGCGACTTACACAGGCGATTAAGGCCGATGAGCGTTTCAACGAGCTAAGCGAGCGTTAGTATGACGGGTGCATATTCTGAAGAGGACATCGAGCTTTACCTCGCCGGGCAACTCGACCCGCGTGCTAATCAGGAATTCGAGGCTGCAATGCTGAGCAATCCTGACCTTGTCGCCGAAGTCGACCTGCACCGTACGATGGCAAGGGCGCTGCGAAATTATGACAACGATAAGATTAAGAGAAACCTGGAATTGCTGCGAGAGGAGGCGCAGTCGGTCGAAGCCGCTCCACTGCCGCGGGAATCCTCACGCCGCTTGCTGTATTACGCCGCAGCCGCCGCGATCGTAATGCTGGCGGGACTGGGATATTGGTTTGCGATCCAGCAGACGCAGGTTAAAACAAATGAGTTGTTCGCCCATCACTTCGAGGCCTACCCTTCCTTACATTCGCAGCGCTCGAACGCAGTAGACAGCATCGTGATCGACGAGCTCGCCTTTGAACATTATGAGAACGGTCGCTACCTGGAAGCGGCCCGTACCTTTCGTCGGTTGGCGGAAGAACGTCCCATCACTCCGCGCGAACGATTCTACTTCGCCAACGCCTTATTGGCCAGCGGCGCGGCCGCCAAAGCCGAGGAACTCTTTGAGAATCTGCTCTCCGACGCCGACGGAATTCCATTTTTCGAACATAGCCAATGGTTCTTGGCTCTGAGCATTCTGAAGAAAGGCGATCCCGCTTCGGCGTACAATGTTTTTGCTCGTATCGCAGTATCACATAGTGTTTACGCCGATCGAGCTGCCGATATTGCCAGGACTCTTGAGGGGATTTCACGCTGATCGACGGCGCGAACGCAGACGCAGGACGATGAGAGTCAGTCCAATCAGCGCGAGTGTCACAACAACGCCCGTTGCCATGGTAAACGGCGAAGATTCTTCTTCAGAAGCCAGGGGTTCGGCGACCTGCTCCGGCAGCTGCAATTTGTCCGAGCGTCCCAGCAGCGCGAAGGCAGCCCAATAACGCGGGTGGCTGCGGAGATTATCCGCCGCGGCCAGGTAACGCCGCTTGGCCTGATTCAGCGCTTCGACGCTGGTCAGGCCCTGATGAAGCTCATTGTAGAACATTTGCA
>JANQRB010000148.1 GCA_028284775.1 Candidatus Kapaibacterium sp. | reverse complement strand
CCTCGCAAAGCCGGCCCTCTCCTTCGTGATGGACCGGCGGCAGCGCCTGCGCCGCGAGTTCGGCGGCGCTTCATAGTTGTAGTCAATCTTGTGATACGTCACCTTGAGGCGTTCGATAGCATGGTCCGTCGTATAATAGAGCGTTAATGCTACGGGCAGTTCGCGCTGCCGATCGATTAGAACATGCAGCGACTGCAGGCCGCCGAAGTGCTGCCGGCCCGGGCGCAGGTGCAGCTCCATCTCGCGCAGCTCCCGGCCGCCCGTGTCCCTATAGTCGCGGCAGGCGCTCACCCTGCAAAAGGCCAGCAGCGAGTCCTGCAGGAGCAGATAGGCATTGCGCTCATCCGCGGCGGGAGCCGAACGCCGGCTCGCCCGAATCAAGATCGACTGTTGCTCCGGCAGGACCGCCACGATATGTCGGCGGTCCTGGTAGACATTCATACCCGTGCTCTGCACGCGCATCTTATCGCCGCAGACCATCATAGCGGTGCGGCTCACCGAGTTTTTAAGCTGCGTGCTGTCGCGCACCCTGAGATCGAAGCTGTAGTCGATGAAGTAGCAGCGCTGATCGCCGCCGGCCGGATGGTTGAGTTTATCATAGATAGTGCGCAGCTCGTCCAGGCAGGCGGACCCGGTGTCCCCGGACAGCAGGGGCGAGGCGGCCGATATCGAAAGCAGGACGGCAAACAAAGCGATGCGTTGGCTCATAAGCTGTGTATCTCCCGGTTAATGCTAATCCTAGTTTTTCCAGTAGGAACTCTTGTGCGTCAGGATGTCGATCAGCTCTTCATGGCAGTTGAAGAAACAATGCAGCGTCGGCGGCGGTCCTTCGCCGTCCGGCATCGTGCAGACGCGGCAGGGATTGGGCGGCGTATACTGGTCGATGAAGGACTGCAATTGTGCATAGGGGCTGCCGGAGCCCGTGACGCTGAAGTCATAGAACAGCAGGTTGTCGCAGGCGTCGAGGGCCACTACGAGCTGATTCATACAACAATTGTCAGTGTCGCAGCTTATGATGCGATTGGCATCGGGCGTCATCGCGCCTTCTTCGGGACAGAGCTCGTCGGCATTGCGCCAGCACTGCGGCTGCACAACGCGCCAGCAGCGGTGGGTGCCCGCCTCGAAAGGCGCGAAGTTCATCGGGTTTTCGTGCAGGAGGTCGCCGACGGCCAGGAGCGCCAGGCCGGCAAGATCCTCATTGACGCAGGGGCCGACGCGAATCATTTCCAGTATCTCGATGTCCAGGCAGTCATCATGGTCGCAAGTGCGCGTCCGGTAGACGATATCCACGATACAGCCGTTGCCGGCATTGACGCGGGTGGTGTCGGCGGCATTCCAGCCGGCGGCAGACCATTCGCAGGGATCGCAGGGCGTAATCTGGGCTGCCGCCTGGACCGCGCCTGTCAGCAAGAGGAAGAGCAGGCCGATTGTTTGTCTTGTCATTGCCTTTCCTCCCTGCCGCTTTTGTCTTTTAACTGTTTGCCTGTCGCATCCTTATCCGGCGTCCGCAGCGAATCGCCGCCGAACAGCTTTAGCTCACGTTTATCGGCGCCGATGTCGATCCGCAGAATATCAATGGCCCCGCCGGCGCTGTCAGTGCCTTTTAAGGAATGTCCGAACTGCGGATTCCGCCACCCGCTGTTAGAGCGCAGGTGCGCAGGCAGTGAAGCCGGGGCGGCGCTGAGGATGCCGCTGACCGAGGCTCCTTCCGGCGGCCGTTCTGATAGCGGGACGTGGTACTGGGCTTCCTGGACAGTCTTGCGTCCGCGCGCGGTTTCTTTGATGCGCCTGACGAGCTGGCCTTCGCCGTTGTACTGAAAGTAGAGGCCGTAGTGCTGATCGTCGAATTGGGCGCTGAGGCGCAGCGTGGCCGGCTCGTAGACAAAGCAGGCGGCCTGGGCGTCCAGCGGCTGGGCGCGTACGTCGTCGATATAGGTCTCGCCGCCGGTCTTCTGAAAGGAGACCTCCAGGCGGGTGGCCGAGGAGGAGGGCAGAACATCCGGGTCGATCCGCGCCGTCCAGAGTTTCCAGTAGCCGACCTGGCTGACCAGCTCCGGCGCCACGATGCTCGTTCCGACCTTAACATTGCAGGGCGGGGAGGCGTGGGCGCGGGCCCAGAATTTTACAAGCAGGCCGCTCTCGCGCAGGCGCTGGCCGGCCGTCAGCGAGTCGACGGCGTGCCAGGCCGCGTCCGGCAGATGAAAGGAACGCTCGCCCGCATGGGCGGTCAGGCTCGTGACATTGCCGCCTTCCTTGTCTTCGAAGCTCTCAAAGACCAGGCTGCCGTAGTTGGCGTTGCCGGCCACGATATTCGGCAGCTGGCCGCTATGGGCGAAGCGCGCGGCCGAGGGAATGCCCAGGAGGTTTTCCTCTTCCAGCGCCTCGCCGTGCGGCGAGTATTGTTTGATGGTGTTTAAGGCCAGCCACTTCGCCGGCACGTTGCTCTCGTCCCAGCTGAAAAAGCTGAAGTCCTCGAAGACGCCCGCATTCGTATATACGCGGTCGGCGGCGCCGGCCACGGCCGATGCCACGCCCGTGCGATAAACATAGGCTTTGCTGGGTCGCCAGCGGCCGCGGAAGCCCTTTTCATAGTCGGTCGCGTCGTTAACACTGCCCCAGTCGATACTGCCGTAGTCTGTCTCGTTGTAGTCCCAATCGTCGCTGAAGGTCTGCGCCGCCGCGGCAATGACGCCGCTCGACAGCGTGTCGAGGGTTTCGCCGCTCAATATGACGGCCGTGTCCCGCCCGTATGTCGTCAGGCTGCCGGCCATCAGATCTAACTGATTGCTGCGGCCGCTGCGGATGACCTGCAGGTCGCTGAGGGACACCACGCCGCTGAAGCCGCTGATGTCGGCGTAGGACAGGGGCTGAACCGTCAGGCTGCCGCCCGCCGCCGCGGTGACGTGCACAAGGCCGGTGTCGGCAGGCGACGTCTTGATCATCCGCACGAGGTCGCCGGCATAAAAGTCCCCGCTGCCGCCCGGCAGGCCGATGGTGCCGGTCGCCGAGCTGTAGGTCGCGCCCGCCACCCGGAGACGTTCGTTAAGGGCTTTCTGGCCCATAGCGGGGTAGAGCTGCGAGGCAGGGAAAGAATAGCCGGCATAGGTGCCGATGTGCTCTGCGCTCTGCTCCAGGTCCAGGCCCGCGTAAGCGTCATCGTTCAGCGTGATCACCGCGCTGCCCGTCTCAGGGCTGAAGGCGACATAATGCTCCCGGTGCCGGATGCCTTCCGACAGGATCTCGACCGACTTCATAATCGCCGGGTAGTTAATCACCTTCGTGATCACATGCGTGTTAAGTTTTTTTGATTCGTAGGTATGCTGAAAGGAAAAAGTGCCGAAGGGCAGGGGCAGGACAAAGACGCTGGGCACGGTAAAGCCCGCATCGAAGTTAAGCTTCAGGTTGTAGTTCAGGTCGTGAATGCGGCGACTGTCCATCACGACTTCCATTTCCCGTCCGGGGCGTCCTTCGGTCAATGCCGCGCCGGCGCCATTGTAAAGCCAGACCTTTTCGCCCGGCTCGTAATAGCTGATTTCACGCGAGCTGACGACCTCGTGCTGCTCGTTTGCGGCATCGTAGCTGCCGGCGCATTGCATGATGCGGCGCGGCTTGCCGTGGAAGTCGTTCGTCGTAAAGGCGTAGCCCTGCGACAGACGGTGATGGGAAGTCACCGCGATGTTAAGAATATTGTAGATCGGATTGGGCGAATCCACCTCGCGGTCGATGGTCGTCCACTCGCCCTTCAGCGGGAAGTCGCGCGCCGTGTAAAATTCACTGATCCCGTAGCCTGTTCCGGTCTTGCCGCTGTGAATGTTACGCGTCACCACCCGCGCATAGCCGATCGAGGGGGCGGGCAGGAGCGACTCGCCCAGCGGCCCTTCGAACTGCTCCAGGTCACGGCCTGCGATGATTTCCTCCACAGCGCTGCGATCTTCACGCTTGCGCAGGTATTTGACGAGTGAATTCTCGTCGCGGCCTGCAAATGGTTCGTTCGTCGCCACGCCACTACTGACCAGCTTGCCGCCCTCCATCATCTCGTAGCGATACTCAGTGCCGTAAAGCACGGCGTCGCCGCTTTCCATCCCGCGGTCATACATCAGGAGGCGTTTTACGCGCGCGCCGCCGCCCAGCTTGGGACGCGTCAGCGGTATCCGCAGGTATGAGAAGTTGTAATAGGGCTTTGTTTCATACTTGTTAAATAGCTCGTTAATGCCCTGCAGCAGGACTTCGACGCCCGGCACAAAGCGCAGGAACTCATACCACTCCGGACCGCTCAGATTGCCGCTCGCCATATCCCAGTCCGCCGCGCCGCAGTCCACCGAGCTTTTGATCTTGTGCGCCTTGGCAAACTCATGCGCCAGGTCGACCGGCGTGATCTCGCTGCGTATCGTGATGAACAGACCGCGCTCGTCGATGCCCACATCGCTGACATTCGTGTAGCCGCGTATGTATTCGGCGCCTTCACGCGGAAAAGTCTTGGTGTCCAGATCGATGTCGCAGTCCAGCAACGCATAGAGAAACTTGAAGTAGATCTTTTCGACATCCGGCTTCTGCGCCTGACCGTTTAACACGCCGATAAAATTCGGCACATGGAACATCGCGGCGATTTTGTTGCGTAGCTCTTTCAGTTCCTCCGCGTGGGCTGACTCATCGATCCCCAGGTCTGCTTTAACATCCAGGTAGCACTTATAGCTGTTCTTGCCGATGAGGGGCTCATCGATAAGCATCGTATCGAGGCGCACCATCGCCATCGCGGGGCGGTTCTGCACGTAGCTGTAGTCATTTCTCTCATACTGCACGTGTATCTCACCGCCGGAAGGCAGGACAATCGCCTTCAGGTGCCAGGGCGCGGGGTCGTAACGACTCGAAGGATTCTGATCGGCATAGGGGAAGTACTTCTTCGAAAAAGCATAGCCGTTCGGTCGATAGTCGCCCCAGCGGTCGAAGTAACCTTCTTCAAAGGCCGGATTCTCATATCTCTTCGAGCCGACCGCATTGGTATCGTCCCAGACCGGGTTCATTGCACCGACTACTTCCGGATAGCGGCCGACAATATTGTCGGCATAGTCCTTTTCACCGTCCTGGTTAACTTTGTACTCATATTCGAAAGTGTAGGGCGCGATGCGCGCGCTCACTACGCCATTGTATTCCATCCAGACGCGTTTGAGGGTCAGCTTGCCCAGACGCCACATCGCCACCCGATCCTCTGCGTGTTCGGCCAGAACGCCATCAGAAGTATAACCATAGGCCGAATTCAGATCGCCGGTTTTGTGATAGAAAGTATCGATCACATTCTGATACTTGTCCTTGACTTCATACCATGGCTTTTTGTGTTTAACATAAAACAGGCTGTAGTCATATTCGAAGTGAACCGTCTTGATCAGTTCGCCGGCCGTGCCATCGGAATTGCGGGCGTAAAGCTCGATGCGTTCCAGGTAGCGGTTTTTGTTGGCAATCGATGAGTCGATGTAGGGCTTCTGGTCGTCCAGCGAAGTATTGTTGAATTTCTTGCCGGCAAAGCCCGTCTGCCAGTCATCGGTGAAGGTCGGACGGAAGGCGCCGCCGCTGCTGCGCAGCTCGTTTTCATCGTCGCTGGCCTCGTCGCGGTAGGCTTCGTAAGCGTCATAGCGTTCCCGGCCGCTGCCCTTCAGAATCAGCGTGCTGTCCTGGTTGACCTGAATCGTATCGCAGGTTTTATTCGTGATGAAGTAGGCGATGTGCGTTTTTGTTTCGACCGAGGAGAGCAGGTAAATCTCTTTTTCCCCGGATGCCACGGCTCCCTGATCGTCGATGCCGCTGATGAGATTGCCCGGGCTGAAGTGCAGGCCGCGGTAGGGCGAGCGCCACTTGTACCACTCCTTGCCGCTGTCGTCGCCCGACTTCGTGCGGCTGCCGGCGCTGCGGATATAGTTAAAGCGCGTGTAGCCGCCGAAGTCGTCGGGCGTCGGGCCGTCGCCCGTCCGATCCAGGTAGTCCGCCGAGCAGATGTCGGTGAGCAGAAACATCGAGGCATAGGGCTGCCGGCGCACTTCGCCGTTGTAATAATCGGAAGAATTCTCCTGGTGCCGCTGGTACAGATGTGTGTTAAAGGGATTGCCGTGACTGGCCGAATAGTCGGGGCTGAACTGCAGATTGCGCTCGTTGCGGGCATAGACCGGCAGGCCGTAGTTGTAGCGCATGCCGCCGTGGTTAAAAACCGTGATCTCGCCGATACCGTCAGCGATGCCGGCATCCAGACGGTCGATGTAATGATGCAGCAGGGCTGAGTCTTTGGTATAGGACTGGTAATGAACGCTGCCTAGCGTCTCCATCATTTCGCGATTCGTGTGATAGGCGATGTACGAAGAGCGTCCCGGCCGGGCGCCATTATTAACCAGCTCAAACAGGTCGGTCTGCGGCTGAGAGATGTCGGGGCTTTTGCTTTCCACCTCGGCGCGGCGCGCGCCGTCGCCTGTGCCATACTGCAGTTCACCGCCGTAGTCGCCGGCAAAACGGAAGAAGAAGGGCTCGCCGGCGTCTTCCTGCGAGCGAAACTGCTGACTCGCATCCTGCGAGCCCTGCCAGGCGCCGACTGTCAGGGTCTGCTCGCCGGCGCTCAGGGCGGCGCCCAACCCGATGGCCGTGCCCACGCCTACTTCAAGGCCGCCGGTATACATACCGATCTTGCTTCGTTTGTAGTTCGGCCGGAAAGAGCCCAGGCCCTGGTTGTACAATCGAAAGCCGCCGTTCAGCCCCTCGCCCGCAACACCGAAATGGTCGGCGTTGGCGAAGGGAATGCCCAGGAAGAGATCTTTTTTGGTGTAGGGCGCTTCTTTCTCGACAAAGTAATCCATAATGTCGCCAGGACTCTCCGCATCGCCGCTATACAGGTAGCCATAAACATTCTCATTTTGCGTTCCAATGCCGCGCTGCCAGGTGTAGTTGGCCTGCGCCCCGGCCAGAACGCCTACCTCGCCCGGCAGTGCCGGCGCCGCAGTACCTTCCAGGCCAAGGGAAAAGTCAAAAGAGTCGCCCTCGTATTCGAGCGTGTTAACCGGCATTTTGTCAATGCTGAGAAAGTGCAGACCGTAGCTGACCGCGCCGCGGTACATCGAGTTGGCGTTGTTTTGGAGGTTCTCCGCGTGATTTTCTGCTCGTATGCCTTCTTTCCGAAAGGCATTGTTCTTCAGCTTGGCTAGAACTATCCCTCTCTGAATTTCCGTTAATCCCTCAAACGATGTTTTCTTAACCGATTCGTCATAGTTTTTCTTGGCATTTGCAACACTAAAATCAGCTTCAAACAGCTTGGGTAGCCGCGGCTGAAAGTCGAACTTGCCGATTCCCGCGTCGATGTTGTAGCTGAGTATCCCCAGAATATCCGAGCTGAGCGAGTAGGACTGCAGGAAACTGAATCCCCGGTAGTTGTTGTAGCGCAAGGCCGTATTCACGCCGCAGCAGCTCAAACCGAGCGCGCCCAGGAAGGAGCCGCCGCCATCCTCGTCCTTTTTCTTATTGCCCTGGGAGTCCTTGCCGTCGTCCTTGATGCTGAAGATGTCGAGCATCAGCGACAGGCCGGCGGTGAAGGTTTCATTCGTCTTCTGTTTGTTGTAATACGTCACCTCGGCGTTCCTGTAGTCATCCGGGAAGCCGCGTTTGCCGCGCATGATGTAGCCGGGGCTGATGTTCCAGCCGAAGCCCGTCCAGGAGGCGTCTTCGGTGCCCCTCACGCCACTGTGATAGGCCAGCGACATCGCATAGCCGCCGCCATTTGCCCCCGGCACCTGCAATACCGGCAGGTTATAGGTGAACTGCCCGGTGAATTCGTTGACCATGCCGGTCGTCGCCACCGGCTCGAAGCTGGCAAACTCGGGCTGCGCCGGTCCCGAAGTAAGTGCCCGGGCCGTCAGCGGCAGGATAAACTCCATCAGAATGGCTGCGATCGTCGCCACGGCCAGATGTTTAACATATGTGCGGTCGGTCCTCAGCATAACTCAGCCTTGCTCCTTAAATTGCAGTTGCGGAAGCGATTCAAAGTCCTCGCGCCGGAAACGAAAGTGACTGATGCCCGTCGCCAGTGTTTCATCCTTAAACACCAGGTCGTAGTCCCGGGCGGCGCGCAGCGGCCTGATACTGTCCGGCGGCGCAAAGACGAGAATGCAGCTGCGGCGTGGTCCAAGCTCATAGCTGTTTTCCATGCCCGTGAGGACAGGCCGGAAGCTGCCCTTCTCCGTCCGCAGCTCCCACTGATCCGCCAACCCGAAGTTGAGCTTCATTACCCGTTCGGCATAGTCTTCAAAGCTGCGCAGGCCATAGCTCATGGCGTCACGAGCGGGGACCTTCGGCGATCCGACCCCGGCCGGCTGGCGCGCCTCGGCCGGATCGATCGAGAAGAGAAAACTGATGCTCCGGCGGTGGTAGGCGCTCAGCGCCTCGAAGTCGGCGTCCCAGGCGTCCCGTCCCTGCAGCTCGCGCCAAGCCAGGTAGTCCGGCGGCAGGTATTTCACCCGGAGCCGCATGCCGCCGCTATGCCGCTCGCGCACAAGTTTGTTCTCTTCATCGGCCAGCCAGACGAGGTAGTCCGCCAGCGGCAGGCTGTGGGGCACGCGCTCGCAGGCAGCAAAGGCGAGCAGCAAGCATATCAGGACGGCAGTTAAACGCAGCGGCATTGGCAGGGTCATAAAGCGCCCTCGTAGTTGCTGTTGAGTACCGCCAGCACTTCGGCGGTAATGTCGATGGCTTCGGCGCCATAAAGCAGGCTGCCGTCCAGTGTCGTGCCGAATATGATGTCGTAGTCATTCAGCGCGCCATATTCCTTCAGGAAACTGTTGATCTGCTTAAGTACGCCGCTTGTAAGCGTCGCCTGCTCCTGCTGACTGCGGCTGCCGGCGGCATCGGCATAGCGCTTCAGCTCCTCGTCTTTTGCCAGGAGCGCCTGCCGCCGCGCCTGCAGCTCCTCGCGGCCGAGCCCGCCGGCGACCTGCTGAAAGTCCGCCAGCGCCGCCTGCAATTCGCGCTCCAGCGTGCCGACATTGTTGCGGAGCATCTGCGACTTCTCCTCCAGCGTGCTCTTGAGCTCCCGCGTTCCCAGGTAGTTGTTAACAAGCTCGCCCGTCCGCACATAGGCGATCCTTTTGCCGCTGCCCGCCTGCAGCCAGGCGCTGATGCTGAAGCTGAGGCTGAGCAGCATCGCCCCTGTCAGAGCCAGGACCAGCGTCCTGTTCATACGGCCGTTGCGCCGCTCGCTACTTGAACGTTTCATCGTTAAACTCCTATGTTCAGTTACTGAGTCGCTTGAAGACATCCCGGGTCTGGCAGACCCGGGATGTCTCTCTGAGCCCTGCCCTAGTCCACCAGCGTCACATGCCCGGCCAGCTCCTCGTCGTCCAGCCTCAAACGGTAGAGGTAGGTGCCGGCGGGTACGCGCCGGCCGCCGGCGCCGGTGGCATCCCACACCAGACTGTAGCTGCCCGCCTCATGCGGCCCCTCGGCAAGTGTCAGGATCTCGCGGCCTGTCAGATCGTGAATCACCAGGCGCAGCTCGCCGCTCCGGCGGAGGGCAAAACTGAGCGTGATCTCGCGGCTGAAGGGATTCGGATAGGCGCTGATGCTTAGCGCCGCGCCCTCGCTCCCGGCCGCTCCGGATCCCTGTCCTTCGCGCAGCGTCGTGCTGCCGCCCAGCGCAGCCGCATAGAATGTTTCTTCCCGCGCCCGCCCGGGCCAGCGCACCAGCACCGAGTCGATCCTGCGGACATCGCCAAGACCGAAATGCAGGCGCAGCGGATCCTGCATCATGCGGCCGCGGCCGGACTGCAGCTCCCGCACATAAGAGCGACCGCCGGCCACGACGGTCACCCGCGCGCCCAGAATCTGCTGCCGGGCCGTCGCGCGCTGCAGGCTGATTTGTGTGAAGCCGCCTTTGAAATAGCCGCGGCGCTGCCGGTAAAGCTGCGGCACGGTGTCGCTGACGACCAGGAGGTCCAGCGCGCCGTCATTGTCCGCGTCAAACCAGAGACCGTCGACCTGGCCGGCCAGTTTATCAAGGCCCAGCGCGCTGGTTTCCTGGCTAAAACTATGGTCGGAATTTTGCAGATAGACCTCGGCGTAGCGGCAGGGGCAGGAGGTCAGAAGGATGCAATCGAGCAGGCCGTCGTTATTAATGTCACCCCAGGCGCCGCCGGACTGCTTTTCTTCGTAGCCAAAGTCCTGCCGCCGGGCCACGCTAAGCCGAAAGGCCTGCTCTTGCCCGCCGTTAAGCAGGAGAGGCCCCGGCCGTTCTGCTCCGGCGGCGGCCGGCGGCAGGTACACAGCCCGAAGTAAGTCCAGGTCGCCGTCATTGTCGGCGTCGCCCCAGTGCGCGCCCGTAGCGCTCGCGCCAAGCAGTGCTAAATTGCCCGCAAAGAGCTCGGCAGCGGCCGGACTAAAGCCTCCACCCGCGCCTGCCAGCCAGATTTCGTCGGGCTGCGCCGCATAGCCGGCCAGATAGACATCGCCGAGCCCGTCATTGTTGATGTCGGCGATGCTGCTGGCGCGGGCAGCGCCTTTCAGCTTGAAGGCAATCAGATCCCTGGTCGGGCGCAATCCCCTGCCGGCCTCGTTAAGCAATATCAGCGGCGCCTGCTCTTGTTCCGGATCGTAGGCAGCCAGCAGGATATCTGCATAACCGTCGCGGTTCAGATCCCCCAGGCTGAAGGCGCTGAGGGCGGAGGGGAGAAGCAGGTCCAGCTCCTGCCGGATAAAACTGCCGTCGCCGCGATTGCGCAGCAAGGCCGCCGCCGGGCCCTCGGCGACAAAGATGTCAACCTGCGAATCATTGTCGATGTCGATGAATGCGCTGAGCGTGACAGCGGCGGGATTCAGCGGCAAGTCCGGATGGCGGCGGAAGCGGACGCCGTGATCGCTGATAAACAAGATTCCTTTAACAAGCAGATCATCATAGGCGTCGCCATTAACATCAGCTGAGGCGATGCCCTGGAAAGCTGATTGGTCCCCGGATTGTTCCTGCAGCGCCGCTTCTTCCCAGTCAAAGGCCAGCGTATCGAGGCTGAAGGCCGCAGCGGCATGCTCTTCATACTTAAGCTTTACGCTCACAAAATAGGCCGAGCGGGCCTGCTGCCACGCGCCGCCGGACATCCGCATCACCTGGTAGTGGAAGGCGCCGGAGGCCGGGCTCGCGCAGGCAGGCTCCAGGCTTTCGCGATTGGAGAGCAGGACCGTCCCTGCACTGAGGCTGTCGACCGCCACGAAGAACTGGTCGTTGTTCAACTGTACGGCTTTGTCTAGTAGAATATGTATAGCCTCCGGTCCGCGCTTTGTTTTACGTAGTGGGATCGGCCGGACAAGGTCGCGCATAGCGTAGGGATAGGGCAACCCGCCCTCATGGCTGAAAATGCGCAGACGGCCCCGGCCATCCGGATCTTCGCCGCCCAGGCGCAGGCTGAGCGACAGGAGTTGTGCCGGCCGCGCCAGATCAAAACGGGCCGCCTGCAGGCTGATGTCCGGCGAGCGGTAATACACCATGGACGCCGCCGGATCGTGCAGTTGCAGAGTCTCGGCCACAGCGGCAGCCGGCGTACTGCCTAGAAGGGCGAGCGTGATTAACAAACGGGCAGAAAGACTGCCCGGGAGTACATGGCTCAAAGGGTTTGCATGTTTCATATTTCTTGGATGTTAAGTTCGGGCTAAAACTTGCTGGCATATTCACCGAAGTGAACACGTGATTACCCAAAAAAATATCGCGGCGCGCCACCCGCGGCACGACAACCGACAGCATTAGTTTACAACTATTGCCGTGGAATTATCACGTGCACCGAGTCGGAGGAATTCTCGCCGGCAGTCAGCACAGCGCAAATAATTTATCGTCGAGTACTGCACTCCACAAGTCTGCGACTTTGGCGAAGTGCCGACAGGGCGACCTTGCAAATGCAATTTCGGGCTGTCTCTGTGATCGACAGCATCGGACCGTTAACCACCGATCTCATTCCGTTTTTGTTGTATGGCGCGAACGACCGCCGCTGTCCGCGAAACTAAACCATTTCAAGGTCAAAAGGGCTGTAAGTCGGCATCGCCATTCGAAGATGAATCTATTTCACCTACATTTAAACTAACCTGGGTGCGATGGCGCAATGAATTTGATTGCGCGGAGCTAAAAGCATGCAACCTCCTGGTTTAAACAGCTATTGCCGCCATTTCCCCGGGTGTCGGTGCCGAGGCGATCGAACTTCGAAGAGGTTAAGCCCGGCGGCAAGTATAAGCAATTTAAACAATGCTGTCAAGCGTAATTTCCGAAAAATTGAAGCGTCGCCCTGATATTTAACACTTCAACAATTGATCTATTCAGAGTTGTAAACGTTAACTACTTCCCCGCGCTCAATATGCACTGCAGTCGGCAAGCATCGATGCGCAGACTTTTAGTTTAATCCGCAATCTGTCTGGCCGCTCGCAGTACTTCTTCGAGCTTATTGCGGCGCTCCGCCGAGCTTTTTTTTAGAATATGACCTCTCGTTAACTTCTGCCAAAGATCTGGCAGCCAGCGAAATCCCTCAGCACTTCTGCGAAGAAGCGCGGGTTGGTCCAGGGCAACAAGCATTGATGCCGACCCTCTCCAAGATGCACAGCCCGTGCTGACTGGATCGGCTATTGCCGAAGTAAAAAAGGAGCTTCCTTGGCGCGGCTGAATTGAAGACTGACGGTGCTCAATCCTCAGTCTGTCAAGGCCCCGGCAAGTTAACAAATGTGCCGCCGGGCTGAAGCGAGACGGCAATGAGAGGCCGTCACTCACCGAAGCGGCAAGCGTGTCAGGGACGCTTTTGACTATGAAATGGATTGTGTAGAAGCCGACTGTCTGTCCGGGCGCCGGGTTGATTATTGACGGCGCCGGGCTGTAGACTGCTCAAAAATTGGATAAGGCATGCGCGCCGCACACAGTCGCAAACCGGGCATAGCAAGTTCCAAGGATAATATGAAACAACGGACCGCAGAGTGCGGCCGCAAACATTTAGGGGCGGCTATCAGAATCAACTAATCCTCTTGCGCGGGTGCTTGATTGTAATAGGGGGGCTAAAGTAAGCGCGCGCATTTTTGAGAAATTAAGCAGGACTAACATACATGCTCTGCCGGGCTTTTGCAAGCAATATTTTGAATCCGCCAGCAGTGCTGACATAGCCTGCGCAATGGGTAATTAAACCCGACACAGAGGTGGATTGGCTATATCCTTACCGCAAATTTTCCGGCCACTCTTGCTAATGGTAATACTATAAGGCGACAATATAGTATCTTTACGCGTCATTCGTACGATTTAGCGATTGATGTCTTCTGAGCCGCAATAAATAGCACGTCAGCAATCAAATTCGCCGAATTCGCCCGGTTTTGGCGTGCAGTGCGGTTGTCGGAAGCAGTGGAAACCCAGCCGCTGTTATGTGATTGCGGCACAGGTCTCCACATTCAATTTGCAGCACTTTTGGCTTTGTGTTATTTTTTTCAGCCGATTGTACTGGCAAATAATTCGCCGACGGCAAGGAGTGCTCAATATTCGACATCAGGATCGATGACATCAATAAACTCCAGCTGCGGCGAGTAGTCATCGACTATTTGCTGCTCAAGCAAAGGATCGGCATGAATAGCGTCAATCTGGGCCTGATTGTCGATCTCGAATTGGTCGATTTCGCTTTGGTAGTATGTTCCGGGGCTGAAGATGACACTGAGAAACAACAAGATGCACAATAGAACCGCCTGACTCATAGCGCTCTCCTGTGAGAATGGTTGGGAAGAATATCCACGTGTATACGCGCCTAGTATACTCGCGCTCAGGCACTGATGCATGCGAGCTTTGACAAAACTGTTATACGTATTATATGCGCCGAAAAAGACCTTCAGGCGCCAATATCGCCCTTTTTTCGACTAAAAAGCTGTGCGTATGCAAACAATTAAGGATATGTATAATCTGATTCGGCGACTGACGAGTCGCAAAGATCCCGCTCTCAAAACGATCCTGAATCCGGACCTTCTATCGACTCGCTTGCTGAATGGAATCATGTCGAGCAAATACCTCGATGATGCGGCGGCGGCGCAGGATTTATTTCCCGACGATAAAATCGGCAAACGTAACTATCGCCAGACGAAGTATAATCTGATCCAGAAGCTGATTACACTATGTTTCTTTCTCAACCTGCGAGTTCCAACGCATCCAAGTTACACGGTAAATGCCTATCGCGCTAAGAGAGAAGTATTTGTGGCCGAGTTGCTGGAGTGGTTTCGTTTACATGAAGCCTATAAATTTATACTGAGTCGTACAATCCGGACCGCAGAAACGTATCAATTAACGGAGGTTCTCTTCAAGAGTTATTCGCTCTTAAGAAACTATCATAGCAAACACGGCAGTGCTAAGGACTGCGAATATTATGCAAAGAAAGCCACTGAAAACTATGAAGCATTAGGAGCAGAGCTGCAATCTGGTAACATCCGGGCTTTGCTGTGGTCTGAACTCTCGAAGCAATCGCTGCCATCACCGGAGAGAGTACATTATTTTTTGCTGGCTTCTGAGCAACTGGCTATGCTGAACCGGCGCTACCACACCAGAACGCTAAGCTTGAATTATTATCTGGTTGCCGGGATGGCGTACCGTTTGAATGGTGATTTTGCAAAAGCATTCTCAGTGTACCAGGAAAACTATACATATTTGTGCGAGCATCCTGGACTCGCCACCGACGCCAAAAAAGTTGTGGCCTTGTTTTCTTTAGTGCGCTGTTGTTTGTTCTCGCAGCAGTATGAGAGCGGGAATCATTATGCCCAAAAAGCGCTGGAACTGGAGCCGCCTGGTACATACAACTGGTTTTGCGTTGTAGAAGCAGGTTTCCTGCTGAGTTTGCACGATCGGAAGATTGAAAGAGCGGCTGAGCTCTTTGAATGGGCCATAACACAGTCTGAATTCAGACGGTATGAGCTGCTAGTTGAAAAATGGTCGATCTACGAAGGCTATCTGCGTTTCCTTTTGCCGGATGAGCAAGCGCCTGACGCCGGTACAACCGTCCATGGTGACTGCTTCAGTTTCGGTCGGCTCTTTCAGGAAATCGACGAAACACGCAGCGACAAACTTGGTTTGAACATTGCGATTCAAATTTTGCAGGTCCTCCAGTATCTGCGCCACGGGCTGTTCGATTTGCTCGATTCGCGCATCACGGCCGTCCAGAACTATTTGTACACCTATCTGCGCGGCGAGCGTGTGGCGCAGTTTGAACGGACCGAGTGTTTGTTCCGGATGTTTCTGGCTATGCGCGCCGCCGACTATGACCCTGAGCGCACGCAGGAACGCGCTGCGGCCTGGCTACAACAGATGACCAATATTCGCCCGGCCGACGGCTCCTGTTCCGGCAAGGCAGTTCAAATCGAAGAAATCGTACCATACGAATATTTGTGGTCGATGGTGCTGCGCGAATTACAGCGCATCGCCGATAATGGGACAATAATTAGTCCGCAATACAATGTGGACAAAACCAAACGTAGGAGGCCGAAGGCCATCGAGAAAGCCTGAAGTACAAACAACAGCCTTGGCCGACCGGCGGGCAACCAGGCCAGGAAACAAACGACCAGCGGCCGTTTTTACTCAGTGGCGATTTACGCCTTTGCAAGGTGTCTGCAATATCCGCTCGTCTGTGGTCGCCTTGTCCCGCCTTACAGCCGCTACGGCCCCGATTACTTAAACATATTTAATGCAACTCATCGAGATTTGCGTCTGACGCAGCGCCCGGCCGGCGAGGCCGAGCGGCGTCTGTGCTGCATTCCGTCAACAATATGGGGTGGACGAATGACACAGAGGCAACGACGTTGTCCGAAGTGCAGGAGCTGGACGATTGTATTAAACGGCAAGAGTCCGGCCGGCCGGCAAAAACTCTATTGTAAACGCTGCCGGCGTCATAGTACGCTGCCTGATCGTGCAGCGGCTAAAGGACGCGCTTTGCGTGCCGACCCTGCAATACTGCTGGCCGGCGAGATTAAACATCCGGAGCTGCGCAGGCAAATCCGCCGCGCTCTGAAGCCGGATATGTCGATCCTCGAAGCGGCGCTGACCTGTACGAGAATTCTCTACGACTTTTTAAGCTCTGGCGGCAAAGAAGAAGTAAGCTATGATGAGATTCTGCCGCCGGAGTGTTTGCGAATGCTGCGCTACTATAAACGCTTTTTCGCATACGTGGGAACAGACGGCTACCAGCCTGCTGCCGGCCAGTACAACGAGGGTTTACTGGCCGAATTCAGCGACTTGTTAAGCGATACAACTCTGCTCGAAGGCATCCGAGCACAAATACTCTATGGACTGGGCAATCTCTGGTATCTGAGTCAGACCCTGGTTGATATGGTGAACTACCCTATGAATCGGGAAGAGATGCCTGTGCCAATAAGCAAGGAGTAGCAAACAATCTGCCATTGAAACGGCATTGCCTGCGTACGATCGAGATTACAGCCGAATAGGGGCGACTGTAGTCTGCGATTAGGCGATGCTTTGTCGGAATTGTTTGAATGAACAATCGGCGCTTTACGTCGCCGGCCGCCAAAGTGTGCGGCTCTCTATGGCGGCCGGTGACAGACGGCATGAATTGGACAATGCTACAACCTCCGCATCGGCAGACAAGCGCAAATTGCAGCGTCCTGTGAGAAGAGTGACAACACATTCTGCTTGTGTACTGCCCGCCATAAGCGTCACAAGGATTGCCTTACTGACGCTATGGTGACTGACAGCGCCGGGAGCGCGGCCTACAGTAGTACAGTGGATGCCGCTGCGCGCAGCCTACCCGGCGCGCACGGCTCCCTGTGCTTGACGTATCTTAATCGTTTGTTAACTCGCTGCGGAAGTTTAATACAACCATGACAATTTCAGTTTAGGTCCAGTGAAAATTCTGTGAGTAGAATGCAAATCCGTAGCGAGCCTTTACGTCGCTGCGGCCAAGGAATGCTGTACGTGTCCCTAACACAAGACCGGAGCAGGCAGATAGTCTCTGCACATCAGCTTTATCTTAGGCTCAGTAATCGCCCGTGCAGGCTTGCCTGTTATCATCGGCAGTTGCTCGCGGCACTGAGAGAGTACTTCGCACTCGCCGAATTCTACGCCTACAATCCGGATACAATGGAAAAAATGCCGGCAATAGAACGCATGCGTCAGAATGTTCTCGCCGACGATACAGTGCATTGGTCAGTGAAAATGCGAACGATATTGCTCATCAAGTACCCCAGGATGCTACTGTTCGAGTTGGAAGAAATCAATCGGAACCTTCAATAAAGCAGCCACTGCCGACAGGCTAGGGTTGCGCCGACACATAGCCTGAGATACTGAACCGGTGAAGGGCCGCATTGTCTGGGCAATGTTAATGCCACTCATACATTGTTTGTCGACGTTTCCTGTCTGCGGCGGTGGCGTTTTTGATTAGGGAATATGTGTGATGAGGTTTCATGCACTGGCACCTGGGTAACATTTGTGGATTTGCCTCCAGCCTCTGAGATAAATGTACGAAACAATTGAATGCTCTTGGACACCGGCTGCTTAGACATCGGCGTGCGCTTAACAAGTAGCACATGCTGCAGACTGCCGTTTTGCTGTTTGTACTTACACTGGTTGTTGCCGCCACAATTCTGGTCCATCTGTCATGCTCCTTTCGTCTCGTGGCAGCACAGATTCTCGCGACCATGTCATTCATGATGAATACTGCGCATAAGCATCGCACAATCAAAATGAACCGTACCCTGTGGAAATCGGGATTCATCTTCAAAGTAACTGGATTCGATGCTTTCGACCTGGAGTGGTTCAGCGTGCCGGTTCCTACAGCAAAGTTCGAGGCCGTCGTATCTACCATCCCTTCGCGTCGCTGAATAGCCTAATGATCCACGCTCAAAGAACTCGGAAGCCTCAGCGATAGATTTAAGTACCGTTGAATTCGGCAACCTATCGGTGACTTTGCCAGAGACATGAACTCTTGTATCTCCATCATCTCTTCGCATTGCCACCGAGAAATATTCATTGTCCTCTTCGACTTTGAAAGAGGCGTGGTTGTGGATTCCAGGGAAGATTGCTCCGTCTGCCAGGGTATTGAACCTCGAATCGGTATCGCGGCGTGGAACGAATACTCCTTCTTGTAGTCAACGTTTTACGTTCCATTCGACAACAATGCGATATGCAGCATTCTCTTATCGAACTGTTGACGAGATCCAGCGCCATCGCCGTGTTTCCAGGCCTAACAGAGTCGGTATTGGCGGACTACGGGTTCTGGATGATTCGGCAAGCAATCTTTGTTGGAGAAGATCAAGTGTTCACCTGGAGCGAAATTCTGTATCTAATCACAAAGACAAGCGGTAAGATTCCAGCACCTAATTTGGTTCCGATAACCGGCAAATACGAACTATAGTTTAAGCAGATAGAGATTCTACGGCTGGCATTGCTCCGAAACTCGGCCGCCCACTTTCCTTTGCTCCCTCCCGGACATCACAACATTATGGGCAAATTACATTACCCTCAGTTCGGAATTCGTGTATTCGAGCAAAGGAGCATTATTGAGAATTTGATCGACAGCATTTTGTTTGTCGATTGCGACGAGCCGAATATAAGTTTCGAAAGTTTTCCATTTCGTGATCTTCATCAGTTCCATCACGTGCTTCGCTTCCATTCCGAGTCTTAGGCAGCGGGTTGCAAAAGTAGTTCTGGCCACATGTGTCGTAATGAATTCGCATTTCGGCTTGACGATTGAAACTCGCTCTTTGCCGAAAAATCTGACCCTTTCTGTTAGCTCCACAATTCCTACTAGCCTGCATAGTTTCTTGAGCCATTCGTTCGTCATATAGTAGGAAACCTGTGGCAGAGAGTCTATGCCGGGAATATCTGCGTATTTCTCCAGGATCGATATCGCGTCGTTTGACAGCGGAATGTGATCGTTATCGGACGTTTTTTGAGAACTGAATCGCCAATATTTTCCGCTAATGTTGGCTCTGGTAAGATTTCGTACATCGCTATACCGCTGGCCTGTAAAGCATTGAAATGCAAATATGTCCCTCACCCAAGACAGAGTAGTCGCTGCAATCGCACCATGCCGTGTCATGCCCAGAGCAATTGCATTGTTTATCCAGGCATGAAGAATTGCTTCATTGTGGGAATTCAGCGCTTTGTACCGAGACTTGATGCCATTGTCAGACCCAGCCTCTATTATCTTGGCCCGAATCAATTGTGCTTCCAGCTGCTTGCTTGGTGTAAGGTCGAAGTTTACTATTTGTCGTAATTCTTCTTCCTTCAGCGCGAATTTGTCTGTTTTCCGACCACTTACGATGAATTTCAGATGGTCCTTATGAACACTATAACCCTTCTCAACCGACCTGACTAAAAACTGCTTGAACATCATCACATAGCCGCTAAGCGTGTTGTCGCTGATTCTGCGACGATGGCACCATCTTTTGAAATTTTTGAACAGCGCCATAGTCATGCCTCCGAATCTTAGCTCGATTCGTGACTCGTCTTGAAATGCTAAGAGGTGATTTTTGAGAGCATTATAGACATGGATCCTCCCAGGTGAGTCTCGCAACTCTTCTTCAAATTCATGTAGTGCCCGAAAGAATGTACTATCGCTGCTTGTCGGCCTGAGCTGTGCTTGGCTGATCCAGGGTGCCGGTGTAATACTCTTGCTTCCACCGAATACCTCCATTAGCCTCCGTTTGAATTCCGCGTCGGAATTTACTCCTTCGTCTCGCAGCGATTGGATTCGATCCATGATGTCGTTCTCAAGCTTGTTGAGTTTCTTCCGCATCTCGAAGTAGTCGGGATGGCTACGTTTAACCGTCTTATTTGTGTCGTCCCAATGTCGTGGTTCGATCTTGATTCCTGTGGACGGGTGCATCCTTCCGCCCGGAATATCACGTCCCTGAATCCATACGTAGATTGTTCTAGATTCTCCCTTTTTACGTTTTTTCGAAACGCGCTTGTCGATGTCGAATTTAATTCCCATTTTTGACCTCGGTATTTAAGCGCGGCCTTCACCTGCCGACGAATAGAAGCTTTCTGAATTGTGTGCAATTTGAGTGCAAAAAGAATGATTTAGTTTGATCCTCAAGCCATATCTTAAATCGGTTCGACTCATGCAATATAGGTAGAAAATGGGCGAAAATGGCGATATGAAGCGATTCCATCTAGCCTGACGTTCAATTACGTACAGGCTAGGGGGATGCCTGAGTTTATGGATTATATCTTCGACGACATCGGCCATCACTGTCAGTATCCGCAGGTAGATTTTGTCTTCGACACTATTTGCCAGGGGCGGACGGTAATCTTCCGCGATCGCAGCCGGAATAGCCCCACCGAATGGCGCTGGCAGTTTGAAGGCGGGACACCCGCTGTGTGGAATACCGCCGATCCGCCGCCGATTCGCTTTAATGAGCCGGGCGATTTCGAAATAACGTTGGAAGTGGGCAATGCAGTTGGCTTCAGTAGCCTGACCAAGACATTGACGGTCCTTGCCGGTCCGCCTTTGGAGGCTGGCGAGGATCGGCAAATTTGCCCGGGCGCGTCCGTGCAATTGCAGGCCGCCGGTACGGGGGAGTTTCGCTGGACGCCGGCGACCGGACTGAACGCGAGCGATAGAGCAGACCCAATCGCCGCGCCGGCCCAAAGCACTCGATACATAGTCAGGTTGCGAAATGAACGTGGTTGCGAAAGCCGGGATACGCTCTTCGTTCACGTCGAGCGGCCGCGACTTGTTGTCAGCGACGAGCAAAACATTTGTATCGGCGAATCCGCGCAACTCGAAGCCGGGGGCGCCAGCCGCTACGAGTGGCACCCGACGGAAGGACTTAACGATCCTCGAGTTCCGAACCCTCTGGCCAACCCTCTGCGCAGTACGACCTATACCGTCACCGCGTTTAACGAATTCGGCTGTTCGAGCACGGCGACGGTGCGCGTCAACGTTCTGCCCCAGCCGGTGGCCCATGCCGGCCGCGACACCAGTATCTGCGCGGGAGCAACGCTGCAACTGCGCGGCAGCGGCGGCGAGCGTTATCAATGGCGTCCGGTCGAAGGTATCAGTGATCCCGCAAGCGCCTCGCCGCTCGTCAGTCCGCGGCGCAGCACCCGCTATTTTGTGACGGCATTTAACGGCGAGAACTGCTCAAGCAGCGCAAGCGTGATGGTGACGGTCCTCGATCCGCCGGAGCTGCAATTGAGCGGCGCGCAGCGTATCTGTCCGGGGGCCGGGGCGCAGCTGAGCGCCGGCGGCGCTGTCCGTTATGAATGGCTACCGACCGAGGGACTTGACGATC
>JANQRB010000131.1 GCA_028284775.1 Candidatus Kapaibacterium sp. | reverse complement strand
TCTCGCGCGCCGATGTGGAGCGCGCACTGGCGGGGGCCTCATCATCGGCGCTCCGCTCCGCCACCTCATCCCGCAGTCTGCGGCAGGCCATTGCCGCGGCTATGTCGATTTCCAACCGGGACATCCCCCACTACTACTTGAGCAAGGGCATCGATATGGACGCTGCATTGCGCTGGCTGCAGGAGACCAACGCCGGGCGCAGCATCCGTGAACGACTGCTGCCGGTTGTGCTACTGATCAAAGCCACTGCGCTCGCTCTGCGCAAGGTACCCGAGCTGAACGGATATTGGAAGGAAGATGCCTTTGAAGCGCGGGAGGAGATCCACCTGGGCTTTGCCATCGCCCTGCGCAGAGGCGGCCTTGTGATTCCGGCCCTGCACCATGCCGACGACCGGAGCCTCGACGAGTTGATGACGGCCTTACACGACCTGATCATGCGCGCTCGTGCCGGCCGCTTGCGCAGCTCCGAACTGACGGATGCAACAATGACGCTCACCAGCCTCGGCGACAGCAGCGTGCAGACCGTTTGCGGCGTCATCTATCCGCCGCAGGTGTCCCTTGTCGGCTTCGGCGGAATTATGGATCAGGCTTGCGTCGTCAAGGGCCAACTGGCGGTTCGTCCGCTTGTCAACGCTAGCCTGGCCGCCGACCATCGGGCCAGCGACGGCCGCCGCGGCGCCCTGTTTCTTGACTCACTCAACGCTTTGCTCCAGGAGCCTGAAGCATTATGAATACACAGCTCATTCGGCAGAATGTCTTCGAAGTCCTGGCGGACATCGCTCCCGAAGCGCAGCCGCAGGAAATCGGCGATGACGACAAGCTGCGCGCAAGGCTTGATCTCGACTCCTTCGACTTCCTGACTTTTCTGATCGGGCTCAGCAAGCGCTTCGGCGTCGACATTCCGGAAAGCGATTATGGCCGTCTGCAGACCATTAGGCAAATTGTTGCTTATCTTAGCAATCAGGCCGGCAGCCGCGCCGACGAACAGCGGGCCGGCTGACCGGATTTCAATCGCGCGGACGGCGCCGTCAGCGCACATGGAGAATACGGTTATGGGAATGCGTAAACACAGAGTCAGCGACTACAAATACGAAATGCGCTCCACGCCCAAAGGCGAAATGGCTTTTGTCTATCTCTTCGAGGACGGCAGCAACCTGCTCTGCTACCCCGGCTTTGGGAATTCCACAAGCTGCATCACTCGGTTAAAGAGATGGGCTTTGCCGCCCACCTGCGCTTTCACTGGATGGAAACCATCGTTTACAAAAGCGTCCAATATCTGCCGCTGTCGATGATCGGCTTCGGCATTCAGGATTTCTTCGTCGTTCACATCATCGCACTGCTGATTGGCCATATCAATCACGCCAACCTTGGCTGGAGCTACGGACCCCTGAAGTACGTGCTTAATAATCCGCAAATGCATATCTGGCATCACGGCAAACACCTGCCCGCGAAACATCCCTATGGCGTTAACTACGGTCTGTCGTTAAGCGTATGGGATTATCTTTTCGGCACGGCCTACATTCCGCATAGCGGTCGGGATATCGAGCTTGGCTTTGACGGCGATGAATCCTACCCCGGGAGGTTTATCCGGCAGATCCTGTACCCCTGGTCTAAACAGCGCCATGGGAACTCCTGACGAGTTCCGTCGTGTGCGCTACAGAGTACTTCCCTAGGTGAATACTTACGATTCGGACTGCTTCCCGGCGTGCGACTCATCCCGCAGTGCCTCACGTAGCAGATGGACAACTTCCGCATCGCTGATCTGATGAAAACTTTCGTAATACTGTCCGACGGCAACAAATTCTTGCGCTTGCATCAGACAGACGATCTCGTCAACCCTGCTTTGCAGCTCGTGCAGCGTCTGCTGCGGCGCCACCGGAATGGCGAGGACAATATGCCGCGGCTGTTGCTGCCGCAGCAGGTCAATCGTGACGCGCATGGTATTGCCGGTTGCAATGCCGTCGTCGACAAGGATCACTATCTTGTTCTTGATCGCGGCCGACGGCCGATTGCCCATATATAATTCATGGCGTCTGTTCAGCATGGCGCGTATGCGCCTGGTTTCTTGCTCGACATAGGCAGCCGGGACTTTTGCGCCTGTGTTAAGTACTCTGCCGTGTAGACTCACCGAGCCGATTGCAAATTCGGGGGAATAAGGATGACCGATTTTTTTGCTGAGAGCAATGTCGAGCGGCAGGTGCAGCTCCCTGGCAATTACGAATCCCAGCGGCACGCCGCCCCGTGGAATTGCAAGCACCAGGGCGTCGCTGTTTTTGTACTGTCGTAACTTGTCGGCAAGAAAGATGCCCGCCTGCCAGCGATCTTCAAAGCGATCATTTTGATACATTATGTTGTGCGGTCTGTTTGAAGAATGTGACTGCAGATGTTGTCGGAAACGCCGGTAGTCGTGCCAAAAGTATCGGGCAGCGCGGGCCGGCAGCGCCGCGGTCGGGTTTGGAGGTAACTGGTCGTAGGCCAGTTCCTGAGTACGCCAGTTCATAGGATATGAGATGTACTGTGTGGCAGGATGGTAGGGCGACTCCAAGCTGCGAACTATCCTGCCGCGATGTGAAACATTATTGTTTAGGTGATGCCAATTTGTTTAACAGGCTTGCGCATTGCGTCCTCGCGCTTTGGCAGTGTCAGTTGCAAGATGTCGTCATGATATTCGGCATTTATATCTTCGGTCTTCACCGATTCAGGCAGCGCGAAGGAACGGCGGAAATGGCTATAGTTATATTCCTTACGTGTGAAATTCTCGCGCTTCCGCTCGTTGCTGTCTTCTTTTGATGCTTCGATACACAAGTTGTTGTTTTCAACGCGAATGCTGAAGTCGTCTTTGGCCATGCCGGGCGCAGCCAGGTCCAGCAGGAAGGCCTCGGGCGTTTCCTTGATGTTGGCGTCGGGGATCGTTGCAAGGCCCGCATCGCCCGGCCATGGACCATCCATTAACAGATCGTTGACAATGCGATTGGAAAAGAGGCCTGGCAGACGATGCCGTAGCGGGGGTAGAAGACTCATGATAGACTCCATGTATTTTGATGATGGAAAAGGGTTTATCGCAGCGTCGTCCCGGGCAGTGCGCATAGTGGGGTGGACGTCCGAACTTCATTTGAGAGCGTGTCATTTGGCGAGCCAGCCGCCGTCTGCTGCCAGGGCGTGGCCCGTAACAAAGGAGGCCTTGTCGGAGCAGAGCCACAGCACGGCCTCAGCGATTTCCTCCGGGCGCCCCATGCGTCCGATCGGTTCGGCATATTCAAGCTGATGTTCAATATCCTCTTCGCCCTGCGAAAAGCGATGGATCATCGGTGTATCGATAACGCCGGGGCAGATGGCATTGACGCGAATACCATGCCCTACGAACTCAAGGGCGGCGTTTTTTGTTAAACCCAGCACGCCGTGCTTACTGGCCACATAGGCCGGGATGCCCGGAAAGCCGACTTCGCCCGCGATAGACGAACAGTTGACAATAGCGCCGCTTTTCTGATGTTGCATCCGTTGCAGCTCGTATTTCATGCAGGCCCAGACCCCGCGCAGGTTGATATTGATCACGCGGTTCCAGTTCTCTTCGCTGCAGTCGGCTGTGTTTGCCTGTTCGCCTTCCACACCGGCATTGTTAAAGGCGTAATCGATGCGACCCCATTCCGCATGCAGCGTATCGACCATCGCCCTGACTTCGTTAACATCACCGACATTACATTCGATGAACATGGCTTCGCCGCCGCCGGCGCGAATCTGCTCCGTCAGAGCTTGGCCTTCTTCCGTCAGAACATCCGCCAGCGCAACCCTGGCGCCGGCCCGGGCGAAAGCCAGTGCGGTTGCCTTGCCGATTCCTGATGATGCGCCCGTAACCAGCGCCACGCCGCCTTCAAATTGCTGAGTCATGATTAATCCTCCATAGATTGTGTGCCGGCCAGTACATACTCCTGCCCTGCTCATTCTGATTTCAAAGTCTCGTTGCCCGCCTGCATGAGCTCCGCCTCGCATACGTTGGCGATACCTCTGATTAAGGCGTCCGGCGTAAAGGAGATGCTGTCGATGCCCTGCCGGACGAGAAAGCGGGCGAATTCGGGATCGTCGCTCGGCGCCTGGCCGCAGAGGCCGATTTTCGTCCCTGTCCGGCGGGCGGAGGCAATGACCTGAGCGATCAGTGCGGTGACGGCATCATCGCGTTCGTTAAACAATTCGCTGATAAGTTCCGAGTCGCGATCCAGCCCGAGCGTCAGTTGTGTCAGATCATTCGAGCCGATCGAAAAGCCGTCAAAGATTGCAGCAAGTTGATCGGCCATAACAACATTGCCGGGAAGCTCGATCATTACATAAATCTCCAGACCGTTCCGTCCGCGCTGCAAGCCGTTGGCGGCCATCAGTTTGACGACCTGGCGCCCCTCGGCCGGCGTGCGGCAGAAGGGAATCATCAGCTTTACATTTTCCAGCCCCATCGCGTCGCGCACGAGTTTCATGGCTTCGCACTCCAGGCGGAATGCCTCGCGGTAGCGCGGATGATAATAACGCGCCGCGCCGCGAAAGCCGATCATGGGGTTTTGCTCCTCTAATTCGAACTGGCGCCCGCCCAGCAAACTGCCGTACTCGTTACTCTTAAAGTCACTCATACGCACGATGACATCCTTGGGATAGAAGGCTGCGGCAATCGTGGCCACCGCTTCGGCCAACTTCTCGACAAAGTAGTCCTGCTTACGCTTGTAGCGGCGCGTCAGTGCTTCAATCGCCTCGCGGGCTTCGAGGTCCCGCAGCTCCTCAAATGCGACAAGGGCCATGGGATGAACGCGGATCGAATTGCTGATGATAAACTCCATACGCAGCAGCCCGACGCCCTTGTTCGGCAAAAGCGACGCGGTATAGGCATTGGCGGGATCAGCCAGAATCAGCATACACTCCGTCGCGGGCAGGCTGATGTCGTGCAGGTCGATCTTCTGCTCCCGCCAAGGCAGTATCGCATCGTAGACAATGCCTTGCTGTCCTTCCGCACAGGAAACCGTTAGCTCCTGTCCGTCGCGAATCGCTGCGGTGGCGTCGCCGCAGCCGACGACAGCCACGGTGCCAAGCTCGCGCGCGACGATGGCGGCATGGCTGGTACGCCCTCCGTGGTCCGTGACGATCGCCGCCGCCTTCTTCATGATGGGATCCCAGTCGGGATTGGTAATGCCGGTAACGAGTACATCGCCGACTTGCAGCCGGTCAGCCTCCGCCGGCGATTGCAGCAGGCGCGCTCTGCCGGCTGCAATTTTGTCGCCCAGGCTGACACCGAGCGTCAACACCCGGCTGCGTTCCTGCAGCTCATAGCGATGGATGACATAGGGATTTTGCCGTCGGCTTTGCACCGTCTCCGGTCGCGCCTGCACAATCGAAATCTCGCCGCTCAAACCGTCTTTTGCCCATTCGATATCCATCGGCCGTCCGTAGTGCTCTTCGATCAACAGGCAGCATTCCGCCAGCCGGCTGAGCTCGCCGTCGTCCAGGACGAAGCTTTCACGCTGCGAGCGCGGCGTAGCGATATTCCTGGTGCCGCTCGCGGGATCTTCGCGACCAGCGGCAAAGACGCAGGTCAGTTCTTTGCTGCCGAGACTGTGGGTGATTACAGCGCGCCGGCCCGCGCGCAGCGAAGGTTTAAAGACCGTAAACTCGTCGGGCGTGACGCTGCCCTGAACGACATTTTCACCCAGGCCCCATGCGCCGCTGATGACGATCAGGTCGCGAAAGCCCGTTTCGGGTTCCAGCGTGAAGGCAACACCGGCGCAGGCCAGGTCGGCCCGAACCATTCGCTGCACTCCCACCGACAAGGCGATATCGTGATGATCGTAGCCTTTGTCAATCCGGTACTTGATGGCGCGGTCGGTGTAGAGCGAGGCAAAGCAGTGCCGGCAGGCCCGCAAGAGCTGTTCTTCACCCCGGATGTTAAGGAAGGATTCGAGTTGTCCCGCAAAACTGGCATCCGGCAAGTCTTCGGCCGTGGCAGAGCTGCGAACCGCTACCGGACAGCTGTCGGGATCATTGCTTGCCAGTTGACGATAGGCGTCGCAGATATCGGCAGCCACCGCATCGGGAATGCGAGCGTTACGCAGCAAAGCCCGGGCCCGCTTACCCACTTCCGGCAGATTCCGGAAACTTTCGCGGTCAAGTTCGTCGAGCACCTGATGCAAGTCGGCGCTGATAGCATTGTGGCGCAGCAGCGCCCGATAGGCTTCCGCCGTTGTCGCGAAACCTTCCGGCACTCGAATGCCCTTAGCGCGAAGCACCCTGTACAACTCGCCCAGCGAGGCGTTTTTGCCGCCTACCTGCGCAATCGCGCCGGCGGAAATTTTACCGAAGTGCAAGGTGAATGTTGTCATCGTCATTACTTGGCCGTGGCGAAAATGGCACGTTCGTTAACGCCGTGCTCCGCAATTTCACTCAGGCGACGGTCCATACGTTTTTCATCGTCGAGCGTCAGATGCAGTAAACGGGCGAGGTTATAATTTTCCAGGTCGTTGGCGCAGGCGCAGGCCGCGCCGTACGCGGCAATCTCGAAGTGTTCGATCCGCTGCAGCGAAGTAACGAGGGCTGCGTCCCGAACGAAGGGTTCGGCACATTGTTTAAGCAATCCGAGGCAGTCGTTAACCAAACCCTGAATCGCAAGGTTATTGTTTGCTTTGGGTGTCTCCGACAAAAGTTCGAAGACCTCTTCCAGGCGCTTGACATGTTCCTTCGTCTGCTGCATGTGATTGGCGATGGCCGCCTGCAGAGCTTCGGATTCACTTTGTTTCTTCATTATCGCCAAAGCCGGTATCTGATGCTGTTCAACATCATACAGCCCGCGCAACTGGGCACGGAGAAGATCGTGTAAGGTTCTGAGTTTTTTCATGATCTGGCACCTGGAGATTAGGGGTTAGAAATGCTCTTTGTTCTGCCTTGCTGCCGTCCCTCCCCCTTACGCTCTTCGCCGATAAGGTCTTTTGATTCGGCACCCCGGTCGGCATCGTGCAGCGCTGGAAGCGAACCATTAGTCTCGCCGTCTCTGCCTTGGTCTGTTGCCATTGCGCCTCTGTTGTCGCAGCCTTGTGTACGGCCGCGATTTGTGGTCATCTGCCTCATGCCTCTTAGCGCTATTCTCGAACGGTCAGACGGTAGTCGGCCGAAGCTGCCTGCCCTTCCGCCTGCCGCGGGGAGCTGTGAATCTAGGCTACGGGTTCGGCCGCTGACGTCTACTCCGTCATGCCTGCGAGAATGAATTCCTGCTGAGCACTGCTTAAACAAAGATTAGCATTTGATCCGCCAATTGCGATGACCATTGTTAGTTTCTTGCCTGATTGATTCCAGCCATGGTTGAAAAGGCTGGAACGGTGATCGGCTGCTTATAAACTTTTCCATTCTTGCTATTGTGATGCGTGCTACTCATGGCGCCTGTATCGGCATTGATCCGCCGGGCGGCGGTCTGTGCTCAAATGTCCGTCCTGCGTCGGGCGAGCAGCCGCTTTTCCACTTCGACTATCACGAGGCTGATTGCAGCGACGGCTCCGATTCGCAGCCATGCCTCAAGTGCAATGGGCGCGCTGTGAAATATGTCGTTCATAAAGGATAGGTAGGTAAAAGCGATCTGCAGAAAAAAGGTCAGCAGCGCGCCGCCGAAAACCCACAGGTTGGTGATGAGCGAGACACCGAATATCGATCGCAGAAGCGAACGACAGTTAAAGAGATAGACGAGCTCGATCAGGACGATCAGATTGACGACGACGCTGCGCGCCGTGTCCAGTGACGCGCCGTGCGCAATTTCCCATTGAAAGAGTCCGTAGGATCCCAGCAGCATTATGCCGCCCACCAGCGCAATGCGCGTCAGCAGCGGCTTGCTCAATATCGGGCGTTGCGGCTCGCGCGGCGGACGTTCCATCAAGCCTGATTCGCCGGGCTCGAAGGCCAGCATCAGACCCAAAAAAACAGCCGTTGTCATGTTAATCCACAGTATCTGCACCGGAAGAATCGGCAGCGTCATTCCCAGGACGATCGCGGTCAGGATAATCAAGCCTTCGCCGAGACTGGTCGGCAGCGTCCAGACAATAAACTTGATTAGGTTGTCGAAAACATTGCGACCTTCCTCGACGGCAGCTTCGATCGATGCGAAGTTGTCATCCATCAGCAGAATATCGGCGGCTTCGCGTGCGGCGTCAGTGCCGCTGTAGCCCATGGCTATGCCGATGTCGGCCTGCTTCAATGCCGGCGCGTCATTAACGCCGTCGCCGGTCATTGCTACCACATGATTGTTGGCCTGCAGTGCCGTGACCAGGCGCAGCTTCTGTTCCGGCGCTACCCGCGCAAAGACATTTGTTTGTTTGACAATGCGCTGCAATTCCTCGTCGTTAATGCCGACCAGTTGAGCGCCGCTGACGACCGCAGCTACCCGGCCCTCAGCGGCGACCTTGATGCCAAGGCGGCGGGCAATCGTGGCAGCGGTAAGGGCGTGATCGCCTGTAATCATTTTAACCTGAATCCCGGCTTGTTGACAGGAGTTAACAGCTTTGATCGCCTCCGGCCGCGGCGGATCGATCATAGCTTGCAGACCGAGAAATGTCAGTCCCGCTTCGATATCATGGAGGCTGAGCTCTTCCCGGGACGGCATAAAGGTTTTGCGTGCCAGCGCGAGTACCCGCAGCCCTGCCGCCGCCATAGCGTCGGCGGCTTCGACAATGACGCTTCGCTGGAAATCGGATTCGCTGTCTCCCTCCGACGTCACCCCGTCGCAGCGAGCCAGGATGGCTTCCACGGATCCTTTCAGATAGACGCGCCGCCGATCGTCCTCGAAGCCGCTGTGGAGGGTGGCCATTAACTGCAGGTCCGACTCGAAGGGAATAGCGTCAAGGCGCGGAAACCGCTCTTGCAGGCGTAAAGCATCGAGTCCGCCTTTGGCGGCGGCGGTCAGCAGCGCTGCTTCCGTCGGATCACCTTCCGCCAGCCAGCGGCCGTCCTTCTGAAGAATCAGCGAGTCGTTGCAAAGGACGCTGGCCGTCAAACACTCGTTAAGGGCGCCATCGTCCGCGGCCCTTATCGGCTCCTGCTTCCATGAAATGAGTCCCGCCGGAGCATAGCCCGTGCCGCTGACCGTGTAGTGTCGTTTACCGGCCAGCAGTCGGCAAACCGTCATTTGATTTTCCGTCAGCGTACCTGTTTTGTCCGAGCAGATAACGGTCGTGCTTCCGAGTGTCTCCACTGCCGGAAGGCGCCGTACGATGGCCTTGCGGCGCGCCATACGATTGACGCCGATGGCCAGCGTGATGGTGACGGCGGCGGGCAATCCTTCCGGAATCGCGCCTACCGCGAGGGCCACCGAGGCCATGAACATGTCAAAAACAGGCTGCGAGCGGAAGAGGCCAACGGCGAAGGTGAGCGCCGACAGACCCAGAATCACATACAACAGCCGACGACTGAAGATGCCGATTTTGCGTGTCAGCGGCGTTTCCAGGTTAAGGGTGGCGGCCAGCAAATGCGCGATGCGTCCGGTTTCCGTGGCGTCGCCGGTGGCAATGACGATCCCCTGTCCCTGACCATAAGTGAGCACGGTGCCGGCATGGCAGGTATTGCAGCGTTCGGCCAGAATGGTATCGAGGGGAAGCAGCTCGACGCGTTTGAAAACCGGCAGCGACTCGCCCGTCAGCGATGATTCGTTAACCTGAACATCACGAGCCTGCCGCAAGCGAATATCCGCCGGCACTTTGTCACCGGAGTGCAGAAAGACGATGTCGCCCGGCACGAGTTCCTCCGATGCAAGGCGCTGCCGGCGGCCATCTCGCAACACCGTTGCCTCGGTATAAACCAGCTCTTGCAGAGCGTTGAGCGCTTCTTCCGCTCTGGCTTCCTGTACAAAGCCGATAATGGCGTTTAACAACACCACGCCGAAGATTACCGAAGCGTCTACGGGTGAGTTAAGCGCGGCCGTTACAGTGCCGGCGGCCAGCAGAATGTAAATCAGGGGATTGTGAAATTGCAAAAGGAAGCGGACGATGGCTCCCGGACCACTGGGGATGGTCACAATGTTCGGACCGTATTCCATCTGCCGGCGCAAGGCTTCTTCCGTGCTGATTCCTTTTTCAACGTCGCTCCGCAGCAACTTTTCTACCCTTTCCATTGGAAGGGCGTGCCATTGTCCGGCATGGGTGTTTGTAGCCTTCATAGCGTTGCAGTTTCGGCGGGAAGATTCCCTGGTGTGCCGGGAGAAGTGTATTCGGTCCTGCTTCTATGAGTGTGATGACGATTCATAATTATTGCACTAGGCTGGAGCATGAGTCACGTCACAGTATTTCCCTGCAAAATTGCTGAACTCGGGCCGCTGCGCGAGTGACAAAGGTCAATTTCGATACTGAGATTCATCACTTCAGCCGGAAAATCGGCATTATGACGGATGTCATTGGAAGACCGGTACCGGTTAAGTTAACTTAAATCACTCGAACGAAGCATAGAGAGTAGGTAAAAGCAATAGGTTTTTCGATAAGTGTATTTGTGTGTGCCGGCCGGCGGCCAGTGTGCCTGGAGGCAAGTAGATAGTACGGGTAGCGAGAGCGGGTCTCGTGCCGCCCCTACAATAAGAGATATTCCACGAAGTGATACCCGTGGCGCCGGCGGACCGAGCTTCGGGCTGACGGAGCGAGCGAGCCGCGGCAGCGCAATCAACAGACCATTCCTTCAACAATAGACAGAGGCCACCTATGTATCGGAATATACCGAAACAAAGAAGCAGGCTCGTTCAGGAAAAAGGACACGATGTCTATCGGAGTATCGGCAAACTGTCACAATCGACGCAGTGCCCGAATTGTGAAGCGGTCTATATCAATGGGCGCTGGACATGGCAGAAGCAGGAGACGGCGACAAGCCGGAAAACCTGTCCGGCCTGTCGGAGAATCGCCGACGCTTTTCCGGCCGGCCAGGTGAAGATCGGCGGTGAATTCTTTCGCGCGCATCGCGGCGAGATTCTCGGCTTGATTAACAATATCGAGCAGCGGGAATGCGCACAGCATCCGCTCGAACGGATAATGTCCTTTGTAGATGAAGACGACATTACGAAAATTGCGACCACGGGCATTCACATCGCCAGGCGTATCGGTGAAGCCCTTTCGCATGCCTACAAAGGCAAACTACAGTTTCAGTACGGCGACGGCGAGAATAGCATTCAGGTGTCGTGGTTCCGTTAACAGGTCGTCGGCAATGCGCGCTGCAATTTGCGTAAATTGTTCATCTCGTAAGCGACAATCGCTCAGTACGTCGGATATTGCAGGCTGCTGCGCCTCTGCCGCAGCGTGGGGACAATCGACAGTGCAAATGACGTCGGGCGATTTCCTGTCGTTGACGTTCACCTTCTTCACTTCGATCTCAGGCGATCTCTCGCAGACCCCTGGGATCGAGAATCGTTATCACCCGGCCTTTGATGGCGATAAGTTTTTCCGATTTGAAGTCGGACAGAGTGCGGATGACGGATTCAGTCGCGGTGCCCACCATCCCGGCCAGGTCGTCGCGGGCAATCTCGATTGAAGCCTCCCTTTGGTCGCCGGATCCTGTTTGGCGGCTGCTCAATTGTAACAGCGTTTCCGCTACGCGCTTGCGAACCGAATTATATGCCAGCTTGAGCAGTCGTTCTTCCGTCTCCAACAAGTTGTTGGAGAGCATCTTGATAAAGGAATTGGCTACATCGCGATTCTTGTAGAGCAGCGTGAAAAATTCGTCGCGGTGAATGAAGTAGAGTTCACTGTCTTCCATAGCCTCGGCCGATTCCGCATAAGGGCAATTTTCCAGCAGCGCCGTATAACCGAAGAACTCACCGTCGCTGTGCATCGCAATGATGTAGTCTTTGCCGTACTCATTGCTGCGGAATATTTTGACTTTGCCTTTATGCAGGAAGTAAATTCCGCTAGGCGAGTTACCATTCACATATACAAACTCCTTTTTCTTATAAATGCGGCGATTCTTAACGCAGGCAAGCTCCTTGAAGTCAGTAAGCGCTTGCGCGTCATGGAGAAAGCGCGTGAAGCCGTCTATGGTAGCGTCGAACTTCTTCTCCAGAATGGCCAGTTTCCTGAAGCGGCTTTCAATCGCATCGAGAAGTTCAAAGTCGTCGAAAGGTTTGCTGATATAGTCATCCGCTCCCAGATTCATTCCTTTGCGAATGTCGCTCTTGTCGGCTTTGGCCGTCAAAAAAATGAAGGGAATACCGGCTGTTTCGCTACTCTTGCCGAGTACGTGCAAAACGCCGTAGCCATCCAGACCGGGCATCATAATGTCGCAGATAATCAGGTCCGGCTTGTGCTCGCGCGCCAGCTCTACACCCGTTTTGCCGTTGTCGGTACACATGACCTTATAGCCGGACAGCTCCAGGATTTCGGCGGTGTTCTCACGCATTTCCAGGTTGTCTTCGATTAACAGAATATTTTTCATTTCGTCTTGCTCTCCATCGGTAATTCAATCGTGAAGCTTGCCCCTTGCCCCTCTTGGCTTTCAAAAGAAATGCTGCCGTTCATCAGCTCGACGTATTTCTTGACGATGTTAAGACCGAGTCCTGTACCCTGCGATGCCAATGCGTTCTGAGCGCGAAAAAAACGAATGAAAATATGCTCCTGATCCGCTTCCGGAATGCCGATGCCTTCGTCTTTCACCATACAGTACATGTTATTGTTGTGCCGGCCGGTAACGATTTCAATAGATGAGCTTTCAGGCGAGTATTTGATGGCGTTGCCGACCAGGTTGACAAAGACAATCTTTAACAACTGAATGTCGGTATTTAGGACAAGCGGTCCACCCAAATTTCGATAGCGGATGACCTGTCCGGCTTTGGCAATCGTCTGCATTTCATCTCGCAGTTCTTCAAAAAATTTGATGCAGTCCACCGGGCCCGGCTTGAGAACAACTTTGCCCTCTTCCAGCTTGCTGAGCGAGAGAAAATCATCCAGAATAGTGCGCAGATTCTGTACCGATGATTTGATGCGATTAATATGTTTGGCCCGTCGGTCTTCGTTGCCGCCGCTATTGTATTTCGCCAGCAGAGAAGCCGAAGAGAGAATTGCGGCCAGTGGTGTTCGGAATTCATGGGAGGCTGTCGAGACGAAACGCGATTTTAATTCGCCGAGCTCTTTTTCCTTGATAAGCGCGCTGCGGACATCCTCCTCGGCTTTTGTCAGCTCTTTGTTCGAACGTTCGAGGGCTTCGATTGCTTTGTTGAGCATTGTGGTGCGCTCCTTCACCCGCTGCTCCAGTTCGCTGTTCATTTTGTTAAGCTTTTGTTCGGCGATGCGCTGATCCGTAATGTCGATTCCCGAGCTGAAGGTCGATACGATGCGATTCGCCGGATCACGGATGACCGAATTGTGCCAGTCGATCAGGCGGGTCGCACCGCTTTTCGTAAGGACCGTATTCTCATACTTTTCAACTCCCGTCGCGCTGCTGCCCATCAGCTTACCGAAAACGGCGCGCAGTTGCTTGACCTCGGCAGGCAGGACGAAATGTTCAAACCAGTTTTTGCCAATGACGTCCGCTTCGTCGTAACCCAGGATTTCACAGCCTTTGCGATTGATCAGGCGTACCCTTTCGTCGTGATCGATGATGAGAAACATGGCGTCGGCAGTATCAAGACACATCTGCAGGGCTTCCTTTTCCCGTTGCAGAGCGTCGCTGATTCTGATGCGTTCGGTGATATCGCGTGCAACGGCGTCGAATCCAAGTACCTCACGGTTTTGTTCGATCAGACGGACATTCTGGCCGATCCAGACTTCGCTGCCCGATTTGGCGACAGTCGGAAATTCGAAATAGGTGTTCGAAATACGCCGTGAAAGCTGGTTTTCGTAAAAAGCCTCCACGCGCCGCCGCCACCCGGGCCGGATAAGTTCCAGGTAATTCTTGCTCAGAAACTCCTGCTCGGTGTATCCCAGTAAACGTTGGGCAACGGGATTAACGTAGACGAAATTGCCCAGGCTGTTCGTTTTGTAAATGATGTCGGAGGCATTCTCGACTAATTGACGGTAACGATATTCATTTTCTTTGAGCGCCGTCTCCGCGTGCTTGCGCTCGTGGATGTCCGTCGCGGAAAAACTGATGCCGACGACGGATGCCCCTTCCAGAACCGGCATGTAGCAGACATCATACCAGCGTCCGAAGAGAAAGCGTTCGTGTCTGTTTACTTCGCCTCGCAGGCTTGCCTGCAGTATTTTCATGACTGAGGGATGCATCTCTCTGGGAACGACATCCAGAAAGTAATCGTCTTCACAAAGCTTGATATTAACATTTTCCAGTGTCCAAGTATAGGCAAGTGTATTGAAAGCCTGAATGGCAAATTTGCGATCCAGCAAAATGAAAAGCGAAACGGCATTATTGAAAAACGCCTTGAGGCTTGCCTCCGATCGATTCACTGCCAGATCCGATCGATGGCGTTCGACTGCGTGGCGCACGGCATGATCGAGATGAAAAGGATCCAGTTCGCTCTTAATCAGGTAATCGGCCGCGCCTGCTTTCAGAGCTTCGATCGCAAGTTCGTACTCTGCCTCGCCGGTCAGAAAGATCAGCGGGGCGGAGCAGCCGGCTTCCAGCGCCTCGGTTATGAAGTCAAGGCCGCTGCGCTCGCCGAGCCGGCAATCCAGCAGATAAACATCATGAGTCTGCTGCCTGACATATTGCATGCCTTTTCCGAAGGAAGGAACCCAGTCGACGGTGTACATTCCGTGATCGATCTGTTCGACGATGTCTCGAATTTTGACATAGTCGTCAGCCTTGTAATCGATCAGCAATATTTTCGAGGGAGTTGTGGACATAGCCTCTGAGATTGTTCGTGAATTAGCATTGCCGGCGCTGCTCTCCGGCATGGGAGGAACTGCGGCTCTGTTCAAAAACGAGAGGACGAATACTCCACTTTTCTTCGAGTTCGACACGTATACGCGACCTATCGTCCTCCGATGATCACGGCAGATTGGACCGGGGACGAGCAAATGAGCAGTGCTTACCCCAAAAAATACAGCGTTCCCACCTATCGAATGCGCGGATACCATTTTCCGCCGCCCGGGACTCCGTGCTGACCGCTGGTGTTATCCTTTTACACTCCGCAGGCAATTCAACTAAATTTAGTCAGGCAAACAATTAACAAACAAAAATAAATGCGGGCCGATAATTGGCGGGCTCAATTTGTAACATTGGATTCAAAATTTGTGCGCAGCCGTGACGATTGCCGCTGTCCCACCGCCGATAGCAGCGAAGAAGTGGTTCGGGATGCGGCGCAGGTGAATAAAGGCCTGCTATCAGGCTTCACCCGGGACTCGCAATGCCTGGCGGAGCTGCAATGTTGTCTGCCGGCATTGGCGCTCGGGGGGCGGTTGTGTGCGGTCCACTGCGGCTTTGCATCGCGAGAGAAGAAAGACAAAACACCTCAGCGGCGGCCCAGCTTATTTACATGACGCAAGGCCCTAATCGCAATCCCGGCCGCTGCGTTTGTGCCGCACATACTTAATCCGGGCGTCGACAGAAAATTCGAGCCCGATACGCAATCGGTCGATGTGATGAAGGAAATCGTCGAACTCCACATTTTGGCTATGAACTTTCAACCCGTCGGCCTCTGCCGTCCTGCCCGGCGTTTGCGTTGCAGCGCAACGCCGATGGCGATAAGTGCTGCGCCGCCGATGACAAGCAGCCACAGGTGATGGCTCGTCGTGCCGGACAGCGGTTGGCGATTACCGACCGGTACGAATCCCGCCCAATAAAACGGGTCGGCGGTCACCGGCGACGCCTGATCGAGATAGCGTAGCTTGGCGTCGCGGAGCGCAGCGTCTTTGCGTTTACCTGCCGCCAGCTCGGCGTAAAAATCGGACATCAGACTCAAGGTCGATTTGCTGTCGGCAACCTGCCAGAGACTGACAACGACACTCGGGCAGCCGGCATGCAGAAATCCTTTGGCGAGATTGCTGATGCCTTCGCCGCGCTGCACCTTGCCGAAGCCGGTGTTGCAGGCCGAAAGGACCGCCAGCTCGGCATTGAGATCCATCGAGTACAATTCATAGGTGTTGAGGTAGCCGTCTTCAGTGGAATCCTCTGTGTCGCTGAAGACAAACTTCGAAAACATCGGATTGGTGTCATCCACCAGCGCATGGGTCGCCAGGTGCAGGATATTGTAGCGGCCGGCATTCGCCTTAAAATTGGCTTCGCTGGCGTCTTCGTCAAAGTAGGGTGTGCCGCCCAGCATCTCCACGATCGTTGAAACTTCGGTGCGTGCCCAGGGCAGAGCGCCGAGCGTACCCCGTAAAGTGTCGATTCTTTGCCCGGCCTGAGCGTTCCCTGCCACGCTGCTGTCGGCCTGGAGGCTTAGCGCAAGAAGGATGGGCACCAGGAGGCTGAAGCTTGAAAAGGACATCTTCATAGGCTTTCCAGTTCCTGCAATATCGCCATCGCTTTGTTCTTGTAAAAGCCTGTTTTGGCTACCACCTGCCGGAGATAGCGGCGCGCTTCTTCATCATTGCCCATCTGAAGATAGGCCAGGGCGATATACCACCTGGCAAGGCTGTCGTAGCTGCTTCCCGCCTGTTCGATTACCGACAGCAAGTGTTCGACCGCCGGCCGGGGATTCTCAGCGAAGAGCTGCGAAAGACCTGCAAAAAAAAGAAGCGTGTCGTTGGTCGGTTCTTTGGCGAGCAGTGTGTTGAATAGTCCGATCGCTTTTGGATAGTCCTGAACTTCGTACACGCCGAGCGCTTTGCTGATAGCCTGCTCGCGCGCCATCGTTGACGTTTCATCGGGCAGCTCGGCCCGCACGGCGCCATCGGCGGGGTGATGACGCATATACTGTGCCAGAAGCTCGGCGCGCGGATCGCCGCCGATATTCATGAAAACAAGCACCGCAATGACACAGGCGATCAGCGCTGCCATGTAATAGACGGTGTGGGGGAGTCTGTTGCCCCTGCGACCCTGACCGCGATCGCGAATCCGTTGTTTGATGTCGGCCAGATGGGCCTATATCTCCCGCTCGTTGCCTGTTGCCTCGGCTCCTTCCAACAGATCCGACGCCAAGGGCGAATCGACCAGGCTGCGTTCGAAAGCAAGGGTCTCTTCATCCGAAAGGCGTCCCTCCCGGTACGCGAGCACATTCCTCACGTCCGGTTCACTCCCCTCGGCGAAAATTCGCCTGGACCTGCTATTCTGATTCTGATCATTCATTGCTGCGGTTTGCTTTTTTGCGCAACAAAATGCCGAGCTTCCGCTTGCCGTTCTGAATAAAACTCTTTACCTGTTTCAGGGAAAATCCCGTTTCATCGGCAATTATCTTGTAGCGTTTGTTGTGAAAATAGAAGAGCTCGATACATTGTTTCTGCTCCGAATTGAGCTGGGCCAAAGCCAAATCGAGTTCTTCGTCGCTTACGGAGGGCTCATCCTCCTCAACATAATGCGGAACTGTAATATTATCCACATTATTTTTTTCGGTTTCGGCGTTATCCAGGGGCAGTACCGTAACATTGCGATTTTTACGCAGCTTCATCAGGCAGTGATTCTTGCTCACGACATAAAGCCAGCCCTTGAAGTTTTCGTTATTGCTGCGCTTCGGCAGTAGATCCGGCAGTTTCTCGAAAATATCCATAACTGCGTCTTTGCTGTCCTCGGCATTGCCAAGGTACTTCTGGCAGACAAGAAACACCATATCCGCAAAGCGAAGATATAGTTCACCGAGACAATCAGCATCGCCCGAGCGTTGATATTGAGCCAGCAGCTCGTCCGTACTGCTATCCCGGGCTACTCGAAGGGCGGCAAACCACAACATAGATTTCGAATCCCGCTTCCAATTAGTTCAAACCCCGGGCGAGCGCGGATGCAGCTCGCCGTCACCCCGTTAACACACAAACTCTAACTTTGATATACGGTTTCTGGGAAAGTGTCCTGTTGGTAAGGACGTTGGCGCTGATCAATATGCGTGTCTCCTCGATCAGTAATGAATCCAAAATAAGCGAAATTCTGGCACTTTCACAAGCCCGGGAGCCGGTATCCTGCGGCTCGATGCGCCGCAGTAATTACGATGGAAAGAGGGATTCGCAGACCAATTACTTTACGGTAAAGGGACAGGCTGTCCGCCGGGAAGAGAAAGCAAAGCTCGGGCTACTCGCGCGGCCGCATGACCATGTCGGCGTCCCGCGCCTGCTTGAGCAGCGATCCTCGACGTCTTGCACGAAAAAGCAGGCGGCCGCGATCGGAGACGCTCCGGCCTGGCTCGTCCGGGTAGCTTTGGTCGATCAGAGCGATTGGGTCGAACCGTCGTTCCGGCGGTGACGAAGCTGCCGTGCTTTTGGCTGGTAAGCGGGGCGACGTGCCCTGTTCCAGACAGCGTGTTTGCGGCACGTTCGGAGCGGGGTCGGTGGAGGCCCTCGGTCGAATCCGGCTGGATGACTTGCGGAACATCCCCTCTGACGCTGTCGCAAGGCTAATTCAAGAAGGTGCGATCGCATGGCCACAGGCGCTGCATTCTGCGTCAGATACTTATGACTTTCGTTTACGCGGCTTGCCGGCAAATCATCACGGTGGTGCCGCGAATCAATTATTCGGGCGCCCCGCGCAGACAAGGCTCGGGGAAAGTCGCGCACTCACCTGTTTAATCCCCTGTAAATCCGGCCGACCCTCTACAGCCTGTCAGAGGGAGCAATAGGCTTAAACACCCTTCCGGACGCTGCGCCTAAGCCATCGCAAATTTTAGTCTTGTGGAATTTATGATGCTCTTGCATTTACTAATCGTATCCGCGACAAGTATGGTTAAGGATTTTGGATCAACCCGCTATGACTGAGAGTCAATAATCAACAAGTTAAGCAAGGCTGCAGGCAGAGCGGGAGTCCGCGGACCAGCATCGCAATTGATTGAAAGGAAAAAATTCCGCCGTAGTCGAGCCATGACGATACGGCTGTTACAAGCTGCGTGCGCAAGCGTGCACGAAGGGTGGCAAGGGCCGCACATCGAAACCTCGTTTTGGTGTGCGGCTTCCTTTTTAGCAAGGATTAACAAAATTCGGGCGCGCCTGCCCCGGCTGCACACCCCAGCCGGACAGACGACGCCCTTGTAGCGGACAAACCTGGAAAAGCGAAGGACCGCCAGAACTACTCGAACGAGCGAAAGCCAACATCCGGCGGAAGTGCTTCGTCACGCACCATAGTTGGATTCACGCTGCGGCGGCTGCCGTTATAGCGCAGCGAGCGATGGCTGTAACTGATATCCCAGCTTCGCGCGTCCGTATGTGAGCGCTTAAGAACTTTCGAAAGACAATGAAATGATCCGCGCGAATTACTCACGGCCATGAAGTTGCCATCCACAAAAAACGGTTCGAAACCATACTCCCGGTATACGCGCTCTACCCGGGCTTCGACGGCGGCAAAATAGTTGTTGCCTCTGGCGTCGTCGCGATAATAGCGAGGCATGTAAACATTTCTGAAGCGGTCGTAAACTTCAACCAGGCAGTTGTTGTAGGAATAGAGGTGGGGAACGTCATTGCTGCGCGTGCTGCGCTCGCAGAGCAGCGGGATACGGACAACCTTAAATTCCAGACCGCGTTCGTTAAAGCCGGCAAAAAACTGTTCCAGTCCATCGAGGGCGGCGACAAGGGCCCGCACATCCGGGTTGTCCATTCCTGCGCCGCCGAACAGACTGTCCTCGTCGATCGCGCCGATGAACAACAGCTCTTTGTGCCGGCCATTCTCGAAAATCTTGCCTCCCAGATTCATAAACATGTCGATGTGATCGAGCAAAATGGGATGGCGATCCAGCTGCGGCTTAACGGGTATGATGTCCTGCACTCCAAGGCCGACGCGGTAGGCTTCCAGGATGGCCTGGTCCTGCTCTTTCGGGCTGTCGGCCTGGATGTATTCGCGGTTTGATTTTAACAGGGAATCCGAAACGAGAAGGTAATTGTCGCCAACTAAAATTTTGCCTCCCGTAATTTTGTATGGAAAGGGCTTGATGACGCTGTCCGTAACCGCGGCGAGTAAATCGGCGATATACATCGCGCCGAATTCATTCGTGACACCGCGGGCGTGGCGAAAGTGCACCTGCTCGAGAATGGCGGGAATGCCGGCCGCGGATTCCAGCATCATGAAAGGATCCTGCACCCAGGCGCGTATCGTACCGTCAAACTCGCTCTTGTTGCAGAGGATTACCGTCAGCATCCGCTCAAAGGGCGCGTCGCGGGAGATATTGCCGAAGAATTCGCGGATAAAGCGGATGTAGGCGCGTTCGCGACGTTTACCTATCGTTTCCCGGGCTCCCTCGAACTTGGCAATCACAAGGAAACGTACATGCTGCGGAATGACTTTGTAAGCACTGCGATACCAGGTTTCCAACTCCTGCTGGTCTTTGTCGGAATCGGGAAAAGCAAATAATAGCTGATCGATGCGACCATAGACGCTCGAAAGAGCGCGAAATGTTTTGTTGTGCATGTAAAGCGACCTTCACTTTCGTTTAACATCCGGTGCAGGCAGGCGGTAACCAGATCAAAGTGTATTCGATGTCTGAAAAATGCGTTAAGCTCCGCGAAAATGGCACTTCGTCAGTTGCGGACTTCGATGAGCTCACAAAAACCATCCACGGCGCGGTTGTCAAATTCAATGATGAGATGCAGGAGGCCGTTAATATACTTCCAATCGAGCTGCACCGGCAGAACCGATAAATCGAGCCGGTAATAATTACGGGCATAGCGCGTATTCGAGCAGGTCATGAAGTTGCGCCAGTCGTCCGTGCCGATGAGATAAATGGGCCCCACCGCCGGCGGATTGCCGCCGGACAGCACCGGAAACTGTTGCAGTATGCTCGCATTGGCGCCGCTGGTGTATAGTTTAAGCTCTATCTCCTTGCGATGAACCGGGTCGATCGTGATCGGTGCGCTAAAGTGAAATTCATTGTCCTGCACGCTGAGCCGAACTTTGCCCGGCGGGCCGTTAAGTGCATACGCATATTCCATTAACTCGCCATTGATACATTGGCGAACCAGTATCGTGCCGTCAAAACTGCCTCCCTGCTGCAGCAGTTCGATGTTAAACTCCTGATCCAGCGCGAAAGCATAGGGATAAGTAAAGGTGTTGGGCATAGCGCTACCCTCCGGATTGTGTAAATGGACAATCAGTTTGTTGAGTATTAGTTTAATTATTGTGTCGACGAAGCGTAAGGAGACCCGGCGATCCTGAAGTTCATCCCTCAATGCATTTGCTGTCGCCTGTGTCCGACGGCAGACTCCTGATCAGCAATTCGTCCGAACTCGTTCGCAGCTCCAGCACAAAGCGATGCAGGTCCAGTGATAAATCCTCTGTCCATCCCGGCAGCCGGCGAGAGCCGCTTAAGTGCAGATGGCCATCCTTTTGCCGGAACTGCAGCAAGTGTGCCGATTCGACCGCAAGCCTCCAGATACGACCCCTGAGCGGTGACTTCCAATTGCCGATGCAAATCCAATCGTCCCAAACCGTTAACGCAATCGGATCGAGCGCAATGGGATGCTGCCACGAGCCGCGCTGATCCACCCGAACGATTAACACCAGATTCCGTAAGTGGAGCCGGCTCTCATCGAGCGGAAATAGCTTAACGACTTGCAGTGCGCTACTCATGAAACATCGCCACGAAGCATCGCTTCCGATTTGTTTGGAATCTTTGATTCAGGTTCGGTCCCCTTACTGCGTCAGACTTTCTTCGCCGCTAAAATGGCTTGGTGGCAGCGCGATTATCAAACAAAAAAAAGCGGAATTATTACAGGTCTGGCCTGCGGCTGCCGGGCTGAGAAGTCGGTGTTGAGGCGGAATCCGCGACTTTGGCGGGAGTGCGCGATGGCCCGACGGCACAGGCGCAGGCTGTTGCAGGCGGGCCGCATGATGTCGACTTCGTGTGGCGTGATTTCCGTATATTAGCGCTTTTTCCGATTCTGCCAGGCTTTGGTGATTGAACAGGCTGCGGTTTTGAGTTATGAGAACTCTGCTTCATCTCTTCGAACTCATTAAAGAAATGACGCCCCACGAAAAGCGTTACTTCAAGCTGTTTTCCGCCCAGAACGTCATTGGCGACAAAAACAACAACCTGCGATTGTTCGATGCACTTAATGCCAGGGAACATTACGATGAACAGGCAATCAAGGAGCATCTGCGCGAAGAGAAGATAGGCGAACATCTGGCGGTACTCCGCAGCCGGCTCTATGATATGATACTCGAAAGTCTGCGCGCCTATCGCGTGGAAAAAAGCAAGGTCCGTCAATTGGGCGACCTGATTGAAAATGCCGAAATATTATCGGAAAAAGCGCTGCACGACCAGGCTCGCAAGTTAATAGCGAAAGCTTATGCGCAGGCCGAAAGGCAGGAGAATCTTCACGCCATGCTGCGTCTGCTGGAACTGAAACGACTCGATGTCATCGACACCTTTACCAAGAGTATTCATGAACAGCTGGATGACATTGCGACGACCACCCGCCGGCTATTGCGCCAGCTGGACAACGTAGAGGCGTTTTATAATCTTTACTACCTGCTGTTTGCCCGTCTGCGCAGTGAAAACCGGCCGGCGGATGACGAGCTGCTGCGCGAAATCGAAGACAATGACCTGTTGGCTGCCCCGGATCGGGCTTTGACAAAAACAGCTTTACTGCGTTACCACTATATTCATGCCATGCTGGCCAGGGCACGCGGCGATAGATTGCGCATTTACCGCGAATGGCAGACTATCGTTGCACTGCTCAGGGAAAACCGGGACCTGCTCTGTTATTCGCTGCCGGCCTACCTGATCGCCGCCGCCAACTTTGTTAATGTCTGCCTGGCGCTGGGACACAACGATGAAGCCCGGGAAACGATCGGCCAGTTAAAAGAGATGCGCGACACCGGCAGCCTGACACGCCATACCCTCATTGAGCTGAACCACAATATCCATCACCTGGAACTCATGCACTGCCTTAATACCGGGGCCATCGATCGCGGGCTGGCGCTGGCGCCGGCAATCCGAGAATGGATGGATGTAAATGCTCCCAAGATAAATCATGCCCGCTATCTGGCGATCTATTACAACCTGGCAATCCTCTACTTTATCAGCGGCAGCTATCAGAGCGCATACGACTGTTTTACCCTCATCGCCGAAAGTGACAAGAGTCCGGCGCGCGTAGACTTGCAAGGCCGTGCGCGGCTCTTGATCTGTATCCTCCTGTTTGAAGTCGGCAAGTCCGAACTGCTGGAAAGCAAGGTGCGCGCCGCGCAGTATTTTCTCAAGAAGTATCTTCTGCTCGGGTCATTCGAAAAAGGCGTATTGGCATTTGCCAAGAAATATGCCGTTGCGGTCGATAGTAAAGAACGTCGCATGCATTGCGAGGCCCTGCAAAGTCAGTTGCGGGCAATACTGGATCTTCCACAGGAAGATCAGCACCACACGCCCTGTCTGCGCGAACTGCTGTGCTGGCTGGAAAGCACGCTGCTTGCTACCCCGATAAAGCAAGTGTTCATCCAGCGCCACCAAACGAGATTCGACTACGATAGCAATTGACTCACGATGCTTCCGTGGCGGGCCGGCGGGGCCCTTTCTCAAGGGATGGTCCTGGTATCGCTGCCGGCAGGTAGACGGCGGCTATTCCCCTGGCGTGCAGGCTTGCCCAAATAGGCATTTAACTTCTGCGGCGCGGGACGGCGGATCAAAGTAGTTTGCAAACGCCAGGCATCGGCGGGGTCCGGGTCAATCAAAAATTTCAGGTCGCCGCCTTCGAGCTGTGCGATCGGCACTCCGTCGCGATAGAGAATCCGATTGCCGTAGTAGGCGGGCAGACGCGCACCCGGGGTAATGACACCCTGCAGGTTCAGCGGGT
>JANQRB010000115.1 GCA_028284775.1 Candidatus Kapaibacterium sp. | reverse complement strand
TATCGATTATTGCGCTTGCCGTCAGCGATTCCTGGCTGTAACGGCTCGCATAATGATCGCCTGCCGCCGCATGCAAATACGCGCCGAGCGCCGCAGACTTAAAAGGAGCGAGGCCCTGCGCGGCCATGGCTGCGATAATTCCGCTCAGAACGTCTCCGCTGCCGGCAGTGGCCATCCCGGGATTGCCGCCTGCATTCCAATATGTCTTGCTGCCGTCGCTGATAATGCTGGGCACCCCTTTCAGCAGCAGGGTATATCCGTGAGCTGCCGCCCAGGCCGGCGCATGCCTTGTACCCTGCTCTTCGATTTCCCGCCGCGGGATACCGCTCAGGCGGGCAAATTCTCCCGCATGCGGCGTCAGGATTACAGGAGCGCCGATGGCGGCGTCAGGCTGCAATGCGCGTAATCCGTCTGCATCCACTACAATCATTTTGTCGTCCGGCACGACAGCGAACAGCTCGGCGATCATGGCCAGCGTCTCTTCATTTGTTCCGAGCCCTGGACCGACGATAATTACCGAGCTGCTTTCGATAGCCCGGACCAGGCTGCTGCGCGCAGCGGGAGCGATCGTCCCTTCTTCGGTCGCTGGCAACTCTGTCGGCATCACTTCCGGTCGCAGGGCAGGGTGAATTTCGGTCGAGTACAGCGTCACAAGGCCGGCGCCCGCGCCAATTGCTGCGTTTGCGGCCAAAGCAGCTGCGCCGGGCATACGCCGCGAGCCAGCGATCACCGCCACCCGACCGTAGTCGAACTTATTCGTTCGTTTCTTGCGCGCGGGCAGCCAGCGGCGGACGTCGCTATCTTCCAGTACCCTTACGGATGCAATGTCGGCGATGACCCTGGCGGGAATACCTATTGCCGCGATCCGGATTTCGCCGCAGGCCGCAGGTCCGTCGCCCAGCAGCATTCCGCGTTTTGCGGCAGCCATGGTAAGGCAGTAGTCGGCCCTGAAACAGGCCCGATGGGCACGGCCGCTGTCGGCGTTCAAACCGGTCGGCACGTCGATGGCGACGCGGCAGGCTGCTGTAAGATTCTGTAAGGCCTGCAGCACAGAGAGCAGCGGCTCGCGCGGCTCGTCGTTGGCGCCGATCCCCAGCAGCGCGTCGATCAGAATGTCGGCTTCGATCGCCTGCAGAGCCGCTATCGCCGCGGCGCTGTCCAGATGCCGGACCGCTATGCCGAGGCGAGGCAGCACCTCAAAATTGCAGCGGGTTTCCGCTGACATCCGATCTGAATGGCCGACCAGGTAAACTTCCACTTCGGCCCAGGCTTGCAGATGGCGGGCCAGAGCAAAGCCGTCACCGCCATTGTTGCCGCTTCCGCAAAAAATTGCCACTCGGACTTCTTGAAGCTGGCGCCCGGCTGCAATACAGCGAATCTCGTCGGCGACCGAGCGCGCCGCATTTTCCATCAAAATGGCGGAAGGAATACCGATGTCTTCGATCGCGAAAGTATCGGCGGCACGCATTTCATCAGTCGTCAGAATGTATTGCATCGCCACAAAAATAGGCAATTACCGGTTTAGCCGACAAGAAAGCTGCACGGCCTTGAGCGTTAAGCCGAAAAACTCTTCGCGGGAGCGCAATTTTTTTCTTAGCTTGTCCGGTTTATGGCCGCAAAATGTTAACTAATCAGCTCTGTTCGCGATACTACATGAGCACGGGTACACGATCAAAACGCAAGACCGCTGCAGCCAGTCCGCCGACGGATGCAGTCGGCAGGGGCAATGGCATTGCCGACAGTACGAGCATCACCGTTAAGGGTGCGCGCGAACATAATCTTAAAAACATCGATATCGATTTGCCGCGCGACGAACTCGTTGTGATCACGGGTCTTTCCGGATCCGGCAAGTCGAGCCTGGCCTTCGATACCCTGTATGCCGAAGGTCAACGACGCTATGTGGAATCGCTGTCCGTCTATGCGCGCCAGTTTTTGGGCCTGATGGAAAAGCCCGACGTCGACCTGATCGACGGTCTTTCGCCGGCTATTTCGATCGAACAGAAAACCGTCGGTCACAATCCGCGTTCCACCGTCGGCACCGTGACGGAAGTATACGACTATATCCGGCTGCTGTATGCCAAGTTGGGAATTCAACATTGCGTCGATCATCCGGATCAGCCGGTGCGGCGCCAATCTTTCGATCAGATAGTCGAGGCCGTTCAGGAACGCAATGCCGGCCAAAAAATTCAAATACTCGCGCCGGTCGTTCGCGGCCGCAAGGGACATTATCGCGATCTGTTCGAACAATTGCGCAAACAAGGCTTCACACGTGTGCGGGTCGACGGTGTCATCGAAAGCATCAGCGACGGTATGCAGGTCGATCGCTACAAAGTTCATGATATCGAGCTTGTGGCGGATCGTCTGGCAGTCAAGGAAGCGGCCGAGCAGCGTCTGCGCGAATCAATCACCTTAGCGCTCAAATGGGGCGACGGCATTGTTATGATTCTGGCCGAATCCGGCAAGGGTCAGCGCGAGACCCTCTATAATCAGGCCAATGCCTGTCCGATCTGCAACCGCTCATTTGAACCCCTGGCGCCCAACGCTTTCAGTTTCAACTCGCCCTACGGGGCCTGCCGCAGCTGCGAAGGCCTCGGCGTCGTTCGCGATTTCGACGACGCGCTGATGATGCCGGACAAGAAACTATCGCTGAATGAGGGCGGCGTCGCCCCCCTGGGCAAACACCGTGACACCTGGCTGTGGAAAACGGTGGAAGCGGTTTGCGAGCATTTCGATATCGACCGCAGCGTGGCTGTGAGCGAGCTGACTGATGACAAGATCGATATCCTGCTGAATGGCGCGGGCGACAAGGTTTTTCCGATCCAGTACACTTTTCAATCCGGCAAGAATGTCATTTACAAGCAAAAGTTTAAAGGCATCCTTGACAGCGTGCGCTCGCAGTACAGCAAGACGTCTTCGGCCGCAATTCGCAACTCGATTGAATCCTATATGACCAGCGTAGAATGCCCGGATTGCCGCGGCGGGCGTCTGCGTCCGGAAAGCCTGATGGTACGCTTTCACGATTACAATATCCGGGATGTCATTCGAATGTCGATCGCCGAGGCCCTGGAGCACTTTCAGGCGCTGAAGCTCAGCGATCGTGAAAAACTGGTCGGCAGTCTTATTCTGAAGGAGATTACGGCGCGACTGGCTTTCCTCGGTGAAGTGGGTTTGCTCTATCTGACGCTGGACCGGGCGGCTCGTACGCTTTCCGGCGGCGAAGCGCAGCGAATACGGCTGGCCTCGCAAATCGGCTCGCAATTGGTAGGGGTGTTGTATGTACTGGACGAACCGAGCATCGGACTTCATCAGCACGATAATCAGAAATTGATCTCCTCGCTCAAAAAACTGCGTGATCTGGGCAATTCCGTCATTGTGGTTGAACACGATCGTGAAATGATCGAACAATCCGACTATGTGGTTGATCTCGGGCCGCGCGCCGGCATCCACGGGGGCGAAGTAATCCTCGCCGGCAAGCCTGACCGTCTCTTCCGTCCGCGTGCACGAGGCATCCGCAGCTCCCTGACCGCGCAGTATATTCTCGGAAAGAAGTCGATCGCAATTCCCGCCGAACGCCGGCCGGGCAATGGCCAGCATCTGAAAATTCGTGGAGCGTCGGGACACAATCTGCAGGATGTACAGCTTCAGATACCGCTCGAAACTTTCACCTGCGTGACTGGAATGAGCGGCTCCGGCAAGTCGACCCTGATTAACGATACGCTCTATCCCATCCTCTCGCGTCACTTTTATCGTTCACACGCCAGGCCGCAGCCTTATGACAGCATCGAGGGTCTGGAACACATCGACAAAGTGATCGAAATCGACCAGGCACCCATCGGCCGCACGCCGCGTTCTAATCCCGCAACCTATACCGGATTGTTCACGCTCATTCGCGATTTGTATGCACAATTGCCGGAGTCGAAGATACGCGGTTACAAGCCCGGGCGCTTTTCCTTCAATGTCGCCGGGGGACGCTGTGATGAATGCGAAGGCGACGGCGTCAAAAAAATCGAGATGAACTTTTTGCCGGACGTTTATGTGGAATGCGATGTCTGCGCCGGCAAACGCTACAATAATGAAACGCTGCAGGTGCGTTATAAAAGCCGGTCGATCGCCGATGTGCTGGCGATGACAGTTGAAGAAGCGCTGACGTTTTTTCAGGACATTCCCAAAATAGCACGCAAGGTGCAGGCGCTCTTCGATGTAGGCCTGACGTACATCCGGCTTGGACAACAGGCAACGACGCTCTCGGGTGGTGAAGCGCAACGCGTTAAACTCGCTACGGAGCTCTCCAAAGTCAGCACGGGCAAAACGCTGTATATCCTGGACGAACCTACTACCGGGCTGCATTTCGAAGACATCGATATCCTGCTGAAACTCCTGCACCGGCTGGTTGGCAGAGGCAATACCGTCATAGTGATCGAACACAACCTGGATGTCATCAAGACGGCCGACTGGATTATCGACCTGGGGCCGGGCGGCGGCAAAAACGGCGGGCATATCGTTGCCGAAGGCGCGCCGGAAACCATTGCAGCCGCAAAGGATTCCATTACGGGTTCTTACCTTCAACCGGAGTTAAAACGCTGAAGCTCCGTCTCTTCAATCGATTTATTTTCGTATATTTGAAGTCTTTTCCAAACGCTCGCTGACAAGTATTTATCCAATTCGTTAGGAGGGAAAGCCGCTATGAACATTCTGGTGGGTATCTCGCGGGTACCTGATACGGCAACCAAAGTAATGGTAGGTGATGACGGCCGGACGATTGCATCGCAGGGAGTGAAATACATCCTCAATCCCTACGATGAATACGCAATTGAAGAAGGATTACAACTTAAACAAAAACATGGCGGCAGCGTCACCGTTGTTACCGTCGCAGATGAAGCAGGCAAGGATATCCTGCGAACGGCTCTGGCGATGGGTGTGGATAAAGCCGTGCTCGTGCGCAGCAAGGAAGAATCGGATTCGTTTGGCGTGGCCGCGGATATCGTTGCGGTGGCAAAAGATATCGCTCCGGACCTGATAATTTTCGGCAGACAAAGCATTGACTTCGATTCCTTTCAAATGGCGCCGATGGTAGCCGAGCTGCTGGATTGGCCCTCGGTCTCGATAGTCTCAACATTGTCTGTCGACGGTACTACGCTGCAGCTTGAACGAGATGTCGAGGGCGGCAAGGAGACGATCACCACAACATTACCCTGTGTCATATCGGCCCAGAAAGGATTGAATGATCCGCGCTATCCGAAGCTGCCCGATATTATCAAAGCCAAATCGAAACCGATCGAGGAGCGGGAATCGACTTCCGAAGCCACCCGGGTCAGTGTGATCGCGATGGAGAACCCACCCGCCAAGAACCAGGGCAAGGTGCTCGGAGATTCCGATACCGATATCGCGGAACTGGTTCGCCTGCTGCACGAAGAAGCTAAGGTCATTTGATCGATACGGACTGATTCTCAGAATTGTTTGTTTTACCCTTAACGCTCAGTTGTACGCTATGAAAGTATTAGGATTGTTAGAGACTCAGGATCAAAAGTTCAAAAAAACTGCCTATGAAGTGCTGATGGCCGGCAGGCGTATCAATGAGCTGACCGGCGGCAGCCTGAGCGGAGTCGTTATCAACGGCGATGCCGGCGCGATCGCCGAAGCCGGTGCCTACGGACTGACGGATTGTTTCAACGTTCAAAGTGATCTGCTGCAAAACAATTCTTCCATGGGTGTTGCGCGCGCCGTCGCTCAGCTGGCCGAAGACCGGGGCTTTGATGCCCTGCTCTTGCCGGCGACCGCGGCTGGTAAAGAGCTGGCGCCCCGGATTGCGATCCGTCTGCAGGCAGGATTGATCGCCGATACTATCAATTTTAGTCTCGACGGCGAGCATCTGGTGGCGAGCAAACCGGTGTATGCCGGCAAGGCGCATATTAGGGCAAAAATCGAAACGCCGCGTCATGTCTACACAATTCGCCCGAATATATTTACCGCGCGCAAGGCCGACTCACCTGCGACACCGGCCGTTACGGACTTTAGTCCTCAGCTTAGTGAGAACGATACCAGAGCCGGCGTCACTGATGTCACGCGAGCCACCGGAGCTCTAGATGTCGCGGAAGCAGAGATTATCGTATCCGGAGGACGCGGGATGAAGGGGCCGGAAAATTTCTACCTGGTGGAAGAGCTGGCCGGGGCATTCGGTGGAGCCGTCGGCGCTTCTCGAGCAGTGGTGGATGCCGGGTGGCGCCCCCATGCCGAACAGGTGGGACAAACAGGCAAAACAGTGTCGCCTAACCTTTATGTCGCCTGCGGCATTTCAGGAGCGGTTCAGCACCTGGCGGGGATGTCCTCGTCCAAAGTAATCGTTGCGATCAACAAAGATGCTTCAGCGCCGATTTTTCAGGTTGCGGACTACGGCATTGTTGGTGATGTGTTTGAAGTACTGCCTAAACTCACAGAAAGAGTCGCCGCTACGACCGGAGCGTAGTTTTGACCAGGGCACCACGTTTGATGAAGAGCTTTTCCAGGCCCTGACAAAACAAGGCCCTGCCACCCATCTGTGGTGGTCGGGCCCCTGTCTACTTGTATAAGTACCGCATTGCTACGAATTCGCCAACCAGGCTCAAATCGGCAATTCAGCCTGCCGTGTACACAAAGTCAAAAGACCGCCTATTCCCGGTCACGACCGTAATTGCGGGCCGTTCGATCTTCAACACCGATCTATGGTCCTGAATATGTAATCATGGCTGCGGGTGGACCGATAGGGACAATTCTACCTTGACTATCAATTTGTTTTATCATTATTTCTTACCTAAATTTTACCCGCATTAATGCGTCTCAAACGGCATGCCGGTTGTGAGTGTATCGAAAGAAAAGTGATATGCTTCAGATGCAGCGGACGATATAAGGGATTTTCGATTCAACAACGACACATGGGTATGCGACGTGAATAAGGTTCTGGTAGAAATTCTCGGACTATCGACAAGCCCGGCGAGCAACGGATACGCATTGATACTCCAGGAAAAAAGCGGCCATCGGCGATTGCCGATTATGATTGAAGCAGCGCAGGCACAGGCGATCGCGCTTGAAATGGAAGGCATAAAATCCCAACGTCCGATGTCACACGATCTGATGAAATCGATTGTCGAGACAATGGGATCGCGCCTGGTTGAAATCATCATTAATGATATTCAGGATTCCACCTTTTATGCTCAGCTGATACTCGAATCGGCCGGTACGGAGGTAGACGCCCGCCCCAGCGACGCCATAGCACTTGCCGTGCGCTTCAACGCGCCGATTTACGTTGCCGTTGAAGTTATGGACGAAGCCGCCTTCGAAGCCGAATCGTCAGACTATGAGGGTGAAGGAGACGAGATGGCCGACGAATCGCTTGCAACAACCGTCGAGGAGCGTACGACCGAGAAATCATCGATGTCGCGGCGCGAAGTCCTGGCGCAGGAGCTACAAAAAGCCATTGACAAAGAAGACTACGAAACCGCGGCCATCATCCGGGATGAAATAAGTAAGCTCGACAATGACTCGGATGGCGATGCTTCCTGAAATTTTGATCTACTTTCGCCGCAAAATTTGATTTACAAGCAGGATAGTGCTAAATTGTGAGTCTCCTTCGCCGGAGTAGCTCAGTAGGTTAGAGCAGCGGAATCATAATCCGCGTGTCGGGGGTTCAAATCCCTCCTCCGGTACATAGAATTCGCTGCGATTCGCGGTAGTGACTAATGCAAACAAGCTTGAGTTGATCAGTTGCATCTCCCCTGGCGGCTGAGTTTGATGCTCATACCTGGTGCTTCAGAGCACCGGGTATTTTTTTTTAGTACCGGTCGGTCGCCGGACACAGTCTATTTTTAATTGGCAAATCTGAATTCTTTTACTAAGTTTGTACCGGAGTTGATCAGTTGTTTCTCCCCTGATAACTGAGCCAGATGCTCCTACCTGGTGTACCACACACCGGGTATTTTTTTGTCCGGCCCTTTAGTCGCCTTTCGTTTTACCGCCAAAAATTACGCTAAGATTGAGTGTCAAGAACGTTTTATCCGGCTCGTCGGTCTCGCGACCAATGATATTGGCGTGGTTGTATTTCAGGCCCAGATCGAGCAGGAGCAACTTCACATCAAACTCCAGTCCAAAGCCGACGCTCGCACCGACCCGGCTATCGCTGGGACTGTCGTCGAAAGGTATCGCCACGTCGCCGCGCACAAAATCCACCGACGAAAAGAGCAGATTGTAATTCAGATCGCCCGCAAGATAAAGTCCAAGCAACTCTCTGAATATCGGATAATCGATACCGACCGAGATTGGAATAATGTTTTGCGTTGTCTGCAAAACAGCGAGCAGCTCGTCATTATCGGGGCGGCGCACTTCAATCTGCGTCTCGGGAAATCGGTGCCAGGCAGCGCCTATTACCAGGCTCATGTTTCCGCCCAGTCCGAGCCAGTAGCGCGCATTGATGTGAAAGCCCGGGTCGGTAGCCTCACGCAACAAGTCGCTCAATCCATCCGAGGTAGAAAGTTTATCGGAATTATAAACGGAATTAACATCGTCATTGGGAGTCGAAAGCCCCAGGCCAAGACCAAAATGCTGCGCAGCAGCCGTTGTGTGAAGCAGCAATAATCCAAGGCAGGCAAACACAAAATAGCGCAAGTGTTGCCGGGTACTACCTGTTGAAGTTTTCATGATCGTCAGGAATAGAAGTGAAACACTTTGTTTTTGAGCTTCTTAAAAAGCATCGCGCGGGCACGGAACAGATGGGCTTTCACGGTGCCCAGCGGCAGATCCAAGGTATTGGCTATCTCCTGGTAGTCCAGTTCCTCTTCGTGGCGCAGTTTTATCACACGTCGATACTTTTCCGGTAATTCTTCGATGGCGTTGCGCAAAATGCGCAGCTTTTCACGATTCTGTATGTCGCCGTCCGGCACCCAGGTGTTATCGGCAACTTCAAATTGCATCTCGCCGTCTTTAGTTTCAATCGGTTGATCGAGCGAAAAAGTCTTAAGACGCTTTTTGCGGAGAAAATCGATGCAATGATTTGAGGCGATTTTGTACAACCATGTGGAAAAAGCGTATTCGTGATTAAACGAGCGCAACGCGTTAAAGGCTTTCACAAAAGTCTCCTGCACCAGATCTTCAACATCATCGCCGCTGCGTAGCATACGACGGATAAGATTAGAAATGGCCGGATGATACTTTTTCTGCAATGCGGCAAAGGCGCGCTGATCGCCGTCAACAGCGCGGTGAATCAGATCCGCATCCTCCGCACGGGATTGTTTTTGACGTTCTTGCCGGGTCTTGATACGTTCTTTGGGTTCAGCCATACGGAATTACCAAGTTTCCAAAACGCGCTTTGCAGCACTTTTATGCGGTCGGGCAGGTCAAACTTATAAAATTTTGGCCACTTTTTATAAGCGGAGTTCAAGCGCAAATCCCTTTCCGATTGAAAGCCATTCCCCGGCAATCGCAGGTCCTTCGGCAGACTCGCGGGCCTGTTGTAAAGAACATGATCGGCATTTCTCATCTCTCGGATCGGTCGGGCTGCTCCGCTCAATCAGAGGACAATCCCGAACTGCTGTCCGGGCGTGGAACGGTCCGCTCCGGCGCAGCTCCGTCCCGACCCGCCGCAAGCTCATCCATGAGACTGCTCACATCCTGAAACTGGTAAGGATGTCGCCAGGTCGAAAAATACGATCTATCATCGAGCAAGGGCAGGTCGGCCTGCAGCAGGTGACCACACAAAATGCGAAAAGTATTTACGGGCGTCAGCGAAGGATAAAGCTGCTGTCGGACAGGATCGGGCACGTAGAGTGCGCTGAAGTTTGCCACCCGTTCGCTCATGTCAGAGATTTCGGGCTGCTCCCAGGTCAGCCGTGAGGCCGGGCCGTGGTCGCTCTGAAGAATAATGATTGGATCGCCCTCGCTTGATTGCAATATCCGATCTACGGCAGCCAGCAGACAGGTGTTAATGTACGCCAACTGGGCTCGATAATAGTCCACATATTGCTCGGTTGAAATGTACTCCCGCAGATGATCCGCATCGAAAAGATAAAAGACATAGGACAGATCATTAACGGGGCCGCCCTGTGCGTCGAAGATAAACGGCGGATGCGGTGATACAAGATGCGCCAGCACAAACTCCGGTTCGCTGCCTGGTCGGGGACGTCCGAGATCGTCTAAGACGTATGAAACAAGACGGCGATGAAGATCATATTGATTGAGGATCTGGCGGAACAGAAAAGGGATCGGGGTAAAATCCAGCAGCAGGCTTTGAAATTCACTGACAAAGAGCGGCGGCGCGCGATATTCATCGGCATCGCGGAATTCAGTTCCGGTATAGCCCGTTGCATAGCTCACATAGCGATAGCCATGTCCACGCAGCATCCCTGCCACCCTGTTATCTACCAGTGCTTCTCGCAAGGGCCTGCGGTCGCGGGAATCAGGTCCCTGTACGGCGGCGAGCGAATCGAGATAACACATATTGAGCGAAGAGCTCATGGACAAGAGGGTCTGAACATAATTTGTGCGGGCATCGCTGGCCACAAAAAATCCACGGGCGCCTAATGAATCGAGAAAGGCCGAGTTATCAAAATGATAGAGTCGCTCCAGGATATCGGCACGTGCATAACCATCGAGCACGATATAATAGATATCCGGCCGTGATGCGAGCGTAGATCCGCCGGCTGCTGCATGCTCCCGGCCGGAATCATCGCCGCTATCGCTTAGCAGATCCGGCAAAACACCCAGCAGCGGCACCGTAAGCAGCACAATACCGATGTTGTTAAGCAGGATTGTCCACGCGCGGAAGCTCTTTTTGCTGCGCAGCAGCAGCAGCGACGGCAGCAGCAGGAGCAAAAACCACAGCAGAACCGTTAAACGGGCAGGCGCAAGGCCCAGCAGAGTCGTCTCATCGACAGCGTCGCGCAATGGGCCAAAGCCATAAAACAGAATTAGCATCCACCATGTTAACAAGGCGCGTTTGTGAGGATTGCGCAGGAGCTTCAATGACAGCATAATCAACGCGGCGAGCAGCAAAGACAGACCAAGCGGCAGCAATGTTTCGCTGATTGCCGTCAGTTGGATATTATGCGCCCATAGCGCCAGCGCCGGATAGGCGGCAAATAAAAAGGGATACAATGCCCGATCTGTTTTCATCCCGTCTCCGCGTGGCGCTGCATCAGGTAAATCGTCCGCTCGGACTCATGCACCGCTTCTTTGGCGACAATAGAATAGAAACCCTTAAAGACTTCTTCAAAATGCTGCTGGTTGTATGTGCTGAAGATATCCCGACGCGTGGCAAGTAAACGCTGAACCTGCGAATCCGATTTCGGCACAAACTCGATGATGAGCTCCGGCGCCATTTCGGCGAAACAGGCGGCGATTTCAGCAAGCGGGGTATTATTGGCAATCGCCAGATGGTGAATGAGCGCCAGAGCCATTACGGTCTGTGGTCGGCCTCGCCCTTCGATCCTGTCGCGTTCGCGATTGCGCCAGCCAAGCGCCGGGCTTGGATTTGTCAGATCCTGCAGCAAGGGCAGGGGCGAGCTCTCAGCTGTGGCCCGGGCCTGCAGATAATGTTGTTCCACCGCCGCCGGGTCGACGTCAAAGGCCACGACCTCGCGGCCGATCTCGGTCGCCAGACGACTGTAACGGCCGGTATTGGCGCCAAGATCCCACACAGGTCCGTCGCTCGTGCGCGCCAGCATGCTTCGCACGATCTCCTGCTTATGCGTCATGGCGCTGTCGCTGTAATTAGTCTGCTGATAGTACCCCGCCCACTCTGTGCCCCTGGGACGCCAGTGCATTCGCCTGATCGCTGCCTGGAGACTCTGTATCAGTGCCAGCATTGCCTGCTTGCCAAGCCTTTTCGTTTTCGGGGTCGGGGTAGCGGCGGAATTGGCATGACGCAGCTGCGCGCGGGCATGGAGATGTATATGAATCAAGAGACCGAATCGCAGCCTGCAGCGCCACGGCAGCAAGCGGCTCGCCAAAGGCAGGGGAATTCCGTCAAGATGAACGCGCAGCAAGTGGCCGAGTTGAATATCTACATAGTGCATCAGCGCCAGCGGCGCCAGAAAGTGCCGGCAGAACTGGCCGTATGCGACCCATGGCTCGCCTTCGCGATATCGTTCGAAGGATAGGGTATCGATCAACACCGGCTTACCGGATCGAAACTGAATATTGTAGGCGCTGGCATCTTTGAGTATCATCTCGTGGCGGAGGGCCCGTTCCTGTAGCGCCAGCGTCAACAGTGCGGCATCCTGTAATTGCGAGAAACTCCACTCGTAAGGATAACTGATAAAGGGTATTCGTTCCGGGCGAATCACGAGAAGTGCCTCGTCGCTCAGCCCCTCGGCATCCGAAATCTCCTGATGCGGGAGCAACTGTCCCTGCTCGGTGAGCGTTTGATAGAGGCCGGAATCCATCAGGTGGCGGTAATCGGATTGATACAGACGATTAACCTGACGATAAATCGTGCCGTCGCGTTCAAAGACAATTCCGGAAGGATCGCGAAATGAAGACGGCAGTCGTTCAGGACTTTTCATCGCCCTCCCCGGGCGCGTCTTTCACAAAGACAGCACGGACAAAGTTTTTGACGCGATGCCAGAATACCTTAAGCGCGAGTAGCGAACCGAGCAAAGCGGCGATTAATGCCTGAAAGAGATAACTGCCGGTACCGGGATCGAGATAGGCCATGGCCGATTGGCTGGCAATGAAAAACACTCCGACTGCGATGATGATTTTCGAGAGATTCATAGTTCCTTCTCCGCCGTGATGCTCCTTGCGGGCCGACCGCCGACCGCTCCACTTTTTGTTCATCGATCCGGGATTTTCTTCAAAGTGCAATTTACGAAAAACATCAGAGGCGGCAATCACCGGCCGTTTTTGTTCGCCCTTGCGACGGAACTTTGGCGCCTTGCCTGCCGTTTTGCGTTTGAAATTCTCCCGCCATTTTGTTTCTTGCCTGCCGTTCACGGCGCCGCTATCCCATTTCGCACACGAATTGCATGAAAACACAGCCATTGCTTCGCCTGCTTCTCTTCCTTGCAGCTTTGATCGGTTCGGCGGCAATGCATGCTCAAACGAACGCGGCAGATGCGTTCACGATTCGCGGCTATGTCCTCGACGAGGTCAGCAACGAGCCGATACCAGGTGCCTCGTTGCGAGTTCTTCGTCTGCAGCGAGGTACCTACGCCGATATCAAAGGACGCTTTCGGCTGCCCTTGCCGAAGGGTTCGCACGAGCTGATTGTCAGCTCGCTTGGCTACAAAGACAGGCGCCTGACCATAAGCGGCGCCGACGATGATCTCATCGTTTTTCTCGAACCAAGCAGCATCGAGCTGGGTACGGTACACGTCACAGCTCCGCTCACTGCAGCTGAAATTATCCGCCGCACGATTCAGCGCAAGCAGGAAAACCTGGCGCGCCTGGGGGGCTTCGAAGGCCGACTCTATTCCAAACTGCTTTTGAAGCTCGACGGCCGCGGCCTTTCGCGCCTGCGAATCTCCACAAATGAAGAAGAACCGAAACGGGCGATCAAGGAACGCCGGCGGCAGGCGGCGAATCGCAAGCCCTTCGACAAAACGATGCAAAACTTTATTCTCGAAAGCTATTCACGTGTGTATCGCGACGAAGAAAATGATCGTACGCGCGTCGAAATCCTGCAACGGCGGCAGACCGCCAATATCCCCGAAGATAAAAATCTGTTGGCCCTGACTGAGTTTGTGAATTTTTATGACAATGTGATCGAAATCGTCAGCGCCGAAATCACGTCGCCTATCGCCGACGATGCCCTTTCCTACTACCGCTATCGTATTCGCGAACGCAGGAAACTTGGCGACAAAACTGTCTATGTCATTGACGTAATGCCTGATACCGAGCTCTATCCGACCTTCAAAGGAAGCCTGCAGATCATCGAAGAGTCATACAACCTGATCGAGGCCGATTTATCGCCCACGGAAGATGCCGCTATTCCTTTCGTGGAAGATCTGCGCTATGTGCAGAAGTTCGAAGAATACAACGATAGCCTGTGGCTTCCGACTTTCCTGCAGACAACCGGTAACTCGCATATCGAGATTATCTCCGGCGCGCTCGAACTTGATGTTTTTATCAAGGCGACCAGTATTTACGAAGAAATGGACATCAATGCCGACCTGCCCGATTCCGTGTTCGACAAACCGGCGGTCGTGGTCTCGGAGCTGGCCGATTCCACCAGTGAGGAGTATTGGGAAAACAATTCGCTGAGTGTTCTGACGGACGAGGAACAACAGATTTACCAGGAAATCGACAGCCTTGTAAACGAAGATGAGGACAACCTGCTGCTCGACGGACCGGACCTGTCTTTTAACTCCCCGGTCATCCCGCAGATCGATTTTAATCGTGTGGAAAGTGTGTCGCTGGGGGTTGCTTCGCTTTTTTTACCCGGCACGCTTGAATTCGCCACCTCGGTCGAATATAGTTTCGGACTCGAGGAGACCTTCGGCTCTGCCGGCGTGGCGACCTACCTCATCGACACCAGCTCCGGCTTTCTGCGCATCGGCGCTCGTATGTTCAGCGAAGTCAGCAGTTTTCCCGACTCCGATCGCTACCCGGAGTTCTTAAATGCGGTATCGGCGCTCGTCTTGCACTCCGATTTTTATGACTACTACCGGCGCGACGGCTGGGAGGCTTTCATCGAGGGTGGAATCGGCAGTGTCGAGCTCGGTCTGCGCTTCGAAGATGCGCGTCATTTCAGTCTGCCGGACGTGATCGAACATTCCCCTATCGTCGCCGACGACCTCAATTTCAGTTACCGGCCGAATTTGCTCATCAGCGACGGGAACTACCGAAGCATTGCCGGGCGCCTGCAAATCGGCGATCCGGACAAGGCGGAGCCGGAGTTTCGCTCGGACCTTGCGCTGCGCCTCAGCGGCCTCTATGGCGAGCGGGCAGACGGCAAATCTTTTCGCCGCGTCGACGGACGCCTCTCTGCCTCGATCCCGACCCTGTACACCGGCTATGCTCCGATGCACTTACGCTTGACGGCCGGCGGCGGCATAGCTGAAGATGAAATGCCCGTTCAGTTTCAGTTTGTCATGCCGCGGCGTTTTGGCCTGGTCGGTACATTCGGTCACTTTTTCAGCGTGCCGACGGCCAACTTCGGCGGAACTCAGTATTTGTCGATCTATGCCGAGCACAACTTTTCCGATCTGCTATGGCGTATGATCGGATTGCCCGAGTTCGATGGCCGCGGTGTGGAGCTTATTGTGCAGGGCGGCTCGGCCTACTTTCGCAATACCTCCGCCGGCGCTCTGCAATCAACCGGCTCGGCCTGGTATTCCGAAGCAGGCTTTGGTCTTGGTAAGATCCCCTCCCTTTTCTCGAATTTCATCTTTTTCCGGCTGGATTTTGTCTGGGGCATCGGTCCGGTGGCGGGCGATGAATTCGGCTTCGGCCTTACCCTGTCATCTCCCTTTTGACAGAACGGAATCCGATTGCGATTGCAGCAGTAACTTATCCGACGTTCAAACGTAGTACGCGCACTTGAATCCCGGACGGCACTGCGTATTTCCGATTCTTTGTAACATACTCTCCAAAAAACCATGCGAGCTATACGATCGACGATGTACTGCCTGTTGGCGATACTGACCTCTGCTGTGCTGAACCCTGCTTCACTTACGGCCCGAGATGAGGCCCTTGTTATCGAAGGCAGCGTCCGCGATGCCGAAACTGACGAGCCGATCGCCGGGGCTTCGATACGGGTTGTCGGCACGCGGCTCGGCAGCTACAGCCTGCCCGACGGCGCCTTCCGGCTGCCGCTTCCGAAGGGAAGCAGGCAGCTGCGTATCAGTTCGCTGGGTTACCTCGCGCGTGACACGGTCCTCAGTCCGAACAGCGCAACGCTCGTGATAAAGCTGCGTCCGCGTTCCATCAAAATGAACCAGGTCGTGGTAACTGCCGCTATCGATGCCGAGGAAGTCATACGACGGGCAGTCGCGCGCAAAGAAGAAAATCGGGCCCGGCTCAAAACGCTGAATGGCCTTTTGTATTCCAAGCTGGTGTTTTCGCTCGACGGGCAGATGTTTGGCGCAATTGAAGATAAAGACCGGCAACAGATTCGCGAGACTTTTTCACGTGTGTATCTCGACAATGAGCGAGAAAAGCTGCAGATCGACATCGTGCAGCGGCGACAAACGGCCAATGTCAATCCCAGTCAGAACCTGACGGCGATAACCAACTTTTTCAGCTTTTATGATGACAAACTGGTGTTCAACAATGCCGAGATGACGACGCCGCTGAGCCGCGATGCCCTGGACGATTACAAATTTACGCTGCGCGACCGGCAGGATAACAGGGGCCGTACGGCTTTCGTGCTGGATTTCGAACCGCGCTCGGATCTGTTTCCCGGCTTCATCGGCACGATGACCATCATCGACAGCAGCTACAACCTGATCGAGATCGATGCACGCCCCAGCGACGCAACCGCTATTCGATACGTTCATGATCTCAACTTTATCCAGAAATTCGACGAGGTGGAAAAAGACATCTGGATTCCGACGTATCTGCACACCAGCGGCAGCGGCGGTGTGACCGTCCTGGCCGGTATTGCCGAGGTCGAGGCCGACGTTTCGGCGACCAGCTTTTACAGCGAACTGGAGATTAACAAGGCTCTGCCGGACTCGGTCTATGACAAACCGCTTGTCAGCGTCGACGCGTCGGCCGACTCTTCGCGGCCTGAATTCTGGGAACAAAATTCGCGTACGCGACTGAGCGACTATGAGAAACGCGTCTACCATCGCAGCGACAGCCTGACGCGGGCGGCCAAGATTGAGGCGGGCGAGCCGCTGGAAGAATCGCTTTTATCAATGGATTGGCAACCATCCCTGCTTTTTAATCGTGTCAGCAGTATTATGCCGGGCATCGGGCTGGATGTCCACTACGATCCACTGAGATTGAGCGCGGAAGCCTTCTACAGTTTCGGACAAAAACGCGGCTTTGCCGACGCTTTGCTCAGTACGCGACTATGGTGGAACGAGGATGGCAATCTCTGGCTGAAGGCGGGCGCGTTTGCGCGGTTGGCTTCCAATCCGGATACACACGAATTTTTTGTGGACGGCAACTCGCTCGTAGCTGCCTTGTTTAACAAGGATCATTTTGATTACTATCGGGCAGACGGCTGGCTCCTGGGTCTTTCCGGCTCGTTCGACCGCCTGACCGCCGATCTGGAGTTTCGCTCGGAGCGCCATTTTGCTCTGGCCAACACCACCAGCCGCGGGATCTTTGCCGGCAATCGCTTTCGCGGCAACCCCGCGATTGAAGGAGGCGAATACAACACGGCCAAAGCGGTGCTGCAGTGGGGCTTTTATGACGTGAATGTCGAAATGTCCAGTCGTGTCACGACTGATCTGCGCGCTAAAGTGACGGGCTTGTATGGCGAACGGCCGGATGGCGGCAGCTTCAGCGCGCTTGAAGGTAAGCTGCGCGCAACGATTCCCACCTTTGCCAGCGGCTATGTGCCGATGACACTCAAGCTGGCTGCCGAAGCCGGTATCGGCAGTGACAAACTGCCGACGCAGTATCAGTTTGTCATGGCTAAAAAACTGCGCTTCTTCGGCCGCAGCGACCAGTTTTTCACGCCGGCGGCCGGTCTTTTCGGCGGAACGCAATACCTGGCACTGCATGCCGAGCACAATTTTTCAGATCTCCTCTGGCGCTGGCTGGGATTGCCCTTGTTCGAAAAACGCGGGATCGAGTTCATGCTGAATGGCAGCGCCGCCTATTATGATCAAATGGCGGATGCTGGTTATCTATCCACCAACAACGATTGGTATACCGAGCTGGGCTTCGGTATCGGCAAAATTCCTATCATCATCAGCAATGTTTTCTTCCTGCGCTTCGACGCCGCCTGGGGTATCGGACCGCTGGCCGACGGCGCCTTCGGCTACACGATATCGCTGTCATCGCCTTTCTGAGCCGCGCGTCGCATGACGCTGCCGAACAAGGAAACACCGCGTCAAAGCTGTGGTGTTGAAAGCGACAGCCACTACTTGAACGTCGTCGGCAGCCGACCCGGATCAGATGGTAAGCGGCGTCTAGTCCGGCCTGTACATCAAGGCCTGCGCATCAGAAACGAGGATATCGGAGCCACCTGTAATTTCGATGACCAGAAGATACATGCCGGCCGCCAGACTTTCGCCGTTTGCATTGCGGCCGTTCCAGCTTATCACATTGCGGCCCAGCTGCGGTTGAAACGCAAGTGTCGCCACGCGCCGGCCGGTGACGTTAAAAATTCGTACCGTGCCGGTCAGCGGAATAATATTGTCGACGATGGTAAACGCGATTATCGACTCATTCTCGACGGGATTGGGGCTGATCGTGACATTGTTTAACTGGGCTGATCGCGCCACGTTTAGATTAAACGTGGCAGTCGTCGAATTACCGGTAGCATCCACTGCCGTTACGGTCAGGGGATTGGAGGCGGCAACCAGCAGATTGGCATCGAAATGAGCGCTGACTTTAAGCGGATCGTCGTTGGGAAAATCCATGCCGAAATTCGACATGAAAGTATTAGGGTCATCGTGACCGCGCCGGCGCAATTGAATCAGCAGATTCGATTCGCTCACAATCGGCAAGGGCGAGTCATCGAGTAATTGCACCTCGATGTTGGGTAAACGCTGCACCACCTGACCGTCGCGAATCGGAACGCCATCTACCAGAACTACTATTTGCGGCGGCGTCACATCTTCACGAACGTCAAGATCAAATCGTGCTTCATTGTTAAACAGGTAAAGCTCGCGGTCCTGATGCGTGGGGTTGGCTGAGACGAATACTTCGGAAGCGTTTGCCAGCAATGCCGTGGGAATAGTCTGAATGCCATCCCAGGTTGCATCCGGCGCCAGGGCCTTCTGAGCCAGGCTGAAGTTTAGATCCGCGGCGCTTTGACTGCTGGCGGGCCGGACATCGACGTTGATGCGATAGTCACGCGAACTGACTCGCGGCGAGATATTGCGCACCTGAAGTCGCAAGTCCGTTTCTTCGCCCCGCAGAACGTCGTTGTTACTGATGCCGCTGGCCAGCTTCATGACGGCAAACTCCGGCTCCGGCAAATAGTTAATTGCCAGGTCGCTGATAGTAAGGCGCGAATCGTCACTGACACGTTTAACATGGAGCCGAAGCTGAAGATAGGGATACTGTTCGGCGTCAACCGTCGACAGATCGATCGAAGCATTGCTCACGCTAAACAAGGAATCCCGCTGCCCGCTTTTGTCAAAGGCAAATACCGTAGCTTGCACTTCCACGTCGCCGACCGAAGCGAGCGCCAGATCAAAGCTCAGCCATCGCTGCGCCGGACCGACGACCGGGCTGCTAAATCCGGCTTCCGGTACAAATACCTCATACACATCTTCGAAACTAAGCGGCTCCGGATCGACAAGACCGTTGCGCCAATGTTCATGCTGGCGTACCTTGCCCTCTGAAATCAGGATGTAGGAGCTGTGTTCGCGCAGCGAGTCGGCGAATTCCGCGCCATGCAGACGCAAGGCAGCGCGATACTCTTCGATATAATCGAATTGTTTAATCTGACGCCAGGTTTCATCGCAGGTAACGAATATCAATGTCTCATCATCGCCAATCCCTTCCTGCAAGAGCGTCAGCAACTCCCGGATGCGGGACGTGTCCGATTTGTAAATGTCAAAACGCTGAAAAAAGCGCGGCTCCGTGGTCGCCTTTGGCATAATCATCAGGTGGACGCCGCGGGCAAAGATACTGTCGATATAGACGGTCTCGCCAATGGCAATTTTAACTCTTCTGGTTGTGCGGAAGCCGCCCGAAATGATTTCCATCGGCAGTCGCCGGTTGTCGACAGAAAGCTGCGCCGAATCCGCGACAGCCTGCGTGACAAAACTGTTGTCAGACAGCAGCGCAAAGTCCGCTTCATTCCGCAGCGTGTATTCGGCGGCCTCGATTTCTTGTGCGCCGCGCGTCACGAAGGGCACGATCTGCCAATCGCTCTCTTGTCCGACTTCTTTGAGAACCGTTCGCGCATACATCCAGAGCGAGGCGTCAGGAGGCAATGATGTAGACGGACGCCACTCTGCGAATGCCTCGTTGAACCGAACTTCCGAAGCGACGGATCGAAGAATGATCGCGTCGGTGTCCGGCGCATCGGCAATGGCAAATTCATAGTCGAAGTCTTCGAAATCACGCGGCGTAACCACTCGAAAAATCGGCGACTGTGCATCAATGTTCCAGTGCGGCATTGGATCGAGAGCAAATACGCCATCAGGGAAAACCAATAGCGTCATCTCGCGCCGGTTATTGGCGGGCCGGTCATCTTCCAGATGGTTTTCCGGGTCGATATGGATTGTCAGCTTGTGCGTACCCGGCATATCCTTGGTCAACAGCTCGAAGTTTAACTCGCTGGTATAGCAGACGTCATTAACGCGCAGCCAGATCGAATCCAGGCGGCCGTCATACTCGCGCGTCAGCAACATATCGACCGGCTCAGGCTGCCACACTCCCGCATTGCGAATAATAGCCGCAACATTTACCGTGGAGTCTTTCGCGGAAATGACGCGCTGCCCTTCGTCATTGGTAATTATGATATCTTCTTCAAGTACATAGAGATCTGGCACCGTGGCAATCGGCAGTTCGAGGAAGGGATCGCCCAGCAACGAGTATTGCATTACCGTATTGTAGCGAATGGCATCGACTTCCAGAAAGGGATTCGTTGACGCCAGATCCGTGTCGAACATGATGCCGGCTTTGGCGTGGTTAATCAGATTCGCAAGGTTGCGCAATTTGAAATTTGCGATGCCTTCCCACAACTCCGTCTGAAACCACTTATCGGTCGCCTGATTGCCCCAGCCCGTAGTGCCCATCGTCGCAACGAAACCTTTGCCTTTCACTCTGACGAATTCTTCATTTTTTGCGACGACATAGGGTTCGCCAAAAGCCGCTGTCTGACAGGAAAAGGTTGCAAGTACACCGTACTTACTTCCGTTGTTTAACTCGATCGCATCGCCGAAGTCCATATCGAAGATCGTGGGCGCCGCATGCCCTACGTAGTTAACCCAGACCGCGCCCTGATTGATTTTGTTGCGGATGTGGGTGGCCTGCACTTTTTCGACTTCGACGGCATTGGCCTTAAACACCGTATCGAAAACGCCGCAGAATGGGTTGTTCGCCACAAAGTCGAAACCGAATCGCAGGGCTTCGCTACGAAATCCGGCCAGTTCTCCCCTGGTTTCGCCGCCCGCCAGGAAGAGTACTCTCTTCATCCAGGGTTGGCGCGGTTGCGATTCATAGTCGATGATTTTGTCGATCTGTACTTCTACGTCTTCCGCCGTTTCAGCGGAGATACGTCCCACCAGCAGTTCGGGGACGATATCGTCGCCGTCGAGCAAAGTATAATAAAAGTCGCTGACGGGCCGGCCGAATGAAGGGACAAAATCATGTTTGACCGACTCATCATCCGCATTACGCGGATCCCAGGAAGCATCGCCCACCAGAATCAAGTGTGTCGGCGCCGGCTTGGCCCACTGATGATAAGCAAAGGAGAGAAAGTCTTTGATCGCCTCCGCTCGACGACGCCCATTGCTGAATTGATTGTAAATGTCGTCGACGTCGATGACTTCAACCCGGACCTCGTTATGCTCACGCCGGTATGCGGCCAGCCGTTCGGCTTGTTGCCGAAAGTTCCGGTGCGTTACGATCAGCGCATCTGCCTGGCGGCTGCGGTCACGCAAGTCATCTCTACCGACCGATGCCACGCCCGGCCGTTCCAGCTGGCTGCCGTCGACAGCCATGATAGAATAGGCACGGCCCGATTCCAGACCCATACTTGTTTGGTATGAACGTCCTCCCTGCTGCGCAATAAAGGCACTCAGGTTCGTCACCTTCTCGCCAAGCCGCTCAAGCACGCTGTTTGGCGCGCCTTTTTGCAGCAGCATCGACCAGAGACCCGCTGCCGCATCGGGCAAATTCTTCGCGCCGAGGCTACTCGCCAGCGAGCGCAATCGATCAGGCATCGTCGTCTCGTTCGTCAACAACACTATCGCACTGCCATTTGCGGCAGCGTTCACAGCCGACACAGCTTCATCGATGTCGGTATAGATAAGCGCGTCACCGCCGGAAGTCGGAACTATTGCGACAACACTCCCCTGAACTCGGCTGAAAAAGACGGCTTCATCATTGACATAGATCGAACTCAGCGCTTCCGGAGAACGCATGGTCCCGGCGCGCACGGTCGTTCCTCGCTCTGCGGCACTCGTTTGCGCAAAAAGATTATTAAGAGTATCGAGCACATAGACTTCCGGCGATGCAAATCCGGGCATCCGAAGAAGAGGGGCGGCAGACTGCTCCGCGATCGCAAACTCGGCGCGGCCGGCAAATGCAAACGGCTTTACCGCACCGCGCAAAGCGACGTAGTCAATTGCCGTGAAGTCCGTGTAATCGCTGGCATCGCGATACTCTTCTACCCCCAGTGAATGTAAAGCCATAAGATTGTCACCAGCTATCACACCCGCGCCCGGGAATGATGCGACGACTTCCTCACGCTTATAGCCATTAAATTCCATCGTCTCGACAATTGTGCCGTTAACGATAAACTGTAGGTTATGGTCAAGGTCGTAATTGGCGTTGTCGGTTAGCGTCTTGAAGCCGAAGACAAACTCCAGCATTTCGTCAGCATCTTCGACCGGCGTAACGAGCTGACGATGTTCCCAGGTTTCCTCTTCCTGCAGGCGCTCCCAATACCAGCCTTCGCCCGCGACGGTTTCGGAACGATGCAGCGAAGTCGTATGGTCGTAGCCGACGAATACGTCCGCTAAATGATACGTGTTATCGTATTCGACATGCCGGTCGACGTGAACACTGCTCAGTACGTCCGTCGCCGCAGGATTATCGCTGAACAGCCGGTAGCGTATGCCTTCATCCGCATCGTCCCAGGTGAGGTAGAAAGCGATGCTGGACAGATTAACATCGTAGTAGGAAGTATCGCCAAATGGGCGGCGCCCCGCAAAGTACACGACGTCCTGGGCGGAGACGCGATCGTCGCCGTCGTCGGCGATATAGAGCGGCTGTTCCTTGCCTCCCTGAATCAGGCGCAAGTATCGCAGATCCCGCCCATCAAGAAAGGCGCCAGCGGCACCGAGATCGGCGATTGAAACGGCAGCAATGCCATCGCGCGTTGTTGTCAGTTTCACGTAGTCGCGATCCGGGGAAAACCAATCATTGTCCTCAGCCAGCGTGCGGTCGCCCACATTTTTGTTATTGGCCGGTACAGCCGCCAGCAATGCGTCCAGGGCATCCTGATTGGCGACCTGTGAAAAGAGGGAGCGTTCGCGCGCGCTGCTGCCACCGCTTTGCATGGCAAGCGACCGTCGAAAAGGCAGGCGCAGGGTAGCGGAGCTCAATGCCCGTGTCCGACCATCGTTGGTCAATTGAAAGGGATTCAGCGTTACGACGCCGATGTGGACGCCGCGCTGGATACCGACATAACGATAGCTGAAGCCAAACTCCGGATCGATGAACTTCTTAACTGATTCTGCAAGTTGATCCGCGCTTGTGAGGATATGTGGTTCGGCCTTTAACGCGAGCTGTGGTTCGAGCGCCGAAGCATCGGGAACGGCCAGCATAAAGGACAGGAAATCCTGCGATATTTTTTGATCTGCGACGGCTTTCTTGGCGTAGGGTGTGCCGCCGATTGCCAGACGCGGTATCGGGGAATGGTCGCCGTTTTCAGATGTCAGTGCAACGTCCAGGCGTTCTATGGAAATTGTCACTCCTGCGGGATCAGTAACGACCTGAATGGTAGATTCTGCATAAACCGTGCTTACGAGACAGCACAGCAGGGCTGCTGTTCCGAAAATTTTCATAGTTCTCGCCGCAAAAAATAACGATGGGGATGCCTGAGTGCGCCTGGCAAATTAAGAACCGAAGTTGTAGAATTCGACCGGAAGATGCAAGTCATAGCTCGGTACCGATGTCTCCAGTTTAAGGCAATTGCTCGCAGAGTCGGTCGGTGGATAACACCACCTCAATTCTTCCGTTACATTCCGGCGTCCACTGCCAGAATTTCGATTCACTGCAAAAACAGCAATCGTTGTGTCCGGGTTCCGTTCGCCTTTCCTGCAAACAGAGACACGGACTCGGACAAAAGTATTCAGACGCAATAATTCAACTCCACATTTTTGCCGGAGCAAAAAAAAGCCGCGATCACCATTGGTAATCGCGGCCTTGATGCTTTTGCGAACTTACTTTTAGCTAACAGTGCTGTTAGCGCTGTTCGAGAAAGTATCCTTCAGGCTGACAACGAGTTTGTCGCGAATGGCGTGCGCCACGGCGCTCTCAACATTATTGTCGCTCTGAAGATATTCGCCGACTGCCTCTTCGACTTTCTTTTTCATCAGCTCCGAGGTGCCGCCTTCGAATGCCAGAGCAAACTTGTGCATGTCGTCGGCCAGCTTGTTGAGCATTTCCAGTTGATTCTTACTGGCATCTTCCATTTTCTTGAGCATCTTATCCATCCGCTCTTCGCCCTCGGTGTAGAACAATACGACCGCAAGCATGGAGAGCATCGCAAACTCCATCAGGATGGCGAAAAAGATAAGCGACGGACGGGTGGCCGGAATGAATTTCAGACCGCGAATACCGACGGCGATAATCAGAAATGCAGCACCGCCATACGCAAAGCCGGTCACACTATTCGAATACTTATGCGAGAAGTGATGCGCCATGTACAGACGGAGACCGGCGAAGATTCGAATGGACAGCTTCTTATACTTGTTGGCGGTCTGGACGTCGACGATCTCGACCACAATAACTTCTGACAAAATTTCCTTAATGCGGCCCAGTAGTATCTGATTGCGGAAGATCGTAATATCTTCGTCCGGACCGAAGGACTTATCGAAGGAAACCGGTCCGGCGCCGTTGCCGTTGGCGCCCTTTTCCTCCTCGGGAATTGTCCGGTTCCATACCGTTCGAAAGGCATCTTTCACAAACTCGGGGTTTTGCTCGTAGAGGCGCTCCAGATCGGAATCACGCAAGGTAAGCACTTCAACGATTTCGGAGTTGAAACCGGTCTGAAGACGAATTTTCGCCTTCGTGTTATAAATCTCGCGATGAATTTTCTGGCTGCAGTATCCGATCGACGGCGGCAGAACGAGTGTCAACAATACAGCAACCAGGGCGCCGACGAGAAGGGCTATAACCGAAAAGCCGTAGGGTTCCAGATAGATAGCATCTTCACCGAGTTTAGGCGCGCGAACTAACCATTCGCCTGCACCTTTCTCATAGCCATGGATTTTCTCACTGCGTTCTTCATGCGTAAAGTCGAAGAAATACTCTTTGTCGATCAAATCTTTGGCAACGGTGACATTCGGACCGTGCTCGGCTTCGCCTTTACGCGACGGTGTTGCGTGGACACCGGCAAATTCCAAGAGCTCCTTCTTTTCAGGTTTGAACTGCGATAAGATGAATGCTTCGACAACATCCGCAGTGACATAGTAATAAAAAGCAAACGCAACCCCGCCAAACACAGCCAGCACCAGGGCAATGTGTTGAAACCGAGGCTTATACGCTTTTGTTACGCTCATCGAGAAACTCCTCAGTAAAGAAATGTAATCTTTATATGACTGTCACAATTTTAACCGTCGCCGTATATCAACACGCAGTATAGCAAAGCCGGTAAGTTATGCAATTATCAAAAGAATCACATAATTATTTAGCGTCAATCAGTTGATTTGCCTTGATATGAATTGACTGCAAGATGGGGGTCAATTGTCGATCGTTTAGGGAAATACGCTGCGGACTGGTTTTCGTCTGTGAGCTTTGTTCTTCCGACACCTCTCTATTCCTTCCTAGCGCCACTCAGGTCCATACCTTCTCGATTCGCCCTTATCCAATTGTAGATCAAAAAATGATTTGTCTTGAGGAGGTAATCCATCTCGATGGAAAAAAGTCACATTGACAAATTTACGCCGCAGAACAATGTCAACTGCGCTGCTTCGTGCTTTGCCAAAGATTCACGATTAGCGTGTTTGAATGCTAACTTTCAATATCCTAAATTGATGTATGCGCATCAAGACTTTGCAGTCGAATTCGGGGCTGCTCCGCGGCACGATTCGCGGCACTTCCTTTCTTAGCGGCGTCCGCCTGCGGATGCGCATGCTCGCCTACATACTCCACTCCGGCCTGATTCCTACCTGAGCCACAGGGAATTGCCCTTTGGTCAATCATAATTCAAGCGTTCATCAAATGAAGACATTGGCGCTGCCTGGCACAGGGCGCTCACCATTGTTTCGCTCTCTAAATTGACAGAATTCGACAACTAATCTTGCGGAGCCCCATTATGATCATCAATCAAATAGCGCAATACAAGCCTCAGTTTACAGTCGAGGCCAACGATGTCCATCAGGAATTGAGCAAGCACATGCTTATCGACGGATTTGATATCGTACTGGATATCGATCGCAGTCAGGGCACGTATATGGTGGATGCCAAAAGCGGTCGGCGCTTCCTGGATTTCTTTACCTGCTTTGCCTCGATGCCGATCGGCCTGAATCACCCCGCCTTGCAGGATCCGGCCTTTATCAATTATCTCGGTAAGATATCGCTTAATAAGCCCTCCAACTCGGACCTGTACACAGAGGCTATGGCGACTTTCGTTAAAACATTCTTCGAAATTGCCGTCCCCTCCCACTTTCGCTACGGCTTTTTTATCGAAGGAGGAGCTCTGGCTGTCGAGAATGCCCTCAAGACCGCCTTCGACTGGAAGGTGCGTCGCAATTTCGCCAAGGGCTATTCCAGCGAACGCGGCCACGCAATAATGCACTTTCGGCAGGCTTTCCACGGACGCACCGGCTACACGATGTCGCTCACGAATACTGAAGAGAATAAAATCAGGTACTTCCCCAAGTTCAGCGATTGGCCGCGTATTCCGAATCCGGCGGCCCGTTTTCCGCTGGAGGATCACCTGGAGGAGATCAAGCAGCAGGAAGAGCAGGCTATCGCGGCGATGAAACAGGCATTCTTTGAACAACGCGACGACATCGCGGCTATCATAATCGAGCCGATCCAGGGCGAAGGCGGCGACAATCATTTTCGTCCCGAGTTTTTCGCCGCCATGCGCCAGCTCGCCGATGAAAACGAGGCTTTGCTCATTTTTGACGAAGTACAAACAGGCGTGGGGATTACGGGGTCGATGTGGGTGCACGAACAGCTCGGCGTAGAGCCCGACATTATGGCCTTTGGCAAGAAGATGCAGGTTTGCGGAATCGTGGTTGGGCCCAGAGTCGATGAAGTCCCGGAAAACGTCTTTCATACACCCAGCCGGATCAATTCAACCTGGGGCGGCAACCTGACCGATATGGTGCGTGCTACCCGTTATCTTGAAATTATCGCGGCGGAAGGTCTGGTGGAAAATGCCCGCACAATCGGCCAGAGCCTGTTGCGGCGATTGCAACAACTGGCGCAGTCATTCCCGTCAACTGTCAGTAATCCGCGCGGCAGAGGGCTGATGTGCGCCTTCGACCTGCCGAATGCAGACCTTCGCTCGGCATTTCAGGCGGGCTGCATGAAACGCGGTTTGCTTATGATTGCCGCCGGCAGCCGGTCGATGCGTTTCCGGCCACCGCTGAATCTCACTCTGGACGAAATGAATATCGGAATGGATATTATCGAAGAAACGCTGCGCGAACTGGACGCCTGACGGCATCCTAGCCAGATTCGGGGCGCGGTGCCGGTACATCGGCGTCGCGCCTCTGTGGATCCCGCAAGATAGAATCCGACCAGTTCCTTCTGAGAAGGGTACAAACGACAAACAGTGTGAACCCTAGGAATTCAAAGGCAGGTAGCAGCTTTGTCGACAATCAACCGGGCGACGGCCGAACTATTCGTATCCTGAACGCGCGCGCCCGCCGCGTTGCCATGCCCGCCGCCGCCGAGTTGATCCGCGATCATGTTGACGGGCACCTTACCCTTACTACGCAGCGATATCTTGACTTCCTGCCCTGTCTCGATTAACAGCGCTCCCATCCGTACGCCCTCAATTGCCAGCAGCTGCTCAACAAAACCTTCCGTGCTGCCCGGCTCCGGCGCCTTGTGCCCCAGCATCGCTTGAGTGATCTGCATGACAGCCAGTTGCCCATTGTGAAACAATTCGATGCCGGCCAGAGCCTGTCCCAAAAGCCTCAGACGCGCGATGCTGCCCTGGTTGTAGACTTGTTCGTAGGCGACGACCGGATCGGCGCCCGCTTCGAGTAATGTCGCAACGGCGCGGTGGACATCGGCATTCGTGCGCGGGAAACGAAAATTCCCGGTGTCGGTCATGATCGCCACATAGAGTGCCATCGCGAGGTCGGCGTTCCAATACGATGAGCCTGCCCGAACAACCAGCTCGTGTAACATAAAGCCTACGGCGCATGCTTCGCTATTCATGACATAGAGATCGGCAAAGGCTTGCGGATGCAAGTGATGATCTATGACAATCTTGGTTGCAGCGGACTTCAGGATAAACTGCTCCAGCCCCGGCAGGCGCTTCGGTGTATTGACGTCGAGCACTACAATCGTATCGACAAGCCCCAAATCATCGAAAGAATACTTTTCGTGAACACTCTCGATCTTTTCGCTGCCATTCAGAAACAACAAATTCGGCGGTACCGGCGAAGGATTCACCATGGTCACGAATTTGCCCATTTGCCGCAGCAGGTGATAGAGACCCAATTGCGATCCGATGGCGTCGCCGTCGGCATTGACATGAGTTGTAATCATGACCTTCTGAGCTGCTTTCAGGAGCTTTAAACATTCGGGCCAGGCCGCGCTGAGAGCCGGTATGTTATCCTGCATCTTAAGATTCGAATTGTCGCTCACGTTTCCTCGTTGATAATTAATCACTCGACAGTCGGATAAATCCAGTTAGTGCCCTTTAGGGCATTCGCCGCAACTGTGCCTGGAGACCAGCAGGTGTAAACGATATGCCAAGGGCTTTCTTGTCTGCCGCGCATACTTTTCGCCGCTTTGTCCGCCACTGTCCTGCACTACGGCTCGCTATCACCCGAAGACGGATCCTCTACCGGGACCGACAAAAGTTCCCCGAAGGCACATAAAGTTGTATATTCGTCGTCTTCTAGACTTCACTGAACCGCGATACGAAGGTATGCAAGAAGCCAGGACGAAAACGGAAGAATTTTTAGCGGAGATCGAACGCAAAGACAAAGCGATGGTCCGTAGGGAAAATCGGGAAGAAAACAAGACCTATCTGATCTGGATGCTGGCGCTTGTCCTGGGGATCGCTGCATTGGGACTTGTGACTGACAAAATCATTATGCCGCTCGTGGTCGGCGCCGACGAAATCGTTCGGGTGCCAGACGTAGTGCAACTGGATTCGTCCCGGGCAGTCAGCGTATTGCGCCACGAAGGGCTCAATCCTATCATCGCGCAAACACATTACCATGAAGAAGTCGAAGCCGGACATATTGTGAGTCAACTGCCGCACAGCAATAGCGAGGTCAAAAGCGGACGACGAATCTATTTGGTCGCGAGTCGGGGTCAGGAGTATATAACAATGCCGGAACTGCGCGGATTGCTCTTGCGCGATGCCCGCATAAAACTTCTTGAGCGCGGACTGCTGTTGGATGAAGTTCGTTATGAACACAATCAAGGATTTCCGACCAACCAGGTGTTTGTACAGAGTAAAGCAGCGAATTCCGCGATGCGCTATAACGAAAGCGTAAATGTTGTTGTAAGCCTTGGTCCTGAAATTTTCTACGTCACGGTTCCGGACCTGACAGGCAGAACGCTTGCCGAGGCAGCCCAGATTCTAAAGGAGGCGGGACTGGAACTGGGCTTCAAGAGTCAAAGCTCCGATGAAACCTTTGTTAAGGGTACGATAATCGACCAGTTTCCAATGGCGGGCGAACAGGTGGAGCCGGGCGCAGCTATAAACGTTTCTGAGAACTATTAACTGTGAATCATCTTATCCTGGTACGTCACGGCGAGGCGGAAGCGCAGAGCATCGCCGGTCGCGATGCAGCCCGCAATCTCACACGATACGGCAGGGATTCTCTGCATCGCGCTGCGACCTGGCTGGCCTCCAGTGAACCGAAGCCTGGACGAATTATCGCCAGTCCTTATCTACGGGCGCAACAGACAGCGAAGATTGTTGCCACAGCCTTCGGAATGGCCGATGTCATCGAAACTGATGAACGTCTCACGCCGCACAGCAACTTTCGCCTGCTCTTCGATATCATCGAAGAAATGGCTGATGTTGATTCACTTATTATGATCAGTCACAACCCTCTGGTCAGTCTGGCGGCCGTCGCTCTCTGTTCTAACGGGGGGATGCGCCTGCAGTATCCGCCGGGTGCATTTTGCAAAATCCAGCTCCAACGCTCTCGTCAACCCGCCGGCATCCTCGATTGGTTTGTGACGCCCGCATGTTTTGATGGCCAATCTCATTCGGGCAACGGCTAACAGGGTCTTGAATTCGCCGCTCTCTGGCTAAATTTCCAGCGCTGTAGGCGACAATTCGCCTGAATCTTCTACACTGCGGGCTGTACGCGGCACCGAGATCGTAAATGTGCTGCCTTCCTGTTCGACACTATGTACGTCAATTGAACCTCCATGCAACTTCACGAATCGCTTGACGATCGGCATTCCCAGGCCAGTGCCTTTCTCGCCGTTCGTGCCCGGTCGCTGGTGCCGACCGAACTTTTCAAACAGGTGCGGAAGCAATTCCGAGGGGATGCCTATACCTGTGTCGCGCAGGACTACTTCAATTTCATCGCCGCGCTCCTTGATGGTGAAATACACGCTCTGCCCCTGAGGCGTGAATTTAACGGCATTCGAAAGCAAGTTGTTAAGTACCTGCATCAGTTTAGGACGGTCACCACGGATAACTATGTCGGCGTCGCCAAATTCCATCACGATATTGACACCCTTACTGAGAGCAATCATCTGGAGTGATTCCACGCAGGACAGCGCCAGCTCTCGCAGCTCAAATTCACTTAGGTTAAGCGACATTGCGCCCGACTCAATTTTAGCAAGGTCAAGTAAGTCGTTTACAAGACCAATCAGCGATTCAACCGAGGTACACATCATGGTTGAAAACTCGCGAACGGTTTGCGCGTCCTGCGCTTCTTCACCATCACGCAAAATTTCCGCCAGCCCTTTGATTCCGCCCAAAGGAGAACGAAGATCGTGTGAAACGATCTGCATCATTTTGTCTTTTTCTTCATTCAGCTCTTTCAAGGCATCGATGTTGCGCAATTGCTCTTGTTCGAGTAAACGCATACGTACCTGGACGTTCACGCGCGCCATAACTTCCGGCTCGTGAAAGGGCTTCGTTATGTAATCCACGCCACCGACGTCAAAGCCCTTTACTTTACTCTCGGTGTCATCCAGAGCGCTGAGAAAGATTATCGGAATATCGCTGGTATCTTCCTGGCTTTTCAGTACGCGACAGGTTTCAAAACCGTCCATAACAGGCATCATGACGTCGAGAAGGATTACATCGGGTTTTTCTTCGGCAACCTGTGCGAGTGCCTCTTTGCCGGTATAAGCCGTGGCCACCCGATAGCCTTTGCGCTTCAGCATACGTTGAATAATTGCAATGTTCACTTTATTGTCGTCGACAATCAAAACCAAGGCATCATTCACCGGTGCCGCAGCAGATAGATTGCTGGTGTTCTGCATGAGAAAAAAAAATAAAAGGACGTACTCACAAACGCTACTTGCCTAATCAATATTACAAAGAATTTCCTGTGTACGGTAGCAATTTCTCAGAAAAGTGAACTCTGCCGGACCTGAATTCCACAACAGGCAAAATAACCCAGTTTCGATTGCAAGCCCTTTGTCTATGCTGACCGGTTCAGCGAATAGGATTGCAGCCAAGTCATTATTTCACTAAACTACGCGGCGTCGATTGCAAAAGCGCCGTTCGGCGGTGCTCCGTTTTGTTCCGCTTGCTTGACACAACAGAGACCGCGCCCGTAACCGCAAACGGGCTAACTGCTTACATCTTCGAAGGATTATGGCACGGATCAATACGCGCATTGCTCTATCACTCGTCCTGACACTACTTGTTGTTCCGCCAAATCTGTCGGGACAAAGTGAGCCTTCATCAGCGGGAAGGGAGTTTATTGTCTGCTTTCCGCAAAATGATCGGGCCGGCGGCGGTTCTTCAGGCGCCGATCCGCTGATCCTGTATTTCGCATCTGCTGACGGCAGTCTCTGCAGCGGATCGGTCGATTATGTTGAAAACGGAAAAGCCGTTTCCCGTCCCTTCAGCGTCCAGGGCAGCTCCACCCTGCTAATGCCAATCGACGCCAGTCTCGAGTTGGCGTCCTATGAACAGAACGAGATCAAAGGCATCGCCGTGCGTTCGGATCGCAACGTTGTGGTCTACGGCATTTCGACCAAAACATTCACTTCCGACGCTTTTCTCTGTTATCCGCTCTCGTCGCTGGACACCGCTTACATAATCAGCTCATATCCCAATGACATTCCCCTGGGCGTTATCGGCGCGCCCGGCAATCGCTATTCGACCTTCGCAGTTGCGGGCGTTGAGGACAACACGCGCGTACGGGTCTTTCCCTCGGCGCCGCTTCTTGGCCGCGATGCGGCCGGCCGGGAAGCCTTTGAATTCAGCATCGATCGCGGTGAGACACGACAATTGAGCATGAGCACCCTCGACTGGTACGACGCCACCGGCACGATCATTACAGCTGACAAAAAGATCGCCGTATTCTCTTCGCACGAACGGGCAAGTATACCCGCCTCAAACGGCAGTACGGATTTTTTGATCGAGCAGACGCCGGCTGTTGCGATTCTCGGCGCCTCGGCAATATTGAGTCCGCATCGCTCGCCGGAACCCGGCCTGCAAACGCTGGCCCGAATCGTAGCTCCCTTCGACAATACTACGGTTTCATTCGCCGGCGGCACGCATGTACTGAACGCTTCTGAATTAGTGGAGATTTACTTCGACGAAGCACTGCGTGTCGCAGCCGACAAACCCATCCTCTGCGCCCAGTATGAGCCGACCGCCAGCACCAATGCCACCCTGCGGCCCGGCGACCCTTTTATGGCCTTTGTCCCCTCCGAGATGCAGTATTTGAACTCCTATACTTTCATCAGCGCCGCATTCGCCGGCTTTGACCGACACTGGATCAATGTTGTCATTCCCGCGGCGGCGCTGCCGAGCCTCGAACTGGATGGCGACATTGTTGACCCCGATCTTTTTCAGGCAGTGGAGGACAGCGATTACCTGTGGGCGGCGGTCCCTCTGTCACAGGGCGAACATCGAATCCGGGCCGACGAAGCTTTTGGCCTGCTTTCCTACGGCTATGGATTTGCCAACAGCTACGGTTACCCCGCCGGGATGAAAACCGAACGATTGCTGGAAGTTCTGCTGGATAACAATCCGCCGGGCGCGCTAAGCAGCGGGCGCTGCAATGAAGCTCGCCTGCACCTTTTTGAAAACGAGGACTTCGATTCGGGTATTCAAAGCGTTGTCATCGATTCGGCCGTCAATCTCAGCTATGAAGTGCCTGACTTTGAGGAGGGTGTCCTGGCACTCGATATTCCGGTTCAGCTGGAAGATCCTTTTGCCGACGGCGCTCTCTACTTCACGGTGCATGACCGAGCCGGTTTCAGCCGTTCGGACAGCGCTTTTAGCCCTGGATTTACGCTGCAGATCGACGATGCAGGCTGGCGCGATTCCGTCTATCAGGGACAATTGCGCTGCGACACCGTCACGCTGCACAACTACGGTCGCTTCGCTCAGGAGCTGCGCGCCTTTATGGAAGTCAATGTCCACCTTTCGGTACCGCCCTCGCAGCAGGCGGTACGCATTCCTGCCGGCGACAGTATCCGAATCCCGGTCTGCCGATCCAGTCTGGAACTGGGTGCGCATCGGGATCGCATGTTGGCGCTCGATCCCTGTGACAATACCCGGACTCTGAGCCTTGGCGCACTGGTACTGCCGCGAACATTTGGCGGAAACTCGCAGTGCGGTGTCGAGCTTCACAGCATGATGCCGGATATGGCTCCCCCCGGTGTCGCAGTGGCTTTCGAGCCGGACGCGCTGCGCATCGATTTTCAACGCCCGCCGACAAAACCTTCGGTACTCGTAATCTACGATCTCTTTGGTCGGCCTGTCGATCGTCGGAATCTTGCGGGCTCAGGCCGCATCTCCCTGGTACATTTGGCAGCCGGCGCTTACCTATGCCGGATCAGCGCCGACGGGACTGCCGTGCAGGGAGTGTTTCTGGTCGAGCGCTAGTCAAACATTGAAACACGAATGTCTCTCCAGTAGCTATTGGACTGAGAAGACTTCCAATTCCGCTTAGCTGCCTCGACTATAGCAAGCGGGATTGATTGTATCGCCGCCGCGACCGAAAGCTGATGCTCCTAACTACTAAGCGACGCTAATTTCAGCCATAAAAAAACCCGAACCTGCGGGAGCAGATTCGGGTTTCTAATTCTCGATCCGGCTTATTATGGACCGGAAAATTACTTCAGCAAAACGACCGGCAGATACACAGCCGCATCATCTGTGCGAAGCAGCGCGTAATAGCTGCCCGCAGGTAATGCCGATCCCTCGATTGTCAGGCTGTACTCGCCCGGCGCCAACATTGTGTTTTGCAGGACGCTTACTTCCTGACCAAGGGAATTGATCAGACTCAGCTTCACTTGCTTCTGCGAGCTGCCTTTCACGGCATAGCTGACAAGTGCCTGTCCGGCAATCGGGTTGGGGTTGATGTCAAGCGCGAGAGCATCGTTGGAGCCTTTGTCCGCCGGCGCTACCGAAGCGACCGTTCCATTACCGTTCAGCTCGATGACATCATTCTGCGTGCTGTTATCCGAGTTCGAACGAATCGTCATCAGGGCACTGAATTCCTGGTCCGAAGTCGGTGTAAAGTCGACCTCGATTTCGGTCGAGCTTCCGGCCGGGACGAGGATCGGCACATTTTCACCGGCCGTCGTACGGAAGGTGTTCTGGCCGCCGCTGATCGAAATATTGGAGATCTGCAGCGGTCCATCACCGGTATTGCTGACGACAACGGACTCGCGGCTGGTCGAGCCAACACCGACGACGCCGTAATTTACCTGCTGTGTGTTAAATGAGATTTGGGGCGTGCCGCTGCCAATAGTGCCGTTCAACCAATCGATGATATTCTGTACCAGATTGTTGCGCTGAGTATTGTTACTCAGGTTAACCGGGTTGATACTCATTGCAACAGCACGGTAGGTGTCGGTCTCGTAACGGACGGCGACATTGTCCGTCGCTGTATTATTATGATGCAGGAAACCGAAACCGCCGTTTTGCGGGTTCAATCGCGACGAGGGGATACCGGCAGTCTGCGTCGTGCGGGTAATCTGACCGACGACATTCATCAATTCACCGGATATCGGATCGCCGACGACGCCATTCAACGTGATCCGCGGAAAAGTATTAGGATCGAAGCCGAAAGAGGGGCCTTCAAGACGGCCGCCATAGCTTAGCCCGAACTGTCCGAGCAGCTGAGGATCGAAGTTAGGGAACTGTGCCTCGCCGAGCGTGATCATCGCCACATCGCCGATAAGGGCAATGTTGGTGCCATCGTTCAGCAGCGACTTGATTAAAGTAGCTTCGCTCGGCTCGATCTGACCGTTAGGTCCGCAGTTCCAGACCATTGTCTTCAGATTGTTGAACATATCGGAGATTCCGGCAAAGTCGCCCGGTGTCAGCTCCAGGAAACGGAAGTTGCGATTGCGCAGAATCTGCGAAATCGACCAATTGCCGGAGTTATCATTGATATGTATGCTCTCGATTCCCGCGCTGATTACGGTAGACCGGTCAAAGTAATCGCCCAATTCCGGCCGACCTTCCACCCATGCGAACAAGGTGACATCGCCGATACCGAGTTCGTCGCCCGGCGAAATCGTAACGGGAATTGTAACGGTCGAGTTTGCGGCAACAGTCACACCGTCGACGCTGAGTTCCCAGGCTTCCGGGGCGCGGTCGGACAGTTCGGCACGGACACTCAAGTCCAGCGCTTCACTGGAATTATTCGTGAAATCGAAATTGACCTGGGTTCCGCCATCGGGCACTCCGGTTATTTCGGACTCGGCAACGAGACTGCCCGCACGCTGAGGACCGACACGCACCAGGGTCCGCGCGCCGTTATCGACATAATACAGGTTATTGTCCGTTCCTACCTTAATGCCCATAATACTCTCGGCGTTGGTTTCGAGGCGGCCGAGCTCAACAGCGCTTTCACCAGTGATATCGTATACGACGATCTGGCCGTTGGCGTTGTCGCTGACCAGGAGACGGCCGTCGGCAACTTCAATGCCTGTGGGCGCCTCGAGACCGCTGCTGATATAGACTTCCCACTCAACGCCGTCTACGCGTTTGTGTTCGGCAAGCGGTTCGTTGATTAACTGCAGGTCTACAGCCGGCGTACCGGAATTGACGTTCATTCGCAGAATGCGCGCATTTCCGGCATCAACTATGTACAGCCAATCCGTGCTGCGATCGCGGACGAGGTGACTGGGGACGTCCATGCTGCGCTCCACAGCCACTTCCATATACCGCCAGACTTTGCCGTCTGAGTGATCTTCTCCGCCCGGAACGTGCGGCTCGACGAAGTCGTAACGACAGATATGACCGTTGCCGCCGTCAAAAACCCAATAGATATTATCTGTTTCCGCTTCAATGCCCGAGCAGTAAGGACTGCCGTGCAACATGTCCAGGTGACTGCCATTGCGACCGTGATTTTGCGCATAAATGTCCAGGTCGGTCGACCACAGGCTGGGACCGGTAAAGGAGCCGCCCTGAAAATTGGCATCCAGAACGTTTTGCGCGGTGCCAAAGGTTTCGTTGTCACTGAAAGAAATCGCAGAGGAGTTTGCCATAAAGTGGCGGGCATTGCCATCACGCAGAAAGAGCGTATTCTGGTCGCTGGTACCCGGATCATAGAAAATAACCGTTGTACCGCCGATCTCGCCGCCGTTCAGGACCCATAGTTCGTTTTCACGACCCTCGTCGCGATTAAAATCGAGATCCATCGGATTGTCCAGATCATCGACAGCATTGCCGAGTTCGGAAAATTCGAGCGGATCTCCCGACACGAGGTAATCGACATCCGACTGGCCGTACATCGTCGTAGCGGCCATCAAACAGAATGCCCCCATTATCAAGTATACTCTTTTCATACAATGCCTACCTGTAACGAAGTGAATAAACTAAACAGTCGTCAGATTTATGTTCTTCCGAAAAAACTACATCAGGCAGTCGAGCTTGATAGTTTGTCAGGAAGAAAATAAATCAATCGCCGCATTACTGCTGTATCAATGGTATATGGAGTGAAAGTGCTCTACTGACGCGCCGGCCAGAAGATGAAGTGTATGGTTGTATTGCCCCGAATCGCCCCTAAACACAGAACATTTGTCGCAAGTTCCATCTCGCGCAACAAAACGTCCGGGCATCAAACGCTGAAATTATGAGTTTAGTGTATTATTCCGAAACAAGATATAATTATTTCATTATTTAATACGTTTACCGCTTTTCGGGTGACTTTGTGGTTTACAGTGCAGAAAAGCTTTGTTGCAGTTGCGCAGTGCATTGTTCTCCAAACGACTATTTCGAAATCCATGAAATTACTTCTCAATTTACTGCTTGCGCTTTCGGTTTTCGCGGCTTCCGGTATTGTTGATGCTCAGCCGCTTGATTTTCAGCGATCGGTCGATCCCTTTCGCGTCGCCGACTTCGAAGGCAACAGATATTTGTATCCCTTTGTGGGCGGCTTCAACGCGCCGCGCCACCAGTTACTCGATATCGATGGCGATGGCGATGACGACCTTTTTATTCAGGAACGCGAACACGAGCTGATTTTTTTCGAGAATAGCGGATCGTCGGATGAAGCCGTCTTCAAATGGATCACGGATTCATTTATGGGAATCGATATCGGAACATGGTACGTTTTTGCCGATGCCGATAACGATAATGACTACGACCTCTTTTGTCGTGGACCGATCTTCGGTTTAATCCGTTATCTCGAAAACGAAGGTGACAGCAAAAATCCGGTATTTACTGTTAAAAGCGACTCGCTCAAGGACGACAGAGGCGAGACTATTTTTGCGACGTTCACCAGTCCGCCGACATTGGCCGATGTGAACTGCGACGAGCTGCCGGACCTGTTTGTGGGCGATCCCAACGGCACGATTTCCTATTTTTCGCATGATGGCATGGACGCCGACAATGTACCGCGATTTGTTTTCCGCGAAGAACGCTTTGAAGAGCTACTGATCCTAACGGGCGGCACACGCAAGCGGGACGCAGACCCGACCCAGCGTCACGGCTCCAACGCTTTTAGTTTTGCCGATATTGACGGGGACGGCGCAGCCGAGTTATTCTGGGGCGATCTCTTTACCTCGCGCGTCCTGATTTTTCGCAATGTAGGCAGTTGCGAAGACATAGACCTCGACACGAATGTTCGCTTTTTTCCGGAAGGATCGCCGATCGAAACCAGCGGCTACAATGTGCCGCGATTCAGCGACATCGACCGGGATGGCGATTTGGATTTCTTTCTGTCGGTTCTGGGCGGCACTACGCCGATCCCTCCTTCCGATCTCGAGAATATTCACTTTTATCGAAATGTCGGCGACGAGAATACGCCTGATTATCAACTGCAGACTCGGCAGTACCTCTCCTGCATCGATGTCGGTGATTTTAGCGTGCCTGCCTTCTACGATCTGGATGCCGATGGCGACCTGGATGTGTTGATCGGCTCTGAAAATCGCATTGCCGATCCCGACAATGGACGATTGATGTTGTACGACAACGAAGGCAGTAAAAGACAACCGGCGTTGCGGCTCATCAACACGGACTTTCAGACGCTGCGCGTAGGCAGCAAGCTGTCGCCCGCGCTTGCCGATATTGACAATGACAAGGATGCAGACCTGTTGCTGGGCATCCGCAGCGGTGAGATTCTGTCGTACATCAACGAAGGCGATCCGCAAACGCCCTTCTTTGTCGAAAGCGGCGGCATCACCGAGGGAATCGATGTCGGAAGCAGTGCGGCGCCGGCGCTGGTCGATATTGACGACGATGGCGACTTCGATCTCTTCATCGGCGAGTTCAGCGGCAACCTCAATTTCTATCGCAACGACGGCAGCGCCGAATCGCCTAACTTCGTACTGGAGGTGGAACGCTATCTGGACATCGACGTGGGCCGCAGCAGCATACCCACTTTCTGCGATATCGACGGCGATGAAGATTTTGATCTGTTCATCGGCAGCGAAGAAGGCGGAATAAACTTCTGGCGCAACACCGGCACCGTGACGAACCCGCAGTTCGAGCCCGATGAAGGCTTTGCGCCGGATGTCCATCTCAATGCCGCGCCGGCATTCGGCGATATTGACGACGACGGCGACGAGGATTTTGTGGCGGGCGGCGTCGGCGGCGGTTTGCTCTTTTTCGAGAATCGTCGCATCGTGAATTCACTCGACGACAGGCACGACGACAGGGTAGCGATGATCCGGCTGCAGTTAATGCCTGTCCCGGCCGCTTCGACGCTTGTCCTGCGTCTCAGCCCGTCAAAGCCTGACGGCCTGGTGCCGGCCGGTATTCTCTCAATTCATTCCTTACTCGGCACAGAGCTGAAATCCTGGACTATCCCAGGTGCGAGCGGCAGTGAGCTACGCTGGCAATTGACAGACCGGAATGGCAACTCTGTGCCGCCGGGCGTGTACGTGTGTCGCTTCGCCAGTCCGACCGGAAAGCTTCTCCAGGCGCAGTCCTTCCTGGTTAGCGATTAAAATTCCGCCGCTCCCTTGGCAGGCAGCAGGCAGGCGAATCTGCTTTCCCCTACAATTATGATTGAACTGGAAATCGAACGCAAGTTTCTCGTTGAACGGCTGCCGCAAGACATTCACTCATGGCCCTGCGTCGAACTTCAGCAAGGCTATCTGGCAATTGATGATTCCGGCCGCGAGGTTCGCCTGCGTATGAAGGGTGATCAATACTTCCTGACGGTCAAACATGGTACGGGTTTACAGCGCGCGGAGTGCGAAGTTGAAATCAGCCGGCGACAATTCGAGCAGCTATGGCCGCTCACGCTGGCGCAACGAATAGAAAAAACTCGTTATACGATTTCAACAGATTCGAAGCTAACCATCGAGCTAGACATTTACCATGGTGAGTTAACGGGACTAATAACCGCCGAAGTAGAATTCACCTGTGTCGCAGACAGCAAACTCTTCCGCGAACCGGAATGGTTGGGACGGGAAATTACCGACGACCGTCGTTTCAAAAATCAGCAATTGGCGCTTCATGGCGTCCCCTCCGGCTAAATTACGGAGAAGCCCTGAATCCTTGTGCACACGACTCCCCGTAAACGGAAAACCTTTCGTAGCCTTCCTTCCCCATAAAGCGTTTCAGAAAGCGTGTTTCGGTCTGGCGCAGATCCACGCGTATCAAACCATCAATGACATCGGAGAAGGCGGGGTCAACGTTAAATCCGAGCAGACGCCCATTAAGCTTGAGATAGTGCTGCAGGAGTATCGGCAAGCCCTTGCCGTCGGCCTCAAGGTCGGCAACCAGACGGGAGACCGCGGCGGCGCTGTGAAGCTGCTGTTGTACCTGCCGTACGATGGAAGATTCATACTGCTCCGCCTGAAAAGCTTGTCGAGCTGCGACAAGGCGGCCAAGGATGGCATCGTAGCGATATCGCTCCAGGTAGCGCAGCATGAGCACGCGGGATACCGGACCATAGCTTCGACCAATACTGACCGGGCCGAATAATACACGATAGCGCGGATGAGCAACCAAAAATGCACCGATGCCGCGCCATAGCAAGGAGAGACAGCCAAACTTGCGCTGGTATTCCTCACGGATAAACGACCGCCCCATTTCAAGAGCATCGTCCAGGTGCCTGGCAAATCCCGGCTGAAACCGGAAAAGACCGGCAGTGTACAGGCCATCGAGACCGCGTTCGGCTAAAATACGGTCGCAAAGTCCCAAGCGATAGGCTCCAACTACCTCACGCTCTTCATCATTCCAGGCAAAAAGGTGCAGATAATAGTCATCAAAGGCATCCAGGTCGATTGACTTGCCGGTACCTTCAGAGGCCGACCGGAATGTTAATTCGCGAAGGCGCCCCAGTTCGCGCAGCAAGAGCGGCGCCTGGGCTGCCGAGGCGTACATCACGCGGTATGCGGCATGTTCCACCAGAATCTGCTGGGATGGAAGAGTGTCGATTTCGGCCGCCAGCTTTTCAGGGGGCAGCGCCTCGTTAAGCGCTTCGACGTGCGCAGGATTGCGCATTTCGTCGGCGCATTGCCGCAACGCCGCCGATCCCGGACTGCGATATTGCAGGACGTAACAACGATTGCGGAGAAAGGCGGTCATCCCTTCATTGCTTCGGTGTTCCTGCCATTCATCAGGGGCAATGGTTTTGCCGAAATAGAGCGACACGGTCTGCCCCTGCTTTTTAACAAGTTCGCGCGGTAGCAGAGCTGTCCGCAGCAACGAATGAATAAAACCTACGGCCTGAAACACTCTGCTGTTGCTGCCCGGAAAATAAACGGGCAGCACAGCGGCTTCGCCATAACGAACCATGGCTGCGACGTGTTTGCTCCAGGGTCGGTCGGTGTTAAGCCCTTCACGGATCTTGTAACTGGATACTTCACCGGCCGGGAACACCACAAGACAAGCACCTTGGCGGAGCCATCGTATCGCTTCTTTCAAGGTCCTGGCGTTTGCCCCTGTCGACGATCGTTGGGCAAAAGGATCGACCTGCAACAGATATGGTCGCATTTCCGGTATGCCGTTTAACAAATAGTTGCCCAGAAATTTAACATCCGTCCGCCGGCGCGTAAGGTGATACCCCAGCAAAAGACCGTCGACGCCGCCGAAGGGATGATTTGCGACAACGACTAAGGGCCCATAGCCTGGGATTTTACGCAAGTCGGCATCCGAAATTTCACTCTTGAGATCCAGACATTGAACTGCCGTCGCAAAAAAGTCGCCATCTTGATGCTGACGCGTTATGTTTTCGTACGCTGCGTTAAGTTGGTCGATACACAAGCAGCGCACAAGCGGCTTTTCCGCAATCTCCAACAGCTTGCGCGTGAATGGATGGTGGGCGATGGCCGGTAGTTGTATTAAACGAGCTGCATCACTTCCCTTTCCCCAGGCAGCTTCAACGCGGTCACTGAGCATCGGAACTCCGGTTTTTCTGTTGAATCGGCATACTGTGCTATCAAGCAATTGCCTTTCAACAAGATTACAACCGGCAGATTGCGAAAATGTGAGGGTGGGATAAAAACTATCTTAAGATCTGATAAAGCCGACGTAACACAAACTGAAGCTGTCCGAATCTAAAGAGTTCAGCATGTCGGATATCATTCATCGGCGCGCGGTCCGGAAGATTAAGCTTCGCACATGGCGGGCGGACTCCCTGACGGCACACTATGTCGACGGCAACACGAATCTGGCTGTACAAAATCCATCGAAATCGTTCATACTCTTCACATGCCGTGTTCCTCACTCAGTGCCGCCGAACAGCGCAGTAAGATCAGTAGGCGAATAGGTGTAATGCCAATGCTTAAGATATACTTCCTTAGGAATCATGACGAGGTTCACGTGCCGCTCTGCAACGACGCTGGCATTACGCGCCGCACCGCGAATGACGCCCGTATTGCCAAGCGGTACCCAGGGACGCGCCGGCGCAGCGTGATAACCGCCCAGCGGCAATACCTTCAATCCGTCGTCCAGCGGAATATAGACAAAGCCGGGACGGCTGCCGCCCTGAAGCAACACCTCGCCCGGGTAGACTGTAGCCAGACGTACATCCACAAAAGCCGCCTTCTGGTTCATTCGCCCGTCCAAACGACAGCCGGAACTGGCAAAGCGTTCCAGCAATTTGCGCCGTTCGGCCTGCGGCCAATCGAATTCACGTGCAGCGAGATAGCGGTCGCGTTCACCGCTTTCAATGTCTTGCAGCGAGGGTGCCGGTCTGATCTCCCGCTCATCCTTCGGTGTCAGGCTCTTGAGCTCGCGGCATACACGCGAAGAAAATTCAGCGTTATCCGAAGTTTCCTCGACCAGGATGCTGATCCCGGACGCCGGAATGAGTGACGCTCCATCCGGAGCATTCTCGGCTGCGCCGATAAAACTATCGATGGCGTCGCGGCGAATATCGTGAATAATCAGCGCCGCGTTGCGTGCGGCCCGGTGCATGGCATCTTCACTGGCAAAGGAACCGTGATGCAAGGATACCCGCAGCTCGCCGTGGCGCGTTAGCTCCGAGCTGGCCAGGTTGGCCTCACCGGCATTGATGGGGAAATCGGCTTCCAGGAGAAACAGCTTGGCATCATCGTCCATACGCAGAGCATAAATGGCATTGGCGCTGCCCTGATCGACAAATATCTCGTAGCCTCCCGAAGTCTTGAGAACGGTACCGCGCTTACGGAGAGCATCAGCGGCGCGTAGTGCTCGCAGAGTATCCCTGACATCGTCGACAAGTGATGGATCGCTGCCTTCTTCCAGCCAGAGGAAGGCCTCGGCTGCCGCTCGACGGTGTCGCATCAGAACGTGAGCGCCCTTGTCCGGATCCGGATGCGAAGTTTGGAATACCACTAGGCGCTCCTGCGCTTGGCCAAGCTTTTGCCGCAGCAGCTCTTGTTCCGACGGCCCACCGGCAGCCTGCTCGAGCTTGACCTGTAACTTGCGGACCTGCTGTTGATGGTGTAAGTGTTCGAGATCGCTGGTTAGAGTGACTCTCATATGTGCGGCCAAGCGCCGCGGGTCATTGACAAGCGCGATAGGTACTTTACTCTTGCTATGGCAGACGGAAAGACTCAGGATCTCGCGCAGCACCCGGCGGGGCTCATCATTCAACAAGCCTTGATCGGCGCATTGCTGCAATCGCCAGGCCATGTTACCGCTGTTCTCAGACCAGAGAGTTTCAATGACATCGTCAAATAATTCGCTGAAAACCAGTTGTGCCGCAAATTCAGGATGCATCGCTCGGCCCATAGGCCCGGGTTTGCTCATACCGACATCATGCAGATAGGCAAGCATAACGCCGAGACCCTTCATAAATTCGAGCCGTTTTCGTTCACGGGCTGCGATAAGAACACCGTTAACCGTATCGATGACATGAATGATCTGCGTTGCGACATCGCGCACGTGCACGACGCCATGATCGGTAAACAGCCCCAGATGTCGAAGCGGATCCGCTAAGAACAAGGGATCATTGACGGCTGTCTCCATTCGCGCCAGCCGGTTGACCTCGGCATAGTAAGTTTGCTCGATAAATATTCGCACCTCTTCGGCAACATAGCGGTCAAGCAGTTTCAATGTCTCGAATTCCATATCAGACTTCAGGGGAGCTTGTTGCCATTCCACGGTTTCGATCCTTCCACTCGAGTTGAAGATTGTCTTTGCAAATTAATAAGAAATAGGCATCAGGCGCAGTATCTTCCAGCATGCCAGAGAGACAATCACTGGCCCTGCAGACACTCTGACTGTTAACAACGGCAATATTCGACGGGGCTTCTCTCAAAAGTTTGCGCGAGAATTCGTAAGTTCAGTACCGCACCGACAGTAACATCATTCCCTTAGTGTTGACCCCGAAAATTTTCAAGGGAGTTGCAGCAAGTGGAATCGTTTCCCCAACCGGCGCCAGCGCTATCTGCGTATATGAGCGAAATTGTCGATAAAAGCTCACTTCAGGACACTCTGCTCTTCGGCAGTATTGGAATTCTTATCGCGGCAATCCTTGTCACATCAGTCATCCTGGGCTATTTCTATCGACAGACAACCGACTATCACAAATATGACCCTGATCTGTATGGCAGCCGCTGGGACGGCTTCCGGGGTCTTGTAGTTCTTTTGGGCATTGCCTTGCTGGCTGAGGCGGCTCGAAGCTTTATCGCACTCTTGGCTGGATGGTACTGCTTTTCGGAACCGGTATGGCTGGCACTTACAAGCGAAACGGCCGATTCATACCACCCATGGTGGCGTTTCACGCTTCAATTCATAATCATCAGCCGCAGCGCCGAATTCATTGCAGGCCTGTTTCTGCTGGTTCTGTATGTGATGAAGCGTCGCATGCTGCGCCATGCATTGAGCCTATATCTTCTGTTCGCGCTTACAAGCCTGTTGCTCCGGGATGTCTGTCTGAGCCAGATCTTTGAAGCAGGCAACTTCATTATCACCGAAAATTATCGTGAGTTTTTGCGCATGCTGCAGGTGAGCTTCTTGCTGCTGCCATATGTATATTTCTCTCGCCGTGTCCACAGCACCTTCCGCTACTGAGGTGCCAGCGGCCGGCAGATTCCACAATGAGAGCTTGTCCGTTTCCCGTGCTAACAACGGCATTTCTGCCAGGTAATCTTGCTCGGGTTATTATTGTCTTCCCGTTGTCAGACCTGGCTACGCCACCTCTATAGTCTTTATCGCCGGTGGCGGTGCCTTCCGACAACTCAAGGCGCTACAACACCTGATCGGCAGAATAAAGAAGACTAATGATGCTGGCGCCCATTAGACGGCATCCCGGCGCACTATTATTATCACAATGAAATTTGACTTCAGCATGTCTTTATACGACTACGCCTTGACTTTAGCCGGAAGTCTCCGGTCCGGATTCGAATCCGGTTTAGGCCTGCGCTACAGAACTCAATCTGGCGACAATTGCCTGGCGATAAAGCCGCCGATTGCGAAGATGGCAGTTGTGTTAAGGACGCAGAAGAGACTATGTGCAATTCTGACTGCACATCTCGGCAGTTGTTTTCCAAGAGTTGAATGAGGCGTCGACGTTGGTGGACGCAGGCTTAAGCGTGAAGATTGCGGACGGAGAGCGCTCAGGGCTTTTAGTTGTCAGGACAACCAAATGACGCGTATAGATTGCCCCTTCGGGCCCTGCCCCCTCCACCAACCAACCGAAACTTTCAAGATTAAAACACAGTCACCCTCGCCGATTCTCTCAGAATTTCAGCGCCTTCTCCAAATATCTTGCCACCCCAAATCTCCAGCCTGTACAGACAGGCTGCAAGAATACGAAAGCTCGGGCACAATCCCAGGGACCGGTAGTCGTTTCGACGCGTTTAAGGTGTGAACGTGCAGTTAAAACAGCTGAGTGGTCAGCAGATCAAAACCCAAGGAAACCAAACCTGTGTCTCCATCCTGCAAATGACTTCGTTGCCCAGTCAAAGCGTTCATCAACAATTGAGATTCATCCTCACAGCCTTGACAGCAGATGAATCCGCCTTCAGGTTTTCGTTGAGCAGGACTTAAACAAGCGCGAGCAGATATCCCGCCGCCGCACCGCCGATTATAACCCAGGCAGCGTTTACGCGACGCCAATAAAACACAACGAAGGAGGCCAGCGCCGCGATAAGCACCGCAGGCCATTCCACAAGTACATTGCTGCCCAGTGTTAAGGTGACGGCCAGCATCAGGCCCATTGCACTTACATTGACGGCATCGAGAAAGGAGGAAAGCAATCGCGAGCGCCGCATGCGCGGTACCAGAGGATTAAGAATCGCAACGAAAATAAAAGAAGGCAGAAAGATGCCCAGGGTGGCGATAAGAGCGCCGGGCAGATCGGCAATCAGATATCCGACGAATGTTGCTGTAGAAAGGACGGGGCCGGGCGTAAATTGTCCGATCGCGATGGCATCGATCAGCTGCTGCTGCGTCAGCCAGCCCAACTCGCCCACCAGTTCGCCTTCCATAAAGGCGATAAGCACATAACCGCTGCCGAAGAGCACGAAGCCGATTTTCAGAAAGGTGAGCCCCAACTGGCTTAGTGAAACGGCTCCGGCGCCCGCAGCAGCACCGGCGACCAGAGTCGCGCTGCCTGCGGCGGCCTCAGTCTGGGCCGCTGGTATAACCGCCAGTCCGGCACCAACCTTCGCGTTTCCAGGAGGAGAAGGATTCGGTTGCAGCCGGATCCAGGCGCCGCCAAGAAGACCACCCAGCAGGATGGCGAGGACTTCATTCAGACCGCCGAAAACGAGCAGCGCAACCGCGATACCAATGGCGGCATAACGCCAGCCCTTAACAGCCTTTTTGCCAAGCTTCCACAAGGCCGAAAGAATAACGGCAATGACGGCCGGTTTGATGCCATAGATAAAGGGCATCACTTCCGGCACCGTACCATAAACTTTGTACGCCCAGGCCAGCAGCCCAGTTAGAAGAACGGCAGGCAAGATGAAACAAGCGCCCGCCGTTACGAGTCCGGCCCAGCCGGCGCGCTGGTAGCCGACGTGAATCGCCATTTCAGTAGAATTGGGGCCGGGAATGAGATTGGTGGCACCCACCAGGTCGAGAAAGTGCTCGCGCGTCATCCACCGTCGACGGCTTACAACTTCATCTTCCATCATGGCGATGTGCGCGGCCGGACCGCCAAAGCCGATTGTACCCAGCTTGAGAAACAGCAGGGCCAGTTCACGAAGCTCACGCATACGATTTACTTGACAACGATCAATTTGTGTGAATACTTCAACTCGCCGATCTGCAGGCTGGCATAGTAAACTCCAGCGGCAATATCGCGCGCATCCCAGCGAACGACATGAGCGCCGGCGCTCAAATAGTGGTCCCAAATTTGACTGACCGTTTCACCAAGCGTGTTGTGTATTTCCAGGGTGGTATGTCCGGAAGCAGGTAAAACGATTTCCAAGCTTGCGTCTTCGCTGATCGGGTTGGGGCTGGAATGCAGGAGAGGCTCCGAAGCGCCGAGGGCATTCCTCGTCTCTTGGGCGTCTTTGGCACTTGCCATATAGAAGGGAAGCTCAAGACGATAGACACGACCTTTGTTGGTCCCGACAACCAGCGTTCGGCCGTCGGGCGCGATATCCATTGTATTGAGTCCTTCGCGCAAAGCGGTGTATGTGCCGATATATTCCCCAGCCCTGGTGTTGACAAACTGGATAGTTTTGTCCAGCGCTGCCGACATCAGCACCTGACGATCCTTACTGAGCGCAATTCCGCGGACCGCCGCGTGATGCCCCTTTACGGTCTGCTCCTCACTGCCAACGGATGGATCCCAGACGCGCACTTTTTTGTCATAGCCGGCCGAGTAGAGCCTGCTGCCGTCATCGGAAAAACGCATGCTGTAGGCGCGATGCTTCATAGCGCCGACACTCTGCAGTGGCGCACCGGTCCGCGGATCCCACAAACGAATTTTTTTGTCGCCGCCGGAAGTCGCCAGCGACCGGCCGTCAGGCGCAAAAGCCAGAGCGCTGATCGACTTTTTGTGCGCGTCGAAGCTGAACAGAATTTCAGCGCTCACGCCGTCCATCAGCGTCACCATACCGTTGTCACCGGCAAAAGCCAACCGCTCGCCATCCGCCGAGTATGCCACCGTGCCGGGCCGTGTGCATCTGCTGCCGCCCGCTGTTGTGTACACTGGCACGACGGTCTTACGGTTTGTTTCAAAGTTCCACAAAAAGAGGTATTCTCTGGTTGCGAGGAATGCGCCGTTAGCATCTTTGTCTTTCAGGATAAAGCTGGTAGCCAGCAGCGGCTGCTGCGGCGCAAAGGCCAGACCGAAAAATCCGTGTCGAAAGGAATGGAGCGATGGCGATGCCACCAGGGTCTCGCTTCTGTCACCCCGCTCGTCAGCAATGCGCTCCTGCAAGAGATCCGCGAGGCGCAGGGTCCGGTAAACACTGCCGTCGCCGGCATACAGCAGCGAGAGTCGTCCGTCGCTACCGACGGAGGCCAGCAGCCGACCGTCCGGCGAAAATGCGACGGCATTCACGACATGGCGATGAACTTCCTGTCGCCAGAGGATTGACAGATCCGCAGCCAACATTGTCCCGGCAAAACCGGCAAAGACGACCATGAGGCACAATAACCGTACTACTACTTTCATTCTCGTTCCTCGTTCATTAATCGCTCTGAGATTGTTATGTCCGTGTCGGTCATGGCCCACGCTACTCTTTGTGCTGCAACATAAGGATAGCTTTGGACCGGGTGCGCCGCCAATATAGGAAATAGACGCAAGGCGCCCAAGATGGTCGGTTTTCAGCGCAGTTGATATTCGTAGATTGTATAGGCCGGTTCGTTGCTGTGCGCTTGTGGACTGGCGTGCAGTATCGCGACGAGTCTGTCGCCTGGCTGTATGCCCGGATAATGCCGGTTAAGACGCGGAAATAGCTGCTCGGTCGGCGCTGTCGTAAATGCAAATGTCACCTCGATTTCATCTCCCGCTCCGAGCACGGCGGGGAAGGCCATCCCGAATCCCAGGGTCTCGCCTATCTTCAAGGTCGCCCGGCAAGGCGCTTTGGCGCAGGGGTCGTCAGAACGACGGCTGTGTCGGCTGCTGTCGATGGCAAGCACCTGGGCCGCGACTTTACACGTGCCGGGATCGAGAGCGACACCGGCAGCGGGTCGCGCATCGAAGCTGTCACTGTCCGAGGTCCTGGACTCGGCAGCATCATGACTCTTGCAAGCGACTAGCATCGGCATCGTCAGAATCAGCATCAGGAGGCTGGCGATTTTGTGTTGCCGAAGAATGATATCTGCTGCATACAACAAGGTCAAGCTCGGCGCGCTCGCCGGGCAAGGATCAAGCTTATCGGTTACTCCCTTTTTCATTGCCTACTGCTCCTGCCTGTCCTTAGAGCGATGACACCAGCAAACGTGGTAATTTCATTGCGGCTCAGGTACCGAATACACTCGGATATGTTCACTGCGCTCACCAAAAGTAGTTGTGCAAAATCCTCCCGATTGCCGGTGTTTACAACTCCAGGTGCAGGCCTACATAGGGAAAGATGTACGATGTTGTCTCGACCTCGCCGTCGACACGTGCAAATGTCCAGCGGTACTGCAGGCCAACGCGCCATGCGTCCGATAGTTTCTTGACGATCAGCGCCTGCGCCACGGATCGTTCATCGAGTGCAAAAGCATCATCGAAGTCCTGAATGAAATTGCGATCGTAGCTGAATCCGGCGCTAATATCCGATACCAGGTCGGCGGCACGAGCCTCTAGATGTAGCGTAGCGCCGTTGTTGATGGCTTCTGTACGGCTGTTGGGTACATCAACGACCTTCTTCCGATCGGGAATTTGCAGGCTTCCGCCAATTAATATCTTGCGCAGGAATTGCCCGTAGACAGCTCCGTAAATACCGTTGTCGCCATCGGCCGTAACGAGTCTGGCCGTGGGGTGCGTACTGATATCGACAGCATCGTCGCCTCCTGCGAGGATGGAATCAATGGTGGTTTTACCATCGAATTTGTTAAGCTCGTAAACGGTGTTAAAATACGAACCGACAAAGTGTTTGCCGTAAATACGGCGTTCAAGTTTTGCCGCCAGCGTAAATATGTTAAGTATAAAGTCAAAATTCAAGTTGACCCCAATGGCACTCCCGCTGCCTGGATCGAAACTCGGGCTATCTAAAACACGCTCGGCATAGCTCTGCAGGATGGGATCATCTTCAAGACTGCCGATCGAGGCCCAGGCCAGGTAGGGCGTCACGGTCAGGATGTCGCCCAGATATAATGGCAGGGACAGGTCGGCCCCCCAAATCGAAAGGGACTCGCCACCGGGGGTCGCAAAGTCGCTGACATCGGTGGCGTAGAGTACACCCATCTCGAGCCGATTGAGCAGCGGCAAGGTACTGTCCAACAAGGCCAGCGGTTTAAAATACGGCCGTAGGGCAATCAAACCGGGATCGCTGAAATCGCCATACACGCCTTCAATGCCATACAAATTATTGTGATTGATATCGAATTCAGTGCCGATAGTTCGTTTCTCAAAACTGAAAGAGTTAGCATAGCGATAAACCACGAAGCCCGCGCCGAGCGTACTGCTGTTTAAGTCACCCAGCCGAATGTAAACCGGGTCCGTCTTTTTACGGCCATAGCGCAGATAGCGGACGATTCGGAGAGCCGCCACGCCATCTTCGAATTCCTCGGTCCGCAGCTTCCCGCTTTCCAGACCGTACATCAAGGGGATATCCAGCCCGACGCCGAACTTACCGAATGTTAACTCCGGCTGCAGACGCATCGTCAGATAGGTTTCGTCGTCGATAATAGTCAGCCCCATAACGCCGGTAAAAAAATTGTCGCCGCCCGTATAGAAACCGAGATCGCCAAGCGCGCGATAGTCGGCGCCGGCGCCAGACAGATGAAAGCCGACATCGCCAACCGAATACCAGGCAAGCGGTTCATCTTCTTCCGCCAGACTCTCAACCTCATTCGCCGCGGCTCCTTCCTGAGCGCTGGCAGTTTTTCCGCTGGCAAGCAGCAAAAGCATAAACAGCAATGATATTAGCACGGTTTTTCTCGTATCGATCATATGTATTTCGGAAATATATCGGGAAGAGCAGCTAGCCGGCGATAAGATGCACGTAAAAGCGTTGTGGACACGAATATACATAATAATGCTCAATGGCCGGGTGACTGTCGGCGGCAGCGTTACGCCAATTGCCGCTCCCCGTCAGGTCGGAACTGAGAAGGCGAATTGCCTTGTCGGCCTGGCTTCGGCAAGCTAACTTCACGGGTTTCGACTAGCGCTTAATCAGCATTCATCTCAATCCTCGTCACGGTCAAATGTGCACTTACTCAGTACTGTGTTTCTTCCGGATACCCGCGATAGCGGGCCTATTGCTTTTTACGCTTTCCTGTAATGATGGCGGCAGTCCGATGGATAGCGGGGACGGTAACGAAGCCGAACGGATCGATTTTGCGCTACACGCCTACGACTATGCAGGCAATTACTTTTTTTTGGATAGCGCCTACAAAACGATCTGGCGCGAGGCCAAGGCCCATCCGCTGAGCGTCATTCCGGAAGCGGCTTCGCATTCGCGGATCAAGCAGATCGAAGTCTGGGAATCGATGACGGGGATCGGTGAAGTCTCTGGAGTACAAGAGGCGCTGGCGCTGGCCGAATTGCCGCTGATACCGTCGGGCGCCAGGTATAGCGATGCCATCCGAGGGCAGCCCCGGAAACAGGGCTCTGTCGAAGCTCACCGATTTCGGCGACTCCCTACCGGAAGCTTTACGCTGGATCGGAATCTTGGCGTGCTCTGCCTCCTCAACTTGCGCAGCGACCGAAGCTATGCCGTTTCTTATCGAGTAGAGGCCGGCACAACTGCAGCGCAGGACGATCTGCGCTGCGGCAGCTTTGCGTCAGGCTCCGGCGGAAATGATACGCTCGTACTCAAATTGATCTACCGCCCCGACTTCAACCCGGCTTTCAGCATTCTATGGCAGCGTCAACTGCGCAACATCTTTGTTCTTGCCGACCGGTCTTTCAATCCAAGCGATGTGAATATTAATGTTTATTACCGTAATGATCGCGGCGAAGAAACCGAATTTCTTGGCTCGCGGCCGGACAAGCTGCTGAACATTACCGGCCTGGATCGCGTCGATAACTTTTCGGGCGCTTCCGGACCCGACGGTTTGCCGGATTCACATCTCGATCTGTTTAATGGCATCCGCGGTGAACTGATATTCCCGGAGCTGGAACCATTCGGTGAAGGCCTGCGCTCCTATCTGATTCAGAACGGCGGCGAAGAGCTGGCGGAGCGCATAATGTTTAGCTCCGCCTATACCCGGGAACCGTGGCGGGCAGCGCAAGACCTGACGCATGACAGATTTCTTATCCGCGGCTCTTGCCTGAAATGATTAGATGGAATCCTTTGACTGGAAAATATCAGCGCAGGATCATCATTCGCCGTGTTGCGCGGCGGCCATCGACAATAAGGGTGTAATGATAAAGACCGCTCGGCAGTCGCCGCCCGTCCACTGCAAGCTCATGCCTGCCTGCCGGCAGCGGTCCGGGAGCGAGCTCCATCATCAAATGGCCCAGCGCGGAGCTGATGTGTAGCGCGACTGACGCTGCTCGTTCAAGCGTGAAGGGAATCTTCGTGACGGAAGCAAAGGGATTGGGAAAATTACTGCCCAAGGCAAAAGGCTGCGCCGATGCTTCTTCAGCAACTCCGACTATCGTAATTCCCACGCTGGCAGGGTCGGAGCTGATGTCGCCGCATTCACCGCGCACCCGCACCGTGTATTCCCCTTCGTCCGCCAGGGTGGGCCGAACCCTGCTATAGACGGGACGCGTCGCGCCGGTAATCGCCACACCATTCAGAAACCACTGATACCTCAGTTCACCCTCGCCTTCGGCCTGGACCTCAAGGCTAAACTCGGTTTCGGAACTGGCGGTGGTGCTGCGCGGATGTTGCAAGATGCTCGTGGCTGTCTTAAGACTAATCTCTGCCTCGCGCGATTCGGTGCTGCCGCATTCATTCGTAACGCGACAATGATAACGACCGGTCAGTGCCGATTCCACCGCTGCCACAATGTGGCGCGGATCATTGGCGTTGTCAATCATTACTCCATCATGAAACCACTGATACTGCGGCGTATCACCTTCCTCGATGGCGATTTCAAGCGCGGCGGAACGCCCTTCGCAGACAGCAATCGAGAGCGGTTGTCGGATAATGAACGGCGCTTGCCGCACCGTCAGACCGACATTGTCGGAAAAGGTGATCGCATTGCCGGGATCGGTGCTGATTCGCACATTGTAAGCGGAGTTCGCTTCAGAGGCGCTGACATTCTTGATGCTTAACACTGAGCTGTTAACTCCCTGGTAGACGGCATTGTTACTCAGATCCTCCGAACCGCGGCGCCATTGGTAGACCAGCCGCGCGCCATTTACTTCGGTCTGCGCTTCAATGCTGAATTCAAGAGTTGCGCCTTCGCACACAGATTTAGCTTCGGGCTGTGTGAGAATCTCGATATCCGGTACGTCGACATTCAGGGCAAAGAAGCGCGAAGTGTCGGCGCCGCACTCTCCGGTAACGATAACATAATACTCATTGTCGACATCGTCCGGCTGGACATCGCTCAAAGTCAGAATCGCCGTCACGACGCCGGTTATTTTATCGCTGTTAACGAGGCGCTGCTCAGCGCGATACCAAGCAAACTCCGAATTCGGCTGATCGACGTCAACTGAAAATGTCACGTCTTCACCGACAATTACACGAGCCGAAAAAGGATGGCGGGTAATTTCGGGCGCTTTCGTCACATTGAGAATGGCGGGCGAGCTGGGTGAAAAACCATCGCAAACATTAGCAAAGACAGCTCTGTACAGGTTGTCGTTTTGGGAAAGCTGAACATTGTCGATAGTCAGCGTAGACTTGTCGGCGCCGGCGACTTCGATCCATGCGTCGCCGCCATCGAAGCTGACTTCCCAATGTACCTTCGGCTCGGGACGGCCGCCTGCAACTGCGCTGAACTCGGCGCTTTCACCAACACAGAGGCGGACATCCCGCGGATGATCTTCAACAACAGGAGAAGTGTTAACCTGTAAGCGGGCAATGTGCGTCGCAACATTCGAGCCGCAGATATTGCTGAAAACAGCCCGATATTCATTTCCGTTCAATGCCGCCGGCGTTTCCGAAATTGTCAAAGTCGCGGAAGTCTCATCCGTCAGTTCCTGCCATTCCGCGCCGGCCCCGCTGCGTACCTGCCATTGCAAATCTGGTTCGGGACGGCCCTCCGCCAGTGTGGTGAACACGGTGGGTTCTCCTTTGCACACGGTAACATCGAGCGGCTGCACCAGCACTTCGGGCACGTAGTTAACAGTGAGGCGCGCCTTCCGGGACGCAAAACTCTCATTACAAAAATGGGTGAAGCGCGCTCTGTAGCGCCGCTGATTGATACTGCGATCTACTGCCGGCAGCTCCAGGCGAAAGGAATTTGCGCCGGGCAGATCGTCCCAGTCGAAACCGCCGTCGCTGCTCACCTGCCACTGCACCGTCGGGAGTGGAACACCGGAGGCTTCTACTTCAAAGATGACATCGGCGCCTTCACAGACGACCTGGCTGAGCGGATCACTTTCCACCGCCGGGATTCCGTAAACGGTCAGGCCGATTTCATCGCTCTGCAGATTGCCGCAGATATTGTTTAAAAGCAGACGATAGCGGAATCCATTCTGAGCAAGCGTGATGTCAGACAAGAGCAGTTCATCATCCGTAGCGCCTTCGATATCTTCCCAGCCCGCACCGGCATTAACCTGCCATTGCGCCGAAGGGGCCGGTGAGGCATCCAGTACCGCACGCAGACTCAGATCATCGCCCTCACAAACTTCCTGGTCCGCTGTCAATTCGCTGATTAGGGGCGCTGTTCCAACTTCCAGGGTCGCAACGGCGCTGATGAGCGTTTCACACGCGCCGATCAAACGCAAACGATATTCACGACCGTTGTATGAAAGATCGACATTTTCAAGGGAAAGGCTGTTCTTATTAGCGGCGTCGAGCGGCTGCCAATCCTCTCCCGGTCGACGCTCCTCCCACTGCATCTGCGGCGACGGCCTTCCTTCGACAAGCACGCTAAAGCTCGCCGACTCACCATCGCAAAGGCGGAAGTCTTCCGGCTGTCCGCTAATATTGATATGGCCGAAAAGATCAAAAAACGGAGTTTCAGCAAGCAAAGCGGCGTTCGCCCGATCGCTGACACGCAGCTTAAAGCGTCCGACATGCTCCGTCACGGTCCATTCGAAATTTGCCGGCGACGCGTCATGTTCTTCCGCCAGCACAACGGGATCGCCGCCGCCTTCGGGCAAGAGTTCGATCCGCACCTGCTTAACGTTTTCACTGTTCCACTCTACGCGCAAGTTTTCATCGTGACAATATGATACAGGATCTGCCGGCGCTTCCAGATCCAGCCTAACGATAGGGTCCACAACACTAAACTCCGCGGCGGCGCTGACATCATCGTCTTTATCAAAGGGCGTAAAATTGCGGCGACGGCTAATCAAGCTGGCATCGTGGTCTTCGGCCCAAACCGGCTTCACATGAATAATGGAGGTGTAGGGATTGACGCCGGTCAGTCGCATACTCGCAATCCGAGTACCCGGCGCGCTACTGCCGACCACCTGTATCTTATTGTCGTACTCCGCCTGGGAGGCCGTGGCGGGCGCAGCAATTTCCAGTTTCAACAGGTTGCCATCGACCCGCGCATCATAGCTGTACTCATCGTCAAGACGACCATCGCCTTTGCTGACAACGCTATAGACCGGATCGGTAAATTTTGAATCGTTAAACATCAGCGTTAAATCGCAGTCCGCAAGTTCCAGCGGACGGCCATCGGTACGCTGCATATAAAGGTCGAAGCTAAACTCCGTATCGTTCAACTGCTGGTTACTCAGCACAACATTATATTCGGGCCCCAAATGCAGCTCTGGCGCGGCCTCGGCTTCAATTTCCGCTGCGCTCGAACCGTAGGGCTGCTCATCCTCAAATGAATTGATAACGGTAAAAAAGGGAAACTCGGTTCGCAGTTCGATGTCCGCCAGGCCCGTAAACTGCTCTACGGTCTTCAGGCGGATACTGCCGAGCAGGCTGCCGTTGCCGGTACTGGCTATTTCCTCTATCCTGGATTCAAAGCGACTGCGAGACCAGGTGCTGCGTACAGTCGGCGGGAATACATCGACGCCCAGCGTATTGTTTTCGAGAATTTTAGTGGTGTAGGAATAACGATCGCTTAACTTGCCCGGCGCCGGCGTAAAGGTGAACTGCGGCGCGCTGAACTTGCTCTTGTTAAACAAAATCGTGTAGTTGCAATCCGAGAGAAACAACGGATCGCTGCCCGTGCTCTTCAAATAAAGATCGAATGTAATTTCATCGTTTTCGAGCTGCAAATTCTGAATACTCATTTCCGCCGAGAAATCGGCCTGCAGCGGTGCCGCTACACTCAGCATCACCAACAGCAAGCATAGCGCTCGTATCATAGATCTACCCGTCGCCACTGAATAAATTGTTCGAAGATTCGCCTGCAGACGGTAAGGAATACTTGCTATTGGCCAAATCGTATCATTGCATACAGATGGCCGACGCTACGAGCCCCGGTTTCTCTTCCTCACCTTCCCTTGGGATGAAAGTTATGAAAATAAGGTGTGTTATACCAGCCATTCGCCCCCTCTCAATGGCCTCTACCCTCAAATTACCCAAGACGACCGTTGACGGTCCAGGGGGCAACGAGGGCTAGGTCTTGCCAAAACGGCGATCGAGTTCCTCAAGGCTCAGCTCAATAGCGATCGGGCGGCCGTCGGGACTGAAGTGCGGCGACTCGCTTGCGCTCAGATCCTCCAGCAAGGCTTTCATTGCCTCCACCGACATTCGCTCGCCGGAACGGATGGCGGCTTTGGCGGCATAAGAGGCGGCCAGTGCCCTCCTTTCGTCGCGGTCGCCGAGCTGACGAATTTCACGAAATGCGTCCAGCAGTTCCCGCAGGGCACTCTCTTCTCCGCCGCTGCGTACATCGAATGGAATAGCCCGGATTTCAAAGCTCTCGTCCTCAGCTGCTTCCATCACGAATCCCAGCCTGACAAGATCGGGCTCCAACTCTTTCAAGAGACTGCGGTCGGCGACATCCAGGCTGAGTCGCACCGGAAAGAGCAGTTCCTGCGAATAGGCCATCTCGCCCTGAATCGCCCGCATTGCCCGATCAAATAGGATGCGTCGATGGGCGGCTTGCTGATCTACGATGCTGAGACCGTCCGCGGTCTGCTGTAAGATGTACTTTTTGTGCAGCTGCCAGGTAAATTTCGCACTTACTTCGTCCTGTCGCGAGCGCGGCGCGGCCGAATCAATCACTTCCGGTTCTGACCTGGCGGAATTCGAATCGGTGCCGAAGAGGGCTTCATAGGCGCTAAGCTCACGCTGTGTGATCGGAGCGCTGCGTTCGCGTTGATCGGCCATCCGACCCGCAGCGGCCGTACCGCCGGCCGAACTCCCGCCCCCGCCTTCCAATACTTCGCCGGTCAGCCGGTTAACCAGCGCTGTCTGTCGCGCTTTGCCCGGCTCGCCAAAGCTGATTTTTTCAAAGGGCGTATCGGCTACGTGCTGGCTGAACTGTGCTTCGGGCGCCAGGTTGTGCCGCCGCAGAGCGCTGACAACGGCGCGCTGGACGGCATTGTACGCCAGCCGATCGTCTTCAAATTTCACTTCGTGTTTTTGTGGATGAACATTGACATCGACCCGTTCCGGATCCAGCTCCAGGTATAAGACAAAAGGGGGAAACTGACCTTTTTCAAGCAGATGCTCATAAGCCGTCATCACGGCATGGTTGAGCTGCCGCGAGATGATACTGCGGCCATTGAGAAAGAAGAACTGATGCGCGCGCGTCTTCTTCGCTTGCCCCGGCTGCCCGGTGAATCCATGCACCCGTACCGGTCCGGGCTCCTCCTCGATCGGCAACAGCGCCTCGGCGAACTGCGCACCGAGTACGTCGCCGATACGAGCCTGCGGCGCGGCCGGCTTGAGGTCGTACATCAAGGCATCATCCTCGAAAAAGACAAATCGAAGCTGATGCCGGCATAGCGCAAATTTGAGCATAGTGTCGGCGATGTGCCGAAATTCGGTGAGGTTGCTGCGCAAAAACTTGCGTCGCGCGGGCACATTAAAAAACAAATTACGCACGAAAACCTGCGTTCCGGGGTCCATCGAACAGGCTTCGACAATCGCTTCGCGCTGCGGCGTGGCCGTCAAGCGCCAGCCATGTTCGTCGCCGGGACGCCGCGTACGGATTTCAAGATTCGCCACGGAGGCAATCGATGCCAGCGCCTCGCCGCGAAAACCCAGTGACTGTATCTTTTGCAGGTCCTCCGCCGAGCGAATTTTGCTGGTTGCATGACGGCGGATGGAAAGCAGCAAGTCCTCGCGGCTCATTCCCTTGCCGTTGTCCACGATATGTATTAGCTGCTTACCCGCATCGCGCGCCACCACGCTGACCGTGTCCGCACCGGCGTCGATAGCATTTTCCACCAACTCCTTGACAATTGACTCGGGACGCTGAACCACTTCGCCGGCGGCAATCTGATTGGCGATAAAATCGGGAAGAATCTGAATGCTGTGATTCGTCTGCATGGGCTGTCGGAATCGTATTGGCGAATAAGAGAGTTAGTCTGATGGAGCGGCGAAGAGGGACGGCAGGCAGCACCATTCCCCTGCAGCGGCCGAATGAACGCAAGGCTGCAAAATACGTTATCGGCCAGTGGAATCAAATCCCCGGCGAGTGCAGGCCGGACGCCGGAACAGAGAGGGAACAAGGGCGATGGAAAAGTTTGCGGGGCGAAAAGTACTTGTTTTAATGCGATGGAGAATGAAAATTTACGTTAATGATGATCGTAGTATTCCGGGAATCAATTTACCCAAGACGGAAGCAATCAATGTTTGATAAATTTCGACAGTTTTTCAATCGCAAAATACTGGGCCCCGACGAACGCGAGCTCTACCCGCATCTGTTCCGGCAGCCGATTAATCCAGCCGTTACCATCGGCTCCATTGTCTTGTATTGTATTGTCGCTACGGCAGCAACCCTGCTGGTGTATTGGTACATTTTCGAGTTTCAGGACGCTTCCGAGTCCTGGCACCTGGCCTTTTTCGCCGCGTGGATCGTCGCGATGTATCCTACGCTGAGAATGTATGAAACGTATAAGAAGCAGAGCAAGAAAATCGAGGAAAATGCACTCTGCTCAACCTGCCGCAACTATGAAGAAACGGGTCTGCTCTGCCGCCTGTACGATGAACACGTCAGCGCCAATTACACGCCCTGTGAAGGAAATGACTGGCAGCCGCGGCCCGGCATGGCACGTGACGATGACAGCGATGATGAGGAAGGTTTTTAAGAAGGGATCGAGCGTAAAAGATAAGCGGAAGTTCAGATGTACGGGAAAGACGGAAGTCAAAAACGCAGAAAACCATTGACGGCGGTGTAGAAGCCCGGTTTGTACAATGCCGGCAAGGCAACTCGACGCTCTTCGTACTCCCAGGAATGCGAAGCGAGCGTTCCGTCGTACCCGAGGCGCAATTCAACACCGACCTCGTTGACGAAGGACAGGCGCCGGAAGGGTATCACGAATTGACCGTTAATGCTCATGCCCGCAAACCAGCGCGACGTGCGCAGGTCAACATCTCTGCGATCGGCATTTGGAATACGATTGCCGAGCGACAGATCCAGCGAGCCGCCGGAGGAAAGGTCATCCATTGAAAGAGAGGTTGTCGTATAGCCGAGACGAGCGCCAAAGGCAAGGTTAAAGGTCATGCGCCGCGTGCCGAAATAAGAGATGGAAGCCGAGAACAGACGATAGGAGCCGATGGCGTTCAGGATGAAGGATTCCAGTTCCGCCTCGCCGGCTGCACCGAGAGCGGAGGCGCTGAGCGGCAACAGTCGTTCGCCTTCCATACCATATTGCCACTTGCCGTCTACTTTTTGAATTCCGAGGGCCAGCGTCGACGGCCGGTAGGAAAGCAATTTTGTGGTCTCGAGGGCGCTAAAGCCACTCTGCTGAAGGATTGCATTGAGCTGTCCTTCTTTGGTATTGTGAAAACCAAGCCCGCCGTACAGCATAAAGGAAGGACATTTTTCTTCGTCGCTGGTGAAACTCTTGTTGCACTGGGCTCGTAATCCGGGCCGCGCCACAAAAAAACCTGCTGCGATAAGTAGGAATCCAAGAAAACGGATAAACCTGCTACTGGTCTTCCGCGTCATACACTTCTCCAAAACTACATTGCCAACACCGTCCACTCCCCTGATCACTATTGTGGACGCCTTCTCAAGAATCAGTCACAAAATTCAATAGGCTGCTACGTTTTGCTGCTGACAAAATACAATAACACACATAACATCGGATAGTCGCAGGAAGATACCATGATGTAATGCAAAATGTCAATCCGCAAATTTACGTATTTCAATTTTGCGAGTCCCGGCAGGAGGTTTTGTGATTGTCTACGGCCGGTTCAATATCAGGGCATTGTCGGCATTGCGCCAAAGCGGGCAAATCATGCTTCGCAGGCAGCTGATGGCAGGGCGGACGGTCCGGGCGGACTCCGAAAAAGAGAGGGAGAGAAAGATGCTGTTATGGAGTTACTCAGAGTTGAGCGATAAACATATACAGCGGCAGCAAGGCAAAGCCCAGGCTCACAACAACGGCAAAAATGCTGCCGATACGGCTGAAGATGGGTCGGTATGTGGACGAATTGAGCCCGAGCGATTGAAAAGCCGATTGAAAGCCGTGATTAAGGTGCAGTCCAAGCACGATCATTGAAATGACGTAAAGGAGCACATACCACCATTGCGCAAAGGCCGCCTGCACAACGAGGTACATGTTTTTGTACTCTTCGCCATCGTAGACTACAGTTTCGATCGGGCCGAACTGATACTCGTACCAGAATGATTTCAGGTGGACAACCAGAAATACCAGGATGAGCAATCCGCTCCATTTCATCGTACGGGCAAACCAGCTGTTAAGCGCCGTGCTGCGATACCCGCCTAGGTAGCGTTGCGGGCGCGCCCTGGCATTCTGCCGCGATACAAGCAGGCCGAAAACAATATGCCCCAGAAAGCCGAGCACCAGTCCGATTTCCGTCAGACGAATCAGGCTATTGGTAGTCATAAACCTGGTGTATTCATTAAAAGCCCGCCCGCCGTCATCGATCAACAACTGAAGGTTCCCCGACAGATGCACAATCAGGAAGGTACACAAAAACAGGCCGGTTGCCGCCATCAGAACTTTTTTGCTGATAGAGGAAAATTTCCCCGTGCTTCGGCTTAGCGTCGCCGAGCTTTCGGCTGTTTTGTTGGCTACTGCATTTGATTGTGACATATAGCTGCGTACTACTCGTTATTGAATAAATTGATGCCGCCGCAAACGGCAGATCCCTATCAGGACGCAATCACGTCCTTCTTTAACAGCGACTTGCGGCCTACCACTGAACAGATCGGGCATCTGTGAAGATCATGCGACCGGGCCGGACAATATTCGCGGCCAAAATAAATTATCTGCAGGTGAAGCTTTTGCCACTGATTGCGTGGAAAAAGCCGTTTCAAATCTTTTTCCGTCTGAACGACATTCTTGCCGGAAGAGAGTCCCCAGCGAAAAGCCAGACGATGTATATGAGTATCAACGGGAAATGCCGGCACGTCGAAGGCCTGAGACATCACAACCGAAGCCGTCTTGTGTCCAACGCCGGGCAGCGCCTCCAGCGCTTCGAAGCTGGCAGGCACCTCACCATTATGTTGTTCCATCAGAATATGCGACAAGGCCAGAATCGCCTTGGATTTTTGCGGCGATAGTCCGCAGGGTCGTATTATCGAACGGATCTCGTCCACAGACAGCATCGTCATGGCCGCCGGCGTCGATGCCCTGGCGAACAAGTGCGGCGAGACGAGGTTAACACGTTGATCGGTACACTGCGCCGACAATAGCACGGCGATCAGCAGCGTATAGGGATCCTTGTGTTCCAAAGGAATCGGAACGGCAGGAAAGAGCTCTTCCAGTTTATCGCTGATGAAGGCTGCTTTTGCTTGTTTGGTCATTTTGCCGTGGCGCTCGCGTGCTCATTCGTAAAGTACGAAATTACGAAAAGTGCCCGTGCCCGCAAACAGGCCGCCAGCTAATAAACAAGGGAAGTCGGAAATCTAAAAGATTCCCGACTTCCCTTTAGGCAATTACACGCACTCGCTTAGCTAAAATTTCAGACCCGAGTGACGGACTTGAATGCCGCCGCGGGCAAGTTTTCGGCGTATCCTCTGCTGCTCGATCACGTCTTGGCGCTGCGCGCCCGGCGGGCGCGCAGCACCGATACGTGACTAACGTACCACCCTAAAAACTGCACCCGCAATATACCTTTGAGCCAAGGTGAAGCTACTACTGTAAAACTACTGCATCAAGCGGCTCTCCGTTCAGGGACGCACCGTTGAATCGAAGCCGTCAGTGACGGCTGTCAGACAGATGACCAGGTTTTACCGGGACGAACGACAGCCCGTAAAGCCTGCGAGCTATCCCGGCGACCGACCACTAACGGAATGGTGAACTGCAGCCCGGAGGCGACGGTCTTTAATTTTTAGGGGGCGGCGCCGGTGTCCTGGCGCGTGATAACAATGCTGCGACCGTCAAAGAGCACCATATCACCCGCTCGCAATTTCCTACGTTTCCGATCTTCCACACTGCCGTTAACCTGTACCAATCCTTCTTCCACAAAATGACGGGCCTCGCCGCCGCTGCCGGCGAGGCCGGCGGCCTTTAGCAGTTTTATCAGCTCGATCCACTCCCCGCGAATGGCAAATTCTTCCATCAGGATTCCTCATCCGCCCGATTGTCGGCGGCCAGACGCTCGATCGCCAGAAGAAAAGGCGGATTATTTGGTTCATTAATGCAATCATAGCGCGCCGCTCTGTAACGGCGCCGGTCGAGTTGTCCGGCCCAGCCTGCCACGGCGCGTGCCTCGGCAGCACCGCCGGGATGACCGGTGTAGGCCACAATGCTGATGATTCCGTCCGGCGCCAGCAAGTCCGCGGCCGCTGCCAAAGCCGCCAGACTACTGGCCGGCCGCGTAATAATGGATTTATCCCCGCCCGGCAAATATCCAAGATTGAACATCACCGCCCGCAGTCGTTCCTGCCGCCCGGCCGGAAGCTGCGCCGCCATGGATTCGTGGCTCTGCTGAAGCAGAACAATGTTGTCAATGTCTTCGAGCTCAGCGAGCCGTCTACGCGCCGCCGCCAATGCCGCCTGCTGAATATCGAAGCCGTACACCTTGCCGGCGGCACCCACGCGATGCGCCAAAAACAGGGTATCGTGTCCATTGCCGACAGTCGCGTCAATCGCGGTGTCGCCCGGTCGGAGAACGCGGGCTACAAGCTCCTGCGCCATTTCGAGAGGTCTGGCGAGAGTGGCCATAATTCTATGTTTGTTCCTTAAAATATTGTTGAATATCCAGCTCTGCCGGCAGAGGCTGCTTGCGCAAAAGGTGTTCGGTCAGCAAGTGAGCGATATAAGGCGCGAACAGGACGCCCTTCGAGCCGTAGCCATTGGCAATGCAGAGCGATTTTAGCTGCGGATGAACGCCGGCGAACGGATGGTGGCCGATAATGGTGGGCCTGATCCCGGCTTCGTGACTCCGGACCCTGAAAGGCAGTTGCAGCATTGAGGGCAGGCCTTCCTCGATTGTCCTGCGTCCGTCGGCGCGCGGCCGCAGGTCATCGGTGTCACGCAGATAGGTTGCGCCGGCGCGGTAGCGATTGCCGCCGACCGGCACCAGAAAGAATTCACCGTGCGCAATCGGCAGCGCATCGTCCGAGGCAATACTGATTGTCAGAATGTCGCCATGGGTTGGGCGAAGAGGCAGTGCAGGAAACCATGGATTGCCCAGCGCGCGAAAGCCCTCGCAAAACACCATGCGTTCGGCCTCGATATTGCGCCAGCGAAGTCCATCGCGCCCGGGCGAGATTTCCTCGTAAACCATGTCGGCTTCCATCAGAGCGTCCTGTGCCTGCAAACGCCGGCGATAGCAATCGAGCAGCGGTTTGGTAGCCACGCTGCCGCTGCGCAGAACCTGAACAGCCCCATGCGGCGCACGAAAAGCCTCGGCTACCTCAGCTTCTTCCAGCCAGGCTCCCAAAAAACAGGAGTAGGCATCCTGCTCCCGACGACGTTGCCAGGCGGCGCGATGGGCTTCATTCTTAAAAATTCGCAGAAGAGGATGGGGAAAATAAAATCGGGCGTTCAGTTCCGATTCCAGCGCCGGGTAAAAGACCTCGATAAAATCGAGGACGGCGGCGGCACGCCATAACAGAGCCGCGCGTTTTCCGGCCAGCGGCGTATAGATTCCGGCCGCTACACGGGATGAACCATCGGCCGCAGCCCGATCGACGACAAGGACGCGGCGGCCCGCCTGCAGCAGAAAGTGCGCAAGCATCGTTCCCGCAAGTCCCTGTCCCACGATAATATCATCAACGCTGCGTGCGTGCGGCATCCTGGCCTTGCGAAGGTTTAGAGATGGCAGATTGTCGCTGCCGATCAGGCTCTGGCAAGTGAAAGCTTTCCTAGTCGTGCGGATGGCCGTGGCCGTGGCCATCACCATCTCCGGCCTCGTAATCGGAGCGGGCTGAGTTGCGATCGATAAGCTGACCGAAAAATACAGCGTTCATAAAGAGTTTGTTGCTGCCAAACCAAAATGCCCGAAAATTCGGATTGTCGGTCATCAATATCACCCTGCCCCTTCCCTTCGCGGATACGACAATACTCGCGGACTTCGCTATCAGCGCTTTGTTAGCATCCGACACATAGCCGCTCATCAATGGCGCTGCGGTATACCCCAGCGGCGTTGCGAAAGGATTCCTGGCCGGCTTGAGAAACACCCTGTTATTGCGAAAGACGCTAAGGGCGTCTCGCGTGTAGCCGAAGCCCAGCGGATGCGTCCTGTCAAGGCGCGCTTCAAAGATAGCGCCACCGATAATCTGTGCGCCGCGAGCCGCATACAAACCGGCGTAGGCGGCGCGACGGCGCGTCGTGTCCGGCGGACTTTTGATCAACTCGGCATCGGCCAGTTTTTGCCGGATAGCCCAGGTGACGGCTTCTTCCGTTGCCACCAGGGTTCCGCCTTTATTCAGCCAGGCGCGCAAAGCCGCCACGTCGCTGGAGTCCATCGAGCCGTAACGACCGTCAACCATCACGATGACGTTGTAGCGTGTCAGCTCGTTGCCGGCCAGGCCACCTACATCACGCATGCTTACCTGCATGTGCAAACGATGATCCAGCAAATGCCAGGCTTCGCCGGCGCTGTTCGGATAGACCCCGTCGCCGCTGAGAATCAGAACTTCGGGGCGCCGAACTCTGTCGAAGTTGGGGCTGCCGAGATCTATCCCTCCTTCGGTCAGGCCGCTCGGCGCGGCGTAAATCGTCAGGGCATCCTCCTCAGCGGCGCGTTGCAGCAGTGCTTCGATAGTGTCGCGCTTATCAGCCTGCGGGCCGAGCGGGACCAGGATCGTCCCCTCCTTGAAAGAACGCGGACGTCCATTCAGTTTAATGCTGAAGGGCGCCATAGCAACTTTTGCAATTATGCCGGCGGAGAGCAATCGGTTGAGGGCGCGCGCAGCGTAGAATTCACTCCACTCGAACAGATAGGCGTATTCGCTGCTGCCCTGCCTCCTACCTTCGGGAAATGGTAATGAAGTCAGCAGCGGGCCGAGCCGATTTTCACCGAGATCGTCGGCTTGCAGCTCGGCATAGGGTAGGTTAAAGGACAGCGGCAAAGTCCAGGCCGAGACATCGTAGAAGAGAGAATCGCGGAAGCTGGTCCGCGTTTCAAAGAGCGCGCGCGCCAGCCGGTAATTGGCCTGCTGCATCGGCACGACAAAAGCCGAGCCCTGCTCAAAGCTATGGCCGTCGGCGCGGAGACTGCCTTTTAACTCGTGGACCTCGATTTCATGCTGGAGCAGAATGTCCACCAGATGCCAGGTGCGAGCCCGGTCGGCCGCCGAACCAAAGACAAAAGCATGGACAGAGTATGTCTGCGCGGCCTGCGCCGCCGAGCTGAAAAACTCGCGTTGGTGCTCCAACAGATCGAGGCGCATCGCGCGCGACGCCGCCAGCGTCGACAGTGAGGTTTGTACCTGATTGCGAATGGCAAAGGGAAAACTCAACAATCCGTGGGCAGTCTCGCGCAAGTGACCGCGGGCGCTGGCCTGTTCGAAGAGAATTCCAATACAGCCGTTCAAATCCGGATAAGTTGACCCCTTGCCGATGTAAAAGTCGTCAAAGGACTCGCGGGTGTAATACAGCGATCCGATTGCATCCAGCGCCCTGGCGTGATATTCGGCAATGAGGGCTGTAAGCTCGAAGGTCCGCTCCGGCGTCAAGGGATTGTTGCGCGAAGGGATACCCGGCTGAAAAAAGTAGGTATTGTCGCTGCCCATTTCGTGCCCATCGGTCAGGACATTGGGCATCCAGTCGCGAAATATCTTCAGCCGTCCCCGGCTCTCGGGATGTTGCGCAGGCATCCAGTCCCGATTGAGATCGAACCAGTAATGATTGGTCCGGCCGCGTGGCCAGGGCTCGTTAAGCTCACGGCTCCGTGGATCAGTGACCAGTGTGCGGCTGCGATGCGAATTGACCCATTGCGTAAAGCGTCCCAGACCGTCGGGATTAAAGCAGGGATCGAGTAAGACCACCGTGGAATCGAGCAGCGTCGTGACGCCGCCACCGCGTGCTGCGGCCAGGTGATATGCCACCAGCGGGGCGGCATTGCTGGCGCTGGCTTCGTTGCCATGCACGCCGTAGCCGAGCCATACCACCAGGGGCAATTTTTCCAGGAATTGCGGCGCTGTCTGGCGCGGGTCGCACAAAGCCTTGTGCTCGCGCCGGATGCGTTCCAAATCAGCATGATTCTCAGACGCCGTGATTGTCAGAAGCACCAGGGGCCGTTGCTCATGACTGCGGCCGTATTCCTCGAATGTCACACGCGCCGAAGATTCGGCCAATACGCGCATATACCCGACAAGCTGATCGGGCCGCAAATGCCACTCCCCGACCTGAAAACCGAAGTATTGCTGCGGCGTGGGGATGTCGGGATCATAATCCTGACCGGCCGGCAGGTAGTAATCCAGTTGGAGGTCTTCAACCTGTGCTGCAAGGCTGCCCCAACCGGCTAAAAACAACAGTACTAATGTCAATGAAGCTTTCGGGCTAAGTATCATGTTGGCGTCGCAATCCGGCTTGTGCATTATCGAAAGCCCGCAATATACAAGAGTGCGGGCGAATAGGACAAAACGGCATCGTCACCGGCCAATGAGGACAAGCGGGACGGCGCCATCCGATGCCACCGATGAGGTTTAGCCCAGTAGGGACTCGACACCGGCGGCCGGGCGCTCAACAGGCAGTTAACTGACGGTCGATTGCACAGCTATTCCGCTAGTCATCGATGCGATCTCGAACAGTTGCGACACAAAACAGACAGCCGAGCACATTTACGATAATGCAGAAAAATTAAAAAATATCCTGCGGTCTTATGGCCTACAAACTTTCAGAATACAACAGAATATATTGCATTTTACTCTCAAGATAACTATCTTGGCCAGCGTTTGCTCTAAGCCCACCCATTTAGAGCATCGGGTAGATCGCGGCCGTCGGTCCTTTTCCTGATTTACAATCCGAATTCGAAGCGTTTGGACAGTGCCAGCATTGCGGAAGACATCGTCGTGCCGCGACAAAGCATTGCCCAACCCGCAACTACAGTTAAATGGAGCTTGTGATGAAGAAAACTCTGTCTCGCAGTTTAGTATGCTGTATCGCAATTTCTTTGATGACGGCGGCTGGCGCAATCGCTCAGGGGTCAACTTTAATCTGTAAGCCGATCTGCGATTACATTCCCTGGCAATGCGATGTTACAACGGCGCAGGTCACCTGTGCTTCCGCTACCTGCAATTTCCAGGTCGAATACTGCTCACGCCACAATACTTGTGCAAATCTCCATGAAGTTCAGATTACCAGACTTGTGCCTTTAAGCGGCACCTGCGACCTTGTTTGCGGCTTCTACAATATCTTCGGGCAGGCGATCGGCCAGCTATTGCTGGACAACCCGATGCGCTTTCCGCTACCCTCGGCCGGAGCTTGTCGGCAGGACTGGCGCGTCGTGATTCCGGCCTGTTGGCAGGAAGGCGGTCTGCCCCAAATTCGCAGCTACATTCCGTGTACCGGTGCCTGCTGTACCGCGATCTACAAAGTATGCCTGTCGAGCAACGCTACGCGTTCCATTGAGCAATTGAGTGTTTCCGGAGCTTCGCTTCAATGCTCGAGCAGCGCGGGCTGCCAAGCCATGTGCGGCGCCCTGCCCTCGCAGTACAGCAAACGCGGAAGCGCGTTGGACGAGTTCGGAGCAGCCGCAGAAGACAACGCGCTCCTGATAGTCCCAAATCCGGCCCGCGATCATATCAGACTGCGCGTCCCGGGCGCAGGCGCTGCTGCGATGACATTCAGTATTTATGATGCTTTCGGAAAGACGGTGCTCAGGGCCGGCACTCTGCGCAGCGTGGCTGGTGCATTGGAAGCGCAGGTAGATGTAGCGGATCTGGTGGACGGGATATATTTCGTAAAAGTTCGCAGCGGTGGAGCAATGCTTTCGGCTGCGTTCGTGCTAAGACGATAGCAGGAAACGACTTTTCTTGCCGCCTTTCGAAACGAGGCTCTCTCAACTCAAGAGAGGGCCTCGTTATCGGAAGGTTAATTCCCAAAAAATACGCGAAGCAAAGCGCTGAGGTCGATTCTTCAATCGACCGGCTTGCCCGCCGCGTCGAGCGGGGTCGGATTGATGGACATCATAAGCGAACAGGATCTACTTTGCCTGCCTGGATTCGTCATCATCTGAGAGTCTGTAAACAATGTTCTCTCCGTCGTCACTGCCGGGATACTTATACAAATATGAAACTCCTTCACCCAGGGTGGCTGTCATTTGATTGTCGTCTCCCTTCCCGGCACTGCGTAGCGCTCCCTTGGCGTCGCGGGGCAAGTCGTCGTAATGAATAAAGCGTTTCAAGTCTTGTAAACAGCGGTCCCGCTCTAATGTCCACTTTGAAAAGGGCAGCGGAAAAATCGACAGCCCGGCGCGCTGCAACAGTCGAAAACGTTCAAGCGAAATACGCGATTGAAAGGCGCCCGGGAAACCGATCAAGTCAATGCCGTAACACAGGCCGTTTCGTTCCAACACAATATCTATTATGATACCGGCAATCGGATACGCCTTATAATAGCGCAGCTCCAGCTTTTCTAACTCATCGCAAACGCGATTCAAGAACTTATCCTGAGGATGATCGGCATCCGGCATCTGCTCCTCGCCTGCATCACTAATCGCCAACAGGTACTTCTTAAGTAAAGTGTCCTGTTTAATCGCATCCGCCGGCTGTGAAGTATACACCATTTGCCCTAAGCGCGCACGCGTCACTGCTACATTAAACACATCGGCTTTGTTCAGAAAGTAATGTGCGGCATGTGAAGTCTGCCCGCAAACGGCAAAAGAGAGAAACATCACATCGCGCTCTTCACCCTGAAAGGTATGAGAGGTACCGATCATTACTTTATGTCTTTCCAATAGCGATGTGGGAATTTGTTTAAGCAGCTCGGCGCGCAAAAAGTCCACCTGATCGCGGAAGGGCGAGAGGATACCGATCGAATAAGACGCAGCGGCATTAAAGAAACGCTGGTTTTCAATGAGCTGTTTAACTTCCGCGATCAATGCCTCTGCCTCCTCGGTGTTGACACCGTTCCTGCGCCGGCGTCCAGCCACGATACGCGTCTGTACACCGCAAAACGCTGCAACTTCATGCGGCCTCTCCGTCATAATGCGCAGCGAGTCGCGGTAGAACTCCCGGTTGCTGAATCTTATTATGGACGGGACGCTGCGAAAATGCTCGCCCAGGGGAATCACCTGCCGTTGGTCACTGATGCTTTCGTCCATGAGGTCAAGAATGCTGTTTTCACGGTAATTGAAGAGCTGTGTCTCGTCGGCGTTGAGACCGTGCCGCTTGGCGATCAGGGCCTGTCGGTCACGCGACAAAAAAGAGATGAAGCGCAGTTGCCGCGGGTCGCCGACTATAACAGCCCGCCGCCCGCGCTGCATGGCCGGCAGTGCCGCGGCGATATCACACTGGGTCGCTTCATCGATGATGACAACATCAAAAAGTTCCTCTTTCAGCGGCAGTACTTCATTCAGATCGCTGAGGTTTACCAGCCAGACGGGAAATGTGTCGATAATCGCAGATTTATCGACCGAGCTGAGGTAGCGCTGCTGGTTGTGTTCGCTGCGGGCCGTCAGAGATTTGCGAAAGTTAACAATATCCCGACGATGATAGCGGAGCGCAAAGCTGACGCGCAGCTTATTCTGAAGCATGATACGCTGCACGATGAGCGCATGCCGCCTGTTCATGCAGGATTCCAGCTCGGCCAGCACGCTCCATTGGGGCGTTTCCCGTCTGGCGCGAAAGCGTACCCAGGGCAGGACAAAGCGGTGCAGCCAGGCCGGCAGCAGCTCCTGCGACCCGGTGGATGCAGGGACGATTCCTTCGTCCGCCGCCAGGTAGGCCGCGCGTTTGTTCTCGGCGGCATTCATGGAGCTAAACTTTTTTTCGAGCATGGCGATCCGGCTGTTAAGCGCCTCGATGTCTTCATCCAACTGAAGGATCTGCCTTTCAAGCGCTTCCACATTGTGTTCCCCGCCGTGCAGCCAGTCATTGAAGCGTGCCACCAATCGTTTGCGGTAGTCCTTGCGGCCACCCCGCATCACGACATCGCCGCTTTGTAATTGTTCTTCAATTTTCGCCCCCACGACGTCCACGGCATGATTCATTTTCGATACGATCAGGACGGACTGCCCCCGGCTCAGATGCTCCAGCGCGATGGCCGCGATCGTGAATGACTTGCCGGTGCCGGGCGGACCGATCACCAGGCTCAAGGGATTGCGCGCGGCGGAATCCAGGATTGCGCTCTGCGCGCTGCTCAAAATCGCCGGAACGTTTCGCACTTCGATGTCGGCGGCTTCTTCTTTGCTCTTGCTCGGCGCGCGGCCCAGAGTGACAGCCAGGGGCGGCGAATAGACGGAGGACGCGCCCATCATCGTAAGCTCGTTAAGTATCCCGCGCGAGTCACGCGATTTTTTAACAAGCGCCAGCGCTCCGCCGGGCAGGACGGACATCCCCTGTTTACGAGCAGCCGCCCTTTTGCGTAGCGCCGCTTCGCTCTGTAGCTCCGGATACAGGTAAAGAGGATCACAATCCAGGTGGGGCGACGTCTCGCGCAAAATATCCGCCAGTCGTCCGGCTTCCGCGAATTCCAGTCTGCCGGGCGGCAATTGTTCGGCGATCTGCGCGGCGCAGTCCATCGCGTAGTCACTATCGCCGCAGAGCAGTTCGATGAGAGGAAAGTTAAGTGTACGTTCTTCAAGACTGACGGTCAGTTCCTGTTCCTCCCTTATTTTTGCCGGGTAAAGAAAGATTGGAGCGCACAAAGGGATTTTTTTGCCCATGTGCTCGACATGGGCGCCGACAACAAAAAACGAGGCATAGATCAGGTTCTTTTCTCCGCGCTGAACCCAGGCCTTGGCGCGCATCGCCTCGGATTCCAATTCCTGCTGCATGGGCAGCGCCTGCACAAGCCCGCTCAGGAGCAGCTCTTCGCCTTCCAGAAAAATGACCTTGTCGGATTTATCAAGTTTCAACACGCTCCATAGGGTCGACGCGCGGTTGTCGGCCTTAAAACAATCCCGCAGGTAGGCAAAGATATGCGCGGCGGAGTCGGGAGCGGCAGGTAAACGGGACTTGGTCATCGCTAATGAATGCTTAGTGTAAGGGTAGTAGCGGATACATCGGTGACAGGGTTAAGAGCTGCCGCAAAGCTGCGCAGGAGACGCAGCTTAACAGCGCCGCGTTTACCGAAGGCAAACTCCGCCGCAATCGCGGGAGCCAGGACAAAGCTGGAAGTGCCGATCTGCCAGATGGTTTGCAGGCCAAAGCCCGCCGCCGCTCCGATTGACGAGCGCCGTTTGTATTCCGCTTCAGCGCCATGGCGCAGCGTCAGCAGTATCGGCAGCCCCAGTGTACCGAAACCGAAACTGTCTTCCCCGTTGATGCAATAACCTTCAAAAGTATCGGGGTCCTCCATCCTGCGGCCCAGACTCAGCTGCAGGGCCGGACTGACGGCGACAGCGAGGTCTTCGCCGGCAAAGTACAGAGGAACATTCCAGGCAATACCAAGGGCGGGCTGTATAAGAAGCTGCGAGCTCGTGATGCCCGTGTTGCTTTGTTGCTGCGCCGGACTGCGGGCGTCGATGTCGAAACATTGGAAATCCAGACCGTAGTTCAGCTCGAAGCGGTCAAGATAATCGCCGAGGCTGTGCCGGCGGCTCCATTGCTGCGCCGTCATGCTTGCGAAGGACAACATAAGAATCGTCAGCCCGACGACCACTTGCAGGCCAATTCTGGGAGGCTCCATCTTCACGGCGGTCGCTCCGCTGGGGAGTCAATGGTACAGAGATACAATGTTTAGTAAGGGCGGCGACGAATATACGCGCTAATGAGCGGAATACAAAAGTGTGCTTCAGGGATGGCGAGGGGAATTGACCGACCTGAACTCGGACTCCAATCTGCGGCTACAACAGGATGAAAAAAACCATGGTCATCAGAAAACTAAACTCTTCAGCGCCGTCGACCGGCTCGGTATTACCGATCTGGACATAACAGGAGACAACGTCCACAAACTCGCCGTCGACGAGTTCCTTCTGGCGCTGGAACAGAATTTGGCATTCTGCGGAATAGCTCTCGATCTCAGGCAAACCATGCCCGCCGAAGTCTATGCTGCCGATATCCAACGAGACCTCATCGCCGTCGTCGGTATTTAATCTAACCAGGGTAGGCGACACAAATGTCAAGGGCTCGGCGGGCATGACGAGATGAAAACCCGTGATCTGCTGCGGATTACTGACAGGAAGAGGAACCAACGACCAGCTCTCATGTGTCACGGTCAGATTCAAGGACAGCGTTTGAGTGCTGGCCGACGTCGTCACGATCCCCTCTAAAACACTACCGTTAACATCTGGAAGTGTCAGGTAAGGGAATTCCAGAATAGGCTCTTCCTGACCATCTTCAGTAATCGACTGACCGGCATAAGCAATATGCAGGTCATACAGTGTTTCCGTGTTAACATCGGGTTCTTCGGTATCGGGGGCTGCGCTTGTGCTGTCGATCTGGCGCGGCTCATCAAAGTCCAGGGGCGACTGACAGGCCTGGCTCAGTAGCAGACAAGCTATGATAATGGCTGGCGCCAGTCCACTCTTAAACAGCGATGATGCTCTATGGCGCCGGATAGTCCCTATCATAAGAATACCAGAAAAGACACATTCAACTCGAAAATAATATTCGCGGCCCCCGGAATGTCTTCCTCGTTGCGAATGAAAGCAAAGCCGATGACAGCGTCGACGATCTGATTATCCTCGTCCATCACAAAGCTGCGCTGCAGGATGAGCTCGACCGACGCCGGGTAGTCTGCCGTCGATTGAAAGGTAGCGCTCATCAGGTCGACGGTACCGATTTCAATTCCGACATCGTCGCCGTCTGCGCTGCTGAGAACAATCGACTCGGGCTCCTCGGATTCAAATGCGACCGGCTCCAGCGTCAGATGGACGCTCGCAACCTGCAGCGTCGGATCAGTCAGCAGGGGAAACACGAAATCCTGCTCATGCGAGATCTCGAGTTCAAGATCTAGTAATTCGACGTTCGCACGCGTTGTGATGCCTGCCTGGAGCATCAGAGCCGATTCATCCACGAACCAGGGCCCCGAGCTGCCGCCGGGAAAGCTCGGCAAACTGTTGGATACAAATATCTCCGTGCCGATCAGATCGACATGGCGCTCCGTTCGTTCACTTTCTTCCTCCGCCGGAGCGCCGCCCAGCGCAGTGCTGTCAAGAGATCGCGGGGCATCGAATTCCAGCGGCTGCTGACAGGCCGTTATGAGCGACAGAGCAGCGAACAACATCGATATGCTTAATATCTTCTTCATTAAGCCGGCATCAAAAGGTAAATCCGAGTCCATAGCTCAAACCCAGGTTATGCGACCTGAACATCGAGCCGCCATGCGTATACAGAAGCATACTGCTCTCGACTGCCAGATTCACGTAGGCGCTTTCGCTTAAATCATAACGGCCTCCGGCCAGCAAACGACCCATAGCGCCGCCCTGTGCGATACCCAGGCTGCCTTGCAGAAATGGTTGAACAACGGCATTGTTGAAAAAACTGTGACGGTAGCCCGCGCTGAACCACCACATCTGCGGCTGCTGACGATACTCGTAGCGCCAGTCGTTGGACACTTCATCGAATTCCTGAAAAAAGGCCTCGCGGCCGGCTTCGAAAACAATGGCGCTGTTTGGCGTGAGATCGTAGCGAAAGTGCAGGGCAAAGTCAACCGGCCCTTGATTGCCGTTAACCGGCACCGTACCGCCGGGAACATGGAACATCTGGAGGTTGCGAACTTCAAACGTTGTTTGCAGCGAGGAAACAGCCCCGAAATAGTCCGCGCCCATAAGACCGTCAGGCAGCGCAATGCGTCTGCCATAGCTGGACGAACTTGACTGCGAAGGCCGAACCGACAGTGCATTCATCGACTCCGCCAAAGGGGAGGCCGGAACAAGCGCGAGACTCGGATCCTTCGGTTCAGTGTGTGCTACAGCCGTGGAGGAAGATGCAGTCGCATCCGCCGCCGTCGGTGAATCAACCGCATTGTTTTCGTGCTGCACTGTCGGTTGGGCATACGCAAAATTGTCAATTGAACGGGCATCGGACGATTCGTGCTGAGCCCTGCGAGCAGGCGGCGGCGCGGCGGCCCTGTTCGCGGCACTATGAACCGGCTCCGGCACGCTTTGTACAGCAGGGGGCGTCGCAGCGCTGGCAGAAGCGGAATGTTCGTCCTGCTCCTGAAACTGCACTGCGGCGAGTGGCGGCAGAGCCTCGGTGCTGCCTGGGCCGGTATTGCTGTCCGGCCCGCCGCCGACATCGGCAAATCCACTGCCGCCGCCGCCGAATGTCAGAAGCAGACTCGACGCCAGAATCGCTCCGACAAGCGCCGACACGATATTAGCCGTCGACAGGCTGAGTTTGCTCAGTAAAGCGCTCTTCACGCTTGCCATCCCGCCCAGTGCGCCGGCCGACGCGGGCGCCGTATAGCCCAGCTTGGCGAACACCGTGTTGACCGAAGCCATGGGTGGCACATAGGCGCGATGATCCTTGCGCACCGCCTGACGCACAAGCAAGAGCGAGCGAAACTCCAGCCGCAAATCCTGGTCGTGAGCCAGCGCCTGAAACAGCATGTCTTCCTTGACGCTTGAAAGCTGGACATTGTCCAGGTAGTCATTAATTAATTCGGAGTACTGCATGGTTGTACCCTGCTACTGATTTGCCAGTAAATCTTTAAGATATGGCTTAAGAATTTGCTTGATTTTATTTTTTGCGCGATGCACCCGAATCTTCGCCGTGGCCAGGGACGCGCCGGTCACTTCCGCCACCTCGGCAAAGGAAAGACCGTCATACTCTCTGAGCACAAAGGCTTCGCGATAGTCGAAATCCAGCAGGTCGAGTGCCGTTGCTACGAGCTGCAACAGCTCTTCCGACTCATGATTGGACGCTCCCACCGGGAAGTCAAAATCCTGGATCGGCAGCATCTGCCGCCGACTCTGCGTTTTTTTGTGATTGAGACACTGATTCTTGGCCACCGTAAAGAGAAAGCCGGACACATTTGTCATCGGGCGTCCCGCTTTGACAGCCTCGTGAAAACGCAGAAAGGTCTCCTGGAAGACATCCTCGGCAAGTTCGGGCTGATTGAGAATCCGATAGATATAGGCGTGGATGCGCGACGAATAGCGGTTGAACAGCTCCGTAAATGCCGCCTCGGCATCACGCTTCGGACCGCGGATCAATTCGCACAATCCCTGGTCAGTGCAGTCATCGAGACGTTTATGGGCCCTGAAACTCAGCAACGCTCTTCACCTTGCATCTATGGATAGCCAAGCAGATATCTCTGTGCCTGTGCGCGCCTCAGCCCCGACGGACGCCGCACTAAGGCTGAATAACAAAGGAGCGGCCAAAACGGTACAACAATTATCGCTCGCAAAAAAATTGCGTCCCTGATGTATCCATTCCGCCGAGGCGTTGTTAGTCCGTGCTGAATCTGACAATGGGGCCGACAACATCCAACGTCACAGTTCTTTTGCCGCTTGCCTTCGCCCTTGTCATTAGCTCAAAGTAATGCAGCAGAGCAAGGCAGCAACACAGAGTACCGGTTCCGGAATCGAATCCAGGCATTCGTGAACAAGGCAATGGAGGTTATTCGCAAGTATGTAAACGGAACAATGGAACGCGCCTCCCGACAAAGACGACCAGACAACCACGCGGCGCGATCGACAGATGGAAAACTTAAACATCATCTTTTTGTGGTTGACAGGCATGACCGAAATATGATACCGGTAGTTGAAAGCAATATGTACAACGTCTTACTGGAACTGTTTGAATGAAACGATTAAACACACTGACGCGAAACCTGTGGCTCCTGGTAGCGGCCTTTAGCCTATGCGGGCTCAGCGAAGCGTGGGCCCAGGGAGCAGTCCCGGGCGCACCACTCAATTTTCAAGTAGCCGTTACGCTCGTTAACGAAGCCGATCCCGGCGAAGGAATCAATTTTAACTTTTCATGGGAAGCCAACCCCGATGGCGGTGTGGCGGATGGATACAGACTCTATGGCTCCGCCATCGACGTCTATACCGGTCAGATGGGCGACTATGCCGTGCTGGCTGATGTTGTGGAAACAGAAGTAGCGCTTAGTCTGGAGCAAATCGCCAGTACGCTGGATATCGGCGACGCGCGTCCGATCGACTTCCTTGTCAGAGCTTATAATGACGCCGGCGAAAGTGAAGCGGGCCGTCCCGGATACGACGGCGGCGACGGCCACGGTTTCCCGGACTTCCCGGGCGACGAGAATGATATGCCCGACTTCCCCGATGACGAATTCAGAGCCTTCTTCGAGCGTCTCAACGAGCTGATCGAAGAGACCCTGAACGGCGAACGCCGGCAATTGACGGAAGAAGAGCAGGAAGCCATCATGGAACAGCTGCGCGAAGAGTTCGGCGATGTGCCCTTCGATCCTTTCGGCGAGTTCCCCGGCGGTGAGTTCCCGGGTCACGACGGCGAAGATATCGCACAGCGTATCCACGAAATCATCACGGAAGTGGTCGGCGAAGAAGTGCCCTGCGAAGATCTCTGCAGCCTGAGCAAAGAACAGCGCGAAGAAATTAACGAGCGCTTACGCGAAGAGTTCGGCGATGAATGCCCGCCGATGATCATTTGCCCGGACGACGAAATCGATTTCCCCGGCGGCGAGGACGATGAAATTGTCCGCTTTATCACGCGCCTGCAGGAACTGATCGAAGAAGCGCTGGACGGCAATGAAAACGGTGAGTTGAGCGACGAGCAAAAAGAAGAAATCCTCAACAAACTGAAAGAAGAGTTCGGCGACGAGCTGCCCTTCGATCCTTTCGAAGAGCCTGAGTATGAGGAAGACGAACTGACGATGCGCCTGGAAGAGCTGCTGCGCGAAGCGGGCGGCGATGACTGGGACGGCGATATCTGTGCGCTCAGCCAGGAAGACCGCGAGTCGATCTATAACACGATGCTGGAAGAGTTCGGCGTCGAGCTGCCTTTCCTCCTCTACTGCGACGAAGGTCCAGGCTGGGAAGAAGAAGAAGAATGGCCCGAAGACGGTCCGAGCAGAGAAGAGCTCGAACAACTGCAGAAGCGCATTAACGAAATCGCGATCGAAGTTCTCGGTGAAGATTTTGAAGGTGAGCCGACGCAGGAACAGCTCGAAGAAATCTTCCGTCGTCTCCGTGAGGAATTCCCCGACCTCTTCGATGAAGATGACTGCTACTGGGATGAAGAGGCCGAAGCGCTGGTTCACGATCCTGAAGGCGCAGCGGATCGCGTCATCTCGGGCGTCGGCGAAGGCTCGGCGGCTGTGGCGATCGCCGCCTATCCGAATCCGGCTGTTAACAGTCTGCGCGTCGAATTCGACGCGGTCCCGGGATCTGCCAGCCTTGTGCTTTCCAACAGCGCCGGCGAGCAGGTATTCGTCCAGTCCGTCCAGACCCAAAGCGGCGGCAACATCCTGACGATCGACGTTCGCAGCCTGCCCAGCGGCACTTATTTCCTTAACATCGCGGTGGCGGGTCAGCTTAGCCAAACCGCGCCGGTTATCATTACGCGCTAAACCGTCAATCGCCAGAATAGCAAATCTATTCCGGTTCTCTGTGGGAGGAAGTTCTTAGGAGCTTCCTCCCTTTTTTGTTCAATTGTGCAGCTGTTTCAAGGTTACGGTATCTTTATCTGCAATAATCTTGGTATCTGGCAATTGTCTTAAAACGTTAAGTCTTGTAGTTTGACGGCCATCACTGAATTACGGTGCCACCGGTTTTTACTAGGCCCGAATTAGGGTTATGCGAGGTCAGCGATTATTCGCCCGATGGTGAAAATTCAAAGGCTCATTCCTGCAATCCGGCAAGAAGCCGCAAGCGTGAGCCGGTACAGATTGCCATACTTGCAGGCTCATGGTCATTAACATTACGTTGAGCACGAATGACAGAATGGCGACACGGTGAATCCTCTGCTCTGCGATTCAGAGAGTAGTGATGCCCGGCAAAGATTATAGAGAGGGCAGGTCTCGCCCGCTTTCAAATGGCGGCCGGAAAGCTGTCGTCGACGAAGGTTGCATACAATAGCCCCAGGGAATTAAATTTCCAGGATCCTTAAAATCTGCGATAATTTCTATGTTTGCTAAGAGATGCTAATTTGTCATGCGTAGAGAAAGTGTCGCATACAGTAATCGTGACCGGGCGCAGAAAGGAAACATTATGAAATTCGTAACAATATGAATGCGGCGCGGCAATCCGATCATTACCATTCCGAGGAGTTGAACATGAAAAACGATCTCGAAGCGAACAAACGGAACGCCATTGAATTTTACCGTACAGCCTACCTGGGAGAACCGGCCAAAGCGGTTGAGTTATATGTTGGGGCGGAATATATCCAACACAATCCGCTGGTCGCTAATGGAAAAGAGGCATTCATTGCCTACTTCAGTGAAATGGCGGAAAGATATCCCGAGAAAGAAATCGAGTTTGTTCGAGTGGTAGCGGAAGGTGACCTGGTGGCGCTCCATACTCACCAGATCTGGCCCCGGAACGAGGAATACGTTACAATGGACTTCTTTCGATTCGACGATTCCGGCAAAATTGTTGAACACTGGGATTCGATACAAAGTGTGCCGAAAGAAACTAAGAACGGTAATCCAATGTACTGAACGATGCATTCCGGTCCGGCAAAAATCAGGTCAAAGGCCAGAGTCTAACTGTAAGCGCGACGATAAGTTTGTTGGGCATATACGACCGGGAGCCGGTTCAGTCTAACAATTCTTCAGCGAGTTAACAAATGCGGTCATTTGGCCAGCTGTTTTTTCTGGCTGGATTCGATCTTTTTCAATTGGCGGCGAAAGTTTCATCAAAAAAACTTGCAAGAATAATAAACAACGTCGTGAAAACCAGTTGCGCGCTTCCTCCAGGCTGAGCTCTCTCGTACTTGAGAACATAGATCCCTGCCTTGATACCAGTATTGCATCCCTGCCGCCGAAGTAAAAACTTTCGTCAAAGGCATTAATACCGTATCAGTGCTCTTTCAAATATGTTGTTTGTATACTTTCTTCCGCTTAAGGCAAGGGGATGAGGAGCGGACTAAACGCCAAACGATGAGGTGTTATGAACTTTAGGCCTTTCGAACTCCCCTGGCCCCTCTTTCGCAAAGAGGGGGACTACAAATAACTTATTTGAAACAGCAGTAGCGAAAAAAATCGAATGCTGCATCAATTCGGACGGATTCATCCGCCGTCTCGATATCGTCAATCCTGCCCTTTCAACTGGAAATGCTAACTCACTCGGGCTCAGGGTCGCGAAGTGACATTCAGCCAGATTTCAACATTATGGTTGGAGCTATGCGCAATTGCCAGGTCCAGCAAGCCGTCGCCGTTTAAGTCCGAAACGGCGATGTCGGTCGGAGTTGTGGCGATAGGCAGGTCTTTCACTTTGCGAAAGCCCTTATCAGCGGTATTCTGCAGGATGCTGAGCGACTGATCGGAATAGTTAAGCGCCACCAGATCCTCGCGACCGTCGCCATCGAAATCACCGATGGCCAGTGAATTCGGGTTTTTGCCGACGGACAGGCTCTGGCTGATCGTGAATCCACCGGTGCCGCCGTTGCTGAGGATCGAAACATCGTCGCTGCCGATATTCACCGTCGCCAGATCCAGATCGCCGTCGCCGTCGAAGTCGCCGCCAACCATTTGCGCCGGCCCTTCGCCGACTTTGAATTTGACGTGAATAGTGAAATAGGCTTTGCCGTTGTTGTTCCATACCCAGACGCGATCCGAGCCATTGTTGGCGACAGCGATGTCTGTGTCGCCGTCACCATCGAAGTCGCCCGGCACGAGTGCAATCGGCGTCAGGCCGACCGACAGAACCTGGGCTTCGTGAAAATTCCCGCGGCCATCGTTGAGCAGGAGGCTGATAGAGCGTCCGCCATTATTGCATGTGGCGATATCCTGATCGCCATCGGCATCGAAATCGCTGCAAATGACGCTCACCGGCGAAGCATCGATCGTATAAGATTCGCCGCTCACAAAACGGCCGCCCCGGTTGTTGAGCAGGGAAACGGTATGCGATCGCGAATTGACAACCGCCAGGTCGGCGGCCCCATCGCCGTCGAGGTCGGCCGCCGCGCTGCCATAGGGTTTAACCTGCACCTGGATATTTTCCGCTCCGCTGAATCGACCCTTGCCGTCATTGCTGCGAATGGAGACGGTGTTTGATCTCTGGTTGACAATCGCCATATCGACATCGCCGTCGCCGTCGAAGTCCGCGAGAGAGATGGCGCGGGGATTCTGATCGGCGACAACCGGTGTTTCACGTTGAAAATCAAAGGCGTCGAGGGGCAGCGGCAAAAGTACTATGGCTGCGGCTAACAGCAGCGGACAGCGGGTGAAGAAACGCAATCCGGTGCCGGGGAAATAGTTATCTCTGCTCATTCGGATTCCTGTCTGAATTTGCTATCGGTATCGCCGGAGAATCCGCCAGACACACGAAAAGCGTTGCGAAATGTTTTGAAGCTGTCCCAAACCCTTCAACGCCGCTGCGGTTACCCGCAATGTACTCCAGGGCTCAGTCTTCCCGGTGGCGAATTACAAAATGCGCCTGTAGTTCGGGCAGATTGACCGACGACAGGGCCAGCGATACGGTGCTGTTCAGCGGCAATTCCTGCTCCAGCAGGATCGAGGCTTCGAGGCCCAGCGCCGGGATGACGAAGAGACCGCGACGGCCCCGTTGCTCTACCAGGATTGCGCTGCCCTGCCAATCCGGCTTACGCTGCAGGTATACACAGGTCCAATGGCGATTGGACAAACGTTCGGCGCGCCGGATGCCGTCGATAACCGCTTCGGCCGCGCCGACGCGTGCCAGCACAGCTTCGGCATCGAGGGGCGCTGCGCCGCGCAGAAAGGCGCGCAGTTGCTGATGCACGACCAGGTCGAGATAGCGGCGCAGGGGACTCGTTGCGCGGGCGTACATTGCCAGGCCCAGACCGGCGTGCGGCGCGGGCGAACTCAGGTTCTGGCTGCGTTGAAAGCTCTTGCGGTAGGCAAATGCCGACGCCAGATCTGTCGGCTGCTGCTGTGTTTCCGGCGGCGCCTGCGCGGTAAAAGGAAAGGGAATCTTGTGAGTGATGGCGAACTGCGCCGCGGCCGCGCCGGCCATCAACATGGCTTCGGTCACAAGGCGGCGCGAACGCAGCGGAGGCAGCTCCTGAATACTCACCTCGCCGTCACGCAGCCTGATTTTGACTTCAGGCAACTCGATGACGGCCGCGCCGCGCGCCAGCCGGCGCGCGCGGAATTCTTCAGTCAGGCGCAGCAAGCGAGCGAAAGGTTCTTCATGCAATCGTTTCTCTGCCTGCGCATAGCTGAGGCGCGTTACCCGCACCAGACTGGGCCGCACGACGACATCGCTGACAGCGGCGTCGGCATCGAGGCTGAAGCCGAAGGACAGGGACGGCGACGGCTCCTGCAGGCCGAGACCCAGCAATTCGGTCGCGCGGACGGGCAGCATCGTCAGTGTGCGTTCAGGCAGATAGAGCGTTGCGCCGGCGTCGCGCGCCGCCAGATCAAGGGGACTGTCGGGCGGACTGAGCGCCGCGACATCCGCCACATGCACCCAGATGCGATCGCCGTCCAGGCTGACGGCATCATCCGGATCCTGGTTGCCCTCGTCATCAATCGCAAAGGCGTCCAGATGGCGCAGGTCCAGGCGCTCCTCCTCCGGCAGCTCTCCAATCGCAAGCGGCGTCCGCTCCATCGTCTGACCGCAGCGACGGGGATAGGGATTCACAGATTCTTCCCACCAGCCCGTCCGGAGCAGCAAAGCATGCGCATTCTCGGGCGTAGCCGGGATAGCCAGCGTTTTCAGCAGGCGACTTTGACTGCCCCGCCCTTCCGCCAGCGCAACCACATCAGCGAGCCTATCGTTGTCGTCCGGCAGCAGCCGGGCCTCCTGCACGCGCCCGACAAAGGCTTCCCAGGCCTGTCGCTGCGCCGCTTTGGCTTCGCGCGCTTCACGTGTCTGCCGCAATTCCTCGGCACTGCGCGCCCGGATAGCTTCGGGGCTGCCCTGGAAATACAGTCCTTCATCGACAAGCTGCCAGGCCGCCCAGGCCGTAAGCGGCGAATAAGCGTCAAAGAGCAGCTCGGACAAATCCTGCAAGGTGACGCTGCCGTCTTCCAGCAGCTCCCAGGCCAGGGCGGCTTCGCTCTCCTGCGGCACGAGCTCGCCCAGGCTTGTTAAAGGACCGGGATGCAGGAGCATGACATCCTTCGGACGCACCCGCTGCGCGCCGCCGCCCTCCAGCGCCAGCTCGATTTTATCCCCGACCGAAACAACCCGCGCCGGACGCGATTTGTACAGAACAAGGCTGTTTGCTTTGATAAGATTGTCGTTCATACGTAT
>JANQRB010000087.1 GCA_028284775.1 Candidatus Kapaibacterium sp. | reverse complement strand
CTACGACGTCGTTACGCGCATGCAAGGCGGAGCGGCCGGTGAGCTGGGAATCGGCAGCCGCAATACCTACGGCGCAAGACCCGGCGGCGAAGGACGGCGTATCGGGGGCTTTGACCTGCCCGGCAGCAATGTCGCCGCAGGCTTCGGTCCCTGCCTGGGTTGTTATCCGGTGCAACGCAATATCGAAGGCGGCTGCGGAACCTTAAACTTTATCATCGGCGATGCCAACTACGTCATTGAAGAGCTCGAGCTGATAGACCCGAGCAGGAATGTGACCCTCGATCATTCGCCCCTAAATACGCTTGGTGTACGCAGCACCATCAGCCTTCGCGAGCAAACGTTGGGGGGCGAATATTATCTGCGTGCCCGCAACAGCAATGGCAAAGAATCTTTGTTTCGCGGCAGCATATTACCGCAACCGCCGACACCGACGCTGACGCTGCGCAACGATACGCTTTTTATTGCGGACACTGATCCGCGGCCGGACTCGATTCAATGGTACAGCGAGGAACGCGGCGCCCTGCCCCAGCAAAATCGCAGTAATATTTTTCTTGTCGACAGCGGCTATTATTGGGTCTGTGTGTGGAACAAGGAGCGCTGTCAGGCGATGTCGAAGCGCTTCGCCTTCAACATCACAACCGCGGTGAAAGAATCGCCACCGGTCGCCGGACTCTTACGTCTGTTTCCCAATCCGGCCCGCGAGAGCATCACACTGGAATACGAGTCGCAGCGCTTCGAGGCAAGCACGTTTCGAATTCTCGATATTTTCGGTAGCGAGCGGCTTAAACAAATTGTCCCCGCGGGCCATGGTACCATCCGCCGCAGTTTCGATCTCGCGCGGCTCAGCCCGGGGATTTACCTGCTGGAAGTGCGGCACAAAGATTCGGCCGTCATGCACCGGTTTATTAAACAGTGATGCCTTAAAAGCGAAACATAAATCCGATGTAGACCTGACGCGGTTGTTGAAACAAAGGGCGGCGACTCAGATCATCGGCCCGCCAGCGCAGATAGCTTTCATACTTCTCCGACTGTGTTACAACCCCATCCAGATTGTGGTCGGCGGCTGCGTTGTACAGGCGCTTGCCAAAGGCATCATATTGATCTGTCCGGCTGGCCAGAGGCGAAGCATCGACGGTAGCATACCATTCCTGGCGTCCGAAATCACCGAGAGTCAGCTCGTGGCTGCGTCCATCGGATTCGGCGTTGCCGGTGATGGAATAATGCGCCAGGGCCTCCGTTCGATTCGTCAGGTTAATCACATCGATAAACAGATCCAGCGTAAAGCTGCTCTTCCGGTTGCCGAGCAATTTACCCAGAGGTATGGACCTGAGGATACGCAGGTCGAGCTGCCAGAATTCGGGACCGCGCCTTGCATTGAACTCGCCAAGCAGTTCACCATTGCGGCTGAGCCTGCTGTAGGGCCGGCCGCTGCGAAAGCTACCTGTAAGTGTTAAGCTCGTATTTTCAAGAAAATCGCTGCGCCAGATTCGGGGGCCCTCGCCTTCCTGCCAGGCAAGCCGCAGGATGCCGTCGAAACGATGGCGGACATCCAGCGGTGAAGCATATTCACGGATGGAATCGAGCTCGACCGGCATTCCAAAGGGTCCGTCCGTTCCCAGGTAAACAAAATTCGATCTGTCATCGGGGCCCGCCTCAAAGGTCGTTTCCGCCAATGTGTAATGCAGCGCCAGCGACAGATTTGAATTGATTTGGCGCCGCAGATCAATTTCAACACCCTTGCTTTTCTCTTCGAAGCCTCGGGCGGCCTGTGTAAATGGAACGGGGCTAATTGGAGCATATGCAAATGAAACCGGTCGTTCAAAGTACTTAAGAAAGCCGGTGATCCCGATCGTAAAGCTGCGCTCCGGCTCGAATCCAAGACCAAGCTCGAAGAGCTCGGTCTGATAAGGTTCGATATCGGGATTCCCGACATAGATATTGCCCGGCAGGATCTCGGTATTGACATTGTCGTACAGATACTGCATCCGGGGCATCTGAAACAGCAAGCCATAGCCGGCCCTGACACTGATCGACTCGACCAAACGGTATGCGGTACTGATGCGCGGACTCACAAAATTCTTGGTGCTCGCTCTGGGCAGAATATCTTCGGCACCGCGCATAGAAACAAAGCTATCAACAACCGCTCCGGTATAGCGACGGAATGAGTCGGGGTCAAAATTATCGAAACGCAGTCCCAGCGTAGCAAAGAAATTGTCGTGTACGATATGATCTTCAACATAGCCGCCAATATTCGTCGGCGTAAAGGCCTGCTCCGTCAGTTCCTTTGATTCAGCCAAAGAAGTGTAAGGGTTGCCACCCCATTGGCTGGAGTAGACATCCCGAAACAACGTGTTTGCCCAGGGCAAGGGGTTGAAGTGTCGTTCCAGACTATACCAGTTAACATCGAAGCCGCCGCGCAGGATGTGTCTGACATCGCCGGTTCGCAGCAGCCAGTTAACACGCCCCTCCAACAAAAGACTTTGCGATTCGTAAAACTCAAAGCCGGCTTCGTTGCCGTGCGTCACAAAGAAGCCCTGCAAACCATAGGGATTGGCGGTGCCGTCGCGACGGGCCGGTCCTTCGATATAGCCGGTTTCCGGGTTGACGACCGGTCGAACCGCGATCAGGATGTCATCTTCGGTCGGCCCCAGGTCGCGGACTTCTTCGTAGAAGTCGATGATGTAGTTTCGCTCGCCGGTCAGCCCTTCGATCGTAACTGCGCCACCGTCGCGCGGTTCCAGAATCTCCAGGCCGCCAAAAAGTCGGGCAGGATCGAAATCGGCGCGACGGCCGAGTTCGGTGGTGTTAAGTTTTCGCGAAAACTTAAGCTGATAGCTGCCGTGCTGCGACAGGCGGTGTTCCCACTCCACAAATAGTGAATTCACAATAACATTGGCCGCGCGTTGGTGCGCCCGCCGCTCTTCGATTGACCGCCCGTTACTGTTGGCGCTGAAGTCATTGGCGTACAACCAGCTCCAGGTCGAAGATTCCTGCGACGTCGAAGCATAGCCGGCGCCCAGGTTAAGCCTCATAGCCGAGTTGAAAGCCAGGCCGATCCGGCCGGTCAAGTTGCCCAACCATAGTTTTTGATCCGCGAGGGCACCGAGATTATTGCCCGCCGGATCCCGGACTGCCAGACCGTTGCTGTGATGTTGATCGGTCCGGTACTGTGTCGCGAACATCAGGCTCGACCCATCGCTGACCGGGAATGGCGCGGCGAACTTAAAGTCGAGTATCTCCTGATCTTTGCCTTCCAGGTCGAGACCGTTATCTGCGGCGCCGAACAGCAGGGGCGCATCGATCCGAAAACGGAGCAGCGAAGTGGCGCGCCCTGTCTTGCCGCTTTCCTGCGATATCGCGACGTAGCCGCCATTAACATTCGGCAGGGTCGCCGACGGTACGCCGCTGACAACTCGCAGTTCTTCCGTGGCAAAAATCGATGGAGCAGGCAAATTCGCGGTCATCACGGGAGCGTCCGATCCTTGAAGCGGATCGCTGAGATCAAGGCCGTCGACAACATGGGCAATTGTTTTAGGGGCACTTCCGCGTATGACGATTCCATCGTTAAAGTCGACCCCGGGCAAGAGCGCCGAGCTTAACACGGCGCTTTCGCGTGGAATCGAGCGCAGTTCATCAGCGCTGAATCTTCGCGTCGTTCCCCCGATTTGCGATCGTACAATTCCCGGCTCCGCATGAGCGGCTCTTGTGGTGACGACCTCACTTAAACGATGCAGACGTTGCTCGATGCTTATGGTGCTTCCCGCCAGAATCCTGATCGAATCTTCGCGGAACTCAAAATTGGGATGATCCGCCCGCAGGATGTATGTTCCGGGCGATATTCCAAGAAAGACGACACGACCGCTGTAATCAGTCACCCGCGTCTGCCCGGTGCCCAGCAATGACAGCCGGACGCCATCGGTCGGCTTCCCCTTTTCGTTAAGGACGGAAGCAAAGAGTGTTCCCTTATCCTGGATAGCGGATGCCGGGTAATGGATGACCACGTTTAACACACAGGCGCAAAGAATAAACAATCTTATCATTGCCGCTCCACTACGTTATCGCCTAAGAGCCCGGCGAGTGTCTTTTCCAGCTCAGCGCCCCGCAATGTACTACCTTTCGCGACAATGTATCCTTCGTCGTTAACGAGTATAAGGGTCGGAACACCGGCAAGCTCGAATTTGCGGGCCGGCGCACTATTGTATCCGCCCGGCACCAGGCTGTGGCGCCATGGCATAGCCCATCTCTTAAGCCGAAACTGCTCTACGGTCCTTTTGCTCGTATCGAGCGAAAGACTCAGAATTGTGAAATTGCTGTGCTTAAATTTTTCGAAGGCTCGGTGCAGGTCGGCCATTTCCATAATACAAGGTCCGCACCACGTAGCCCAGAAGTCCAAAAGGTAGAATTGCCCGAGCATCGATTCACGGGTATACACCTGCTCTTCATTGTCCATCGAAACAAAGCGGAATTCAGGAACCGCCTTACCGACAAGGACTTTGCGATCCGGGCTGAACATCTTTATTGCATAGCGGGTGTATTGGGTATCGTGGAAATTGCGTGTAAGAGTCTCGTAAAATTCCAGGGCCCTGGCCGAATCGCCTTGCTGCATGAAATATCCGATTTCCGAGGCCATAAGGGCTTGCCGCAGATCTGAATCCCTATGCTTGTTAATTACGGTCTGAACGTAGGCTTCGTAACGATCGCGAAGGCCGCTGCTGCGAAGGCCGGCCACCAGGGCATAATGCTGCAGGCTCCATAGTGGCGAGAGAGCGGAGATATCCGCCAGCGCCTGCTCCACGATCGCCGGATTCAACTCAGCCGCGCCGTAGGTCGCCATGTGCATATATGCCAGCATGTACAATGAGCGCAATTTGCCATTGTTGCTTAGGCGATGGCTGCGCAGCAATTGCTCCAGCGTTTCGGCAACATCAAACTGAAAGTCATCAATGCTCCCGCCGGCTTCGCGATGTTGCAGCAGCGCCCGTCGGTAGGCGCGTGAACGCCGCCGCATATCTGCGACGATCCGGTTGTAGTCGGCCGTAAAGGGATGATCGTAGTGCAGACGTGCTTCCTTGTCGGAGCGAGGCAGTTGCGCGGGGTCAAAGCGCAGGGATACGCTATTCCCGACCGTAGCGACAATCGAACGATAATCGCCGGCGCTGTCGTAGGCGAATCCCTCCGACATCGTCCCGTTGATGCTGCGGCTGAATCCGCTTCCCCGCGCCAGTACCTGGTACTGCAGGAATGGCTCGGCCCACTCGACGACCGCCTGAAAACTGCCGTCCTCCCGAGCTTCCATCTTAATAGCGCCTTCTGTTAAGGAAAAATCGTTAAAGTCGCCTATCAACCACAAATCATTTAACTTCTCAGGTATTCGGTACGTCGCCAATTGAACATCAATTTCAAGTGCGTCGCTGTTTTCGTCGAGCCAGGCCGGCAGCAGGGCGGGAGCATGATCGACGCCGCTAAACCGCAATACAACCGGGCCGACCGCTTTGGTAATAAATGAAAAACTACCGTCCTCTTGCGCCGGATGGATTTCGTCAGCGGGTGAATGCTCATCCTTGCTCAGACTCACGTGAGCAAGAGGCAGCGACTCGCCGTCAGCAGCGCGAACACTACCTGAGATTCGCGTCTGGGCTTCGCTGCAGGTAGAAGCTCCAAGGCACATGAGCGCCACGAGAACCGGCAAATGTTTCATTATTCTTCTTCCTTCGGAAATTGTCAATACTAAGGGCGGCAGCGCAGGTCATTTAACGAACGATTTTCCGGATTGAGTACAAAACGCGTAAATTGTTTGTGCCGACAGAATTGATCAAGAGAATTTCTGGCAAAGAATCTGTCGCAAAATCAAACTAAACTGTCATTCGAAAACAGAAGCAGGGCGTGACGGGTATGCCGGCAAATCTACTACAGGAAGCACAAGCAAACAAATCCGCAATAATAGCCAATCGGCGCAGTATTCATCGCAATCCGGAGCTGGCCTTCGAAGAGTATGAAACGGCGGCATTCATCCGGAAACAACTGGCGGAGCTGGGAATTGCGTACAGGGAAATCGCCAATACCGGAACGGTGGCTCATATCGGCAGTGACGGTCCATGTATCGCCCTGCGCGCCGACATTGATGCCCTGCCTATCCATGAGGAAAGCGGCGTAGATTTCGCCTCCCTGAATGACGGCAAAATGCATGCATGCGGACACGACGCCCACACATCGATGCTGCTCGAAGCCGCCCGTCTGTTAAAACGACGCGAGCGTGAGCTGCCGGGCGTCATCAAATTGATTTTTCAACCCGGCGAGGAAAAGCTGCCCGGCGGCGCCAGCATTATGATCAAGGAAGGCGTACTCAAAGATCCTTCGCCCCTTGCGATATTCGGACAGCACGTTAATCCTGCCGCCGTCACCGGTGAGGTTGGCCTGTGCAGCGGAGCGATGATGGCCTCCTGCGATGAACTTTACTGGACGGTCGGCGGACGGAGCGGTCACGCCGCGCAGCCGCATTTAACAATTGACCCTATCTATGCGGCCGCCAGTATCATTACGCAGCTTCAGTCGGTCATCAGTCGGCAATGTAATCCCTTTGATTCGGGCGTACTGAGCGTAACAGCAATTAATGGCGGCTTTGCGGCGAATGTCATACCCGACAAGGTGGAGATGAAGGGCACCTTACGCGCGATGAATCTGGATTGGCGCGAACTGGCACTGGAATCGATCCAGCGCCAGTCGTCATTAATCGCCGAATCGATGGGAGCAACCTGCGAACTGACAATCCTGCGCGGCTATCCACCGCTCGTGAACAACGAAGGGCTGACGGAGCTGGCCGCCACAACCGCCAAAAAAGTTGTCGGAGATTCCAACACGGCTTCTTTCCTCCCGAAGATGTGGGCGGAAGACTTCGCTTATTATGCCCAGGAAATGCCGGCCTCGTTTTGGATGCTCGGCGTCCGCCCGCCCGACGTTGAGGAAGCGCCCGGCTTACACAATTCAAAATTTTATATCGATGAGGATGCGCTTCCCGTTGGCGCCGCTATGTTGGCCGGCGTAGCGCTTGAACGCTTGGCATTGTGCTGAGCCCAAAACAGAAATTCTCCGCGTCAAGCTCGGTCTGGAAACCGGGCAGCAAGAGCAGGCATGGGCTATCAGTTGGCCTTCGGCTGCGCTCAGGCCACGGGGTTCCAGAATTTCAAGATGTTGCGCTGATTCTAGATTGTGGCCTTCGGCTGCGCTCAGGCCACGGGGTTCCAGAATTTCAAGGTGTTGCGCTGATTCTGGATTGTGGCCTTCGGCTGCGCTCAGGCCACGGGGATCAGGTATTTCAGGCTGTCAAACTGTTTGAGCACCGCGGTCTGAGCGGAGCCGAAGACCGCAAACTGAGCACTTCGGCGTACCGGCTCTGACTTTTAGCAGGGCGCATGCGCGTTGCGCTAAATCTTGTGTCGTGTACAGTCCGCCACGACTGATTCCACGTGAACGCGTCGATCGCCGGCAATCCCCATCCAGGAAATTGACTGCACGGGCTTCCGACACTTCGGGCTGAGTTTACTAAATTGCGGCAGCCATAAATGCAGTACATCCGGTTTCAACATGCAGCAGCTCAGCCAGGGACACAATAACACACTCCATAAGGCTCAGTCAGTCGTCTTTTTCGATGGCGTATGTAATCTGTGCAATTCGGCGGTGAATTTTCTCCTGGATGCGGATCGCAATCGCCGACTCAGCTTTGCGCCTCTCCAGGGGAGCACCTATCAACAGCTGCTAGCCAAACACAGGTACCTCCCTCGTTCCCGGGAGACTTTCGTTTTCTATCATCAGGGTCGTTTTTTTACGGAGTCCACGGCAGCCTTGCACGTTGCCATGTGCCTGGGCGGATGGTGGCGCCTATGCGCTCCACTGCTTCTGATTCCACGCTGGGCACGAGATCCACTCTATCGCTTTGTCGCTCGCAGGCGATATGCGTGGTTTGGCAAACGTACAAGCTGCCGTATTCCGGATCCTGAAATTCAAGAGCGATTTCTGATCTAAGGACGCATCAGGCTGTATGCGACATCTCCGCCGCCGCTGACCGGCCGCGCAACACACCGGAGGAAATCAGACTAATCAGCAGGCCAATCAAAAACGCGGTAGCAAACATGACGAAACCCTGGAAGGGGACATTCATCCACAGCGCTTTATTTGACTCCATGTAGGCAATTTGAGTCTGAATCTCTTCGGCCGGACCGCCGCTGTTAGCGATAGCTTCGAGTTGGGCATTGAACAGCGAATTCGACATTTCGGGATTAAAGCCCATGAGCGCCGCCGTTGCAATACCGATGCCGATAGCGGGCGGAAGCGAGATCACCAGGCCGACACCAACGCCTTTCCAATAGCTGAGCGGACGGTCCGCGTGTTTATCCCGGAAACTCTTAATGCCAAAATAGACCACTGAAAAGGCCAGGAGCATTGCCAGATAGCCAATGACCTCGCGCGAGGTATAGTTTTCCAGTGTTATCTCGCTGCCCATGACGGCAAACACGACCGTCTGGATCACGATTGCGATCCCCAGACCGATCAATCCATAGTTGAGGGCGATAATTGTCATTGCTCATCCTCCGGCGAAGGTGTCGGAAAGTGTTGGTCGAACATTATGGTATTGCCGTCCGGATCGGTCAGAATGAAATGGCAAGGTCCGGAGCCGCCTGCATCCGCCTCTGTGTCGATCTTCAATCCTTTGTCTTTGATATCGGCCTGAATCTTCCGGGCATCCGGCGGATTGAATGTCATAATATTGTTGGGAAACATATCCTGATACAGACCGATCGTCACAGCGCCGTGCTGCAAGATCAACCACTTCTGTTCGATACCGCCGCAGTTGGGATCGGTTGTAAAACCGAGCTTTTCATAAAACTCTTTCGAGGCTGCGATATCTTTCACGGCGAGGGCCATATAGTGATTTCCGAATTCCAGCATGTACGTCTCCATTGATTTTGTATGAATTACTCAAACGATTATGGCTGCAAATATATAGAAGGCGTCAAGCGAAAATGCTCATCCCAAAGGATGAATTAGGGATTAATTGCGGAAATTTCGCAAAAATCGAGGTGTACATTAAAGCTTCATACCAAAGGATGATTATGGGAATTCGCAGCAGGCGCAGCTTTGAATTTCAGAGCGATCAGAGAATCCCGATTTCACGCGCTTTGGATACAGCCTGGGTGCGGCGCCGTACTTCAAGCTTGGCATACAGGTTGGCGGTATGCGTTTTAACCGTAGGCAATGAGATGAACAGCCGATCGGCGATTTCCTGATTCGTGTACCCCTTGGCAATATGCTCCAGAACTTCGTATTCGCGATTGCTGATGCCCAACTCGTCTTTAGACTTTTGCGGAGGCGGCGCTGTTTCGCCGTTGGCTGCGGTGGCCTGGCCGGCGCGGCGCTCGCGCCGCAGCTTGAAGCCAACAAAGGTGCCTAAGACCAGGAAAGCCAGACCGACAATTCCAGCGTACATTTCACTGCTGATATTAGCGCTCAGCAGCGAATACTCGCTGAGATGCACGAGAGCCAGGACAACAAAGATTACGAGCCCATATTCCAGGATGGTGCTTTTCATGCAGGCAATTTAGCCATTTGCGAAAAGTGTGGCAAACAAGGGTCAGACAGTTTCGGAAGAAGCTTTGCGCAGTGTGATAAGCGTAATTTCGGGATTAATGCCCGTGCGAATCGGTAATGCGGTTGTTCCCAGGCCCCGGTTGATATACAGATGCTGATGACCGTCCGTATACAAGCCCGCCCATTGCTCGTAAACAACCTGGGCGAAACTGAATTCGTGGCCAAGAACGTGGACGCCAATCTGACCGCCATGCGTATGACCTGCCAGCATCAGATCAATCCTGCTTTTACCGCGAACTCCCATGTCCCAGAAGCGCGGGTCGTGGCCGAGTAAAACGGTGGGGAAGGCGGGGTCGAGACCCTCAGTCGCTTTGGCAAGGTCGCCATAGCGCTGATTCATACCGATGTTATCGATTCCGGCCAATTGCAATACGCCGCCATCGATGTTCAACTTACGATTTACATTAACCAGCAGATCGACACCGGACTCCCTGATGCTTCTTTTCAGACTGCGGTGCTCGGCCTGGCTCATATAGTGATCGTGATTGCCCAGACTGCCGTAGACACCCAGATCCGCCGAAAGGCGTGAAAAAGCAGGATAGACGCTGCGAAGCTCGTTTGGATCGAAATTCACCCAGTCGCCGGTGACGGCAATCAGATCGGGACGTTGCTCCTGCACGAGACGGACAATCTCCTCGCCCGGCGCCGCTGAATAGAAGGACCCGGCATGCACATCGGAAATCTGGGCGATTTGCAGGCCCTCAAGCGAGCGCGGCAGTCCCTCGATCGGTACGTCGACCCGGCGTACCCGAAAATCATGCACTGTTTTCAGAAAGCCGTGACCGGTCATAATGAAGGGCACGCCGGCCATTGCCCAGCCCGTGCTCTGCAGAAATTTGCGCCTTGCGCGAACGGATGGAGCGAGTTTGGTTTCGGGACCTGCCTTGGAGGGCCGGCGCAGTAAACGATCTGGCAGGAAATGCCAGACCCAGCGCAAGAATCGGCTTAGGTCTTTAACGAGGAGTCCGACTACGATGGGAATCTTGGGTATGTACCACAAGGCAACGAGAATCAGAAGGACAAGCGACAAGGTGCTTTGCGTTTCCTCCTGCCGACGCCAGCTAAACAGAAGGAAGGTGCCGGGAAGCATGATGCAGCCCAGGATCAGTGGTATGCGTCCCAACCAGGGCGAGAGCTTCCTTTGTTTGACAAACTTGCGCCACGAGCGCAGGACATACCAATCGCCCAGGCCGAGTATCAGGGCTACGGTCGTCAAAAAAACTATCAGTCGCAGCAGGGAGTCCATAATGTTGCTTCGTAGTATTCGTTCAAAGTGCTCTTAAATCCCTGGCTGAGGAGCCGTACTCGCTCGAAAGACTGCCGAGCCTACGATATAGTGTTCGGCAGAGTTGCGCGCGTCTTTTTCACCTCGCTGAAAGTTTGTATTTTGGCAGCATATTTCCGCTCCAAATAGTCATACGCATATCGCTTATTCCAAGGCACAGCACTATGTTCGACACATTGCGACCGCTTCTCATCGAAGAAATACAAAAAGTAAAAGACGCCGGACTCTACAAGAGCGAACGCATCATCACCAGTCCGCAGGGTCCGGAGATACATGTCGACGGTCGATCGGAAAATGTCCTGAATTTTTGTGCCAACAACTATCTGGGGCTTTCGGCTGACTCCCGCGTCATCGAGGCGGCCAAGGCGGCATTGGACAGCCATGGCTTCGGTCTTTCCAGTGTCCGTTTCATTTGCGGCACCCAGGATATTCACCGGCAACTGGAGCAAAAGATTGCCGAGTTTTGCGGAACGGACGATAGCATCTTGTATGCCGCGTGTTTCGATGCCAACGGCGGCGTCTTCGAGCCGCTCCTAAACGATGCCGATGCGATTATTTCCGACCAGCTGAATCACGCCTCGATAATCGATGGCGTGCGGCTGTGTAAAGCGCGCCGCTATCGTTATGAATCCCGCAATATGACTGAGCTGGAAGAACGGCTGCAGGAGGCGGACGCCGCGGGAGCGCGTCTGAAGCTCATCGCAACGGATGCCGTCTTTTCGATGGATGGTACGATTGCTCCACTCGACAAAATTTGCGACCTGGCCGATAAATATCAGGCGCTCGTTATGGTTGACGAATGCCATTCGATGGGTTTTATGGGTAAAAACGGCCGCGGGGTTGTTGAACACTGCGGCGTTACCGGTCG
>JANQRB010000083.1 GCA_028284775.1 Candidatus Kapaibacterium sp. | reverse complement strand
AGCATAAAATGTCTGGCTCTGAACTGAAAGTGAATTGGTGGTTAGTGCGGATTCCGGAAAATTAACGAGGCCGCCTCATTGTTTTGAGACGGCCTCTTTGCTATTCTGTCTCGGAATATCTGCTGATCAATAACGTCGGCCGCCGCCGCCGCGCCTGCCACGGTCGCGATCTCCGCCGCCTCTGTCATCGCGTCGCCCGCCGCCACGCCGTCCATCGCGATCGTCATAGCCGCCGCTGCGTCGATGAGTTGGTCCGCCTCGTCGACCCCGGTCATCGCGACGCGGTCCACGGGAATAGTAGTCGTCTTCTTCCGGCATGCCTTCCGGGCGTTCCAGCAGCGCCTTGCGGCTCAGTCGGAACTTGCCGTCCGATGAAATCTCCAGCAGTTTGATTTCTACTTTGTCGCCGATCTTCAACACGTCGCTGACATTTTCAACCCGTTGGTGATCGATCTGGCTGATGTGCAGAAGACCCGCCTTCTTCGGGAGGAATTCGACAATAGCGCCAAGTCCTTCGCGAACTTCTTTGACCGTGCCTGTGTACACTTCGCCTTCTTCCGGGGCTCGCACCAGCTCTTTGATCATATCGACCGCAATTTGGGCCGAATCGCTGGTGAGCGCGGCAATGACGACTTTGCCATCATCTTCGATATTGATCGTCGCGCTGGACTCTGAGCCGATCTTGCGAATCGTCTCGCCGCCGGGGCCGATGACGGCGCCGATCGACTCGACCGGAATCATAATTGTCGTCAGGCGCGGCGCATAGGGTGATATGTCCGGGCGCGGCTCTTCGAGCGCTTCGTTCATTCTGTCGAGAATCGCGAGACGGGCGCCTTTGGCTTGCTGCAAAGCTTCCTGAACAACTTCAAGCGCAATCCCCTGAATTTTCATGTCCATCTGGCAGGCGGTAATGCCTTCTCTGGTACCGGCCACCTTAAAGTCCATGTCGCCCAGGAAGTCCTCGTCGCCCAGAATGTCGCTCAGGATGGCAACCTTGTCATCTTCTTTGATCAGGCCCATCGCAATGCCGGAGACGGCTTTCTTGAGCGGAATACCGGCATCGAACATTGCCAGCGAGCCGGAGCAGACGGTCGCCATCGATGACGATCCGTTCGACATGAGAACATCGGAGACGATGCGAATGGTATAGGGGAAATCATCCGCGTCGGGCAACATCGGCTCGAGTGCGCGTTGTGCGAGATGTCCATGCCCGATCTCGCGCCGGCTCGTGCTGAACATGCGCTTGACTTCGTTCGTGCTGAAAGGGGGGAAGTTGTAGTGCAGTAAAAAACGACGTGTGAAGGTCGGCTTCAAACCATCGATCATCTGCTCGTCTAGTTTTGTGCCGAGTGTCGCCGTACCAAGACTCTGGGTTTCGCCGCGCGTGAAGAGGGCCGAGCCATGGGACCGAGGCAAGACCGATACTTCCGAGTGAATGTCGCGGACATCGGTCGTGCTGCGACCGTCCAGGCGTTTGCCTTCCTCCAGGATCATGGCGCGCATTTCTTCCTTCTCGATGTCGCTCAGGATACTGCTCGTCACTTTCTTGAAGTCAAGATCGGGATAGTCTTCTTCGCTGAATGACTCCGTTACTTTGACGAGGAGGCTTTCCATGAGCTCGCGGCGGCGCAGCTGGCGCTGCTCTTTGGATGAATGTTCGCGCACCTGATCGTGAACAAAGCTGCGTACTTCCTTTTCCACGAATTCCGCAATTTCGGTCGGCTGTTCTTTCGGCACAAACTCTTGCTTGGCCTTACCGACCAGCTCGGCCAGCTCGCGCTGTAATTGATTGAGTTTTTTGATGTTTTCATGGCCGAAAGCCAGGGTCTCGACAAACTCTTCTTCCGAGATCTCATTGGCGCCGCCTTCAACCATAACGATGGAATCGTCCGTTCCGGCGATAACGATTTCGAGGTCGGATGCTTCGAGTTGTTCGTGGGTGGGATTGCAAATCAATTCGCCGTCAACGCGGCCGATCCGCACTTCCGAAATCGGACCGTCGAAAGGCAGGCTCGAAATCATCAAGGCGGCTGAAGCGCCTATGCAGGCCAGGATATCGGCTTCATACTCCTGATCGTAAGAGTACACCGCAGCTATGAGCTGCGTTTCCTTGCGCCAGCCTTTGGGAAACATTGGTCTGATCGGACGATCTATGAGCCGGGCCGACAGAATCTCCTTTTCACTGGGGCGCGCTTCGCGCTTAAAAAATCCTCCGGGTATTTTGCCGGCCGCCGCCGCCTTTTCGCGGTATTCAACTGTTAACGGCAAAAAATCCACCGCTTCATTCGCTTCCGGTGCGGCCACGGCGGTTACAAGCACCATCGTGTGTCCGTGCCGTATCATGACGGCTCCATCGGCGAGGCGGGCAAAACGGCCTACTTCTATCGAGAGTTCTGCCCCGTTAAGTTCTGTTGTTACTGTTTGTACCATAAGTAATTTACGTGCATTAGCATGCTGTTGCTGAAATGTATCATTCTTTGAGAATTGGAATTTGTGCCTTTGCCCCGCTGAATGTTCCTGGGAGCGGCCCGGTCTGGCTGTCGAGAATAAAAGTATGTGGCCGTTGGTGAAGCGGGCACGGTTGCGTTGTGCAAACCTGGATTACAGGTTCCCGTCATATCCCTCGCTGACAAGTCTGCTTTGAGCCCTAGGGCGCAGGGAAACACAGGAACAACAAACGGCGCTGAAAGCGCCGTTTTGCAATTATCTCCGTAGCGAGAGATCCGCGATAACTTTTCGATACCTGTTGATGTCTTTATGCGCCAGGTAGTCCAGAAGCTTGCGTCGTTTACCTACCAGCTTTAAAAGACCGCGTCGAGAGTGATTATCTTTCTTGTGTGTTTTCAGGTGTTCGGACAGATCGTTGATGTGCGCGGTCATCAGGGCAATCTGAACTTCCGTTTTACCGGAGTTGCCTTCCGCGTCCCCAAACTGTTTCACGATTTCTGATTTGCGTTCCTTGGTAATCATACACCAGTAGCATCTAGATGAAAAAAGGCTTACGAATTATCGAATGAATTTTTTGTATGTTGCAGTTGATTCACCAATTTTCGGCAAACGTCCCTGTCTTTATGAATCTGAGCTAAAAAAAGATCAAGACTTGCAAATTTGCGTTCTTTTCGGATAAATTTCAAGAAAGAAATTTTTATCTGTCTGTCATAGAGCGTTGCATCCCAGTCGAAGTAGTTGACTTCAAGCGTCGGATGCAGATCATCGGTAAATGTCGGACGGGTGCCGATATTCGCCATACCGTATACTTCCCGCCCATCCAGCACTGACGAAACGCAATACACACCGCCGGCCGGCAACAGTTTGTGCGCATCGCTCAGCTCGATATTGGCAGTCGGCAGGCCGATTTTGCGACCCCGACCATCGCCGCGTACAACTCTGCCGGTCACAAAATAATCGTATCCCAGCAGGCTGGCTGCCAGATCCAGATCGCTGCTTTTGAGCGCCGTTCTTGCCTTGGTACTGCTGATGACCGTGCCTTCGATCGTGAAGGGCGGCAGCTCCTCGATTGTAAAGCTCAGCTCGGGACCTAACTTCGCCAGTACATCGGTATTGCCGCTGCGATCTTTGCCGAACATGTGATCGTGGCCGATGAGAATGTGGCGCAGGCCGACCCGCCGCACCAGATAATTCCGCACAAAGTCCGATGCGTCGATGTCGGCAAAACTGCGGTCAAACGGAATTATCACGACATTTTCCACGCCCAGCTCACGCATCAGATCGAGGCGTTCCGCTATCGACGTCAGAAGATGAACAGGAGGTCGATCGGGCTTTTGCAGGACAATCTGGGGATGCGGTTCAAACGTGACGACCACCGCCCGGGACTGATAGGCCTGCGCCCGTTCCGTCAGCGTCGTCAGCAGCGATCGATGGCCGCGATGAACACCGTCAAATGTGCCGATAGTCAGCACGGTATTGCTGTCGAAGGGAATCTGATCAAAAGAATCGAAGACCTTCATACAACCTTTGTGAATTATAACGAAGTCTCAGACACTAGCCATGCTCGCTATGACGACTCGAGTCCGGCATAAACCTTATCGCCGCTCAGCCGGGCGATGTCTTTCAACGTGAGCGCACTATCGACGGAATGAGTGCCGATCGCCGTCCGGCGCAGGCCGTAGAGGTAACCGCCGCAGGAGAGGCCGGCGCCTATATCGCGCGCGAGCGTACGAATGTACGTACCTTTGGAACAGCGAACCGACAAATGAAGAAGGGGACGATCGATTTTCAGCAAATCTATCGCATGAATCTCAACGCTGCGCGGCTCCCGCTGGACGCTCCGGCCTTTGCGGGCAAGTTTATACAGACGCACCCCTTTGTGCTTGACTGCCGAATACATCGGCGGAACCTGTGTTATCCTACCGACGAAGGAAGCCACCGTCTGCCGGATGATTTCGTCATCGAGACCACCGATGTCCCGAAGGTCTTCCTCTTCGCCTTCCGCGTCGTCCGTCTTCGTTGTCGCGCCGAGCTTTACGATCGCCTGATACTCTTTGGCTTCATCCTGAAACTGATGTATCGTTTTCGTCGCTTTGCCAAGGCACAGAATCAGCAAGCCGTCGGCCAGGGGATCAAGCGTCCCGGCATGTCCGATTTTACGGATGCCGGTCAGGCTTCGCAATTTGGCGACCACGTCGAATGAAGTCCAGTCTTTCTCTTTGTCAATCAGAATGACGCCGCCGTTGCCTTCGCGGCAGACGCTCAGCCATTCCGAATACCGGTCAACCGATTGCTTTTGTAGAATCATAGCGGACACTGGACAGGTGGACATTGGCGGCGGATAGAAATTCCGTACAGGCGCGCTTGTACCTGTTTCCGGGACCTTTAGCCGATCGACGCAGGGCAATCCCTCGATCCGCCGATTCCCGATACCGGGGCGCTTGCATGTCAGGTGGACGTTGCATCACTGATGTCGTCACCGGACTCAGCGGACTGGTCGGGCGCCGTCCCGCGCTGCTCGGCATCGCGCTGCCTGGTTTCATCAATAAGCTGCTGAATGCGATTCATTGTGTCGAGCGTATCGTCGAGAAAAAACTTCAAATCAGGCGTATAGCGCAGATGGACAGCAGCGCCAAGCTGCCGGCGCAGTTGCGGCATACGGTCGCTTATTTTGCGAATCGCCGTTTCGGCATCCATCTTGCCGTTAAAAATGCTGAGATACACCCGGGCATGGCGCAGATCGGCTGAAACACGGACGTGCGTTACGGTAACCATGCCGGCCATCAGCTCGGACCCCAGATCAGCCAATGGCTGAGCCAATGCCTCGCGTATCACGCTGGCAACGCGTTCGGTTCGAATGGACATTGATAGTCGTTCTTGTTAGTCAGGGTTATGCAGACGAGGCGCTGCTAGGATGCGGATTTTTCCAGCTTCCGTTTGATTTCAGTAATCTTCACCGATTCAACGATATCGCCGACTTTAATGTCGTTAAATCCTTCCAGCACGATACCGCATTCATAGCCGCTGTCGACTTCGCGCACATCGTCTTTGTGACGCTTCAAGGAGGCGATTTTTCCTTCGTATACCTCAAAGCCATCACGGACCAGGCGGATATTGTCATTGCGATTGATTTTGCCTTCCAGCACGTAGGAACCTGCAATGGTGCCGACTTTCGAAATCTTGAAGATATCGCGAACTTCCACCATACCCGATATCTCTTCTTTGATTTCGGGGCGCAGCAGGCCTTCCAGTGCCAGCTTCACTTCATTGATGCAATCGTAGATGATGCGATAGATGCGAATGTCGACGCCTTCGTTCTCCGCCAGCTTTTTCGCCTGGGGAGTGGGGCGGATGTGGAAACCGATGACAATGGCATTCGAAGCCGCAGCCAGAATAATATCGGATTCTGTAATTGCTCCGACACCTTTGTGAATGACGGATACGCGAACTTCTTCAGTCGATAATTTGTGCAATGCGTCCGTAAGCGCTTCCACCGAACCGTCGGCGTCAGCCTTCAAAATGATCGGCAGATCCTGGACGCCGCCCAGAGCAATATCGTGTGCCAGGTCGTCAAGCGTGATGTGCCGGATCTGCTTGTAGGCCTGTTCCCGCTTGATATGGGCGCGTTTCGATGCCAGCTGCTTGGCTTCGGATTCGGATACCGTGACAACAAACTGATCACCGGCCTGGGGCGCATTGTCAAAGCCCAGAACCTGAACCGGAGTGGAAGGTCCGGCTTCTTCTACCCGGTGACCGCGCTCGTCGATCATGGCACGTACACGACCCGAATGGATACCGCAGATGAAGGGATCGCCGACTTTCAAGGTTCCTTTTTGGATGATAACAGTCGCGATAGCGCCCTTGCCTTTATCAATCTTGGACTCGATGATTGTACCTCTTGCCGAACGACCAGGGTTGGCCTTCAGTTCGAGCAGCTCGGCCTCAAGAAGAATTTTTTCCAGCAGCTGGTCAACGTTCTGTCCGGTTTTAGCCGATATCTCGACAGTCTGAACCTTGCCGCCCCAGTCTTCTACCAGTACATCGTGGTCGGAGAGCTGCTGGCGAATTCGATCGGGATTGGAATCCGGCCGGTCAATCTTGTTGATGGCAACCACGATCGGCACGTTCGCCGCGCGGGCGTGGCTGATAGCTTCGATCGTCTGCGGCATCACGTTGTCATCGGCAGCAGCAATCAATACCACAAGGTCGGTAACCTGGGCGCCGCGCGCACGCATCGCGGTAAAAGCCTGGTGACCGGGAGTATCGAGAAAGGTAATCGACTTGTCGTCGTGGACATTCACATTGTAAGCGCCGATGTGCTGTGTAATGCCGCCGGCCTCGCCCGCCACCACGTTGGCGCTGCGAATATGATCAAGGAGCGAGGTTTTACCGTGATCGACGTGGCCCATAATCGTGACAATCGGCGCGCGGGAACGCAGCGTGTCTTCCGGATCTTCCTCGTCTGCGATCGAGTCGTCCGAGAATTCTTCGTCAAACTCGATTTCATAGCCGTAATCGTCGGCGATAAGCGTGATGGTATCATTATCAAGACGTTGATTGATCGACACCATCAGTCCCAGCTGCATGCACTTCAGAATCAGCTCGTTGACAGGCTGATTCATCAGGTTCGCCAGTTCGGCTACCGTGATAAACTCCGTCACTCTGAGGAGGGTGCTTTCCTGCTCTTCCAGCTCGCGCAGTCGTTCCTGCTCTTCCGCCCGCTCCTGACGCCTGCGCTGCCGCATTTTCGAGCGCATTGAAATCGATGAATCATCGGCGCCGGCGAGTGTCTTGCGGATTGCTTTGTCCACCTCTTCCGCGCTGACTTTGACTTTCTTGGACTTCTTGCGGCGCTTTTTGCCTTTGGCGGATTCGGATTCGCTGCCCAGGTCGATGCGATTGCTAAACTTCTGCTTCGAGCCTTTGCTTCGTATTTCCTGCTTGACGGGATCGACAGCTGGATCCGCCTCGCTTTTTTCTTTTTTGATGCGTTTTTTGGCGACGTCTTTCTTTTTGGCCCTCGGAACGAGGTCGATTTTGCCGAGAATAGTCAGGCCTTTCAACTGGGGTGATTCGCCCGTTTGATACTCGATCTCGGCAATTTTTTTCTTTCGCCGACGCTTTTTGCCGCCTATCTCTTCCGTCTCGTCGGCCGCTGTCACTTCGGCATCATCTTCGGCTTCAACCAGCTCTTGCTCGTCTCCGCTGTCCGTTTCAAACGCCGATTCGGCCTCGATCTCGGCTGACTCTTCCGCAAGGACCGTCGTATCGGCTTCGGGCGTCTGCTCGGGTGAATCCGTTGCAATCGCGGCATCGGCTTCCGGCTCTGCGATCGTCGCCGCAACTTCTTCCGCTGTGCTCGTTTCAGCTTCAATGACTTCCGATGCCGGCTCGGGCTTCTTCTTCGCCGCCGCGCGTTTATCCTGCGGCTCCGCTTCTCCTTCAGCCGGTGTCGCTTCGACCGGCGACTCCGCGGCAGTCTTGGCTTTAGATTTCTTGCCGGACTTTGATTTGCCCTTTTTCGTCGGTTCTTCCAGCGTTATGACGCTGCCAACGGGAATGCCGTCTTTAGCTTCTTCTTCCGCTGACGATCCCGGGGAATCTTCTTGACGTGGCGGCGCTTCTTCAGCCACGGGGACGTCGCTGTCGCCGGCCGGGGCTTCTTGCGTCGGCGGATCTGTCTCCGCGGACAGCTGCGATTCCGCCGGCGCCGTTTCGGCGTCGGACGTCTCCGCATCCGCAGTTTTGGCTGCGGTCTCCGCCTCGGGCTCAACTCCGCCAAGTAGGGGTAATTGGTTCTCGCCATCAACGGGGGAAAGCAGATCAGCTTCGCCGGCAAGTTTATCTTCCGCCGCCTGACGCGTCTTGCGGTGGGCCTCGAACTTCTCTTCCTGACGTTCGGCCGCAATCGCCTCCCGCTGGAAGTGCTGCATCACGACATCCAGCATTTCATCATCGACGGTGGTAGTCGCCTTGTTCTGGATGTCGAAACCCTTGGACTGCAAATGTTCTACAATCCGGTCTTTGCCGACTTGAATTTGAGAGGCGAGTTTAAAGAGTCGTATTCCTTTTTTTGCCATACGGAGCAAACACAAGAAGAAGTAGAGAAGCGTGGAGCGGAATACCACAGTCGATTTGGCAATCACGCCTACCCGCAAAGTACGGGCCGCATTGGGTTAATTTCGCACGATTTTTATTTGTGCGATGTTAAAAAACGATTGTCGATTCATAAGTTACAACACCGAATTAACAGTGTTGACCGCCTGGTTCGCTTGCGGAAATATCTACCGCAGGCTGAAGCTCGACAATTCTCAGGCGGTTTCCTTGTCAGGTTCGGCAGCTTCTGTCGCGGGCGCTGTATCCTGGCCTTTGTCGGTCACCGTACCGTCACTCGCAACCGCGGGCTGCTCCGCCGGAGCTCCTTCTGCAGTCGGAAGCGGCTCGGCAGCGTCGCCGGCCCCGGACTCTTGCGCTTTAACGTTCTTTTCTTCATCGACGCCAGCGGAACTGGCCGTGCCGGCGGCGGCGGGCGTTGACGTCAGAGGCAAGATATCATCCACGGCGGGCTTATCATTGCTTTCTTCCGCAGCGGCCGGTTTCAGGCCCGGCTCGTGCATCGCCAGGATAGCCTCGACCGTTTCCGCCGAATCTTCCTCGTCGAACTCTTCCAGCATAATTCGCCGCAGATCGACGATCAGCTGTTTGTTAAGACCCGGAACAGTCAACAGGTATTCCGGCTCGGCTTCCAGAAACTCGCGCGCCGTATCGATTTCGGCGTTGATGAGGTTGGTATACAACTCCCGTCCAAGCTCATCGCGAAATTCGATTAACTCGATATCCTCGCCGCCTTCTTTGACGACGGAAATGGAGAAGCCCGTCAGTTTGGAAGCCAGACGCACATTCTGGCCGTTTTTGCCGATTGCCAGCGAAACCTGCTCGTCGCTGACCAGTACGGTTGCGTTGCGGGTTTCGCTTTCTACCTGAATCTCTTTAATACGCGCCGGCGCGAGGGCGCGCGAAATATAGGTTGAAGACTCTTCGGAGAAATTGATGACATCGATATTCTCATTGTTCAGCTCGCGAACGATGGAATGAATGCGGATGCCCTTCATCCCCACGCAAGCGCCCACCGGGTCGATGCGATCATCATAGGAAAATACAGCAACTTTAGCGCGTTCGCCCGGCTCGCGGGCAATACCCTTGATCTCGATCAAGCCGTCGTAGATCTCGGGAATTTCAATCTCGAACAGGCGCGAGAGAAATTCATTCGCGGCTCTGGAGACGACAATTTCGGGGGCGTTGCTCGGACCGCCCTGCCGTCGAATTTCTTTGATGATCGCTCGCAGCGGCTCATTCTTGCGATAGCGTTCGCCCGGAATCTGCTCTTCACGCGGCAGGCGCAGCTCGACGCCGTTATGCAGCAGAAACACATCGCTGCGACGCACCTGGTAAATCTCGCCGATGATGATCTCGTTGACTTTTTCGATGTATTCCTGGTAGATATTCTCTTTTTCAACGTCGCGAATACGCTGATTGAGCGCCTGCCCGGCCATATTGATCAGTCGGCGGCCAAAGTTGTCGGAAATGTTTTCAAGTGTGATCTCCTCCAGAAACTCATCGCCGAGCTCATATTCTTCCATCCCCAGATTGGCATCATCCAGGGCAATCTCCTGGGACGGGCTTTCCACCGACTCAACAACGGTTTTGATCAGGTAGATTTCAATGTCGCCTTTATCCATATCGACGACGATCTCGAACTCGGCTTCCTGACCGAACTTTTTCCGCACCAGCATCGAGAGCGTTTCTTTAATGATGCCCTGCAGCAGATCACGATCGATATTGCGGGCCTTGGCCATATCGGCAAAGGCCTCGACGATCATCTTCTTGTCGAATTTCTGTTTAGACTTGCGTGCCATAATCAGCTCGAAGCAAAGTCATTTCACAATTATTTGAACTACGGTAAACACGATGCAACAGGGTTGGCATCGAAACTGCAAAGCAGCATTGCGGCTTGCCGCAACAATTAAAATTCTATTTCAACCAGCGCGCTCTGAATCGATGTCAGCGGAATCTCGATCTTAAGCGCTTCGTCCGACTTCCGCGATTTGCCCTGCTTTCCGCGCTCGAGGAGCAGCATACTGTCGCGTACTTCTAGTAGCCGGCCCTTGAATTCTTCGTCTTCCAGCAAGCGAATGCGCAGTAGACGTCCAACGTTCTTCCGAAATTGCCAGGCCTGGGTCAATGGGCGGTCGATACCGGGGGAGGACACGTCGAGCCGGTACGAAGACGGAAAGTCCCGGTCGCTGTCGAGCAGCGCTCCGACAAAGCTCGAAATTCCGCTACAGGTATCCAGACTGACTCCGGTTTCGCTATCGACAAATACTTCCACGATTGGTCGCTTCGCACTGCCTCGCAACCGTACTTCCACCAGATACACGTTGGATGCTTCACAGTGGCCTTCAATAGCTTGCCTGATATGTTGCGGCAATGCGAGGCTCAAAGCGCTTTGAAACCGAGTTAACCTGTAAATAACAAAAAATGGGCCTGAAAAGCCCATCCGCTTTACTACGAAGTCCGCAAATATACGAGAAATACCAAGTGTATGCAAACCGGCGCGGCGAATTTCTCGGTGCCCGCCAGGCCCCGTGTTTCATAGCACGGCCGGATTTTGTAATTTTGCAAGGTGATGAGTTTTTAGCAACCGCGAATTAAACAAATGAGGGCTTTCGTATGGGATTTCAGGGGGTGGATTATTACAACCTGGATGAGTTGTTCACCGAAGAGGAGATAATGATTCGCCGCAGCGTGCGGGATTTTGTTGAAAGCGACGTCGTGCCCGTCATCGAGCATCACTACCAGGAAGGCAGCTTCCCCCTGGACCTCGCCCGTAAAATGGCCGAACTCGGTCTCTTCGGCGTCACGATTCCAACGGAATATGGCGGCGCAGGCGCTAACAATGTCAGCTATGGCCTGGCAATGCAGGAACTGGAGCGTGGTGACTCGGCGGTCCGATCCTTCGCTTCGGTGCAGAGCTCGCTGGTGATGTATCCGATTTACCGCTTTGGCAGCGAGGAGCAAAAACGCAAATGGCTGCCGCAACTTGCGACTGCCGCCGCCATCGGTTGCTTCGGTCTCACCGAGCCGGATTTCGGATCCAACCCCGGCGGTATGATTACCAATGCCGTCAAAACAGACAGCGGCTACCTGCTGAACGGTGCCAAAATGTGGATCACCAACGGCTGCCTGGCCGATGTTGCCGTTGTCTGGGCCAAGCTCGACGGCGTCGTGCGCGGCTTCCTGGTGGAAAAGGGACAGCCGGGATTCAGCACGCAGGAAATGAAGGGCAAACACTCGCTGCGTGCCTCAGTGACCTCGGAACTGATCTTTCAGGATTGCGAGATTCCCGCCGACAGCATTCTCCCGGGCGCTGAAGGATTGCGCGGTCCGCTGGCATGCCTGACGCAGGCGCGTTACGGCATTTCCTGGGGCGCTCTCGGCGCGGCCATGTCATGTTATGAATCGGCGCTCGACTATGCCAAAAGCCGTATCCAGTTCGATAAGCCGATTGCGTCGTTTCAACTGGTTCAGCAAAAGCTGGTCTGGATGCTGAACGAGATAACGAAGGGGCAATTGCTGGCTTTTCGTCTTGCGCAAATGAAAGACAAAGCAGCGATGCGGCCGCAACAGGTTTCGCTGGCGAAACGCAACAATGTCCATATTGCTCTTGAGTGCGGCCGCCTGGCGCGCGATATTCACGGCGCTAACGGCATTCTTGGCGAATACCCCGTCATGCGCCATATGGCGAACCTCGAAACCGTGAAGACATATGAAGGCACGCACGATATCCACACATTGATACTGGGGCAGGACATTACCGGCATCAGCGCGTTTTTCTAAGAAGAAATTCTACCGGCTGAAGAGCATTATCGGGAGCCGCCGATACGCTCTATGCTCCGGCGACGGATAGAGATTGCTTTCTGTCACGGAACTGATTTTGCGGGTTTATCCGTTTAGACCGCGAAACTGAATTCGGCTTCTCTACAGAAACCCGTCGGCAGATGAGAATTTTTCCTCGCAGTGATAAGATGAACTCCCGCGCATTGCTCGCCGTGCTCGCGGCCCTGGTCTGTAGTGCGACGACGGCTTCAGCGCAGGTTGACACTGCGCAGAGCTATCATTTGCTGCGGATCTGGCTGAGCGAGGACCTTGGCCTGCACGATATCGAAGCCGCGGGCATCGACATCGATCACGCCGAAATCAAAGCCGCAAGCTGGATCGAAACCATCCTTTCGGAAGCAGCGCTCCGTCGCCTTCGTACAATGCCGCTGCGGATCGATGTTAAACAACGCGATATGGAAGGCTGGTACGCAGCGCGGCTGAGCAAGGGAAGCGGCGCCACTGACGAGCTGCTGTCGACGGGCCTGCGGAACTTTCGATTCGGATCCATGGGCGGCTATCACCGATTGCAGGAGGCTTACGATGCACTCCGCCGCATGCATCGGCAGTACCCTGATTTCGTTTCCAAAGCCGATACGATCGGCCGCTCCGTCGAAGGCCGTCCGATCCTGGCCTATCGCGTCGGGCCTGCTAGCGGCACGCATCCCGAACTGCTTATCACGGCGCTGCACCACGCCCGTGAACCGGCCGGTCTCAGTACCGTCCTCTACTTCCTCTGGTATCTGCTCGAACAAGCCGAAGACGGCGACGCCGAAGCGAATCACCTCCTGCGGCAGCGACGATTAATCGTTGTGCCCGTCATCAACCCCGACGGTTATGCTTTCAACGAGCGACGCAACCCTGGCGGCGGCGGACTGTGGCGCAAAAATATGCGTCCGCTGCCCGATGGCGCCACAGGCGTTGATCTCAATCGTAACTACGGTCCGGCCGAGAGCTGGAATGCGCCGAACTTCGGCTCATCGACACGTAGCAGCGATGAACGCTTTCGCGGCGCGGAGCCTTTTTCCGAGCCCGAAACGAGAGCCATCCGCGATTTGTGCCGTCGTTATTCCTTCCGTCTGGCTCTCAATTACCATACCTTCGGCAACCTTTACATATATCCTCATTCCTACCAGGATGCCGAAACCCCTGACTCCCTGTTTTTTCGGGCCTTCACGGATGAAATCGCCCACGACAACGGTTATGCCGCCGGGCGCGACGTGGAAGCCGTCCGCTACCGGGTTCGCGGAGCCTCCGACGACTGGATGTACCTTGATGAAGAGTTGCCGCAGCCGATTCTGGCGCTGACGGCGGAAGTGGGGCGGATCGGCGACGGCTTCTGGCCCGAACGCGCACGTATCGTGCCCCTGGCGCGCGAAAGTTTGTCAGCGAATCTGAATGCAATGTGGAGCGCCGGCGCTAATGTGTTGGTCGAACGCAGCTACACGCTCCATGATGCTTCGGCCGCGACGGCCCGTCTGGGCGTCGATCTTCGGAACATCGGCGCGGAGACGAGCTCGCAGGGCAGCCTGCTTGTTCGGTCGCTCGATCCGCGGCTGCGCGTCAGAGATGCTGAATTAGCGCTGGCTCCGCTGGCTGCCGCTGCCGCGCGTAACCTACAGTTTGATCTGGACCTTGACCCGGACCTGCCGGAGGGCTGGCGCGTTCCTCTTCAGATCGAAATTACGATCGATGGATTTCTGCGCTCCTTTAGCGCGGAAGTGCAGGTAAGCCGTCCGGAGCTGATCGAGCTGTCGTCTGCCTCGCTGGTGCCGTGGATACCTGGAAACTGGGGGGTGGTGGAAGATCGAATCACTGGCGCGCAGGTGCTGACCGATAGCCCAAGCGGCAATTATCCGCGCAACGACGACAATTACTGCCGACTTGCGGCCCCGATCGATCTGCGCGGCGCCCTGCGGGCCAGCCTGGAATTCGAAGCCCGTTGGGCTGTCGAATCCAATTACGACTTTGCCGTTGTGCAGGCTTCGGTCGATGGGGGATTGTCATGGCAGTATTTGTCAACCGGCGCAATGAAGCTGGCCTCAGCGGCATCAGGCAGCCGACAGGCGCAAGGGAGCTTTGGTTTCGACGGCATCGCCCACGAGTGGCAACTGCTTGAAAGCAATCTCGATGCCTTTGTCGGAAAGGAGCTGTCACTGCGTTTCGGCATGCTGAGCGATGCCCGCGGCGAATTCGACGGCATCTACCTCCGTAATATCCGGGTGCGTGTCTACCGCGCTGCGGCCCTTGGCGGCGGCGCAGAGACCGGCTTTAGCTTGCAGCCGAATCCCGTCGGCAGTGAGACTGCCGTCGCGCTCGCGCTTCCTCCCAACACTCTGCTCGCCAATGCCGAGGTCAGCGTCCTTAATACGCTAGGGCAACGTGTCTTTTTCAGGCGCGCGCATCAACTTGGCATCTTCAAAAATCAACTCCTGCTGCCGCTGGCGACGCTTGGCAGCGGCACATATACGGTGGTTCTGACAGCCGCGGGACGGCAGACCAGCAGGCGACTCGTTATTGTACGCTAGGCATCGACAGAGCTCGCGAGCACCCGCTCATATAGCTCTTCGTAGCGTGGTATGATGAGATTGACATCGAACTTCTCAACCGCGCGCCGACGGGCATTCGCACGAAATTTCTGCAGTTTTTTCTCATTCAGCAACAGATCCACCGCATAGCGACCCATACGCCGGACGTCGCCGATTTCCGCCACATACCCCGACTCGCCGTGGACAACGACCTCCGGGATGCCGCCGCTGCTGGTTGCGACGACCGGAACGCCGCAGCTCATCGCCTCCAGCGCGGCAAGGCCAAAGCTTTCGGACTGACTAGGCAGCAGCATAAGGTCGGCGCAGGAGAGAATCTGAGGCAATGCACTTTGTTTACCGAGAAATTTGACATGATCGCAAAGATTCAACTCGCGACACAGTCGCTCCGCCGTTGCGCGTTCCGGACCGTCGCCGACCAGCACCAGCTTGGCCGGCAGATGCGCAAGCACTTCCCGCAGGATATATATCGTATCATCAACGCGTTTGACGGGACGAAAGTTGGACACGTGAACGAGAACCTTTTCACCCTTGGGCGCTACCTGTTCGCGTAGTGAACATCCGCCGTTACGATGGTAAATATTCGTGTCGACAAAATTCGGAATTACATCGATGTCTTTGTCAATTCCAAATTGCGAAGTGGTTTTCTCTCGCAAAAAACGCGATACCGACGTAACGGCATCCGACTGTTCAATGCTGAATTTGACCAGCGGTTGAAAGCTGGGCTCCAGACCGATCAGCGTAATATCGGTGCCGTGCAGCGTCGTTACCAGCCGGGTCTTGAATTCGGACTGGAAAATCTGCTTGGCCATATACCCTGAAATGGCATGCGGTATCGCATAGTGTACGTGCAGGATATCCAGCTCCTCGTAGCGCACCACATCCACCATCTTGCCCGCGAGCGCCAGCGTGTATAACTGAAACTCAAATACCGGGTAATTCGGAATATCTACTTCGTGGTAATAAATGTTGTCGTGATACGTGTCAAGCCGCATTGGCATGGCATAGGTGATAAAATGAACCTCATGACCGCGGAGCGCCAGCGCCTTGCCTAACTCGGTTGCTACGACGCCACTCCCTCCGTAAGTCGGATAGCACGTAATGCCGATTTTCATAATTCACATTCTATCTTGTATTGTTTGTCTATGTCTGTTACAGGTCAACCGGACGAGTACTTCACGATTCGGGCCCGCGAGCGCGCTGAGATTAAAGTTAAGGGATCGCGCTTTGTCGCCTCGGTCGCTCCCGCCTCCGGCAAGGAGAGCGCCGTCGATTTTGTTAACTCGATACGCAAGGAATTTTACGACGCCACTCATAACTGCTTTGCCTACCGTCTGGGTGCATTGGGACTCAACTTTCGGGCTGCCGATGACGGTGAACCTTCCGGCTCGGCCGGCAAACCGCTCCTGTTCGTGCTGCAAAAATTCGCCGTGTCGGACCTCGTGCTTGTTGTCACGCGCTATTTCGGCGGCACCAAGCTGGGTATTGGCGGCCTTGCGCGTGCCTATAGCCAGGCGGGGGAGAGCGTGATGGAGCTTTGCGAAAAAGTAACGGTGCATCAAACGAAAGCCGTTAAGGTTTTTTGTGTCTATGAAGACGTCTCGACCATCAAACGTCTTCTGGAGACCTATGCGACCGGCTACGAAGAAGAATATCGGGATGCCGTAGAATTTGTCGCTCAGATTCCACAATCCCGCGTTAAGGAATTTACCGATTCCATCACGGCCTCCACCAATGCCCGTGCCGGGGCTGTTATCGTCTGAGCCGGCCGGAGCGGCACTAAACTACAACTATAATCGTAAAAAGTGGCGTTGTATTTATTCAACGTATCGCCAAGGGAGCCAGAAATGTCTAAGCCGACCAGCACCGATCCGCTGGATTACGATGTTCTGATCCGTCGTCAGGATCAGAGCGGCTATGCCGCCTACTGCCCGCAACTGATGTATATGATCAAAGGCAGCGCGCACGAAGAGGTAGAAGAAAAATTGAAGGAACACATCCTGCGATACATCGAATCGCTTAAGGCCGCCACCTAGCTCATCGTCGTTCATACCCAGCGTCGCCGTGCCGAGACGGCCAATTGACGCGAATGCCTGTCGAGGGGGCCGGAGCCCTGTTCCCGGGCCTTTGGGCTGCGCAGACACAAAGAATTGTGATAAAAGGTGAAATATCCCGATTTTGGCGTCGATCCGGGGCAATACAGTTTCTGCAGTCTTCCAACGAAAGCACGCCGATTTAATGCCGTCTCGTCCGCCTTTGCGCCATATTATGACCGCCCATTGGTGGATGCGCCTGCCACTTTTCTTTGCTTTATCACTGTTGCTGGCGACCTTCGCGTACCTGCCCCTGGGCGAATTCTTTGCGCTGGAATCCTGGTACCTGGGACTGATTGCGGCAAGCCTGCTGGTGGAAGCGATGCGCAAAGAGGGTGCCTGGTATACGGTCGGGCTGCTGCCCGGCAGGTTTATGATACGTGAAATCGGACGCGGCCTGGCGCTGGCGCTGCTGTTATGTCTGGCAGCTCTGGCAATTGCCCTGGCCTTGGACGGCGCTTTGACCCTGGCGGACGTCGGTATCGTGTGGGAGCATCATTTGCTGGTGGGCATGTATATGTTGCTCTATGCTGTTGCGGAAGAATTACTGTTCCGCGGGCTTGTCTTTCAGGCGCTTCTCGAGCGCTTCGGGCGCTTGGCGGCATTGATGTATGGAGCTCTGTTTTTTGCCTTCCTGCATTGCTTCAATGTCGGTTTTTCGGGCTGGGCCCTACTTAATCTCTTGCTGGCGGGACTGCTGCTTTCGGCGATGTACCTGCAAACGCGGTCGCTTTGGATGCCGATCGCCTTTCACTTTGGCTGGAATTTTTGTGTGTACCTGATTCTGTCGTCGCCGGTCAGCGGCAATGAATTCGGATCGGGAATCGTCCGTATCGAAGTTCCTGAGAATTCGTCATTCTACGAGATTATTATGGGAGGCCGATTCGGCATTGAAGAAGGGATCGTGACAACGCTGCTCCTGGCCGTCGGCCTGGCTGTCACGTTGCGTCGTTCCTGGGCGCTTGTCGCGCCGCCTCTCGCAGCGCGCCTCTTCAGGCGTCGTTTTGTAGAATCGGCGCTTCTCGACAATGAGCGGCGCATGAAAACGGATGAAAGCTTACAGCATAACGGCGTATCGATATGATTAACATCAAAACACAAAGACCGGGCTTCAGCAAAATCGTCATTCGCGCGGCACTGATGCTGCTTGGCGCTCTTTTCTCATCTGCCGATGGACACGCGCAGTGGGTGTTGATGAATTCCGACGCTGACTCGGCCGTACGGCGCGGCAGCGCCTTTATCTATAACATTCAGTTTGACAGCGCCAGTGTTGAATTCGACAAGGTTAAGCGCCTCTATCCCGAACATCCCGTTGGGTATTTTATGGATGCCATGGTCGACTGGTGGAAGATTACGACCAACAAGCGTTCCAAAGCCCACGACCGCGGTTTTCTCCGCAAGATCGATACCGTCCTCCAACTTTGCGACCTGCTCCTTGAGAACAATGAGCATGATATTGTCGGCCTGTTTTTCAAGGGAGGCGCGTTGGGTTACCGCGGCCGTTACTATGTGTCGCGTCGACAGTGGGTCCGGGCCGCGTCAGACGGTAAGGAGGCGCTGGATATCGTGATGGAAGCATGGCGCATCGCTCCCGGCAACAGCGATGTCCTGTTGGGTATCGGCATTTACCATTACTTTGCGGAAGCCTTGCCCGAGCGCTATCCGGTTGTTAAACCGCTGATGTTGTTTTTACCGCCCGGCAGTAAAAGATCGGGCGTTAAGGAGCTTGAGCTGGCTGCAGCGAAGGCACGCTATGCGGATACCGAAGCTAAAGTGGTGCTGCTGCAGATTTATGCCAAGTTCGAAAACGACCACGAAAAAACGCGTGATCTGGCCGCTGCCCTCTTCACCAGGTTTCCGCGCAACTCCGTATTCCACAAATATCTGGGTCGCAGTCTGGTGCACCTGGGGCGGCGCAGCGAAACGGAATCGACCTGGCGGGAGATTCTTAAACGCTGTATCGCGCGCGAAACCGGCTATGACAATCTGGTAGCGCGTGAGGCAATGTATTATGTCGGCGATGCTCTTATGAAGCGCCGCGAACACGAACTGGCCTTAAAGTATCTGTTAAAATGTGATGAATTTAGCCGCAAGCTCGATGACGACCCCTCCGGCTTTATGGTGCTCAGCAATCTTAAGATGGGCAATATTTTCGACCGGCAGGGTAAACGCGAATTAGCATTGAAACAGTATGAGAAAGTGCTCGATTGGGATGAGTTTCGCAATTCGCACCGTTTGGCCGAACAGTATCGGCGCAATGCATTTCGTTAAGTGAATCAAAATTAAATAAAACACAAAAAAAACGCCGTGTCAGTAACACGGCGTTTAGCTAAGCTTATGTGCCGAAGATCCGGATAGTGGCGCGTGATTGCGTGAATGGGCTCAGCGCTGCCGTCCGTTCCACGCTACCTTAACGATCGTTCAGAATCAGCGGCATATTGTTTTTGCCACCGCCCATGATGATGATTTTCGAGTTCTGCGACTCAGCCAGATCTTTCTGAACTTTGATGAGCTCATACTGCAGAACCTTGTCTGTCAGGCCCTCGTTGATAATACGCTGGGCGTCGGCGACGCCTTTGGCTTCCACGCGACGTATGTCGGCTTCCTGCTCGGCTTTTTGTTTAACAAATTCCATTCGCTGAGCTTCCTGGTCAGCCGTGAGCTTGCGTTCGATACTTTTACGCACAGTCTCGGGCAATTGAATATTGCGTACCAGCAGATCCTCCAGAAACAGGCCGCGATTGAGAAAATCCTGGGCGATATTTTCGCGGATATTGGCCTGAAACTCCTCGCGCTTGGACGAATAAAGATCAACCGCATCGTACTGAACGGCATTTTCGCGAATCCGCGTGCGCGTTTGCGGACGGACCACCCGCGACTCGAAATCGAAGCCCACCGTGCGGCGCAGCTCCGGCGCTTTTTCGCGTACCACGCGATACAGAACTGTTACATCGATGGAGACTTCAAGACCGTCTGCGCTCAGGACGCGGACGGGATCGCCCTGGAAGGTGCTCTGTTCGTCGGCGCCGCTTGACATGGTGTAGTTGCGGGTTTTAATGCTGATCGTTTCCACATCCATCACGGGCAGAATGAAATTCAGACCTTCGCCCAAGGTCTCGTCCTGCACTTTTCCAAAGAGCAGTTGCACCCCGATTTCGCCGGCTTCGATTTGTTTGACCGACGCCGTGCCGATGCCGATAATCATTAACACCACGGCACCGAGCATCATCAGGCCCTTGGCGCGATAGATTGCTTCGTTGGATTTACTTCCGACAATCGCGATAATCAGTAAAAGAATGCCAATGACAAACAAGGGCATCATACATTCTCCTCAATGCTGTGAAATAATCAAAGCTGGACTGAAATGGTACCTTACGCTTGCAAATGATTTTTGCGTAAACGCAAAGCTAAGACGAAAATTGCTTAAATTGCGAATTTATTGATTTGCCCCAAAAATCGGCATATCAGCGGAATATCGGGCGAGTGGAGAACTGTCGATGCGAATAGTGCTGCAACGGGTAAAGAGTGCCTCTGTGCGGGTTGAGGCGGAGATTCGCGCTTCGATCGCCGCGGGAGCGCTGGTCTTCCTGGGCATTAGCCATGACGATACCCGTCGCGAAGCAGAGTGGCTGAGCGAGAAAATCCTCCGCTTGCGACTCTTCGCCGATGCGGAGGGCAAATTCAATCGCTCCCTCCTGGATACCGGGGGCAGCATTCTCGTCGTTTCGCAGTTTACTCTCTACGGTGATGCCCGTAAAGGCACGCGTCCGAGTTTCAGCAGAGCGGCTCCGCCGGCCATCGCCGAACCCTTGTATGAGTACATGATCGACTACCTGCGATCGGCGAGCAAGCTGGAAGTTGCCTCGGGCGTATTCGGCGCCATGATGGAGGTGGAGCTGATCAACGACGGCCCCGTGACCATCAATCTGGAAAAGAGTTTTTCGCCGCCGAAACAGTAGGATACCATGACGCGCGAGTATTTTTACACGATCGATGAGCGCGGCCGCCTGCTGCACGACACCACCGAAATCACCGACCGGACCGTGCTGCGGCAGTTTTTTCGGCGATTGAAGCTCAATACGAGCGGGCGGCACAGCGCTTATCCCTATGTTTCGCCTTGCGGCCCCGAAATGAACTTCGTGCGGGCCGCCGATACCCCGATTGTGTTTCGGCGTCTGGTCGATGAAACCTCCCTGGAATATGCTGCGGGTCTGCAGCAGCCCTTCCGAGCGGATGAGCTGCGCTTTTCGCCGGAGGGCATACTGTACCACCGCGCGCCGGTCGGCGGTTTCGGCCGTCTCGACCGCGACCTTGCCATCGGGCTCGGCGCCGACCTGCAGCGCTGGGGGCCCTACTACGCGCTGAAAAGTGAAGGGACGCTTTGTGTGATCGCGCCGCTCGAGGATGATGAGCGCTATCGCCTGATCCGCCCCAGAGCCGATAACGCATGTGTCGGCTGCGGCGGTGCGCATCCGGACGGCCTGGGCCTAAGTTTTCTATGGGACGGCAAGGACCGGAATGTGTATTCCTGGCTCCATCCGGACATCCGGATGCAGGGTAAAGAAGGCTGGATGCATGGCGGATTCGCGGCGCTGTTGCTTGATGAAGTGATGGGCAAGGCGCTCTCGGCTAATGAGATGCGCGGCGCACCGACGGCGCGGCTGGAAGTCAGCTATCGGCGACCGGTGCCGATCGGCAGCCAGATCATGCTGCGTGCTTCCTTCCGCAAACGCGAAGACCGGAAGTTCTTTGTGCGCGGCGAACTGCGCGACGTCAGCGCCGACGGCGAGGGGCTGCTGCTGGCGGAAGGCGAAGGGCTGTTTATCAGGCCGCGCGGCAGCGCGTGAACCGGGAAGCTCTTTGCCGGCGCCTCTGTTTGCAATCTGAAATTTTTGGGCTAATTTTTACGAGCCTTACAGGGTATTTTGTCAACGAATCGTTACGAGGAGCAGTTTATGCCGAAAGCAGTGTGGAACGGCGCCGTTCTGGCCCAGAGTGATAGTTATGAAAGCGTGGAAGGCAATGTCTATTTTCCCGCCGATTCGATCAAACGCGAATACTTTCGTCCGAGTGAATTTCAGACGACATGTCCCTGGAAAGGTGTCGCAAGCTACTATACGCTTGTCGTCAACGATGAAGAAAATCCGGATGCGGCCTGGTATTATCCCGAACCCAAGGAAGCGGCTTCCCATATTAAAGATCACGTTGCTTTTTGGCGAGGCGTCACTGTTGAGAAGTAGGCAGCTTTCACAGCTTAGCTTGTCTCAGCTTATCAAAGGAATTCAGACTATGGCTAAAGCGAAGATAGCACAGAAATCACCGTATGTCTTGCAGGTTGAAGCGGGGCGCTATGCCTGGTGCGCTTGCGGCCATTCCGCCAATCAGCCCTACTGCGATGGCTCTCACAAAGACAGCGGGTTTAACCCTATCATTGAAACGGTCAGCGAAGCTAAGACGGTCGCATGGTGCGGTTGCAAGCAGTCGGGCGGCAAGCCATTTTGCGACGGCAGCCATGCCTCGCTTTAAGGCTTTTCCGGCCATCGCGCAAACAATCGGCGCGCCTAAAATTATTCTGATCCCGTCAATACGACGGGATTTTTCGTTTCCGTCTATGCGGTCGGCCGTCGATATCGAAGGCGGACCGCATCTGCTGCCTGAGCCTGCCCTGCGCCGCGATGACTTAATTGCATGCCGATCATAGCTGAATCCGGCCTCTCCATTAACACGGACAGATGCTTCGGTTTGGAACACAGCCAAAAATTGCCTATCGTCGCGGCTTTCATTCGCTGAGCTTTGCTTCAATTATCGAGGAAGCGCCGGATGCCATTGAACCGGGCTTTGAGGCCATATTCATATTTATGCCTGTTTTCACCGCGTTCGATGGTACTCCTGCTGTCGCTCCTTTCTGTCGTGACGTCGCCCGCGCTCTATGCCGCCGCGGCCACACTCACTATGCCGTCGGTGGTACTGATCGGTGACAGCGTCCAGGTCGATATACGCCTGACAGAATCGTCGGAATCGTCGGAAACCGGCCCGCTGCCGTCGCCTCTCGTCCTGCGCTCCGAAGGAAGGGAACAGGCGGTGAGTCTGCAGGACGGGCAAGCCACCGCCTCTCTCGTCATCCGGCATGACGGCAGCACCAAGGTCGAGTTGCTCGCTCGCGGTCGGGTTATCGGCAGCACCGAGACGCAGGGGATTCCCGGTTGGATATCGATATTTCCGGCGCTGCTGGCGGTCATACTGGCGTTGACATTGCGCCAGGTCGTCGCGGCCTTGTTCTTAGGTGTCTGGCTCGGCGCCTGGATTGTCTACGGCGCATCCTTTACGGGTCTGTGGTATGCCCTGCTCGATACGCTGCAGGTGTACATCCTGCGAGCCGTCGTACCCGCAGATGGCGACAGCGCCCACATCTCGGTTATTCTTTTCTCCCTCATGATCGGCGGACTGATCGGAATAATATCCCGCAACGGTGGCACGCTGGGGATCGTGAATCGGATCATCGTCTGGGCCAATTCTTCGCGGCGCGGCCAGACAATTACGGCAACGCTCGGCCTGGCGGTTTTTTTCGATGATTACGCCAACACATTGGTCGTGGGTAATACGATGCGGCCGATATCGGACCGGCTGCTCATATCACGCGAAAAACTGGCCTACCTGGTCGATTCTACCGCGGCCCCTGTTTCCTGCATCGCCCTGGTGACGACCTGGATCGGCTTTGAAGTCGGCCTGATTGACGACGCCCTGAGCAAATTGGGGAGCGAGGTTTCCGCTTACTCCTTCTTTCTTTCCACGATACCCTATGCTTTTTACCCCATTTTCGCGCTTGTGTTTGTATTCTTCGTTGCGCTGAGCGGTCGCGACTTCGGACCGATGTATCGTGCCGAGCAGCGCGCACGCAGCAAGGGACAGCTCTACCGACCCGGCGCGGATCTGGAGAACAGCGCGGGCGAGGAAGCCGCTCTCACACCGCCCCCAAACAAAGCCAGGCTGGCTCGGAATGCCGTCATTCCGGTCGGAACACTCGTTGTCGCTACGCTGCTCGGTCTGTTTATCACCGGCGGCGGTCAGTGGCAGCGCGATGTCATCGATTATATCCGTCCGGACGTTGTGGGATTTCTGGCGGGAGAGGGGCCGGGTCTGCGCGCCATTATCGGAGACGCCGATTCCTACCAGGCCATCCTGTGGGCCTCGCTCATCAGCGTGCTGCTGGCAATGCTCTTGTCGGTGGGACAGAGGATCCTCAGTCTGAAAGAAACGATCGAGGCCTGGTTCGCCGGGCTGAAGTCGATGTTGTACGCGGTGGTAATCCTGATACTCGCCTGGGCGCTGGCCGACATCAATGCGCAGATTCATACGGCTGATTTTCTTGTTGCAGCATTGGGACCCGGGCTGGCGCCGGAATTCATTCCGGCGGGCGTCTTTGTTCTTGCCGCCCTGACCGCTTTTGCCACCGGGTCGAGCTGGGGGACGATGGGAATCCTTATTCCGCTGGTGCTGCCCCTATGCTGGGCCGTCCTGACGGCCCAGGGCGCGGCACCTGAGACCCACGTCATCCTTTATGCCGCCACGTCGGCGGTGCTGGCGGGCGCCGTTTGGGGCGATCATTGTTCGCCGATATCCGACACGACAATTCTCTCATCCATGGCGACGGGCTGCGACCACGTGGATCACGTCAATACGCAGATGCCCTATGCGCTGCTTGTCGGCGGCACAGCCCTGCTGCTCGGATTGCTGCCGGTGGGCTATGGCCTGCCATGGTATGTGGCGTTCGTATTGGGTATTCTGCTGCTGGGCCTGCTGCTGCGCTTTGCCGGTCGCAAGTCCGAAGGCGCGCCGGCCACTGCCGGTACGCCGCTGCGCTAGTGCAGGGATGCCGCCTTTTTTCATTTTCCGGCGCCCGGAATATTCTTATTATCGCGGCCCGTAGACCTGGCGGGCTTCTGTAACGAATTTAAGCTGCGCGGGTTAAACTCTGCTTGTTACCGCGGCCGATTGAACTTCTCCGTATGCATGCATTGCATCGACAAACAACAAGAAAACCTATGACGCGAAATTTCCTGCTTCTCTGCCTTGCTTTCATCTTCGCGGCGCAGCACGCATCCGCTCAGAATGAAGCCAACGTCTGGCATTTCGGTCTGAATGCCGGCATAGATTTTAACAGCGGAACGGCGGTTGCCGTCCGGGGCAGCGGCATGCGCGCCGCCGAAGGCAGTTCGTGTATCAGCGATCCCGTTACGGGTCAATTGCTGTTTTATACGCAGGGCGAGCTGGTCTATAATCGCAATCACGCACTCATGGACGAAGGGCAGGGGCTGCTCGACTGGAACTGTTGGGGTTCGGCCATGCAGGGCTCGATGGTTACGCCCTGGCCCGGCCATCCGGATAACTATCTCATATTTTCCGTCGATTGTAACGAAGCCAATGGCGGCAGCCGCACGGGTAACAGCGCCCGCTACGCCGTGGTCGATATGACCGCCAATGGCGGCCTCGGGAAGGTCGTTGAAAAAAAGAATCGCCTGGTGCGGCTCGCGACCGAAAAGATCACCGGCACAATCCACTGCAATGGACGCGACTACTGGGTGATCATCCAGGAAGCGGAGACGAGCCGCTTTTATGCGTATCTGGTATCGCCGAAAGGCGTCGCGGAGCCGGTTGTCTCCGAACCGATCCAGGCGCGCGGCGGCCTGACCGGCGTAATAAAAACGTCGCCCGACGGTACGAAGCTTGCTGTGACCTACCAGTTTGCCAGAGCATCCGAACTGTATGATTTCGATCCGCAGACGGGAATGGTGAGCAACGGCTTCGTTCTTGTAAACGGACGGGAATCCTGGGGCGCTTCCTTTTCGCCCGACAACAGCAAACTCTATGTTACGACGCGCTTTACGACCATGAAAATCGCGCAATACGATCTGCAAGCCGGAAGCAATGATCAGATACGCCTCAGCGAAGTTCAACTCAACACCGGCAATGAAAGCGCAAGCGTGATGCAGCAGGCGCCGGACGGCAAAATTTATGTTGCCTCGGAAATCCGTCTCGGAGCCCTGGGGGTTATTAACGAACCCAACCGGCCGGGCACTGCCTGTGACTGGAATCCAGCTACTTCGCCCGGCGGTTTCGACCTTGGCGGCGATTCGGTCATCATCGGCCTGCCCGTCTTTATCGAAAGTTTCTTCAGTGACAGCCAGCCTGATCCCAGCCTCTGTCCACTGCCGACGGCGGGATTCAACTTAGCGGAAACGGAGATTTGCCCGGGCGGCTGCCTGTCGATCAACAATACTTCCACGGACGGCAGCAGCTACCTCTGGACCTTTGAAGGAGCCGACACGGAAAGCTCCACGGAGTTCGAGCCGCAGAATATCTGCTATTCCACGCCGGGGACTTACTCAATCCGGCAATGTGTCATCAATGAAAACGGTTGGAACTTTATCGATCTGTCGGTAACGGTGAAAGACGATTGCCTGGAGCCCATTCCGAATTTCAGTCTTTCGGAAACGGAAATTTGTCCCGGTGACTGCATCGATATCATTGACAATTCACAGAATGCCGATTCTTATGAGTGGGACTTCAGCGGCGCGTCGAATACGACCTCGTCCACCGATACCGAGCCGACAAATATCTGTTACAACACGCCGGGTAGCTATACCATCACTCTGAAGTTAACCAACGCCAATGGCGAAGCGAGCACTACGCGCGAGCTGGTTGTTGTCAATTCCTGCCCGACGCCGACCGTCGATTTCAGCCTGAGTGCCGAAACGATTTGCGCCGGCGAATGTATCGATATCAGCAATGCGACGACCGATGCCGACAGTTATGACTGGGACTTCAGCGGCGCATCGAACATCACCAATTCCAGTGATGAAAACCCGCCTTCTATATGTTATGACTCGCCGGGAACTTACACTATACGCCTCGATGCCGCCAATGCCAACGGCAGCAGCAGCGAGCAGGTCAGCCTGACCGTCCTGGAAAATTTTCGCATTCAACTCACGCTGGCCGATGTCCAGGCCGAGGCTGGATTCACGGGTCTGCGTATTCCCCTGAGTATCAGCCTGCCCGACCTGGCGGGTTCCTTTAACCTGCCCGAGCTGCAGTTAAGCGTTCGCGGTCATTCGGCCTTGCTGGACTTTATTGACGCAACGGATGCCACAAACGTCAATCCGGACGTTAATGGCGCCGAAGCCTCGATCAGCTTTACCATCGGCAGCGCCATTGTCAACTCGTCCGACTTCGTCCTGACGGAGATAATCGTTAACACCGTGCATGGTTTTCCGCTGGAATTGACCGACTTAACACTTGAAGCGATGCCATTGGTTTCCGACTGTGTCAGTCTGGAACTCACGGGGGGCTCCTACGAGCAGCTCCACACCTGTCCCGCCGGACACCTCAGCCTCGGCACGACCTTGCAGACGGTCGTCAGCGTACAGCCTAACCCCGCGGTTGACGTCCTGACAGTGGACGTGAGCACCAATGTCGCCGGCGATCAGGAGTTGGCGCTCTTCAATTCCTGGGGTGAACGTAAATCAAGATTCCACTGGCAGCACAGCGACACCGATGACGAAGCGCGCAGCTATCGTTTCACGATTCCGACGAATGAGCTTGCCAGCGGCGCCTATCAGCTCGTGCTGCGCAACGGCAGCCGTGTAGAGAGCCGCTCGGTTCTCATTGTGAAGTAGAGTTATTAGGTCAGCCGCGCAGACCTGACTTCCGCCCTCGAATTTTCGGGCTCGCAATTAGTTTGTAATTTGCAGCTTATGAACCTTTCGAAGCTGCTCCGAAACGGACTGTTCTGGACTGCGATTTTCACGTTGCTGTGCATACTCGCCCTTGATCTCGGCTTTGGATTCGAAGAATCGATCGGCCCCCTCGGCCTGCCCGGCTGGGTCTATTACCTGATTGCATTACAAATGCTTTTCGCTCTGCTGTTCGGAGTGTTCATTCGCAGCTATTGGAAGGCGCGGTCCGAGGGAGAGCGATAGCCGATGGAGAATGTTGTAGCCCCGGCCATTGCCCTGACCCTCTATCTTGGGCTAACCGTCCTGATCGGCTGGTATGGCTACCGCTTCAGCAAAAGCACGCCCGACGATTATTTTCTCGCGGGACGCGGTCTTGGTCCGCTGCTGCTCTTCTTCACCCTGATCGCCACGAACTTCAGCGCTTTTTTCTTTCTCGGCTTTGCCGGACGCTCCTATCATGTCGGCTATTCTTTCTACGGCATCATGAGCTTCGGCACCGCCCTGGTCGCAATCAGTATCTACCTCGTCGGTTACAAAGCCTGGCAAGCGGCCAGGCAGCATTCGATTATTTCGCCGCCGGAACTGATTGGCGTGCTGCTGGGTAGCAAAGCGCTGAAAATGGTATATCTGGCCGTAATGGTGGTTTTTACGATTCCGTACCTGGCGATTCAGCCGATCGGAGCGGGCTACTTGCTGGAGCGCCTGACCGACGGAGCCATCTCTTATTACTGGGGCGCCGGTCTTCTGTCGATCATCATCGTCTTCTATGTCTTTTTCGGCGGCATGCGCAGTGTGGCATGGACCGATGTGCTGCAGGGCGTCCTAATGATGACGCTGATGATCGTGGCGGTCATCATCGTCGCGGACAAGCTTGGCGGCATCGGCGAAGCCAACCGGCAGGCACTGGAACTCGATCGGAGCTTATTCAGCCGGGAAGGCCGGGGCGAAGTCTACCAGCTCCGTTCCTGGATATCCTTTAGCTTGCTGTGGCCGCTGGCCGTACCGATGTTCCCTCAGATTCTTATGCGATTTTTCACGGCGAAATCGGCGCGCGCGCTCAAGACTTCCGCAGTGCTCTATCCCTTTGTGACGGCTTTTCTGTTCCTGGGCCCGGTCATGATCGGCGTTTGGGGCAATCTTGTCTTTCCGGGCCTCAGCGGGAATGCCGCCGACCAGATCTTACCCATGATGTTGCAGGAGTTCGCGCCGCTCTGGATCGGATCCCTGGTGACGGTTGGTGCACTGGCCGCTTTTATGTCGACGATGGATTCGCAATTGCTGGCTCTCAGTACGATGCTGACCCGCGATGTGTATCAATCGGTGCTTCGTCCCGCCGCCACGCTGCAGCGACAGGTGTTTGTCGGACGAATTCTGATCGTTCTGCTGGCTGCAACGGGACTCGTCATTGCCCTGCAGCCGCACGATACCATCGCAGGCATCGTACAGAATACCTTCAGTGGGCTGGCGGTGCTCTTTCCCACAACCGTCGCCGCCCTCTACTGGCGGCGGACCTCGGCAAAGGCCTGCCTGCTGTCCATTCTGTGCGGCGAAGCGCTGTTGGCCGGCTTTGTCAGCGGCGTCATTCCTCCGGGCTGGACGATGGGCTTTGAGCCGGTCATACCGGTTGTCCTTGCTGCCGCCGGAATTATCATTGTGGGTAGCTTAGCAGGGAAGCAATCTCAAGGCCGACCGGGAAGTTAAGATCGCTGAGGTCGAGGCGCCGCGATTGTTTAGGGCCGGCAAGCGTGAAGTTATCCGGCTGATAGCGAAGGGCATTATCAGGCAGCTTAAATCCGCAGAGCTCCCGACGAGAGAAATTAAGCGTCGGGCGGCACGAATTCAGGGGCGACTTCGTCCTCAGGCCTGTTAAAAGCCTAAATTCGAGCATCTTCTCCGGCGGTCGCTGTCGGGCAATCTCAGGTACACATGAATACTTACGCTATTGTTATCATTGCCACGCTTACGATTGATTTTCTTCTGACTCTCATATCGGATTATCTTAACCTCAAATCGCTGCGCCGCACTATGCCGCCCGAACTGAACGACGTGTATGAAGAAGAGCGCTATGCCCGATCGCAGGAATACACCCGTGTCCGCACCCGCTTCAGCCTGCTGGCCACGACCGTTAGTTTAGCTGCCATGCTGATCTTTTGGTTTGCCGGCGGATTTAACATTCTCGACCTCTGGCTGCGCTCATTTGAACCCGGTCCCATCTGGACCGGCATCCTGTATATCGGAATTCTGCTCCTGGGACGCAAGCTCATCGGCTTGCCCTTCCGCTTGTATTCTACCTTCGTGATCGAAGAACGATTCGGCTTTAACAAAACCACGCCGACAGTCTTTCTGACGGATTTATTGAAGGGGATGGCACTGAGCCTGGCCCTGGGCGTCCCTCTGTTGGCGGGATTGCTCTCCTTTTTCGAGCTGGCGGGCTCTAATGCATGGCTCTACTGCTGGGCCGCCTTTATAGTGGTCACGCTCTTGCTGCAATTCGTCGCACCGACCTGGATACTGCCTTTATTCAACAAATTCACACCGCTTGAAGATGGTGTTCTGCGCGAATCACTGCTGAACTTTGCCAAATCCGTGCGCTATTCATTGAGCGACATATTTGTGATGGACGGATCGCGGCGATCGAGTAAATCCAACGCTTTCTTTATCGGATTCGGCAAACACAAGCGCGTCGTACTCTATGATACCCTGGTTGCCAATCATTCGGCGCCGGAGCTGGTGGCGGTCCTGGCCCACGAAATCGGACACTACAAAAAGCGCCACGTCATCCAGGGCATGCTGCTGAACTTTGTTCAGGTAGGCGTGATGTTGTACCTGCTCTCCATCTTTATCAGTCATGAAGGATTATTTCAGGCCTTTGCCATGGAACATCAATCCGTGTATGCCGGTCTGATATTCTTTGGCTGGCTCTACGCTCCGCTTGCAATGATCCTCGGCATAATGTTAAACATCTTTTCACGCAAGAACGAATTCGAGGCCGACCGTTATGCCGTCGAAACCACCGGCGACGGCGAAGCAATGGTTTCCGCTCTCAAAAAAATGTCCGGTCACAATCTCGCCAACCTGACACCGCATCCGCTGCTCGTCTGGCTTGCCTATTCCCATCCGCCCGTTCTGGAAAGGATCAGGGCCATTCGTCGGCTGGCCACCGCGCGTTGAATCGAGGCGGTCTTATTATCTCGCTTTTCCCGGCTTTACTTTAATCCGATTGCAACCTTTGCGTCTACCGGCCGTTGCAACAGCCTTATTAGTTTATATGTCAACTTTAATGCCTCTGGTCGATGGTCGGAACAGCGGCCGCCGGCGCGTCATTCTGCAAACACTCCGCTGAAGAACATTATGAGCAAGAAACCACGAAAGGCCAGATACATCGCGACGATCCTCGGAGTGCTGCTCCTGTTGCTGCCGACAGCCGGCTACCTTGTGCTGAAACACGTGGCGCCCTATGCGATTATCAAGCCCGAGCTGCGGCACTATCTGGGTGCAATTGAAGAGGCGCAGGCTGCGCGTCCTGCGGATCTCGGTCTGCATGCAGATCGACTGGCCGTCACTGTCGCTGATTCCATCACGCTGCAGGGCTGGTACATTTATGCCGGCGGCCAGATAAGCAGGGGAACGATCGCACTGTTGCACGGTATCGCGAGCGGTAAAGAGAGCCTGCTTCCGGCGGCCGCGGCTCTGACGGAGGCGGGATTCAACTGCATTGTCTACGATGCCCGCGCACATGGCACTGCGGCCAATGCCTACTGCACCTTCGGCTACTACGAAAAACACGACCTGATGACCGTGCTTGATAGTGTAGAGACGCAGTTCGCCGACATTGGACCCTTCGGTATCTACGGCGCCTCGTATGGCGGGGCGGTTGCGCTGCAGGCCCTTGCTGAAGATTCGCGTCTTCGCTGCGGCATCGTCGAATCGGCCTTTGCATCGCTGCCCGATGTAATCTTCGACTATCAGCGCCGTCTGACGGGCATCCCCTGGCGATTCGTCTCAGATCAGGCATTGCGGCAGGCGGGGAATATCGCGCATTTCGATCCGCAGCAGGTCGTGCCGGCCCGTTCGGCTCGAGCGATCCGGCAGCCGGTACTGCTGATTCACGGCAATGAAGATATCCACATTCCGATTGCGCACGGGCAGACGATCTACCGCAATCTTGCCAGTGCCGACAAGTGCTGGTATCCTGTCCGCGCTGCCGATCACACAAATGTCTGGGCACAGGGGGGCGCGCCGCTGCGCGAACGCTGGCTTGGCTTCTTCCTGCGGCATCTCTCTGCCACGGCGGTGGAACAAGCTCCAAAGCGATAAACTTTTCGCCCGGTCGCAACGATTCTCTAACTTGCGGTCTTGCAAACTGCGGCAGCGATAAACACTACTAGCATAAGGCGACGGCTCTCCATGCATGAACAGCGGGTAAAAAGCTGGACGGAACTCAATGATCGACTTTTCGAAGATTCCTGGCTGCCGCCGCTGGGCCGCCATCGGTCCAACTATGCCTTTCGCGGCCTTTCACATGCCGATTACGAGCTCAAAACAAGTCTTATGCGTTTGGGCGGCGACTTTGAGCGCTTGGAGGCGCATCTGCTGCGTAATTTCCGCAAATATGCCTTCCGGAAGTCCGCCTCCGGGGATTCGGTCTGGAACTGGCTTTCGCTGGCTCAACACCATGGTCTGCCGACCCGTTTGCTGGACTGGACTTTTTCGCCTCTGATCGCACTGCATTTCGCGACGGCGTCCGTCGAACATTTCGACCAGGACGGGGCAGTCTGGTGCGTCGATTATGTGCGGCTCAGGAGCCTGCAGCCACGCGCGCTCCAGGCGATCCTGGAAGAAGAAGGCAGCAATGTCTTCACCGTCGAGATGCTGGAACGCGGCGCCCGCACGCTTCAGACCTTCAGCAGTATGTCGGCCTCCGACTTTGTCGTGTTTTTCGAGCCGCCGTCACTCGACGATCGTATCGTCAATCAGTACGCTCTCTTTTCCGTGATGTCCAACCCCAACGCACTGATCGACCACTGGCTGGCCTCCCATTCGGAATTGATCAAAAAGATCGTGATTCCGGCCCATCTGAAATGGGAGGTACGCGATAAACTGGATCAGGCCAACATCAACGAACGGGTGCTCTTTCCGGGACTTGAAGGACTGAGTTCCTGGCTCAAACGCCACTATGCGCCGCGCGACGAGGGCGACGAGCAGCTGCCCCGGTTGCCGGAAGACCGCGATGACGCTCGCTGAGCGATTCCACCTATCCCGAGTCGGCGTCGGCAAGGGCCGCGGGGAAATATTTCTCTGGATCATTGGACAGCTGCCCTCTGTGACGTAGTATTGTGTGGGGTGTCAAGACTCTAAGTCGTACCCTCCCGCTCACAATTTACCCGTGAGGCAATTTAATGGCCAAGGCCTGTTCTCTTTGTACACTGGCGCTGGTTCTGCTGGCAATGTGTGCAGCCCCGCTGAAATCCCAATCCTTTGTCATCGACGAAATCAATCTGCTCAACTATCCGCTCATCAAGGCCCAGTTGTTTGTGTCGGATGACGAAGGCCAGATGATAACAGGATTCAGGCCTTCGGATTTCGAAATCCTGGACAATGGTCTGCCCGTTACCGAGGCCAACATTACCGTCAATTGCATCACCAAGTCACGTCTCGATCCTTTTCGGGCTGTCATGGTGCTTGATCAAAGTCTTTCGATGAACGGTCTGATGGAAGATCCCGACATCGGAACGCGCCTGCGCCTGGTGAAGCTCGGTGCTGCCGAGTTTTTTGACAAGGTTAACACGAATGGCAACTGGCAAATGGCCTTAACGTCATTCCACAAAACGGTGATCCTCAGGCGCGACTGGATTAACAACATTCCGTTGCTTAACAACGATGTCCACTCGATACAGCCTTTCGGACAAATCGGTACGGACTTCAACCCGGTCTTTCTCGATCCCGATGCCGGCGTCATCGCCCTCTTCGATCGTACCATCGGCGGCCCGGCCGTGCAGCGCTTTTGTATTATCATCACCGATGGTCAGCCGACCGAGACGCCGAAAGTTAACCTCATTGTAAGCGAATGTCTGAAGAGTATGATCAAGGTCTACGCCATCAATGTCGATGCCCCGATCGATCCCGATCTGCGCAGCATCGCCGAGCAAACGGGCGGACTGGCATTCGAAGATGTGCAGACGCTTGATGTCATTAAGAATCTCTTTCGCCTCATCGTGCGGCGCGAACAACGCTTAACGGATTGTTTTATTACCTGGGTTGCGCCGTTCGACTGCAGCTATCCCAGCCGTCGTACAGCCGAGATACGCTACAAACCCCTCGGCCTGCGCACCACGGTAAGTTATGACGTGACGGTCGACGGCGAGCCGCCGACGCTTGAAGCCGGTGACGACGAAGTCATCTGCTTTGGCGAAGAGGTTCGCTTGAATGCTGCCGGCAATGGCGTCAGCTATCGCTGGGAGCCCACGACGGGCCTGAGTAACCCCAACATCCGCAATCCCCGCGCCCGGCCGGACGAGAGTATCGAATACACGGTGACGATGAAGGACGAGAATGACTGCGAGGTCAGCGACAAGCTGCGCGTAGACGTTGTGGAACCGCATGTTGAGATTGTCGACCAGTTGGAAATTTGCCTGGGAGAGGAAGTGCGCCTGGTGCCGGAAGGGACGCCCGGAACGTATCGCTGGTCGCCGGAAGAAGGCATCGATGACCCCGGCGCTAAAATTACGCGGGCCCGGCCCGAACGCACGACGACCTACTACATAACGGTGCGCGCGGGCTCCTGCAGTGCCGTCGACTCGGTAACTGTTGTCGTCCATGGCGTCGACTTCAAGATCGATCTGCCGGATGAGCCTTTTAACATTTGCGACGGCGAAGATGTTCAGGTCGACGGTATTGTGCCGTCGGAGGCAGCGACCTTTGAATGGTTGAATACCGAAGGCGTCAGCGATCCCACGATTCCCAACCCTCTGATACGCACGCGGACGTCCGGCGTTTACACGCTGCGCGTCACCTCGGAAAACGGTTGTACCTCTGAAGATTCACTGATCATTAACGTAGCGCCCTTGCCGGAAGTCGATGCCGGGGAGCCGGCCGCAATCTGTATCGGCGAGTCAGTTCGGCTGGACGTGCAGGGCAGCGAGGGACGCTATTCCTGGTCGCCGGTAGAGGGTATCGACGATCCTACACTGCCGTCGCCGACCTTTTCTCCGCGTCAGACAACACGTTATACCGTCGTAGTGGAAAGCGAGGCCGGTTGTACGGCGCGCGATGAAGTTACGATCAGCGTTAACGCATTGCCCGTCATCCGGATGGGAGCGGACGGCAAGATTTGCCGCGGCGAAGAATTCCCGATTCAGGTCGAGGCCGATGAGGGGCGGTATCGCTGGGAACCCGCGCTGGGCCTGAGTGACCCGACTATTCTGCGTCCCGTCGCCAGTCCCGATGTGAGTACGGAATACACGCTGACCGTTACCACCGAAGAGACCTGTACGGCCCAGGCTTCGGTGCTGGTGGAAGTAGCGCCGGTTCCGACTGCCGACGCCGGTCCCGACCAGACGACCTGCCGTTCGCAGCCCGTCACACTGACTGCCTCGTCCGATCTTGCCGACGTCCAATATACCTGGACGCCGTCCGGGGAGCTGGACAATCCGAACGCCCCCCTTATTACGGTCACACCGGAAGAGACAACCGAATACCGCCTGCTGGTTGAGACGGCCGACGGCTGTCAGGCAGAAGACTTTGTGACGGTCAATGTGGTGCCGGCGGCGCCTCTGACTTTTGCGGTCGAAGCAATTGACGCACAGAGCCTGCTGCCGGGGCGGGATTTCGAAGTGCAGATTAAAGTATTGAGTCCCGAGCTCGAGAATGGCGATGTACGCGAGTTCGACCTCGTCATGCCCTTTAACGCTTCTTCCTTGCGGCTGATAGAGACAAGCTTCGCCATCAATCCCGTCCTTGCCGCCTGGACTATTACTCCCGAGGTGGATAACCTGAACGGCCTGCTGCGGATTCACGGCGACGGTCCCGAGCCACTGCGCGAAGAGCTCATTCTGTCGTTTCAGTTCCGGGCCTTTTTGCTGCATGATACCAGTCCCGTGCTGATCCTGGCATTCGACCGAAGCGAGTCGAAAATCCCGAGCACCTGCATCAGCCCCGAATTTATCGATGCGCAAATAAGCTTTTCCGCTATCTGTTTCCGGGTCAATCGGGGCATCACGCTCACGGGCAATGCATTTGCCCTGGGCCAGGTTGCACCGAATCCGGCCCGCGGCGACGTTGAGATCCCCTTTGCACTGGGCTTCGACACCTGGACACGGCTGGAACTGATTAATTCCATCGGCGCGCGCGTGCTAACGCTGGTTGACGCTTATATGCCGAGCGGTATCCACAGCAGCCGGCTTCAAACGGACGATCTGCCGGCCGGACTCTATTATTATCGCCTTAGCGCCGGACCCTACAGCGAAGTGCATTCGATCAGCATTGCGCGCTGAAGCGACGAGGCCGCAGCGACCTCATCGAGTGCGGCAGTCTATTACTGAATCGGTCGCCTTGCCTCTTCGCGCTGGCGCCAGGTCGTCGCAGCGAGTTTATCGGCGGCAATAATCACTGCATGTGTCGCCGCCTCGCGACCTGCGGACAATTCGTATTACAAAGTGGGCAGCTTGCAATGGACGGGGGCCCGATCCGTTCCGGATTTCGGAAAAAACAGGCCGCTGCGCAACCGGGAGCCCCGTATTGCGTAATGGGGCGCTAGGCGCGGCCCATGGTTCGCAGTTGAGCTACAAAAACATTATCGACTAAGGAGATCCGGAACGATGGGAGAATCGAATCAAACACGTCTGATCGACATCAGTCCGAAAGCCTGGGAACACCCGGCTGATCGCGCCGCCCTCTCGGCGATGCGTGCAATACCGGGGATGGACGTCGTCCTCCGGGCTTTGATCGGCTCGACCATAGAGCGTATGCTCCGTCTTCATACGCTGGCCAATGCGGTACGAATCACGGAAAACCAGATGCCGCAGCTCCACTATCGCTATCGTCAGGCCTGCGAGATATTGGACGTTAAGGAAGTGCCGGAACTCTACGTGACGCAGTTTCCCTTTCTCAATGCCTCGGCTATCGGCGTCGACAAGCCATTCATCGTTCTCAACTCCTCCGTCGTCAATTCGATGAAGGATCCGCAGATACTGGCCGTGTTGGGTCACGAGCTGGCCCACTGCGTCAATGGTCATGCCCTGTACAAAACCTTGCTTGCAGTCCTCTTGCGCCTCGGACAACTCGTGTCCGGCATCCCGCTGACAGGAATCTCGATCTGGGCGATAATGCAGGCCCTCAGAGAATGGGACCGCAAATCTGAACTGACCGCCGATCGTGCTGGTCTGCTCGTGACACAGAATGCCGTCGACTCCTACGGCACCTTAATGCAAATGGCGGGCGGCACACAGCTCGGCAACATGAATTTCAACGAATTTTTGCAGCAAGCGCAGGACTACGAAGCCGGCGAAGGCATTGTCGACAGCGTATACAAAATGATGGATCTTGTCGGGCAAACCCACCCATTTCCCGTTCTGCGCATTACGCAGCTAAAACGCTGGATCGATTCAGGTGCCTACGACAAGATTATCGGCGGCGATTATTTACGGCGTTCCGAGGCTCAGGAAGAAGATTTCTTTGAGAATGTCGGTGAGGCCGCCGGCCAGTACAAAGAAGATTTTGCCAGTTCGCAAGATCCGCTGGACAGAATCATGACCGGCGCCGTCGATGTCGCCGAAGGTGTCGTCGAGCAAACACGCGACTTCTTCGACACGATCTTTCGCGGTAAACGCGCCGCAAACGGTACGGCTGAGAATGGGGAAGCGCAGTAAGATAAGCGATTCTTCGGCCTACGAATGTTGCAACAAACCCGAACGAGACTGATCGTTCGGGTTTGTCGTTGAAAGGCCGAAATTTTCTGATTGAATGCCCTGACGTATATTGAAGCTTTTTTAGCGGTAATCGAGAATCGCGAATGTCACAAGCCGAAGCTAGGGCAATGGTGAATTGTGCTGTTAACAACTGCGCGGCGCGATCGAACTTCGCGGGATGGCCTTTTCTTGCTTATCTCTGGATACTGTTCCTGGCCCTCTGTTCCTGCTCTTCTGCCGATGATCCGGGAGTGGACCGCGGCGCAACGCCGGCGGACGCCGCTGTGGAACAAAAGCAGGCAGCTACGGGACAACACCCCTTGCAGAAATACGCTGACAGACCTGGAGGGCCGCTCATTTTCGAAGAAGGCCTGATCAGTACAGCGGACTATGAGTTAAACGCCAGCTTCAGTCAGGATTGCCGCAGGCTCTATTTTTGCAAGGCAAACCCGCGCTTCAGCTTTTGGGCTATTTTCAGCACGGTCTACGAAGACGGCGTCTGGTCCGCTCCGGACATCACCGCCTTTTCGGGGCGCTACCGTGATGTCGATCCGTTCTTGAGCCCGGATGAGCAAAGGCTTTATTTTGCCTCCGACCGTCCCCGCGGCGCAGATGACGAGCGCCGTGATTTCGATATCTGGTATGTGGAACAACAGGACGGCGTCTGGTCGGAAGCGCGGAACGCAGGTGCGGTCGTCAACTCCGAGCAGGATGAGTATTATCCCTGTGCTGTCGGCGACGGTTCCCTGTATTTCGCCAGTCTGCGTCGGCCGGATCGGGGATTTGACATCTACCGGGCCCAGCGCGTGAACAATAATTTTCTTGAGCCGTTACCGGTAGCGGGTGCCATTAACTCTGAGTATCACGAGATGGATGTCTTTGTGCCACCGGACGAGAACTATTGTATTTTTACCGCCTACGGTCGGCCGGACAGCCAGGGCGAAGCGAGCAACACAAATGGCGATCTGTATTTCAGTTCCACAGAATCAGGCGTCTGGCAGACAGCGGTGAATCTTGGCGGGCGGATCAATTCACCGGCGCGCGAGTTTTGTCCGCAAGTGGCGCCCGGCGGTGAATTTTTTCTGTTCAGTTCGGATCGCGGTTTTGGCGACAGGCCGCCGCAACGCCGGCTGTCCACATCTGACTTCGTCGAGCGGGCGCGTGGCGTTAACAATGGACTCGGTAACATTTACATAATGCAAACGGCCGATCTTATGTCGCTGTCCGGGCAAAATCCTTAAACTTCATGAACAAAACTGTTCAACCCATGAATCTCGAAAGCACTATGTCCAAATCTGACGAGCTGCCGCTGGCGTATCGCTGGCTGCTGGCGAACAAACTGCATTCTTTTTATCCCTGGTATCTGCTGCGCAACAACATGGAGGCCGAAGCATTGCGCAAACAGTACGTGCGGCAGGCCTCGTCGCGCCGCGGCGTCCCGCGCGATATGCTTCCCTTTGCGCGTCGTGACGATAACAATGCCATTGCCGGCTTCGCGATATCGAATCGCCGGATCACCGACAAAGTGGTGGTAACGGAGCTGTATTGGTCCACACGGACCGACGAGGAAACGTCCGAACTCAAACTGACGACCTACACTTCTTTGTGGGAATGGCTGTCGGATGAGGCAATCTCAACCTCCCGCGAGTGGGCGAGTGAAGAGTTGATGCGCGAAATAAAGATGGATGCCTGATCGATCGGTAACACCGGTGTCGAAGGTCGGCTCAGTTGTCGCCGGCCTTGCCGCCTGCGATTATGTTGGCAAACAGCCTGAAGGCGCCCGGCACTCCGGCCGGAAGCTGACGGAAAAACGAATAGCCGGTATACACGAAGACGCCTCGGCCATAACGCGTGTAAATCAAACCACCGTCGCGAGATTCTTCACCCGGGTCATTACTGGCGAGCGGCGTGTCGTAGGCTTCGTCCCATTCACCGGCAAAGTACAGGCCGCGTTCCTGTACCCAGCCTTCGAAATCTTTTAGTTCGATTCGGTTCGGACTGCTGAGCAGCGGATGATCGGGCGCCGTCAGCCGCACAGGCGCTTCCTCAACCGTAACGCGATCCCAGCTGATCTTAAAGGGGTACGGGCCGATCTCATCGGTAACCATCCTGCGGAAGACTGTATACTGCACCACGAAAGTGCCGCCGTTCTCGACATATTTCAGCAGGCGGGCATTCAGGCTTTTCAATCGATCGCGCGTGTTGTAGGCCCTGATGCCGGCCACGATCGCATCATACGCCTGCAGGTTGCCGGATGCCAGTTCTTCGTCGCTCAGAAGACTCACCTGGTAGCCAAGTTGCTCCAGCGCCGCCGGAACATCATCGCCCGACCCCATTATATATCCGACCTTTTCACCAGTCGTCTTAATCGAACTGCGTACAAGGCGGGCCTCGGCCGGCGGATACAGCGTGTGGATCGGCACGTGGTCATAGTCGATCACCCGTTCGGAACGGTCGACAATAAGGCCGGAGCTTAACCTGGCAAGGGCTTTAACGGTCCCGGTCTGCGCGTCTTGTTCCGGTCGCAGCGAGAACAGCAGCTCCTGCTCGTCTCCGGCTTCCAGCAGCTCGAAAGACGCCTCGACAGGGCGTACGGTCCATCCCGCCGGCGCCGCCAGGCTGAGGCTGCCTTTCAGCTTAGCCGTCCTGCCGGTCAGCTGGACGCGCAACTCTCTCATCCGGCGATTGGGAAAGAGGTAGACGCTCCGGTCGAGGCTGAGACTTAGGGGCGGAGCCACTTCAAAAGGTCGATACTTCTCGCCGTTCACCGGATCGGTCCAATGGAAGAGTAGCGGCAGAATGCCGCTGAACTCATAGCCATTGACCGCAAAGACAAACTCGACCTGGACGGCTGGCGGATTCCATGGCCTTCCGATCAGCGACGAGTCGGGAACGGTATAGAGTCCGCGATTGGGCGGCAAGCGCAGCCAATAAGGCTGGGTTGTGGCCATGTCGGTCGGCAGCTTGATTTTGTGCTTGTACTCGTGGGCGGCATTAAAGCCCAGCGCGTGATCAAATTCGACGCTGGTGTCCGTCGGCCGGATCTGCAGACGGCGCAATTGCAGGGGCGCATCGGATCGGTTGACAATACGGGTGGCGATGCGCAGGGAATCGCCAGGCGTGGCCGAACTGCGGTCGGCAAGTGCTTCCATCCATAAGCCGGCGCATTGCAGAATCAGCTTTCGGGCGGATTCCAGCTTGTAGTTCACGATTGCTGACGAGGGCAGCTGCTCCATCGCCCGGCAGGCTTCGACCAGCCCCGGAATACTCGCCGCCGGTTGCGAGGGGTCATAGTCTCGAACAAGCGCAGCCGTCAGTTCGTCAATTGCGCCGCCGCCGGGGATTCGCCGCCAGCTCAAATCGATGCCCTCGAAAAGGTCCTTCGCGGCCGCTTCGCCGCTGGTGTGCGCAAAATAGTTGAGGCGCGTGCCGCGGAAGCCGGAAGTGCCGAAGCCCTGGCACTTGTGTTGACTACGGCTGATAGCCGCTATTTCCAGGTAAGACTTGCCCAACAAATGATTATAGTCGCCGACATCGACGCTGAGAGCATCCGGAATCCCCTTACCGCCCGCAAAGACCTCCGGCAGCCAGGAATTCCAGAGCAGGCGCTTTGCCCGCCATGGCGCCATCGTCGCCAGTTGCTCGGGAAAGCGCGCGGGGTCGGCCGCTGCATCGATTGCTTCCTCCGCCAGGATCGCCGAGGCGGTGTGATGCCCATGGCGTCCTTCGCCCGTCGAGGGAAAGCGCGTAATGATGATATCCGGCTGAAACTGACGAATAACACGGACCATATCCGACAGGATCGCCTCCCGTCCCCAGTTGTCGAGCGTCTCCTCCGGTGTTTTGGAGTAACCGAAGTCAACGGCGCGAGAAAAAAACTGTTCGCCGCCGTCGACGGCACGGGCCGCCAGCAATTCTTCCGTGCGCAATACGCCGATGAGGGCGCCTTTTTCACTGCCCAGGAGATTCTGGCCGCCATCGCCGCGCGTCAGCGAGAGATAGGCGGTGCGCACTTTTTTTGCCGAACTCAGCCAGGAGATGACGGCGGTATTCTCATCGTCGGGATGAGCCGCGACATACAATGCGCTGCCGACCACCCGCAGTTTTTCGAGCGCCAGTTGAATCTCGGCGGCATTCTGCTGCTGCATCGGTTGGGCAGGGACGCTGATCGAAGCGCCGAGAATGAAGAGGCTGACAAGGAGGACTGTCGAAGGTTGAATCATCTGGATACTGCTGTGATTGATCGATATCTCAAACGAGCTGCAATTTACGCTTCATGCGTGATTCCACGACAAGGGAATGTCAGGGAACAAGCCTTGGCTTGCGATTACCATCGGCTTCCCGGGTCGAACTGCCCGCGCATGGCAGGACTCCGACGCGTCTTTCACTCTGCGGGCCGGCGAAGGCGATCGACGAGGAACACGATTGCGAGGTTGAGCAGCAAAGCCCAGATTCCGGCATGGATTCCGAGCGGCTTGGAGGGAATAGGATCGCCGGCCAGCATAAGAAACAGCGTCAGGGCTGTTCCCGCCAGCAATCCGCTCAGGACTGCTGCCGCGTTCAGACGCCTGACGTTGACGCCGAGAATAATAGCGGGGGCGATCTGACACAGGAGCTCCAGTTTGATAACGATCAGCCGCCAGATCGTCGCGTCCGCCTGAATTGCAAGGTAGGCCATGGCGGCCATTATTGCCCAGGAGAGAATCTTGCCGAAGCGGGTAAGCTGCTGCTGCGAGGAGTCGGGCCGCAGACGCCGGTATATATCCTGGGTAAAGAGCGAGGAAATGGCTAGCAGCGCCGAATCGACCGTCGACATGATAGCCGCCAGCGCCGCGCAGATAAAGAGCAGAATTAAAATCTCGATGCCGGGGATGTTGTTCGCCAGATCCGTCAGAATAAGCAGTGTAATGTTTTCGCTGCCGGCGCGGTCCAAGTCGGGAAACTGCGACAGTCCGACAATCCCGATGATCACCATAAACAGGGTCGTCACCAGCGGCATAAACACCATAATCTGTAAGGAGCGGCGCAGAGTGTCTGTGCTGCGCGCCGCATAAATACGCTGGATCGCATGCGGGTACATTGCGATGCCGATGCCCAGCAGCAACAGGGTACTCAGCCAACCCCATTTCTGGGCGCTGCTCGGCGGCAGCCACAGATCGGGTCGTGCCGCGCTTAGCTGGTCGCCGAGGCTGCGCAGACCTCCATAGTGAAATTCGATAGCTGCGAAGATTGCGAAACAGCCCAGCAGCAGAAGAATGCCTTGCAGCGCGTCGGTCCAGGCGACGCTGCGCAGCCCGCCCAGGGTTTCGTAGAGGACCATAATCGCACAAAGAGCGATGATGCCCGTAGCAAAGGATACAACGCCGCCCGTCGCCGCTTCAACGATCAGGCCGATGGCCTTCAGATTCGTGAGGACGTAGTTGCCGAGCGCGACAATCGCCAGAATCGTGACGACAATGGTTAAGCCGGAATTTGAATAACGGTGCTGCACATAGTCGCCGATCGTAATAAATTCAAAACGCTCGGCAAGGCGTCGCAGTTTGGGCGCATACAACAGATAAACTCCGATAACCGCCATCATGAAGGTGACGCTCATCAGAAAAAGAAAGCCTTCCCGGTAGGCTCGGCCGGCAAAACCGATCAGCGTGTTGCCGCTGTACTGTGTGGCATATAGCGTCAGAAACAGGACGGTCAGTCCCATGCTGCGGCCGCTCAAATAAAAATCGGACAGCGATTCTTCGCGGCTCGCAAAGCGGCCCGCCAGCCCAATACCTATAAGCGACAGGAAATAGAGGCTCATGACCACCAGGCCGCCCCCGTCGATCAGCGCTTCACTCGACATCGCTCTCGTCCTCCGCGAGCAGCGACCAGTAGCGCTGGAGAATCCAGCAGAGCAGCAGGCTGAACAGCAGCGTTATCGCCAGTGAGTAGAGCGCCCAAATCGGGAAACCAAGCACGACGGCTGATGAAGACGGGCCGAAGAACCAGGGTACACTGAGCAAGGGGAGCAGGGCGATACTTAGGTAAATGCGTGATTTGGTCATTGCCAGCACTCGATATTCGTGTGTCGCCGATTGACAGCAAAACCACCAAAATAGACGATAGCGGTCTTATAGACAAATGAGTCTCCCGGTGAAGGGTCCCTGTTTATACCGCCTTCCGGCACGGTACCCCTTTCCTTGGGGGACGGCGTTTTCATGCGGATTTCTCATTGATTTTCGGCTTATTTGTCGGCGAAGATCAAAATGCACTTCCAAGCTTTTCTGAGCGAATGATTGTAACCATTAGCGATCGCCGGCAATGCTGCTCTGTAACATCGGACTTGCGATAGAGGACCGGTTCCCAACAATATTTCCCCAATCCACGCAGTGTAGAGGACATAGCTATGAAGACCATATCAAATGATAGAATTGAAGCGACGATGGTGCACATCAGTCAGTTGACGCCGAAAGAAGGTGCGGGGCTGATTCGCCAGATGTCGGAAGAGCAGGAGGCGGTGTTAAGGTTTTTGTTAAGCACCGCCGATGGAGATCAGGATGACGAGAGAGATGAAGACGAGGTAACGCGGGAGCAGGAGATTCTCGCCTCGATGGGATTGATCATCTGGCAGGTTATGAAGGCCGAAAATCCGAACATCGCCGCCGTCAGTCCCGAGGCGATCCAGGCCGCCATCGATAATAATGATTCGGAATTTGAGTGGATGGAGAGTGAGCTCGACGAAGAAACAATCCAGACCAAACTCGACGAGATGATCGAATCCAGCAATCAACGCCATCTCTTGCGTTTCATTATCGAAGAAGTCGCCGACCTGATTGCAGAGGCGGCGGAAGATGACAGCTTGTATATCAATGAGTTTGACGAAAGTGAATCCGAAGACGAAGATTCCAAGCTGGAATATGTCGACGGTGAAGATGGCGATGAGGAGGAGTTCGACTTCACTGAAGATGAGGAGTTGGAGTTCGATGAGACCGAAGAGGGGCAAGGCCGGTCTGAGCCGGAACAGGTACATCTTAACGGCCATGGCGAGGCAGGCGAGGAGTCGTCCAATGACAATAAGAGCCCGGTGAAAGATGAAGAACAATCCGATTATCGTTCACCCGATTTCGGCATTCTCGATTTTGACACGATAGAGTTTGCGGAAGACGACGAAGACTACGTATGGGACGAGGAGGACGAAGATCTGACCGGAGGCAATTTCGGCAACATAATGTTCACGCTCAAAACTGTTATTGACAGTTTTGACAAGCAGTTGTAATTCCTATGATTCAGAATCTGCGTAAAGTCGTTCAGCCGACAGCGAGTAAAATCAAGTGGCTGTTGCTGTTTCTTGCCGCCCTTATCATTGCCGTCATAATGGCTTATACCAGCCTGCTGGTTGACGAGCTGCGTGAACGCCAGAGCAAGTTGGTGAATATCTACGGTTCCTATCTCTCAACTGTTTTAAGCAAAGAAGACGTCAGCTCGGAAGATTTCGATTTTTTGGTAGAGCAAATCGTGCCCGGGATCGACTTTCCCTTGATTACCACCGACAATAACGACGAGCCGAGTCTGCCCTTCGAAGACTATGCCCTGAATGTTGAAATTGATACCGGTATTTACAAGACGCAGGCGGCCAAACGCGAATATCTCGTGGGCATGATTAACAATATTCGCACCGTCAAAGATCCGATTGTGCTTTATGACAGTGAAGGCGACGTTCTTCAGAAGTTTTATATGGATGACTCCGACACGGTCAATCGCCTAAAGTTGTTTCCACTGATTCAATTGCTGGTGGTGGGCGGCTTTATCCTTATCGGCTATGTCGGTGTTAACTACATTCGTGTCAGTGAACAGAAAAATGTGTGGGCGGGAATGGCAAAGGAGGCGGCGCACCAGCTCGGGACGCCGATCTCGAGTCTGATGGCCTGGCTTGAAATCATCAAGCTCGACGATGTCGGCCAGGAGCAGGTCGGCGAAGCCGTACGCGAAATGCAGCGCGACCTGGACCGTCTTTCGCGCATTGCCGATCGCTTCTCCAAAATCGGTTCGAAGCCCGACCGTAAGCAGTCCAATATAGCCGGGCTGATTCGCAAAGTCGCCGAATATTATGAATACCGTCTGCCGCGCTTGGGCAAAAAAGTGGAGATGCTGCGCGACCTGCCGCAATCGGCACGAGCGGAAGTTAACCCGGTCCTCTTCGAGTGGGTCATTGAAAACCTGATCAAGAATGCTGCCGAGTCCATGGAAGACGGGCAGGGCAGTATTGCCATCAGCTTGCAGGAAGAAGACAAAAAAACGATTATTCTCGTTAAGGACAGTGGCAAAGGAATGAATGCCTCCCTGCGCCGCAATGTTTTTAAACCCGGATTTACCACCAAGAAGCGTGGCTGGGGCCTGGGACTCAGCCTGTGTAAACGAATTGTCGAGGAATACCACAACGGTCGTATTTATATCAAGGACAGCGTTCCTGGCAAAGGCACGACCTTTGCAATCGAATTGAAACGGGCGGCCGAACGAAGTTGAGGCACTGCAGATAAATTTGGCGGCTGCCGTAAAGCGCACATGGGGAATGCATTCCCAACCCAGAGCAGTTGCTGAAGGCGTCGCTCCCGGAGCTCCCGCCCTTAGCCAGGTATGACGGGCCTGTCTGAAGGGATAAGTCGTCCTGAGTTAGCATCATAATCGAGCCTCTGATCGGGAATTCCGCCGCGAACTGCCTTCATGAGCCACAATGTCCGCCCGAAATTCCTGCTATCGGCGAATCCATTGCAGCCGCAACCAGTCGCAATCTGATATCGGGGAAAACAAAGTGTCGTTCCGCATCCCGGAATTTCCTTATCGCCAAATCATTTGTCGCAGCCGGTCTGCAAACACGGCAAACACCCGTTCAGCCAGAAACTTTATTTTTGCAGAATTCTGGTTCGCTATGCCGTGCCGCGACTTTGCATCTTTGTATCGCCAGCGAAGCTAAGGGCAAAAACAAATTCGGAAAGCAAACAGCCGTTAGGCTGCAGGCGCCGCTCAAGCAGCGCCCTGGGATACTCATACACAATACAATCATTTTCCTCTTTCAAATACACAGTAATCACGGAGCACAATCATGGTAGCGAAGGATGTATCAACACTGCGACACTTTATCCAACAAGGCGGACCTTCCGTAGACGAATATGCGCAATTTGACTCCTGGGTCGATCTGCTTGCCGCCAAGCTCAGCTCGGGCGAGTACGGCAGTCGCGAAGTGGCGGATTTGCGTCAGACGGCCGACCCGATTCTCACCAATGACACCGTAATGGGCTTTGTCCGCAACAAACCCTATGGTTACGCCGGTGATTTCGAAATCATCGACCGCCTCTATACGCGCTACGTCTCCAATCACGCCAAACTGCGCCGCTGGGACGAGTACTCCCAATCGCACTCGGCGGCCAATGCCGTCCGGAACCGCAAGGATTACTTTAAGCGCCTCGTACAGCAAAAACTGAAGGCCGACGCTACAAAGGTCGACTTGTTAAATGTTGCCAGCGGCCCCGCCCGCGATTTGCTGGAAGTATACTCGTCAATCGAGCCGCAGCGCCTGCAGACAACCTGCGTGGAATACGACCAGCGGGCCATCGATTATGCGCGTCGCATTACGGCCCCCTATGTCTCGCAGATCGAATTTGTCAACAGGAACATCGTGCGTTATGCCGACGAAAAGCAGTATGATATTGTCTGGTCCGCCGGCCTGTTCGACTATTTCAACGACAAAGCCTTTGTGCACCTGCTCCGCCGCTTTCTGCGCTGGACCAAACCCGGCGGTGAAATTGTGATCGGGAACTTTTCAACCAACAACCCGAGCAAAAACTTTATGGAGATTTTCGGCGAGTGGTTCCTGATCCACCGCTCGGAAGACAGGCTGCGCAGCCTTGCCGGAGAGGCGGGTGTTGACGATTCGCAGGTCTATGTCGGTGAAGAGGCGGAAGGCGTTAACCTGTTCCTTCACATCCGCAAGCCGGAATGAAATTGAAGGGCGAACGTGCATCATGCATTTTTACAATTGCATAACTACAAAACCTCCTCCGTGACCAGAGGAGGTTTATTTTTCTCGTGAATTCAGATCGTCTTCTCAATCAAGACACTTAAGTGAGAGACCCGTTTTGATGAATAGTGACGCAAGTTCTCGGCTCTCGCTATGGACTGTTTGTGATTTTTCAACCAAAATAATTATGATTACAACTCCATGTAATCTGAAAGGGTCTTTAACTAATTCCCGCTCTCACTGACGAATCGCAGTAGCCTGACGAGAAAGGAATGGCCACACCGGAGAGAACGTCCTCCGGTGCGGCCACATTAGCACTCAATTCTGCCGGTGCGGGCTTGATGTTTAATAGAATTCACTAGTCGGGCTATCGGTCTTTTTCAGGCGAAACTCCATCCAGTAGCGCAGCTTGCCGATGCTTCTGGGGTCGCCGGACCTGGCGCTGGGATGGGCGCCGAACCATCGGCCGCGCCAGGGATAGCCCCATTGGATTGGAAAGCTTACAAGATCGCGAGGGGAAGAGAACAAGGAAGTAAACAAACCCGCGAGCAGGTTGTAAACAATGACTCCCACAAACAAACCCAAAGCTATCAATGAGGCAACGGTCATACCGGCAACAATCGCGAAAATAACTTCACCTGCAACGGCAACTAATTCCGCTTCGAGTGCCGACGCCAGAAGAACCCCGGCTATGCCACCTGCGACAGCTCCGGTGGTAGCTGCTAACCAATTCCAATCGGTTGTACGGCTGTCATTGAGATTGTTCGGATCGCCGTTTTCACAATCGTCGTCGTCGTCGATGTCATATCCCACCATGGCACCTGTCACATAGTCATTCGCTTTGAGCTCGCCCGTATTGAGCAGCAGCTGGTTGTAGTTGACGGTTTGATCGACTTCCTGGTATTGATAGCACTGGTTAAATGGAATCGTTCCGGTTTCATCGATTATCAGATCAGTCAGCTCTTCCAGTTCTTCGTCCGTATCTGCGTTATCTATCTCTTCTTCCGTCAGGTCAGCGCGGAAACGCCGCACCTGTGCTGCCCAGGGCACATAGAGTTCTACGCCGCCGTCGCCAGAGCCTTCCAACACTCTGATGCTCCTTAGCATAACGTTCACGCCCGGCAGCTCAGTCTCTGCTCGGAAACTGCCAGGATTAAACAAGGGCTCGCCGAGGCTGCTCCTGATGCCGAAGCCCGCAATGATCGCAAACTCCTCGCCGCGCGGGATGGCCGTCGCCACGCCGCTGCCCGTAAGCTCCAGGATCACGTCCTTGCCGCCGTTCTCAATCGTCACGTGCGGGTCGTCGGCCGGATAGCCCGCCAGACGGCCGAGATCGACTCGCTCACTCTGGTCGATACAGAGCATATTGTTAAACAGGTCGGCCAGGCCGCCCGTCGGCGCCCAGAGCGTGGCGGGGTCCACCGGGTGGTTAAAACGGAAGTGCAGCTTGCTGCCGTAGCCGTCGGCCGGGTCGTCGAAGACTTCCACATCGTCCGTCGTCTGGTTTTTCAGGGCCAGCGTCGAATACCACTCCGGCGTCTGGCGGTCGTTGTTGCGGTAGAAGCCGATTTGCCTGAGGCGGAAGTTCTCGCGGAAGTAGGCCCTGATCTTTGTGTCTTCTTCCAGTATAAAAGTGAACTCCTCCTCGGTCGGCGGCCCCGCCCAAACGTAATTCTCAGGGTTGGGATTCGGATGATGCCACTCCAGAAACTCAAAGCCTTCTTCGCGCAGGTTGTACATTGCAACCACGTCGAACTCGGTCCGGCAGGGGAACTGCCGCGTTTCGCTGGGAGTGGCCGTCTGCCAGACCAGCCGGCGTTTAAAGCTTTCGCCGTTGTCAAAACAACTGTAGAGGCGTTCATAGAGGAAGACCGAGACGTCTTTGCCCGGCCCGAGTTCGCCGTCGGCGATGTTCTGCAGGTCGGTTTCCACCGTCAGGTCGTAGTCATCGACGCTGCCGACGACAATAGTGACGACGGTCTTGC
>JANQRB010000065.1 GCA_028284775.1 Candidatus Kapaibacterium sp. | reverse complement strand
ACGTCCTTTCGTCTTGTTGCTGCCGGTTGCGGACGCCATCTCCGGGTCGAAGACCGGGGTCGTTGGACGGGAGGGCGCGGCGGCTTTCACGGCGCTTGCGGGATTCGCTGCCGGCGGCGTGCTCTGTTCGGCGGCGGTCGGCGCAATCGCTAGCGCGCTGTTTGTCGTTACAGGCACTGCGGGCCGCAGCCATGCAAACCAGATCGTCAGCAATGTCAGGCCGGTAAGAGCGGCGGCTATAATTCCTTGCCGGTAAGGCCGCAGTAGGGCCGCAGACAAGAGAAGTCGTCGCAAGGCCGACTGCGATTGCGAGGGAAGGGCGGCGGCGGGTGCCGCAATATTGAGCTTGTTGAAAAGCGCTGTCGTCGTCGCGGCCGAAGGCCGGAATTGGCTGTCACTTTGCTGCAGCGACTGTTCGAGGCGCAGGAGGTTTTTGAGAGCCGCACGCAAATCGACGTTGACGGAGAGATGAAAAAAAAGCTGCTCTTCTTGCTCAGGCGCAAGGTTCCCGTCAACGAATTCCAGCAGATGTGAGCGAAGGTCCATAGAATACGCCTTGCCGGCTAATCAATTGCAAAGGTCTTTTAGATATGGCTGCAAAATGTCGAGCACTTTCAGGCGCGCGCGCTGTACGCGGGTTTTGGCCCCCTCGACGCTTATTCCGCACAGTTCGGCGATCTCCCGCATGGACAGGCCTTCGATCTTGCGAAGCACAAATGCCTCGCGGTAGGGTAATTCCAGCAATTCCAGCGCCATACTTATCAGTCCCAGCAGCTCGCGTTTTTCGTACTGGTCGTGATCGTGCAGCAGCAGCTCGACTTCGTCGATTGACACCGTCACTTTGCGATCGCGACGGGCGTTCAGGCAGAGGTTGCGCGCGATGCCGAGCAAAAATCCGAGAATACTGCGAATCCGCTCCTTTTGCTGGCAGGCCTTGAAGAAGCGCAAAAAAGTTTCCTGAAAGATATCTTCAGCCTGCTCGGCATTGTTGAGCATACAGCGGCAGTAAGCCATCACGCGCGACGAGTAGCGCTGGTACACCTCGCCAAAGGCGACTTCCCGCTCCCGCCGCCCACCGCAGAGGACTGCCGTGAGTTGTTCGTCGGAGAGCTGATGATAGTCTGCTTGTGCCATTGCTGAATCGCCGTCCCAGTTTCAGTTCACTGAGAGAGTACCGTAAAACGCAAAAGGGGGTCAGCTGCAATGGAAAAAAATGGGGGGAAAGCGTGTGAACCGTGTGATGAGGGGTGTGAAGTCACGCATTCCGGCACTTAACATCAAGGCCGAAACAGCATTCGGAGAGGCCGTCAACGATTGTCGTTTGGCGGCAGCGGCAGGCAGCGCAGCGTTGGCGGTCAGGGCTTATTCGCTGCGCAGCATTTTGAGCGGGCTGGCAAAAATCGTCGACAGAGTCTGCGGAATGATGACAATCATCAGCAGCGCGCACAAGACCAGCACACTGAGGCCCACAATTTCAAAGCCGAAGTCGATCCGGTAGGCGTATTCCTGCAGCCAGGCGGTGTTCATCAGCCAGGCCAGCGGCGTTGCCAGGAGAATGGCCGCGCCGATTATCAGCAGAAAGCCTCTGGTCAGCAGCGAGAGCAGGGAAAGAAAGTTTGCGCCTAAGACCTTGCGAATGCTGATTTCTTTCATACGCGTTTTCAAGCTGAACACCACGATGCCCAACAGTCCGAGCGCGGCGAGAATCACCACCAAAGCGGCAAGGAAGGACATTAGCTTCGTGGCGATGAAAAAGACTTCATAGCTCTGCTCGATTTGATCCTTATACACTTCATAGCTGAATTCGGCATTGCTTGCGAATCCACGCCATGTTTCAGCCAGGGCGGCGATACTGCTGGAATCCACAACGCCGGCAAGCCGAATTCCGGCATAGGAGAATCGCGAGGCTTCATTGCTCAGCATCGTAGCGGTCATCGGGGTGACAAGCGACGCACTGTGAAAGTCGGCGACAACACCGACGATGATCGCAGAAACGCGCTCTCCGTTCCGCATCAGCTCAATCCTTCGTCCCGGCGCATCCGAAGGATTTTCGATATGCAGCGTCGCCACTGCCGCTTCATTGATAATGATTTCCCGGTTCTGCCTGGTCGCATGTTCCGCGAAATTACGGCCGGCGATCAGGGGGATGCTCAGGTTCGGAAGAAAATGACGATCTGTCGCGAGCGAGATAAATGGTATGGTGTCGCCCTTAAGAAAGACAGGTTCGTGATGAGTAGAACCGGTGCAGGGCATAACGCTGGCCGCGGCGATGCTGACTACCCCCGGCTGCCGGATCATTTCATTGTAAAAGCGTTGATAGTCCACACTGAATAGCTGCACATTAACAATATTGTCACTGTTAAATCCCAGCTGATAGGACAGGGCGTACTGAAGCTGCCGATACACCGTCAGCCCGCTCATAATAAACAGCAGGGAGATCGCCAGTTGTGTCGCAATCAGGATTTTGCGCAGCGTTAATCGCGGCAGCAAGCGCAGCCGTCCGAAATCCCTGAGAATTTGCGAGGGCTGGAAACGGGACAGGATCTGCGCCGGCACAAGGCCCGCAGCCAGTCCGCACGCTACGCTGAATAGGAAGAACTGCAGATACAGACGGAAGGAATACCTGAACTCGAAGTGCTGCTGCAGGCCCGGCAGCCAGCCATACAGCAGCGGTAGAAAGCTTTCCAGCAGCACGATCGCCAGCAGAAGTGACAGGAGAGAGGTCAGCAGAGCGTCCGTCAGAAACTGCATGAAGATGTGGCCGCGCCGCGCGCCGTTTACTTTGCGAATACCCACTTCCCTGCTGCGCGTCATGGCACCGGCAATCGTCAGGTTGGCGTAATTAAAAGCGGCGGATGTCATAATCACCAGCACGAGCGCTATGAGTATCAGCAAAGCTTCCAGGGGAAAAAAGCGACCCAGAGGATTGTGGATAATCCGACCCGGCACGATCTCTTCCAGGGGCTGCGCTTCAAAGGACAAATTGAGCTTGGCGTCTCCGGCAGCCCGGCCCTGCGCCGGGACATCCAGGTAAGCTTGCAGGTCTTCGGACTCGGCCTCCGGTCGCAGCATTGTATACAGATAATCGGATCCCGTCACCCGCCAGCCATCGTGGTCGGCAGCTGCGCCGCCCGCCTTGCTGAAACTGTTCAGCGTGCTCAGAGATGCCAGCGCCTGAAAACGAATATGCGAATCAGCTGGCGGCTGGCGGATAATGCCGCTGATTCGGAAGTCGCCGACGTCCTCCAGGCGGACGTGCTTCCCAAGGACATCGCTGCTGCCGAACAAAGCCTGAGCGCTTGTTTCGGTCAGGATGATCGTAAAGGGAGCGGCGAGGGCCTGCGCGGGATTGCCTCGCAGCAATTCGAAACTGAACATCTTCAAAAAGTCAGGCTCGGTATAGAGTCCCTCGATTGTGTGCATGCGATCCCCGTTGCGCGCTGAAGCCTGCAAGGTGGTGTTGATGCGCGTCAGCCTATCAACGCTGCTGCATTCGTCGCGAAGACGGCCGGCGAGTGCCGCGGGGGCAGTCGCGCTGTGCTGCTCGGAGCCGTCCGGGCCGGAATAGTGACTGGTGATGCGATAGATATGCTCGCCGCGTTCATGAAAGGCATCGAAGCTGAATTGGCCATCGATGATCGCGATAATGAAGAGGCAGACAGCCATGCTAAGGCCGAAACCGATCACGTTGATACAGGTGAACAGCTTGCGGCGTTTCATGCTGCGCAAGGCAACGAGGATGTAGTTTCGCAGCATAAGCGCTTTATGATTTCTTGCGGACGCTTTGAAAGTTACGCTCAATCGGCGGCGGATTTCCCTGCCGTCGGCGTCTTAAGCCCGAAGCAATCCCGGTGCCAAAAAATTCAATCACCTGCTGACGGATAGCGGATAAGACATCCTTCGCGAAGAGCGCTCTTTCTACTTCCCGGTTCGCCGGGCGGGCAAGGTCCATGTACGTCAGCGTTCAAAAGTGTGCGATTGTGAACAGAATTTGTAGCGGCGCTTGTCGTGGACGGGAGGCTGGCCCGCTTCCGCCGGCGTCGGGAAGCGTGGCTTTTGAGAGAGAGCAGATCGGTCCGACCGTAGCGAAAGAGTGTCTTATGCCTGCGCGGCGGCCGTCTGGCGGCGTTCGTTGAACTGCTGTCGCAGCACATCCGCGAAGGAGCGGTTTTCCAACTTGCTTGTAACCCAGGCTTCATAGTCGAAGCCTTCGAATACCGGTCGCTCGAAATGGTCCTGGTGCAGCTCCCGCAAGGCCTCCCGTAATTTTATGAGTTCCTTCTGCAGCCTTTGCGTATCGCTGTCCGCCAGGATGCTGCGAAAAAAACCGGTTACGAGCAGTTCGAACTTGAAGACGCTGCCGCGGGAGCTCAGAAACTTATAGGTGGACTTGAGCAGATAGTCGAGCAGGTCGAAATTCTGCAGCTCGTAGTGCGTGACGACCAGCAGCAGCCGGGCGGCATAATACATAGACTTCTGTTCGGCTTCGGCCCGCCGGTTGTCGAGGATACGATTGAGATAGTCGATCGCCCGGTCGTAGTGTTCCAGGCCAAACTGCGTTACAAAGCCCATAAAGTGCGTATAGACCTCGAAGCCGATTGCCATCCGACCTTTGTAGCGGCGGATCGCCTCTTCCAGCTGCGCAATGCCTTCACTGGCGGCAGCGAAATCGCCGGAGGAAATACTGATGTTGGGTACGAGCGAAAGGGCATTGATCCGCAGGCGATAGCTGGCCGATGCCGGATCCTGCTCGCATTCCTGCAGCAGCATCCGGTGATAGCGCGCGAAGGCATCCGGATCGCGGGCATCGATGCAGGTGAGGCATATATTGTAAAGATTGGTCGCGATGCCCGAAGACAGACGGTTGCTGGTCCGCTTGCTGCCCATCTGCATAGCCAGAATTTCCCGATAGTACTCCAGGGCCTTCGCGGGCCGGTTGATGCTGCGGTTGTAAGTCGCGTGGTTAAGATAGTAATTGCGTTTGGCGATCGGCGACAGCGCCAGGTCGGGATTGCGCATTAATTCATGGTTCATGATCGCCGCGTAATGTGCCAGGTCTTCCTCGGAGCGCGGCTGCCCGACTTTATTCATCGCCACGTACATTCGGGCGTTGAGATGCCAGTAGTCCAGAATATTGGAATTGATGGCGTTGTAGTGATGCAGCTCATCGAAAAAGCGTTCGAACTTTTCCGCGAAGTCCGGATTGTTCTGTTCCAGGACTAACTGCAGGTAGCGCTGCGCATAGATATCGAAGGCAAAATAGGGCTGATCGTTCTGCATTGCCAGGCGGGTGGCTTTGGCAAAGAGCTGCTCGGCCTGGTTGTGCAGCTTTTTGCGCCGCAGTATTTCGCCCTGCCGCGTCAGCATCGAGACCCGGCTTTCCACCGAATCCTCCAGATTAAAGAGATAAAGCGCTTTGAGAATGCTGTTGTAGAGATAGAGCTTCAGTTCGGCGAGATGCTGTGTTTCCAGCGCAGACCCGAGACTGTGGCGCATCGCTTCCTCATCGTAGACATCCTGCGCATCCAGCGCATCGAAGAGCGCCAGGTACTTGCTGCTTCTTTTGCGACCGTGCCAGTCGGCAAAGAGCCGGAAATAGCGCTTTTCAGACTTGGTCATGGACTTGATGAGCACGAATAGTTTGTCGTTCTTCGGCATAGAATCCTCATTGAAATGCCGGAATTTAAGAATGTCTGTAATCGGCAATCCCGCCAATAATGTCGATAATGACAAAAAAAGAAGTACTTGGTTACAGAAACCTGAGCGCAGCAATGCATCAGCACAGATGATTTGACTCTTAGAAACCTCGTTTGACTTGAATCTTGTAATTGGCGATAAGACGGCCGCACAATATTTTGCCGCCAGGAAATACAGAGGAGGACTTCGCGCCAAACGCAGAACTCGATGTATGAGTGAGGATTGAATTTTTGGGAGTGCGATTATGAAGTTGAGCGGAACACGTGGGAAAGGCAGGGCCGCGCTGCTGTGGGCGGCGTTGGGGCAGATGTTTGCCGCCGTGCTCTTGCCGGCGCAATGGGTGGATGTTTCGCCGACCGTGCCCGACGATGTGATATTTTTCGCTGTTGAATATTTCGACGCCAACCTGGGTCTGGCCGTCGGACAAAATACGACCGACGGGACGGGAATTATCGCGCGCACCAGCGATGGCGGAACAGTCTGGCAGATTCAAGAAGAAGCGAATGCTCACCTGCGCGCCGCCGGCTTTTTTTCCGCCAATGAAATTATTGTCGCCGGGCACGACGGTCCGCCCGGCAGCAAAACCCTGATTTGGACGAGCTCGGACTTCGGTGAGCTCTGGGCTTATGATGAAGTAACGGCTGTTATGGGCGTTAACCAGCTCCTGGTGATTAACAGTGATCTGGTCTACACCGTCGGCTATGGCGAGGACTTTGGGCTGTCGGGAGGCGTGCTGAAGAGCGAGGATGGCGGCCTGACCTGGCAGGTGCAATTAACGCAGGAAAATATCTTTTTCAACTCGCTCAGTTTTGTGAGTGCTGCAACAGGCTTCGTCCTCGGTACCGATTTTGACGACAGCATTTTGCTGCAGACCACGGACGGCGGCCAGAGCTGGACTTCGCGTCCCTTTGCAGCTACCCTCAATGACCTGCATTTCGTATCGGCCAATCTCGGTTTTATGATCGGCGATGAGACCCTGTTCAGCACTCGTGACGGCGCGACCTGGGACGAACAGGCTATGCATGCCGACGCAAAACGCATTCTCTTCGTCGACGCTCTGCACGGCTATACCGTAGGGCGCAATGGCCTGACCCAGCAAACGGAGGATGGCGGCCAGAGCTGGACGACTCTTAACAGCGGGACGGATGCCGAGCTGGAGCATCTCTCGCAGCGCGGATCTTTTCTATATGCCTCCGGACGCCGGGGAACCGTGCTGCGCCTGCCCATCGAAGAAGTCCCCGCCGGTCCGCGTTTGAGCCTGACGCCTGACGTAGAAGTTCACGACTTTGGCTCGACGCCGCCGTCGGAGCCACGTGAACAGCAGATGACCCTTCGCAGCGCGGGCACGGCCGAGTTAACAATCAACGACATTGAGCTGGAATCGACAACGCCCGGTGTTTATACGATTGCGGACGCGCCGGTCTTGCCGCTGGCGCTGACGCCGGATGCCGAACTCAGCTTCAATATTCGATTCAGTCCGGCCACGGCCGGAGAAGACTACACGGGATTGCTCACAGTGCGCAGCGATGCGCTGAACGCGCCGACAGCAACGATCCGTCTCGAAGGCCAGGGCCGCAGCGCTTCGTCCCTGGGGAATAGCATAAGCGGCGATGGTATGCGCGCCGTCCTGCACAGCCGCTCTTCACCGACGGCAGCCGGCACGATGTTGCTGCTTGAACTCGAAACCCTGCGGCCGCTGGATGTAGATCTCACGCTGGTAGATCTTCACGGCCGCCGCATCCGCGCGATGCGCAAGATGTCATTACTCAGCGGACGGCACTCCATCCCGCTCGCCACCAATGACCTGGCGTCGGGTGTTTATTATGTCGCCGCTACAATCGGCGGCCGTCCGCTGCGGATCGCACTGCTCCTGGCGCGTTAAACCGGCAGCGTGAAGACTGATCCGGGGCTGAAGGCAAACACAACACTACAGACTCCATACTTGCACATGCATTCCCCTGTTCCGGGGTGGCGTTTGCAACACGAAGGTCATTGTCAAGCGCTTTGAATTCTTAACATCTTAAACTCTGAGTGCCCCTTGCCGGGTGGCATAGGGAGGGGATTGTTTCAAATCTGAACTTTATCCCCTTTGCGTTTAACTGAAGCCCGCGATTCAGCAGGGCGGAATGCGCAGAAAACGAATTTATTACTAGCAAAGAAGGAATGACGACATGAACAAAATACTACTATCGCTGATCCTCTGCTGCCTTGTCGGAACAGCCGATGTTCGGGCTCAGCGCTTTGGCCAGTGGGAAGACATCTCCCCCGCCGGCGCCGAAGAAATACTGCTCTTCGGCCTGAGGTTTTACGATGATGATCTGGGCATCGCTGTCGGGCAAAATACGAGCAGCGGTACCGGCTTTATCGTTCGAACGACTGACGGCGGCGCAAACTGGAGCGTCGGCAGCATCCCGAATGCCCATTTGCGCGACGTTGACTATTTTAACCGCGACGATATTCTTATCGGCGGCTACGACGGGCCGCCGGGCACCAAGACGCTGTTTGTGACGAGCACGAGCGCCGGCGATGACTGGAATATCAGCGAGACCAGCGGCGTTAAAGGTATCAATAATATCGATATTGTTAATGAGGATGTGGCGTATACGCTTGGTTATGGCGATCCCTTTGGTTTTACGACTTCCGTGTTAACAACCACGGATCGCGGCGAAAACTGGAGCGTCGCTCTCGCGCAAGGCAATCTCTATGGCGTCGCACTGCAATTCATAGATCCACTTGTAGGCTTCTTCGGCGCCACGGACTTCAACAAGGGATTCCTGTATTTGACCACGGACGGCGGCAGTGCCTGGAATACGATTGAGTTTAACGAGTGGACGGAAGACATTTCTTTTCTTGATTCTTATGTCGGCTTCGTGCTGGCGCAGGAGAAGCTGTATCGCACCGTCGACGGAGGTATTAGCTGGACTTCCACTTCAGTTAACGAGCTGCATGCCCGTATTCTGTTTCTCGACAATATGAATGGCATCGCGGTCGGTGAATCCGGCCAAAGCGAATATACCGATGACGGCGGCGAGACCTGGAATGCTCTGGCGACGGGCGTCCAGGTCAACCTGGAGTCTCTCTCGCGCCAGGGCGATTTCATCTATGCGTCGGGTCGCGGCGGCACCGTCCTGCGCCTTGATCTCAATGATGCGCCGGAAGATGTCGTGACAATCGACAGCGACCTGGCGGACGATAAACTCGACTTCGGCAGTGTCGCCGCGAGTGAAAGCGCGATGATCGAGCTGGGGATATCCAATACCGGCACGGCGCCGCTGATCATCAGCCAGATCGCTCTGCAATCTGAGTTTGCCGGGGTGTTCGCACTTGTTAACCCGCCTGCGCTGCCGCTGGAGCTGCTGCCGGGCCAGTCGATGAAGCTGTCGGTGGTATTCAACCCGGGCGAAGACGGCAAGGTGTATACAGGCGAGCTGATAATCAGTTCCAATGCCGACAACGAGGCGAATTTTGCGATTGCACTCAGCGGCATCGGCGGCACACCGAGTTCGGTCGGCTCCCGCTTCGAAGGGCCGGAGCTCTCGATGGCCCTGCAGCTTAGTCCCAACCCGGTGCGCGAGCGGGCACAGGTCACGCTCGATGTGACGACGCTGCGAGCGGATGATATCGAGCTTCTGCTGCTCGACCTTCACGGCCGACCTCTGCGCAGTTTCGTCCGCCCGTCCGTCACGAGCGGTCGTCATCATTTTGATATCGAACTGGGCGACCTGGCTGCCGGCCGCTATTACCTGCTTGCGCAGTTTGCCGGACGTTCAGTACAGACTCCTTTGCTGCTGATTCCCTGAACCGCCGCCCCCTCGCCGCTCCTGCTTTGTCCTCGTGCGCGGCGGAGTGATGTCGCATCATCACATTCACGCGAGCTAAGTGTTGCCAGGCTGAATTGCTACGGGCGTCGCCGGATTTCCGGCGGCGCCTGTTTGTTGACGCCGCCGGGCGGGCTCGATCAATGACCTTGTTCTCATTTCAGCGGCGGTCGTATATTCGCGGATAGCTGAGGCGACAAACCTTCGCTTAACCCGTACCCTTCCCGACATTACGTACATTGGCCTATTGGGAAGGTGCTTATCACAAGACTCCATGGTAATGAGAAGCCGGGCCGGCTGCTGCAGGGACGTGCGTCTTCAATCCGGAGCCACAGTATTGTTGGAACTTGCGCTCGCCGGTATGGGGCATCTATGCATCGGATGGCCAATGCAAGCGCTTCGCGACAGCCTTGTTCAATCCGGTCACTTGCGGCATCACTGCCAGGCAAGGTGGGTTTACTGGCTATGCTGGTCGTATGTAATGTCGCGGCCGGCGCATCGACGCAGGAGGCAGAATGCCGCCCTGCCGCGTCGGTCGACGACAAATGGTATGAGTCCTGGTCGGAGGCATTGAGGAACGCTGACAAAGTCTACAAACTGAAGATAGATTTGGGGAACCTGCAGCGCCTGGCGGCGGCAAAAGACCAGTTCCACCACCTTTGCAGCCTCAGGCTGCGCTGCCACCGGCGGGATTCGATCGGACCGGCCATCGGCCGGCTCAAAAGCCTGCGCTACCTGAATTTGAGCGGCAACGGTTTGAGGGTCCTGCCCGATGAAATCACGGAGCTGCGTCATCTGCGCCATCTGAATCTTAGGGGCAATAAGCTGACCGGACTGCCCGATTCACTCGGCCGCCTGCGCGAGCTACGCTACATAGGCCTGGGAGACAACAAGCTGAAAAGGCTGCCCGCAAGCATCGTCGACCTCGTCAACCTGGAAATGCTCGAATTCGAGGTCAGCGAGCAGGAAGAGCTTCCCACCGACCTTGGGCGCCTTCGCTCGCTGCGTATCCTGCGCATTGCCGGGCGGCGGATGAAGCGACTGCCGGCGAGTATCGGCCAACTGAGCAATCTCCGGGTACTCCAATTCCGCGATGTCTCGATCAAAGCCCTGCCCCCCTCGATCGGCAATCTTCGATCCCTGGAAGAGCTCTGGATCTGGAGTGACACGATTCCCCGACTGCCCGCCTCCATCGGCGATCTGCCCTCCCTGCGCAAAATTTTTCTCTCCGGCGTCAACCGAGCGGCGCTACCCGACGAGCTGAGCCGTCTGCCGGAATTGCGCGAGCTGACGATATTCGATCATCGCCTGCGGGAAATACCGGCGGCCTGGGCAGACTTGCCCCGTGTTGAATACCTTTACTTCAAGGTAGATTCCACCTGCCGAATACCCCCCGCCTTCTACGAATTACCCCGTTTGCGCAGGCTGACATTTAACGGGCGTCGCAGCTATGGGCGCATGCCGGGCTTTTTTGGCGGCATTCACTACAGCCGCAACTGGTTCATTGAAGTCGGCTGGACCGACGGCTACGAGCCTTACGAGCTCCAGGACTTGATGCCGCACTCCTGGACGCCACAGGGCCTGCGTTTCGCACTCGAAGTTCGGCCGGGCGACAATGGTATGCTCGGCGCGAAGCTGGCATGGATGGAGGTTGCGGCGATATTTACCGGCAGCGCGCACCTGATTTATTACACCGACTTTCACGGACAATCAATCCGGCTGCGGCCGGAAATCGGTCTGATGCTTAGGGGCGCCAGACTGGCTGGCGGCCTGAACCTCCCTCTGTTCAATAGGCGCTTCGACGGCGTCTCGCTGGGCAGCCTGTCGATCCAGATCAATCTGCACCCGGCAATCTTCGATTGAGTCGGCGGCATTGCCCTCTTTTATAAGTCATTGCATTTTAGCCTGCCGTGCAGCGATTTCGGACGCCGCGAGGATTCAGTTATGCGCTCGAAATCAAGCCCTACGAAAATGTTATGATCGGCGCCAAACCGACCTGGATGGAAGTTGCGGCTACGATCCTCACCGGCAGTCTCAACCTGCTGTACTATACCGACTTTCACGCCGAGACGATCCGGCTGCGGCCTGAAATCGGCATCATGATTTTCGGCTCACGCATTGCCTATGGCGTCAATCTGCCGCTGCTTAACAGCGACTTTGAAGGCCTTTCCTTCGACAGCTTTACGCTGCAGGTTAACCTGCATGACTCGATTTTCGATTGAGCGCTGCCGCCTGAAGATTCCGGCCCTGGCAATTCCAGCGCGACGTAGACTCGGTCCGATCATCTTGATTGTTTTGAAAGCCGGTACTGCTCCACTGCCTGCATTTTGGCTTGGCACTGAGATTCTCCGGCGGTATATTCTTCCGCTCGAGGCCATTGGCAAAACGCAGTTCGCCAGGCGCCATTATGCAAGGGCTACCCCGTATCCTTCTCCTTGTTTGTTGCGCAATGCAAAGGGAAGGTGAGTATTTCCGGACAAATCATACCCAAGCTATCCGATACCGGGGCATACCGCTCGTATTCAATCGCGCGGTTCTTTCGACTCCTCGGGCCCTGGTATACTTCGGCTCCGATGGCTTGCCGCCTGCCTGCCGCATCCCGACAATGCAGATTCAAATTCCGAACCCGCAGATCACTCTTTCGGCCTCTGCAGCGAGTTGTGCCGTGGCTGATGTTTGTAGCCTTTCTGATCCCTGGGGCCGAAGCGCAAGAGCAGGATTGCGGCCCATCCGCGTCGGGCGATCACAAATGGTATCGCTCGATGGCGGCGGCCCTTCAGAATCCCGAAAAGGTCAGAAAGCTGGTAGTCGCTGCGGCAGGTCTCGACAGCCTGATTGCGTCCGGCGACCGACTGTCCGGGCTTTGCAGTCTCAGAATTCACGGCTCTGATCGGCAGCGTGTCGGCCAGGTTCTTAATCAGTTCAAAGAATTGCGCTATCTGGATCTGAGTGAATGCAGACTGCGCCTGCTGCCGGAAGCGATCACCGGCCTGCGCGAATTGCGTGTGCTGAGACTGAATAACAACAATTTGACGGCGCTGCCGGATTCGATCGGCAGGCTGAGCAAGCTGGAGCATCTTGGGCTGAGAGGCAATAATCTTGCAGCGATTCCGGCAAGCATCGGCGACCTGGCTCTTCTCCGCGAGCTGCACATCGACGTCAGTGAACAGCAAGCGCTGCCCGAGGCGCTCGGCCGTCTGCGCTCCTTGCGCAGGCTGACGATTCAAGGAGCCAACATTCGCCGGATACCGGCTTCGCTCGGGCAACTGAGCCAATTGCGGCGTTTGCATGTGGATGTTCCGCATCTGGCGGCGCTTCCGCCGTCGATCGCTCAACTCCGGCATCTGAAAGAACTGTTGCTCTTCGCACGACAGGGACCGTTGCAGCCCGCGGGGGAATCACATACGCAATCAATAGCCGCTCCATATCATTCCGGCGGCAATACCGGCCCGCTGCTGGATTCGATCGGCTATCTGTCCGCTCTTACAGACATCTTAATTAATGATTACAGCCTCGCGCGTATACCGGATTCCTGGCTTAAGCTGCAGCAGCTGGAAGACCTTACACTCGATGTTCACCCCGCCTGCCGGATACCGCCGGCGATCTACGAGCTGCGGAATCTGCAAAGCGCTCGAGTTAACGGGCGGCTTACCCACTTTGTTGGGCAGACAAGTTTATTCATCGGCGCTGTTATCAGCCGCGATTTTTTCGTGGAATTCGGCCGGACAGTCGGGGGTGCCGGGATTCTGCCCTCCGAATTTATTTCCTTATTCTGGACGCCGCGCGGCTTTCGCTATGCGCTTGAAATCAAGCCATCCAACAACTTTACGATCGGCGCCAAACTGAGCTGGCTGGAAGTTGCGGCGATCTTTACCGGCAGTCTCAACCTGCTGTACTACAGCGACTTTCACTCCGAGACGATCCGGCTGCGGCCCGAAATCGGCATTATGCTTTTTGGCTCGCACATCGCCTATGGCGTCAATCTGCCGCTGCTTAACAGCGACTTCGAGGGCGTTTCCTTCGATAGCTTCACGATACAGTATAATTTTCGGATATCCTTGTTTTGAAGGAGTTTCGGGCATACCGCTTCGTATCAAAGGCTTGCCTGTCGGGTGCGCCCTACCTGAACATGCCGAAATCTACCAGGCGCGCGCAGCCACTGCGGCAGGCGCAGCCGTTCTTGTTGCTTCTCATGCCTGTGCTATTTCTCTGCTGCGGCAACGCGCTGCAGGCGAGGGACGACGGTGTCGGATCTCCCGAAGCGAAAAAATGGTACAAATCCTTATCGGCAGCTCTTCAGAATCCCGACAGGGTCTACAAACTGAAATTAGATTTTCAGAAGCTGGACTCGCTGCCCGCGGATTTGAGCCGGTTTCGCAATCTTTGCAGTCTGAGTCTGCGCAGCAATCGTCTGACGCGCCTTGGGCCGGAAATCGCCGAGCTGAAGGGTCTGCGCTATCTTGATTTGTATTACAACCAGCTAAGCAGCCTGCCGGATGAAATCACGGAGCTGCGCGAGCTGCGTTATCTGAATCTTAGTGATAATAAACTATCGGTACTGCCGGATTCGATCGGCCGCCTCAGCGCGCTGGAATACCTGTGGCTTGACGACAACCAACTGAAAGCGATTCCGGCAAGTATCTGCAATCTGGTCAATCTCCGCGAACTTGTTATTCAGGTCCGTGAGCAGGAGGAGTTGCCGGACGCGCTGGGCCGGCTCCGCTCGCTGCGAAAGCTTCGCATCGAGAGTGCCAAGATCAGGCGCCTGCCCGCCGGTATAGGTCGGTTGAGCAATTTGCGGGAGCTACGACTTAATATCAGAAATCTGCAGTCCCTGCCGGATGAGCTTGGCGGACTTCGGACGCTTGAGGAACTCTGGATTACCTGCGACACAATTCCCGCATTGCCGGCGAGCCTCGGCAATTTGTCCTCGCTGCAGTGGCTTTGGCTACAAGGGATCAATTCAGCGCCCCTGCCCCCATCGATCGGCGACCTGCCTGCACTAAAGACGATCATTATCAAAGACCCGAGCCTGAAAAAGATTCCCCTCGCATGGACCCGGCTGCAGTCGCTCGACAAGCTGACACTTGAAGTCCATCCTGCATGCAAGATACCGTCGGCGATCTATGATCTGCCCTGTTTGCGCCGGGTAAAAGTCAACGGGCGGCTGACCCACAACAGCCTGCCGGGATTTATTGTCAGCGGTATTATGAGCGGCGGTCATTTTTTTGTGGAAATCGGACGCACGGGCGGAAGCGAAATGATTGCGCCCCAGGGTTTTATCTCCTATTACTGGACGCCGGAGGGATTGCGCTACGGCCTTGAAATCAAGCCCTACGACAATTTCACGATCGCGGCCAAGCTGTCCTGGATGGAGGTGGTATCCCTGTTTACGGGCAGCCTCAGCTTGCTGTACTACACCGACTTTCACTCCGAATCGATTCGGCTGCGGCCTGAGATCGGTTTAATGATTGCCGGCGCCAGACTAGCCTATGGCTGGAACCTGCCGCTGCTCAACAGCGACTTCGAAGGCGTCTCAACCCAGAGCTTCACGCTGCAGATCAACCTGCGTCGGACGATTTTTGACTGAGATTTGAAATGGGGAAGGCGAAAATCAAAACGAAGCGAGTAACTAAGGCTTCAGATTCTTCTGAAAACGACAATCGTGGCCCTTCATTTAGTGTCCACAGCGCGGGATTGCCTTGTCCCCTTACCCGCGCCCGGCACAGAGCCTTTTTTGCCTGCTCTTTCCTCTGGCGAGCGCAAGCGCAGCTCTTGCTTCTTGTGGCTGTGCTGCTGCTTTGTTGCGGCGATGCGGCGCAGGCAGCGAAGGGTGATCGCCGGTTTTCTGTCCCGCACAAATGGTACAAATCCCTGTCCGCGGCGCTGCAGCATCCCGACCAGGTCTATCTGCTGGATATCAGCGTCGGCAAGGATGAGGTATTGTCGGACTCGATCGGTTTGCTCCTTTCACTGCGCGAGCTGCGAATTTCGGGCTATTTTCTGCGGCATCTGCCCGAGGCGATCGGCGGGTTGAGCAATCTGGAGAAGCTGCAGGTCAGCGCGCATCATTTGCGGTCATTGCCGGAGTCGATCGATCAGCTTCATAGCCTGGAGGAATTGTGGATCGAATGCGACAGCATCCCTCGGCTGCCGGCAAGCCTCGGCAAGTTGAACTCCTTGCGCCTGCTCAGCCTGCGAGGTTTTAACACGGCACCCCTGCCTAGCTCGATCGGCGGTCTGCCCGCTCTAAAGACTGTTCTTATCAAAGATCCCAACCTGCGCGAAATACCCCCTGCCTGGGGTCAACTGCGCGCGCTCGACATGCTGACACTCGAAGTGAGTCACGATTGCCGGATACCGCCGGCGATCTACGATCTGCCCTGCCTGCGTCGGGTAAAAATCAATGGGCGTTTGACCCACAACAGCCTGCCGGGCTTTATTCTCGGCCTCGTATTGAGAGATGACTTTTTCCTGGAAATCGGCCGGACGGCCGGCAGCGAGAAGATTGCGCCCCACGGCATGATACCCTATCTCTGGACGCCGCGTGGTTTGCGCTACGGGCTTGAAATCAAGCCCTACGATAATTTTACGATCGCGGCCAAGCTGTCCTGGATGGAGGTTTTACGCTTTGTAAGCGGCAGCCTCAGCTTGCTGTACTACACCGACTTTCACTCCGAATCGATTCGGCTGCGGCCTGAGATCGGTTTGATGATTGGCGGTTTCAGAGTGGCCTACGGCTGGAACCTGCCGCTGCACAACAGCGATTTCGAGGGTATCTCCTTCGACAACTTCACGATTCAGATGAACCTGCCGCGGACGATTTTCGATTGAGAACGAGATTTGATCAAAAGAATGTGCCTTTCAGGGCCGTCACCGCCGGACGATTTATGGAGCCCGGCCGGCGAAGTGCCAACCAAACAGTTTGCCGCTCATCTTAGCAGCTATTTACTATCCCCCATACATTTGACATTGACAGGTCGGCGGATTCGCCCTAAATTCGCGGGCAGTCATTTTTGTCCCGCCCCCAATCCGCGATTCGACGACTATGCGATTAAAAGTATACCACTATCCCAAGTGTTCGAGCTGCCGGAAGGCCATCAAATTTCTGACTGCGGAAGGTCTCGACTTTCAGGCAGTCGATATCGTGGAGCAGCCGCCCGACAAACAGGAACTGCGCGCGATGCTGAAGCATCAGGGCGGCGCAGTGCGCAAGCTGTTTAATACTTCCGGTCTTGTGTACCGCGAAATGGGTCTGCGCGATCGACTGCCCTCGATGGCTGCGGATGAAGCGATCGTCCTGCTGGCGCAACACGGCAAGCTGGTGAAACGCCCCTTTCTCCTGACCGAGGAGACCGGTCTGGTCGGTTTCAGGGAAGACGAGTGGCGCTCGGCGCTGAATCTTGCCTGATGAATTCAGGTGCCGGAGCATCGCTTCCCTGGAATTCCCGCGACTGCCGCTGCCCAAAAAACAATCGAGTTCCCGGCTGCTTGTACAATTCATGTTACAGGGAGAGTCCGGCATGGTCGGCGTGATCTTTTGGCTTGCACTGCTAATGAATGTGACGATCTGTGCTTTGGCGGCGGGCGCAGGGGTTCAGAGCGGCAGGGTTTCGGCTCATCCGGGCGATGCCGACGTTTCTTCGCTCGCCGCCGAATTGAGCACGATTAACCGGGAATGGGACCGCAGGGAAAACGCCGCCGGTTGGCCGAGCGCTTCGCCCGCAAGCGGCTTGCGCGGCGATTCGCTTATCCAAAGGCATCTGCACTGTGTCGGGCGCCTGCTGCGCGAACGTCCCGATACGAGCGAATCAGCGACGCTGCGCGCAAGCCGCCGTCGTAATCTCGAATTTTTGGCGGACTACAGCGCGGCGGGCCGTTTTCCGCAAAATGAGCAGTTTCCGCTGCGGACGCCTTTGTTTAAGGACGAGGGCGGGCGGCTCTGCGCCGTGGGCTATTTATTACACTGCAGCGGCGCCGATGAGCTGATCGCTACGGTGGAGCGCAGCGACAATCGTATTCGCATCCGCGATATCGATCATCCGGACTTCCTCGGATGGGCTGCGGCTTCAGGACTGACGATCGACGAACTGGCGCTGATTCAACCGTCCTATGATTTTCGGCCCAAAGAGCCGATGGGACTTATCGCAAGCACAGAGCATCAACTGGGCAGTCTGGCCCTGGATTCCCTGCTTGGCGACAAGCGCGTGAAGTGGCGCTGTCATCACCTTTATGATCGGCAAAATAAACGCAGGGGCCACAGTCCCCGGCGTGTAGCCGGTATCCGCTGGCGTCTGGCGTACGGAGCAGCGCCGGACTCTCAGCGTTACCTTCTGCGCTATGATAAGCTGGGCAAGCAGCTTGACAGTGTCGTCCAGGTGCGTCGTCATGGCGAGTGGCGCGATTCGCTGCAGTTCAGCCGGCACTATGACGATGCAGGTCGATTGATACTCCGGGAAGCGCTACTTGCCGAAGAGGACAAGTGGCTAATCTTGTGGCGTGAAACAGGTCATCGCGGAGCTGACGGAAGGCTGCAGCATGTGATTTGCCAGGAAGTTATTGGCGCTGCCTTGCAGCTTGTAGCCCGCCATTCATACAGCTATAGGCAGTCGAATATGCCCCAATTTGCCTCAACGAGCTACATTGCCGATACAGCATTATTTGTTGACGAGGCGCTCAGAAAACCGGTGCGGCTTTCGCTGCCGGGCGCAGTGGCCGAAGAGCTCGGCATCGATGTCCGCCCGCAGGAGCGGATTGCGCTGCCGGGTCCAGGCGACATTGAGCGCCGGTCGGCTCAGGCGCTGGAAGTAGCTCTGCCGCCGGTCGCCGTCATTAGCCTGATTGAGCGATACTTCCTGGCTGAACAGTGGGCTTCGCATGAAATTCACCGGCGCGCCTTTAACAAAGCTGACTCTAAGACATGCCGGATCGTGCAGGTGTGGCGCGATAATGCCTGGGTCGACCAACTCTGCGTCGTCACCCATTCGGACAGTTATTATCGGCAGTGGCAGCAGCATCTGGGCTATTGGGATGGGAAAGACTGGCAGCCTCTTCTCTGCCGTTTGCTTACGAATAAAGGCGGGCAGGATACCAGGAGGGAGTATCGCAGCTATGCCGTCAATGGCGAAGGATGGCTTCATGTGCTCGTCGAATGGAAGCTGCTTGATCCGATGGGGCTTCTGCAAAGCGAAAGCTATATCCGCCATGATGACAAGTGGTACAACCGGCACTGGACCTCCAACGAATTTGGTCTGTTGAGCTACTACCATGGCAACTGATTGACGCGCGGCGCGATTTTGGCCCCGCTGGAAAATCTATCAAAGCTTTGGCCGGCTTGCGTCTAACTGTAAGCAGTGTAATAAGTTAGAAAGGTGTCTGTTTCCCGGGCGCCTGAGAATGAGCACTCTGAAACACCATAATACGGCCTAATTTGGTTTCGCGCCCGCCACTTTCCCTCCTAGATTGGCTTCATCAACAGAGACAAATTCCTCGGATGCCACGGCATCACAGATGAGATCGGAAAACCTTAATCATCGGTTTCCCTTGCTGCGAGAGGGGGGCGGGCGCATTCGGCCTATTCTTGATGATAACTCACCGAGAGGACAAATGTGCACCGGGCCTGCCTGCCTCCCTTTCCCTTAAACACGTGCCCTCGCATGTTCAGTCAATTGCAACTGACGTCTGCCGTGCCTGCGGTCTTAGTTCTTGCGAGAGTATCGGCGAGGGAATACGGAAGCTTTTGCGATTTGTCATCGCACTGATTTGACACGGAGGTGATACCGGGCCTAAGGGCAAGGTTTCACCTCTACTTTGTTCCGGCCGATGTTTCAACCGGATTCCCGCAAATCACCTCGCGTAGTTCCCGGGGTCTCCAGGAGTTTTTTGGATTCCGGCATTGCAAAGCGCCGATGACACTATCGGCAGAGACGGATATAAAGGCGGCCTACTCAGCCCGCTTTTGTACTGTCCATTCACCAGCCTGCCGGCGCAGCATACTTTCAACTTCAGCGTTAAAGCGATCATCCAGCGTAAAAAAACTGATGTGCCAGATATTGCCGGCCCCGCCTTCCTGTGCGGCGGGCCGAATCAGGGGTTCGCGCGTGGGAAGCACCCAGGGCGAGCTGAGAACCAGGGAGCGGAGCAAGGAGCGCGTTTCGGATTGGGCCTTGTCTCCGGGTACGTTTAACTCGAGGGTACAAGGGCGTCCGGGCTGGCTGCTGTCCACCTGACCGAAGGCTTCGCCGCTGATGGCCCGATAGGGTACATGGAGGGTGCCGCCTTCGTCTTGTTCAAGCTCCAGACCCAAACTGCCGACTTTGCGGATAACGCCCGCTACCTCGCCCGTCTTGAAGGATTGTCCCCTCTCGAAAACGCGCTGCGCCTTAAGGACGATTCCGGCGAAAAAGTCTCGGGCAACGAACCAGATCAGCCAGGCGCCGATCGAAGCGGCAATCGCCGCGCTGGCGATCGTCTGGTGCAGCTCGTTCTCAAAGACAAGGTTGACGGCCCAGAGCGCGAACATCGTCCAGAAGAGGGTTTCGGCGAGTGGAAATAGTTTGCGAACCTGCGCGCGATAGGAACGTCGACCGGCAAAAATGTCAAGTAGCCGCCGCAGCACCCGGATGACGACCAGAAAGATCAGGGCGAACAACAAAACCTGGACCAGGGCGATGTTAAAAAAGCTTGTCAAGGTCATGCTAACTACAACAGTTGAGTTTCATAAAATGTCCGCAGCAGGAAAGGTCGCACGGAGGCGTGCAGCTCCAGCGCCTGCTGATCGCTGCGGTGCAGGAGGCCGGCGCGCAGCAGGATATCGATCATCGATGCCGTATGCGCCGGGTCGCAGCGAAACGCGCGTGTTAAACTTTCTTCTCTGAGGCGTTTGTGCAGGGCTATGTGCAACAGCCATGCCAGCCATTCCTTGTCCAAGGTCTCCAGGGCGTCGAGCGCCGGCCGCACAGGCGCTGTAACGGTGATTCGATTCTCATTCAGCGCGCTCGCCGAGCTAATCCATGCCTGGAGGGCGACGCCGATGTTGCCGGCGGAATAATGAAAAATTTTGTTAAACAAACGCGCCAGAGCAAAGTCCGAGAGATCGCGTTCGTTGGTAGCTTTCAGCTCGAAGCTGAGCCCCGTCGATCGGTGGCGCAGCAGTATTGCCTCCTGCAGCTCGCGCGCATCGAAGGCTTCACATTCGATGCTGGCCAGGAAGGCATCTTCGATATTGAGCCAGCGATTAAGAAAGCGGAAACTGTGGCTGCTGGTGTTAACTATAAAGAGACAGCGCTCGCTGAACATCGTAATCAGGCGCAGCAATTCGTTGATGACGGCAAAGCCGTCGGGGCTGCGTTCCCACCACATTTCCAGGTCGTTAAGCACGATGCAGCTGTTATTCGGCAGCGCCGACAGCATTTCTTCCGGGCTGCCTTCGTCCTGCAATGCTTTGCGCAGCCACTGTCGGAAGAAATCCAGGTCGGCGACGGCATAGGGCGGCGAAGCAAGTTGAACAA
>JANQRB010000077.1 GCA_028284775.1 Candidatus Kapaibacterium sp. | reverse complement strand
ATACAACAAATACAACAAATACAACAAATACAACAAATACAACAAATACAACAAATACAACAAATACAACAAATACAACAAATACAACAAATACGAGTCTGAATGCAAGTTGAAATTGCAGTAGCAGCTGAAAAAGATACCTTGTGACGCTTAGGGTCTTATCTCCCCAATATTTCTCTCATTTTTTGCACGAGCGTCTAAACTGCTGCTGCGATAACATCACATTTTATGCCGCATCTACAGGAAGCGGGGCTTCGCGTAGGCAAAACCCATTTTGTGGAACTGATCGGCGCTGACGCTATCCCTGCGGCGGCGCACCTTGCCAAAACCAAGTGTAAACTCACGCCGGAGTCAGACAATGTCAATGTTTAGATCTTACAGGCTGCGGGCACGGGTTTGGACACGACAAAGTTAACATAGGAGGTTTGGCTGTCCGATACGAATTTGACATTGGCTCGTCGGCTGTGATCCGCTTCTCGACCGGGTTGATGATCCCGTTAAGCGTGCAGACCTTGTGTGAAAAGTCCCTGGATGTCTGCCAGCCTTTGCTGCCCGAAACCCTCAGCTGTCTGAAACCCGCTTAAGCTCCTGGTTAGCTGCCCACGCTGAGGAGGGGTATGTCCTGGCCGTAATACCATACTGCAAAACTACGGGGCGCGAACTCAAAATATGTTGAACACTATTGCACAATTCTCATGCTTGCTGATATTCAAGCTGCTGATCAGCGAAACACCAATCTCCAAGGTGCCAGACTCCAGCGTGCCAATCTGATCGGTGCCGACCTCTGCGCTGCTGAACTCAGGTGTAGCGGTCTACAGCTCGCCAATCTTATCAGTGCCGATTTCACTGGTGCCGATTCAAAAGACCTCCTATACTCTTCGGCGACAAATATTCCCAGCGGATTGGCTCCAGCTTTGGCACAATTGCAATTGAAATCAAATCGAAACAGTGACATTGAATGTTTTGTTCTAAAATTCTACGTCAGGCTGAATGCACCGGTAGTCGGTTTATCGTCATTGCATTTAACGACACTGCGAAACTCCGGCCTCGCTGCACTAATCGCGGAACTGGCGATAGTTAATGCCAAACTTGCGTATCTGGTGCATCAGGCCGCCTTTGCCCGTCTCGGCATAGCCCCAGAATCGCCGCTCGGCATCTTTAACATTGCCGCGGCTGCGACGCAGCGATTCGATAATCAGCCGTTTGCGAAACTGTTCCAGTACTTCTTTCAGATTGCCGGCATGATCGTGCTCGAAAAGATCGTTAACCGACCGATCAAGGATCGCTTCGAGCCGGCCTTCGGAGCTGTGCTCTTCGATCATCGGCTGCCTAAGCTCGGCCTTTGCTGGGCTGGAGGCCGCTTGCGTGACCGGCGGCGCCGGAGGCGGAGCTTTCAGCGGCGCAGCATCGCGCATCATCGGATAGAGGTCGGCAACGGAAATGCTCTGGGACTGTGTTGCATGAGCGGCACGCGTCAGGATCGCGCGCAGTTGTCGTGTATTGCCAGGCCAATCCTGCCGCTTAAGGTACGCGACCGCTTCCGGCTCGATGCGCAGAATGCGGCCTTTTTCGCTTTGTGCATATTCGCGCAGGTACAAGCGCACGAGAACGGGAACATCCTCCGTCCGTTCGCGCAGGGGCGGTATCAGTATGACTTCCTGTTTCAGACGCTGCAGCAGATCCAGTCGAAAAAGGCTTTCCTGCGCTTCGCGCTCCAGCTCCCTGTTGGTGGCCGAGATGATACGACAGTGAATAGGGCGGACCTTGTTTTCGCCGAGCCGCTGATAGGTTCTCTGGTCGAGGGCCGCCAGCAGCGTAGCTTGGGCTTCAAGGGGAATTTCAGAGATTTCATCGAGGAACAAGGTTCCGCCACCGGCCTCTTCGAAGAGGCTTTTTTTATCGACATTCGCGTTGGTGAAGGCGCTGCGTGTGTGGCCAAAGACCTGACTGCTGAACAATTGTTGGTTGGCGGCATAGTTCGAGCAGGCAAATGCTATGAATGGCTCCAGACCGTTGTTGTCGCTCAGCACATGAATCAGACGCGCCAATTGCGTTTTGCCGACACCGGTTTCACCTGTTAAGAGTACGCTTAACTGCGAATTGGACGCCATAATCGCCTGATGAACGACTTTTTTCATTGCGGCACTTTCAAATACGAAACCTTCATCCTGCAGCCGCCGCCGCAGGTAGTCGTCGATTTCAATTTCCGGCGCGATGTGGACGTTTTTGTCAACAGCCCGGAGAATTTGTTCTGCCGACTTACCCGCATAAATAACATCCGCCTGCCCCGCCTTTTCCTCGACCCATCCCGGTGGTTTTCCGGCGTAGGAAGAAATCATTACGACCGGAATCTGCGGCGCTAGCGTACGCAGGCGCTCAACTACTTCAAGACCGTTAAGCTCAGGCATAAAATAGTCGAGCAAAATGCAGTCAATCTGTGGATTCGCTTCGATAAGACGCAAGGCCTCGGCGCCGTTCTCCGCTTCCAGGGTATCGTATTTGCCGGTGCGGGCCAGCATCTCCACCAGCGATTCACGAAAGTCGCGGTGGTCGTCGGCAATCAAAATTGTCGGATTTTTCATAGGCGCTGCGAAGAAGAAATTACACAACAGGAGCCGCTCCTGAGCAGGAGTTTCGGTGCCGCAAATATAAAGCTTTATTCCGGGGTAATAAACTTTTATGCCATTGGAATAAAAAATTTTTCGCGGCTCACCTGGCTATCAGCTCATTCATTGAATTATTGGCAAAAGCGGCGTTTTCATTTGTGGCACGCCACTAGCAGGACATCCGCTAGACTCAGTCAGTTAACTAAGCATTGGAATAGTTTACAAATTTTATCTGGAGGATACGACAATGTTGACGAATCTACGAGCAAGTAAAACAAGCGCCGCCGACCTTTCTGCGAATGATTCCGCTTCCGCTTTGCATCGACTGAATGGCTTGCCTGCTTGCCGCCAATCCGCTGCGGAGAATTCACTAGGCGGCCACGTTTCCTGGCTAAAGGCGCTGCGGCGAAGCATTGGCACCCTGGTGCTCGCAGCCAGTCTGGTCGCGATGACCGGCTGCGCGGATGAGGAATCGACGCCGGTCAGCGCCGATGGAGCGGCAAATCCGACTACTATAAACTTTCAATATGCGGAAGCTGAACGTCTGCTGCAGGAAAACGGATACAAGCTACAGTTGCAAAAGGTGGAACAGGTTGATCCGGCGCCGGCGACATTAAACGCAACGCTCAACCTGCTCTTAGGCGAGTCCTACGTGATAGGGCTGGATGACAAGGGAAGTCTCCTGGCCGACAAAGTGTCATTGGCCGACGCGGGCAGACAATTGTCCTTGCGAAGCTCCCTGGAACAATCGCTGCGCGGCAAGGATGTTCTGGCTGTACGCGCCAGCTGGGAGTCCGAACGCGGTATTCTTGTTTCGATCGGCATCCTGGATGAATCGACGGGCAAACTGCTCTTCGACCCCTTGTTAACATTAACGCCGGGGCGCAACTATGCCCTGGGCGATACCGCGGCAACGCGTACGCCAAGATTTCCGAAGGTCACTCAGCCAAGCAACCCCGGCGACCTGTACAATTCCTGGGGTGAAAATATTTTCGGCGGCGACCTCTATACCTTCGCAATATCCTGGGGCACAGCCTTTTGCAATGAACAAGGTTGCATCGTTGTTCCAGGTAATCCGAATATCTGGATCCAGGTCGAAGTTGAGTCTTCCTTTGGCTGGAGCGCCGATGCTATGGTGTCCAGCGTTCAGGTGAGCCCCGATTGCAAGTCAGCGACGTTTCAGGTAACGCTTGCGGCGGCGGGCCCCCTTGCAACCCTCGATGTTCAATACGATGCCAAAGGGGTGAAAGTAGGCGCGTCGGTGAAAGGATCGGTAGGAACCTATAAAAAGACATTTAATGCGACCTGGAATTGCCCCTGACATCGTGACTGCTCATTTTGACGATTGTTGTTGTTTGCTCTCTGCAAGCGCCCGGTCCATGTGCGGACCGGGCGCTTGCTGTATCCGGTACTATCATCGATCGCCCTCAGTTCCAGTTTAATATTGCCAGATGCCGATTGACGGTAGACGATTGAGATCCATCTCTCAATCCTCATTGCGCGCAGCTCTCCACAAGCGCAGCAGGCTTTCGCACCCGGTCCCCTTTGTGAATTGTTAAGCGATGCTCTTCAGCAGGCCATTGCGGGCTTACGTGTAATATCAGTACTGAATCTTCTGTCAGAAGCGGGCCGCCGACCCGGTGGCCCACAATCGCCCGGCATGGTCGTCAGCCTGAGATAATAAATTATCTCTACCAGAATAAAAAATTAGTGCGTTCGGATAAAAAACTAGTTCAACTCTTGATGATAATTATTAAAAACGCTGTTTTCGGGCAAAAAAGGAAGGTTGAAAACATGGCACGCGATTGGAGTAAACAAGAGCATACCCGCGCAAATCCGGGCAATGACAAAACAATTTGTTTCTCTTTCTACACATTATTTATCAGAGGATCTTGCAATGTTTACTCAATCCAATCCTATCCGCACTTCGCTTCGAAATGCTAATGAATGTGCTTTTTACGTAGTTCAAATCCGATTGCTCGCATTAACGTGTCTTCTGCTGTCTGTCTGGGCGCTGCCGCTGGCGGCGCAGATTCAACTGGGCGACGCCGTCATGACATGCTTCTCGGATTATACTCCGACTACTCCCGGTGGCTATGTGTTCGGCGTCGTCAGTGTGCAGAATGCCGACGCGCAGCCAAACAACCAGAACTGGAACGCGCCGATGTGGCACGCCCCAAACTGGACCGCCGCCAATTTCGGTGAAGTATTCGGTGTGGCGCTGGACAATACCGGGACGATTTTCGTCACCGCTACTACCGTCTATGGCAATTATCCCTTCGGGCCGGCGGGCGGAGGGGGCGTGTATCGGGTCAATGGCAGCAGCGGCGCCGTCACACATACCGCCTCGCTGGCCAACAGCGGGCCGGGACTTGGCAATATCAGCTATGACGCCGATCACGACCAGGTCTTTGTATCCAATTTTGAAGACGGAAAAATTTACCGTCTCACGGCTTCAACCCTTGCGCCTTTAAACTCTTTCGACCCTTACATGCCCGACGGCGGTACAGCGGGCTTCGCGCCCCTGGGAGAACGGGTTTGGGGCTTGCAGTACAACCCTCTTACCAAACGCCTTTACTATGCGGTTTGGTGGGAAGACTTCGGCCGTTGTCAGGCTGCCGTCAGCAATGAAATACGCTCGATTGCCATCGACGGCGCCGGCGACTTTGTCGTCGCGAGCGACACGCACGAATTCTGGCTGCCTAATTTTCTGGGCGGGCAGTGTTCCGGTCCGGTGTCTGATATCGCCTTCAACTCCGACGGCCGGCGTATGCTGCTCGCCGAACGTACAAAATATGCCGATGTCGGCTCCGGGGCCCATCGCTCACGCGTCATCGAATACATCTTTGCAAGCGGAAGCTGGAATCCGGAGCCAGTGACGAAATTTCAGATCGGTCAATTGCTTGTCGGCGGTGCCCGCAGTAACAGCGCCGGTGGTGTGGATTATGGCTACGAGCGACTGCAGCAGGGAAGCCATAATATCCAGGGCTGCGACGAAACGATCTGGGCCACCGGCGACGCGCTCCATTTCGGCGCTCAACCGCCCTTTCAACCTATCAATGACGTTGTGTACGGCCTGCAGCAGCTTCCGGCCAGCGGCGGCGATATCAGCGACGGCGTTCTGATAGACGCCGACGGCAACCTCACTCAGCAGGACAAAACCCAGATCGGCGACGTGGAAGTTTTCGACCTCTGCAGAAGCAGTTCGAACACCATCTGCAACTGTGACGATGTCAGAGTCACGTTCACGCAGAATTTTCAGTTCGGCGACAGATCGTGTTGCTGGGAGCTGCAGTTTCACAACACCTGCACATCGGCCAACTTCACGAATGTTGTCATCGACGTGCTGACAAGCGGTGTGACGATCCTTAACGGCTCGGTCACCTATCCCTCCGGCTGGATACCCACGATAAGCGCGTCGCAAGCGGCCTTCCTGGTGCCGGCCGGAATTCCCTACGGCAGCCCCGCGCCGGGCAGTGTCGTCTTCTGCCTCGATGCCGGTGTTCAGCCGAGCCAAAGCATTCTTGTGACATTGATCGGCAAAGATGGCGCGCGTTGCGAGCAAGAGATAACCTTTGAGTGCGAGCCTGGCAATGTCGGACCGCCTTGCGGCGAAGTATTCGAAGAAAGAATCGAATGCGGCCTGATCGGACCACAGGGCTATGAATTCAATCTTGACTTTGTCTTGCACAACCAGAGTTGGTTTGCTGTTGACGCCATTACCCTGCATCCGCCGAGCGGCATCACGATCAGTCCTTCCAGCCTGAGCTTCAACCCGGATCTCGGCCCGGGCAGCTTTTCCGGTATGAACAGTCTGACGATCGGCGGACCGAATGCGCAGCCGGGCGATACTATTTGCTTTAACATCGCCCTGCACGATTCGCTGCGCCAACAGTGCTGCCGCTTCGAATACTGCGTGATTCTGCCGGAATGCAAGGACTGCTGCGAAGGAATGATCGAGTTTATCGAGACCGACAAAATTCGCGACCGGCGCGACGGGCGGCACATTATTCTGAACGGCACGCTCTCCACGGGGACGACGCCGATTCGTAAAGCATCGGCTACGATCGTGGCTGCCTGGATCAAGCGTGCTCCTAATCCTTTCGGCCCGCGCATATGCGCCTGGAAAGACTGGGAAGCCAGCAACGCGTATTTCAATCTCGGCGCCAGCACGAGCAACCTCGGCGGCCTGCCGCAGATACCGACGACAATATCCTATGTCCCCAATCAGCCCATTCGCGAAGCACGCTACGGCGAAGTGCCGGCCGGCGTCTCGCTCAGCCCGCAAGCCTTCCGCTTTACGATCGGCTCGGAGCTGCTGAGCTCTGCCAGATGTCACGACAGCCTGCGTTTCTGCATCCGTTACAGCTTCACCGATGTCGACTGCCGAACCTGCGACACGCTGATCTGCTACGAAACGGTGAAACGCCGCCGCCGCTTCTGGGCGCGTCCGATTCAGATAGGCAATCCCCTCGTGCTCAATCCGATCCGCATCTCCCTGGAAAATTTCGCCAACGGGCAGATGCAGGTCTGGTGCCCTGTCCCGATCGATGCGGAGCCGGCCGAATCGCTGCGCATCGTGGGGATGGAAGTCACGCCGATTACGGGTGTTGACATTGCAAGCCTCAGTCTGGGCAATCGGAAAGCGACTATTCGCGATCGAACGGCTTTCATCGATCTGGATGCCGCCGAAGACGAAAAGCTCGAGTTTGCGGTCAACTATCGCAATCCCGCCAGCCTGACAGCATTTGAGAACGTCGTCCGCTTCCGCTACATCGCCGTCGACGAACCGGAAAGCGTATATGTCTCCGAAGACTACATCGTTACGGCGCGGACGCCGCAGGCACAAGGCGGTGATAAGCTCGGTGAAGACGATATCAGCGTTCTGCCCGATACGGTGAAGACCTATGCGCTCTACTTTGCGGCTCGCGCCGACGGGGAAGGAGTCGATCGCGTTCGACTGAGTGTGGATGGCGGTACCCGGATTCTCGCCGTTGGTCCTTCGAGCGAAACGCAGAATCTGACGCTTGCTCCTCTGGCCGACGCCGATGGCCGCATGATCCTTGCCGCGACGCATACGGCTTCGAGCGCGACCCTGAAGCCCGGCGACGACATTCGTCCGATCTACCTGACGCTGGGCGGAGCCAGGGGCGAGGCCACGCCGATCTACTACAGTAGCTATAATGCGGCCGGCGAATTGCTGACCGAAGAGCGCATCGAGCTGCAGAATGTTATCTCGTCGGCTTCCGGCGGTGACGATGTCAACCGGGAATTCAGCGGCCTGACAGTGCTGCCGGTACAGCCGAACCCCGTTCGGGATAACTTCACGCTGCAGTTCACGCTGAAGCAGGCCCAGAGCTTGAGCATCACGCTCCATAGCGCCGACGGACGCGAAGTGCGGCGCAGCGTCGACAATCAGTACTTCGGCAGCGGCGCACATGCGGTCGTCATTCCGGCTGACAACCTGGCTGCGGGCAGCTACTTTGTGCGCCTCGGCAATAGCTCCGGCCAGACAAGCATCAAGGTTCAGATTGTGAAGTGACGTTGGCGTATCGTCACAATACGGGAATGACGTGAATCCCGTAACGAGCCGCAGTCCGGATGGGCTGCGGCTCTTTTGTTTGAAATCGGGACCAACTTTTTGGGCGCGGCCATGTAATTGCAGATATCATTCAAAGCAGGGCGGCCGGCGGCAAACTGGAAGAGCTACACAAGGCATGCAGTGAACAAGCCGGGAAGGATGAAAGACGATGGGTAGAGCCGCCCTGTTGGCGTGGGGGATTCGAGCGAGATCGCGCGTCTGTGAACGCTGCAAACTACAGGCTGCGAGAAGTTCGCTCCCCCACGCTCTTTGAATGGCGCAGGGCAGAGCATCAGTTCCGACCGATTATTGCGAAAATTGTTGCCGTTTGCCAGTTGCGCCGATAGACCGGACAAAAGTTTTTGGGATCAAAAGTTTGTGTGTGGGTGTGATAGAGGAAAAGCCGTAGTGCTCTCAGGGGCCTGCGGCTTTTCCTTTAATATGGGTTTTTGGAGCGGTTTCATTCTCAGCTTCAGAGCGAAGGAGTAAGGACAGAGCTTGCGCCGGCCCCTTACTGAATAGAGAATTATCTTCGATGAATAAAGTTTTACTCTCCACGGCCTAAAAAATTAGCCTCACTCTTCTGCCTGATCTGCGCCGGCCGCCAATTTTTGTCAAAACAACAATCATTCAATTTGGCATATTTGTTGCCGCAATGTAATCGGTAAGGCAAATAATTATCCCGCACATTCTTTGTCGCAGACTTCACTAGGAGAAAAACTATGTCAAGCTTTAAGAGACCAAACAAACAAAGATGCGGCGCCCGGCGAGGCTTGCCGGGCTTGTACTTGATCTTGCTGTTACTGATTACGCTTGGCAGCGCCAGTCCTGTCTGGACCCAGGAAGGAATCCTGGCTTTCAGTACCGACATATCTTCCGGGACTGATGGATTCAACAATGGTGATCTCAGCGTTAGTACGGGCAGCGAAGTACCGCTGGTAATCGGCCTCTTCGACAAATCCGGCCTGGAGCCGATGCAGATAAACGGTAGCGCCGAGCTGCGGCTGGAAATACTTGACACCGAGGGCCTGCCGCATGAGCTCGTAACGCTCGACGGCGAGTTCACGGCGCACTTCGATCACGGCCAGAGCGTTACCACCGCGCTGGTGCGGTTTGACGTCGCTGTGCCGGAAACGGAAGCAATCATTCGGCTCAGCACGCCGGGCCGTGATTTCCAGGCTACGACCCTGACGATCAGCTTCGAGGGCGAAGCCGTTCCCGATCTGCGCATTGTGACGCGCGTTGTCAATGATCTGAACGGCAACGGTCTCTTCGATGCGGACGAGGAACTGGTAACCCGTTGTTCAGTATTTGTTTATCCCGGGCGGCTGCAGTTTGATGCCTTGCCCGGTGACGATGGCGAAATTATCGTTGAGCTCTTCGACTACGAGGGACCATTTCCCGTGCGGCTTTTTGCCGCGAACTGTCCCGGCTTTCTGCAGGTGCGACCCCCGCTGGGCGAAGGCCTGATCTTCGACGCTCCCGGCGAATATGCGGCCGAATTCTATCTGCAGCCTGCCCAGACGCAAAGCCAGCGAGAAGGCCTGCGGACAGTGCTGTTTAATGCCGAGCTGGACGAGCAGCCGGATTCGAGTTTCGTTCTGCGCAGCTTCGATGAATCGACCGTCATTCTGAGCGATCTGACCGCCAATCGCTGGCGTCAGTCGATCCTCTTCACGCCCATCGCCGGCGAGGAAGCAGAGGCCGGCTTTGCGATGGACATCTACGCCGCTTTTGATGATGCTCCCAATGCTTTGTTTGCCCGGACACTGCTGGACTTCGGTCCGGGGCGTGAAATAGTGACGCCCGATTTCAGCGCCATCGGCGCGGAGCAATACAGTCTGGAAATCTACAACCGCGGGCAAATGATTTTTAGTGAAGACGGACGCAGCGGCCCTGCGATAGAGCTGCGCCGCAATCTTCACACCTGGCAGGCGGGTAAAGACTACCTGGCCGTCCGCCTCTTGCTGGCGGCCCCGGTTCAGGTTGCAGGCGGCAATAGCGTCGTTGGCGACAGTGTTGTTATGAAAGCTCTCGACCCCGGGCGCAGCCCGAACTTTCTGACTTTGGTCGCTGCAAAGGGCGATCGCATCGAAGCCGCGCAATTCGCGGGCCGGGCCATCAGTCCCTTTAACTGTTTCAGCTATGCGACCGGGAGTGCGGAACTGGAGTCGCGCGGCAGCGAAGAGATCGAGGAATTAGTTGTCAGATTCAGTGGCGCGGGCGGCCTTGTGGTCGACGTCGAGCAGGCGCAGACCTTCCAGGTCAACTGGCTCGACCTGAGTGCCGACGTGCAGGATGATGCGGCCGAATTGAGCGTCAGCGCAGAGGGTTTTGCCGGCGGCGAATATGTTCCCGACTTTGGCAGGGTCGGCCTGCGCAGGGCAGGGGAAGCGCTTCAGCTTTTTGCTGATGCGGCGGCCTACGGAACACAGCCTAAACAAGTGCAGGTGTTTAACAACGGCGTTCAACAGCTTGCAGTTGAAATCGCGGGTGATGAGCTTGCAACGCTAAGTGCCTGGCCAATTATGAGCAGCATCGCGACCGTCTCATCAGCCTCCTTCTATGCTTTCGGTTGGGAAAATGCAGTAACTTTCAGCTTTGAAGGCGCCGGCGAGGTCAGCGGCGATGAAATACGAATCGGTCTTGTCGATACGCCGGCCTTCATCAACGGCATCAGCAGCTTTCGCATCTCGGCAGCCGGAATCTCCGCTATTGTCATCGACGACATGGATATGCCGACACCGCTCGTAGCAACCATGAGCATCGTCATCATCGGCGAAGTTGTGGACGACAACAGCGGCGGTCCGCTCAGCGGAAGAGAAGTACGGGTCTTCGATTCCGACAATGTGCTGCTCGCCAGCGACGTCACCGGTCCTTTTGGCGAATACGGCATGAATGCCTTCTCCACGATTCCGGGTCCCTTTCGGGTGGAAATCGAACCAGTCTTCGGTTGGCTGCCGGTTTATCCCAGCACCGTGGCGCACTATCTGAATCATTATCATTTTCAGGACACGACCTTTGACGATACCGACTTCCGCGAAGTGCAGCCCGACGGTCTCAGACAACAGCAATCTGGGTTTATCGGCGGCGCCGACGATGATTTTAGTACCGACGATGGTCTGGAGTCTTCTGCGCCGGGTACGGCCTTTGCCGACCGACTGGCAAACTGCGGCAACGGCCTCCTCGACGAATTCGATATTCTGCCGGCCGACCGTTGCTTTGGACACAGCTTTGACCCGGTGCGGCCCGACACGTGCCCGGTGGTGCTGGAGGCATCGCTGGAGATCGATCTGCGAGCCGGCAGCTCTGTCGGCAGCGTTGACGATGTTATAGCCCTGCAAAAAGACGGAGTCACGATCTGGCAGGCCTATCTTGCTCAGCTTACGAACGAGGGTACCTGGCTGCCGGGGCAGGGCATCGACCTGAGACTTGATCTCGCCGATCTGCCGCTGGCAGAGCGCGGAACGACGAATCTCATTGCCGCTCTTCAGGATGGCGCAGTCGATCTGCTCGTGCGTGATGACTCCGGAGTGGACTTTGTAAACCTGTCGGTGACACTCGGCTGTGAGATCGATACCGATGTTAAAGAAAATGACCGGCTTGATGGTACGGCCGGATTCACCCTAACAAGCGCGCCGGCGCCAAATCCGGCGAAGGAATGGCTGCGACTGGAATTCGCCCTGGATCGGCGGGAATCCCTGACGCTCACGCTCAACGACGCGCTTGGCAGAACAATAGCGACGCTGGTGGAAGCACGTCTCTATCGCGCAGGTAGGCATTCCACGATTCTGCCCCTGCCCGCGCTGCCCGCCGGCTGGTACAATCTGCGAATCGCCGGCAGTGAATTCGCTCACAACATTCAACTTCTCGTCAGGCAATGAAGCGGCGTCCTTGGCGTGCTAACACGGGAGGCGCCCGACAGTGGAGACGTGGACCGGTATTAAACACAAGATAAAAATTCCACTCAGGGCCAGCGTGACTTACATCCACAGAAGTTAACACGGAATAGCTAGGTGTCGGAGATGATTGAAAGCATCGAAGAAGAATTGAGCCGGGAAGGCCCAACCCTGCGAAGGGTGGACTTGCTCAACAATCTCGCCAGCCAGGTGATCTACCAGGATCTTCAGCGCGCATTGCAATTCAGCCAGGAAGCACAACGGCTGGCGGACGATCTGGATTACCGCGCCGGGAGAGCCCGCAGCATGCTGCATCAGGCACACTGTAATCAGCTTCTCTCGCGCAACGAGTCAGCGTTCCGACAGCTTGTTGACGTGCTGCCGCTGCTAAAGGAACAGCACGATGTGAAAGGCGAAGCGAATGCCTTGCAATTGTTGGGGGAAATTCATTTACAAACCGGCAACTTTAAAGAGGCGCTCGAGCACCAGCTTCAGAGTCTGAAGCTGGCCCAGGAGTTAGCTAACGATAAATATATCGGCAGCATCTTTGTCAGCATCGGTCGCAGCTACGGCGAGTTAAAGCAGTTCGACGAAGCCATCGAGTATTTTTCGAAGGCATTGGAGATTTTTCAGCGGGAAGATCACCGCCAGGGCGTCGCCGTTTGTTTAAACAATCTCGGCACGATGTGTTATCACTCGCAGCAGATCGACCAGGGACTGGATTACCTGGATCGGGCTGTAAAGCTTGCCGAAGAAATCGCCTTCCATCACATCCAGATTTATTCGCTCAATCTGATGGGCAGTATCTTTATCGCCCGCGAGCAACATGCAGATGCCGAACGTCACCTGCAGCGCAGCCTCGAACTTGCGCTCGCGGCCGGCGATCGCTTCGCTGAAACCAACAGCCTGACGCACCTTGCTCAATTGAAGGTAAACATCGGCGCGGTTGAACAGGCGCGAGACTACTGTACGCGTGCCCATGACGTCGCGATTCTGATCGAAGCGAAAGCTCAACTGCGCGATATTTACGAATTGTTTTCGAAGATTGCGGACAGCGAAGGCGATATCAAAGCGGCATTCGACTACTATCGCAAGTTTCACATATCTTTTGCGGAAATTAACAATGCCGAAGCGCAAAAGCTCAGCAGTAACTTTCGCATTCAGCTCGATATGGAAAAAGTGCAGGCCGACGCCGAGATTCATCGCTTGAAGAATGTTGAACTTGCCGGCGCGCTCCGCCAACTGGAAGCGGCCAACGAGAACCTGAAGATTCTCAACAAGGAGAAAAATGAATTTCTGGGCATCGCCTCGCATGATCTGCGCGCGCCCTTATCCGTGATTCACAATGATTCCCGAAGTCTGCACATGGATTTCCCCTTCCTCGGCAATGACGACATTTTGCGCATCGCCGAGCGTGTTCAACGCAGCTCGGGACGTATGTTGGAGTTGATCGCCAACCTGTTGGATATTAACAGGATCGAAGCTCGCAAGGCGCGCTTTAACCTGCAATCGCTGGACTGGCGGCGGACGGTACTGGATCTGATCAGCCAATACGAAAAACTCGCTGAGCGCAAAAATATTGAATTGCGTTCGGATTTGCCCGCCGCCGCCGCTTCTATAAACGCGGACCGCAGCGCCCTCGATCAGATCCTCGGCAACCTTGTCTCCAATGCGCTTAAATTTTCGCCCGCCGCCACCACCGTTTCGATTCGTTTGTACCGCGCCGACCAAAACTGGCGCTGTGAAGTTGCCGATCAGGGACCGGGCCTTACTGCCGACGACAAGTCAAGGCTGTTCCGAAAATTTGAACGGCTGAGCGCGCAGCCGACCGGCGGCGAACAGTCAACCGGCCTCGGTCTTTCAATCGTCAAAATGCTGACCGAAGCTCTCGGCGGCTCGGTCCGCTGTGAGAGTGAAAAAGGGCAGGGCGCGACTTTCATCGTGGAGTTTTCCGCTTTGAACTAGCTTAATGACGGCGAGTATAGAATGAGTTGTGAGCTTTTGTCTCGCTACTGACCTTTCTCAAACGCATCCGTTGGCCCCGATTACCGCGGCAGTCGTATTGGGCTGTCTCACCATCGCCGGTTGCGGGGAAGATGACACGCTGGGTGGGCGTAAAGCAAAAATCCTTATTTTGTATTTTGTTTGTAGAACCAGGTGGCTGATGAACATGAATCCCTCTTTGCAGCAAGAGTCGTCTGTGACGAGATTTGCCGGTCTGATTGCTCTGCTTCTGATTATTCTTGGCCTTGGGACCGCATGCTCGGACGATGAAATTCCCAGCGGCCGGGAAGCGATATTCATTCGGCTGGAAAACCTCAGCGACTTCAACTTTGACCGGGCTACCCTTGGCTTCAGCGATGGTCACGTAGAAGAATACCTTCAATTGGCCGCTGCTACTCCCAGTCGCTTCCGCGAAGTTCAGGTGGCGCATCAGATAGTGGAGCTGAGGGTATGGGCCGGGCAGCAGATGTATGAATCCATCCCAACAAGCTTTGATGGTTTCGAAGCCTTAGGCCCCGGCAATTACACGTATCAGGTAGTGATCGATCAAATGACAGGCAATGTCGAGCTTACCTTTCAAGCGCAGGAATAATCGCCGCGCCCTGCGAAGCAAAATATCAGGAAAAAAACTTACTGCGTTCCTTCTTTAACTGCGCCAACAGATAGTTAAGATGCTGGCTGTTAAATCGATCGACCAGCGGAAAATAACGCTCCGTTGTATCGTTAACGTACTTAATCGGGTTCCGTTTGAGATCGAATTCGAGGCAGCGGAAGTTATCAAGGCGAGCGGCCAGCCGCACCAGCACACAATCTTCACTGGCATTGGCAAGCTGCCTGACATGTTCGACATCCAGCTCGTCAGGCTTGACGCGGGCCGTCTTGAGATCTTTTGTTAATGTCTCCACAATATAGCTGACATACATACCGAAATTGTATTCCAGCACACTCTTGGTAACCGTGTCGGAATCTTCCATCACATCGTGCAGTAAAGATGCGCAAAGTACATCTGTGTCGTAGATATTCAATTCGTCGAGCAGAATGCGGCAGACGCGAGTAATGTGAAAGAAATAGGACGAGCCATCATTGCGAATCAGAGGCTCGTGCACGCTTTCCGCCAGTTCGTAAGCGCTGACGGCTTTGTTTAACTCCACTGGATTCACCCGATCTTTCAACGTGGCAACTAGTTCGTTTTTTGTCAGTAGAGTCTGATTGTAGGGGATGTTCTTCATACCTCAACTCTGCGATAGCGTTTGAAAGTGCCCATGGGGCAACAATTTATTGACTTCGCCTGACAGGGACAAGCCTTCGCTCAGCCGACGCGCATTAACTCGCGGGCGCTTTCGATCGATGCCTCAGTGATCGTTTCGCCGCTGAGCAGGCGCGCGATTTCCCTCAGCCGTTCTTCCAGGTTGAGCACCCGGGCTTCCACCGCCGAACGTTTGCGGGTCGTTCGTTTTTCGACGGCAACGTGGACATCGGCAAGCGCGGCGATTTGCGGCAAATGGGTGATAGCGATAAGCTGATGAGAGCAGGCGAGCTGCTTCATCGCCACGCCGACCTTCTGCGCAATACGACCGGAGATTCCGGTATCGATTTCATCAAACACCAGCATAGGCAGGCGGTCCGATTGTGCCAGAAGCGATTTCAGTGCCAGCATCACACGGGAGATCTCACCTCCGGACGCTGTTTTTGCCAGGGGACGGAGGTCCATTCCCGGATTCGTGCTGATGTGAAATTCCACCGCGTCGATGCCGCTGTTGCCCGCACGGTAGAGCCTGCCTTGCAGCATTGCCGCCGAATCAAGCGCCGCATCGTCGTTGTCGCCGTTGCGCGCTTCGATCGCATGGCGTTCCATCCGAACCTGAAATTGACTGTGGGCGATTCCCAGCTTCTTGAGCTTCTCCACAATTGCGCTTTCAAAGCCCCGCGCCGCCTTGGCGCGCTGACGCGACAGACCGTCGGCCAGAACGCCGACCTGTTCCCGCTTCCGTTCAAAGTCCGCCTTAAAGCTTTCGATTTCCGCTTCGAAGTTATCTGTTAACTCCAGTTCCCGCTTGAGTTGCTTCCAATAGTGAAGCACTTCGTTCATCGTACCATACTTCTTGCGCAGCGTTTGCAGTTCCATCAGGCGCTGACGAATCTCTTCGAGACGCTCGGGTTGGAACTCGATATTCGCATTGTAGCTCTGGGCAATGCGTGCGATCTCTTCCACGATCACGATGGCCGACTGGCACTCCGTCTGATACTCGCCGAAGGAAGGATCGATATCCTTCAGTTCGCTTAACACTTGGTCGGCCTGCAGTAGAGTATCGCGCGCCGAGCCCTCCTTATCATAGAGCAGCCCGGCGAGGCGCCGGCTGGCGCCGTGCAAGAATTCGGCGTTTTCGCGCAATGCCAGCTCCGCCTCCAGCTTCGTAACTTCGTCCTCTTCGGGAGCAATGGCATCGATTTCACTAAGCTGAAAGCGACGGAATGCTTCTTTTTCGCGTAGGTCTTTTTCTTGCGAAATCAGTTCACGAAGGCGCTGCGCCAATGTTTTCAGATTGTTGAAGGCCGCGCGGTAGTCAGCCAGGGCCGGGGCGAGATTAGCGATGCCGTCCAGCACGCCCAGGTGCAGTTCCGGTCGCAGCAAGGATTGATGATCGTGCTGTCCGTGAAAATCAACGAGGAGAAGACCCAGGCCGCGAACGATGTTTTTGGTGGCGGGAATATCATTCACAAATGAGCGGCTGCTGCCGCGGGCTGAGATCTCGCGCCGCAACAACAGTTCATTCGGCAGGTCTTCCGATTCCAGCTCATGCTTCCGGAGATAGCCGCTAATCGTCTTGTGTTTAGCGATGCTGAAGCTGCCTTCGATGACCGCCTTGCCATCAGCGCTGCGAACCATATCCGGCGATGATTGTTCACCCAGAAGGGTCAGAAATGCATCGACAATGATAGACTTTCCGGCGCCGGTCTCTCCGGTGATGACGTTAAGACCAGGACCGAAGCTGAGTTCGATGGAATCAATGAGGGCGAAATTTGAAATGCTCAAATGTTGCAGCATGGCAGAGCGGAGTCATTATCGCACAGTGCATGTCGCGCGGCTCCATGCGGCGCGCAGGTCCACAAAAATACTGCGCGCCGCGGAATAAGAAAGCAGAATTACGTTATCGCCGCTAAAAAAGTAAAGGGTTTTCGCTCCTGTCGTCCAAGGCCTGCTCGGACTCTTTGCAAGCTCCATGCCGATTTGTCCGTCCTGACCGGCTTGCCTTCCACGTCTTCAGCTCATCGACGCGCATTCGAAGGGGCTTTGTCGCTCCGTTGCGGATTCTGGGGCAACATCGCCAGGCGGCGGTCAGAGAAACGCTTCCAGATCCATTTCACTCTCCAGCAGGACCTGCCGCGCTTTGGAACCGTCAAAGGGGCCGACAATCCCGGCTTCCTCCAGTTGGTCGACTATCCGGGCGGCGCGTGAGTACCCCACCTTCAGCCGGCGCTGCAGCAGAGACACCGACCCCTGCTGGTGCCGGACTATGATGCGCGCCGCCTCGTCGAACAGTTCGTCGCGAT
>JANQRB010000064.1 GCA_028284775.1 Candidatus Kapaibacterium sp. | reverse complement strand
CAGCGCCTGCGCCGCGAGTTCGGCGGCTATCGGCTGCTGGACCTGCGCGCAGAGTGATCCGCCGGAGGCCTGCAATCGCCGGCTCACAATTAGGCCCGGCTGCGGAAAAAATCCTAAATTCAGAGACCAAAACCGAGTGATGCACACAAATACAAGGATTCTCCAATGACGACACTCACGTTGACAAGGGATGGAGCGAGCTTCAATTCACTGCTGGCCACTACGCTGGTCTTGATGCTTCTGCTCACAGCCTGCTCCGATGACGACGACAGCGGAACCAATCCGGACGACAACAACCCCGATCCCGACTTGGTTGAAGTGGAAATGATCGAGATTCCGGCAGGGACGTTTATGATGGGCGGGGAGAAGAATTTTAATGAGGCTGATGAACGTCCTGTCCATCAAGTGACAATTACAAAGGATTTCTACCTCGCCAAATTCGAAACAACCGGCAAACTCTGGCGCGAAGTAATGGGCGATGCCGGTAACAGTTATGTCAGCGACGATCGTCCGGCCGGCTCGGTGACATGGTTCGAAGCGGTAGAGTTTTGCAACAAACTTTCCGAACTGAATGGCTTTGCGGCCGCCTATACGATCGAGGACGAGGAGGTAAGTTGGAATCGTGATGCCGATGGCTACCGCCTGCCGACCGAAGCCGAATGGGAATACGCTTGCCGCGCCGGAACGGCAACTGATTTTTACAATGGCGATTTGACAGTGGGTACAGGTGTCGACCCATTGCTCGAAGAAATTGCCTGGTATGAAAGCGAATCGGGCGCTGAAAGATTTTCGCGTCCGGTCGGTCAGAAGAAACCGAATAACTTCGGCCTTTACGACATGCTCGGTAATGTGAGCGAATGGTGCTGGGACTTTGAATATGACTACACTGCCGACGCACAGGTCGATCCGGTAGGTCCGGATACCGGCACTCGCCGAATCGGTAGAGGCGGCTCAGCAGGGACAGTTGCTCACTTCACTACGTGTTCAAACAGATTGACCATTCCAATGAGCTTTGAAGCGGAATTGCACAGCTTTCGATTTTCACGAAACAAATAGAGCTTGCCTGATAACGGCCAAGATGAATAAGTGCCAACGAATTGTGAGTAATTCTCTTCAGCCTGAATTCTGCGCTGTTAATGTCTATTCAGCCATCTTGAGGAGCTAACTTTCTTGTGTGAAAATCGGAGAAGATTTCCGCTAAAGTAGTAACTCAAAAAAGAGTGAGCAACAATATTTTGGCAGAACTAAACTAAACATTTGGTTCTACATCCTCGATCAACACGTGCTGTTTTCTAATAGTCAGACGCACGTTCTCTTGCTTGCATTCCCTTAGCAGGCCGAATGCTCGCACACTAAGTCGATGAATCTTGTCAATGTTTAAGTGCTTTCCACATGTGAATTGCACTAGACATTGTTATGCTTCTCACTCAATTTTAACCGATGGCGCTTGATAATTCAGCGGCTGCAAAATCACTTTGCCGCCGACAATGACACGGCGTGTCGGCTCTGGTACCGACTACCAGGAGATTCCCTGCAGTGCAGAATGCTTAACTTTCTGGAACACGATCATGCATATTCCGGTTTTGGTAAGAGTAGAATCTCAGCACGCCTTACTCGCTCTGCTGTTTGCGATGCTATTTACAATGCACCTTCCATTGAGCGGACAAGGAATCATTCATCAATCGGAGCCGGTACATCGGCAGGCGGATTTTGAAGATGATGCTCCTGTTCTTCAATTATACTACACGCATAGCCGAGTCAATTCAGTGCAATTCACGCCAGAAATGTTGAGCAACGGCGACTCAAAAACTCTTGAGATTTATGAAGATCCGTCGCCGAGTTATTGTGCAGAACGCTGCATTCGTTCGGCAAGGATAAGACTGAGATTTCATTGTAAGGGATCTGATGATTCGTATGAATACGGCAAGCAAACTTTCAATTCTCAAACTCAGATAACCGTAATTGGCCTCAACATTATTGATCAAAGTACAATTACCTTACCCCAGTTCACTCTTAGTCTCGCCTCCAACAACGATTCTCTCGCTCCGGAACAATGGTATGTCTACGATTACACGCAGAATCATCCCGAACTCTGCGGAGGCAACGTATCGGATCTGGTTAAGTTTTCCATTAAGGTCGATTCCTACACCGCTCCCGCCGGTGCAATCGCAGACAGCGTCCGCCTGGAAGTCGAGCTGATCGAAGACTTCGCGATGACGGCTCGTAAACTATTGGCCGACGACTGCTCGGAAGACTGCCAACGTCTCGTGGAACCCGTCTCGGCGACCGGCACCAACCCGGTTACTTTCAATTGGCGCAACACCACCTGGTCCGGCTGCTCCTGCCCGAACGACACCTTCCCGAATTATGAATTTCAACTGCTGCGCCTGTTTAACTACGATGCAGCCAATAAGTCGGATGAGAGCACGATTCGGACAAGGGTGGATTGGGATCAGGCGCTCAGCCTGGAAAGCTATGGCCCCGCGCAGTCGATGAGCTTGACGCTGGCCGAGGGCTCGGGCTTCTATCTCTGGCGGGTGCGGCCGATCGGCGACCGCCACGAGGGGGGCATCGCCAACGACAGCAACTGGGGCTGCTGGAGCCACGCGCCGCCGGATGATACGACGATGACGATTGCGATTAATGCGAGCGACATCACGCCGGACCTCTATGACGACTGCATTCTGTGGTACGATCAGTTTAACGACACGCTCAATTGGATCTATGGGCGCGTCTTCACCGAAGGGCAGGCCGGCAAGCCCGGCATCAGCGAGAGCATCACCTTCGCCAACGGTTTGTTAATGGCCCGGCAACAGCAGGCCCTGCTGCAGAGCCGTCAGGAGGCGGTCGTCAGCGGCACGGTCTACGACTATTCGGGGCGGGCGGCGATGAGCGCTCTCGGTGCCCCGCTCGCGCAGAACAAGCTGGAATTCGCGAATCTCCTCCTACAAAGCGGCGGCGAGCTCTACACGGCCGAACATTTCGACAAGGACAACAACTACCTTGATCCGGCGAAACTGGACGGCGGCGTGATTGCCGATTACTACTCGTCGGTCAACAGCGATTCCCGCATTCCCTCGGCCGACTCGCTGGCCTTTGCGCGGACCCTGTTTTACAATGAACGGGGCGGCCGCGTGCGCGAGCAGGCCGGGCCGGGCCGCGCGCACAGCCTGGCGGGCGGGCGCACGGTCCGCAACATCTACACCGCCGCGAGCGACAAAGAAGTGACCTCGATTTTCGGCGACGAGGCTCCGGGATCGGACGGTTTTACTAAGGTGATCAGCTTCGACCAGAACAATGTGCCCTCGGTACAGTATCTGGCCAAAGAGGGCCGTCTGCTGGCCTCCTGTTTAATCTACAACGAGGACGGCGACTCCCTCTTGAGCACGCTGGACAATGAAACGGTCAACACCCTGACGTTGGGCGATACCCTGCGCGGCTATGGCGGCGGCAGCGGAATGTACCGCGCGATGAACGGCCGCAACTTCTATGTCGGCGACACCACGATTAGGGTTAACTACCGGATCATGCCGCAGCGCTTCGAGACCTTTTGCGAAGAATACTGCTCCACCTGCGACTACTATGTCATACGCTCGCTACGCCGCGTGGACGACGACCCGGCGCTGATCTTTCGAGATACGCTGATTGTGGATCCGGGTGACTGCGGTCCGCTCGATACGATTGCAGCAAGTGAATTGCAGTTTACAGTCAGCCCCGGCCGCTACCGGATGGAGCGCATTGTGTACAGCAACCTGCCCGACACGCTTGTCGACGGCAGTGATTCGCTCTTCCGGCGCGTGCGCGACCGCCACTGCGATTCGGTCCGCCGCTCCTTCAGCGCCGTGATGGCCGACACGCTGGACGCGATTTTCGGCGCCGCCTACCTGGACACCCTGTCTACTGATTCGCTGCCCAAAACGCGAGATTTCTATGAGGCGATGCTGGCCAACTATGTCAGTTATTACAACGGTCTGGGCGGCACGGACACCCTCGTGATCGATGAAAATTGCTGCGCGCTGATCTTCCCTGAATCGCCCTGTGTTAACGGCTGCGATCCGCGGGTCAATTTCGAAGAACATCTCTACGACACCTGGGAAAACAATCTCGGCAAGGATGCCGTGGCGGGCGAGCTGGACAACTACTTTCTTAATCCCGACGGGACGGTGAAGTTTCCCGGTCTCGTGCAGGACACAGGCTGGTTTAACGCGATCATCGACGGCATGATTGCGGACGGCTACGACTGTGTGGGCCTCTGGACCTGCTGGGATGCCGTCGTGCATAGCTACGACCGTCTGGCCTATGAATTCGATACCACGAGCGGCGCCTTCAAACTGACGCTGCCTGATTCCAACTATGTCCGGCGCAAGGGCTTCGACCTGCTGGACCACTTCCTGGACTGCGCCGGCCGCCGTCTCTGCGAATTCTCCGGCAGCCCCTATGGCGCGGGCGGCTACCTTGAAGAGCCCTGGAAAGTCTACCAGGATCCGGGCGCCGACTGCAAATCTTCCTTTGGCTATCCCGTGAATCCCGCCGGCGATTCGCTCTGGACCTGCGGCGTCGGCGTGACCGACAGCGCGGCGCTGAGCGAATCGCCGGCGGGATTCACGGGA
>JANQRB010000060.1 GCA_028284775.1 Candidatus Kapaibacterium sp. | reverse complement strand
CAGCATCCCCTCGGTCTATGTGGATATTGACGGCAATATTATTATCCGGGGCAGCAGCGACGTGACAGTGCTGGTCGACGGCCGGCAATCGGCACTGACGGGCAGCAAACGCAGTGCCGTCCTGGAACATATTCCGGCTTCGGCGGTTGCAAGCATCGAAATCATCAATAACCCCTCCGCCAATCAGGATCCGGACGGCATGGCCGGGATAATCGCCATCAAACTCAAAAAGGAAGACAAAGCGGGAACGAATGGCAGAGTCGAGCTGAGTGGCGGCCTTCCGCAGCGCTTGAATGCCGGCCTGCAAAGCAATCATCGTCGCGGCTCATTTAATGTGTTCGGCAGCTATAATATCAGCAACAATACCCGCGAAGGTCGCATCAACTCGAGTCGCGCCGTGTTTGAGGCGGACGACAGCTTTTTCATTGACCGCGATCGCAGGGTCGAACGCCGTCAACTCGGGCACCTGGTACGCCTGGGCAGCGACTACGAGATTGCCGAAGATCACACGCTGACCTTCGAGCTTCTTTATGAGCATGAGGAGCAAGACGATGACGAATTCAACTCGAACATCGATCGCGATGCCGGCGGCCTTCTTCGCGGCAGTTCCCAACGGAACATCAGTGAGTCGGAGAGTGAACGCGCCCTCGATTATGCGCTGATATACAAACAGGTGTTTCCTAAAGAAAAAGAGCGTGAACTGAAAGCGCTGTTCACCTTTAGCAGCGCCAGTGAACGAGAAGAACAGGAAATTACCGACCGGGATTTCGATGCGGCGGGGCTCCCCCTCAGTGATGTCGCCACCCTACAGAACGCCATTTCCGACGATGAAAATGCGACCTCGACGTTTCAAATCGACTATGCGCATCCTCTCGCTGATGATGAACGATATGATATCGGCTTCAAGGGTATCATTCGCGGTATCGATAACGATCTTGAGCTGTACGAATATGATGCGGCGTCCAAAGCCTGGCGCTACGACAGCAGTGTCAGCAATCGCTTTCGCTATGAAGAACAGATTTTTGCGGTCTATGGACTCTATACCTATGCTTTCGAGGACTGGGAACTCGAAGCGGGTCTGCGTCTGGAACAGGCCCTGGTTCAATCAGAGCTGGTCGAAACAAATGAAATTTTTGACAACGATTATTTCACGCTTTTTCCCAGCCTGCGCCTGGGCTTTGCGGTCGGGGAGGCCAGCCAACTGCAGATCAGCTACAGCAAACGCATCAATCGTCCGCGCTATCGCTCACTCAACCCCTTTTCTAACTTCGCCGATCCCTTGAATGTGCGGCTCGGGAATCCCGAGCTGCAGCCCGAGTATGTCCACGCGCTGGAGTTAAGCCATCTGACCCGCTGGGAGCAGGCGGAATGGAGCGCGGCCATCTTTTATCGTCGCATCGACGGCGTCATCGAATGGCTCATCAGCGTGGAAGAAGACGGCACCACCATCCGACGACCGGAGAATCTGAGCAATGGGATCAACTACGGCCTGGAATTTGTGGGCGAACTGGGTCTCTACGATTGGTGGAGCCTCACTGCCAATCTGAGCCTCTTCCGCAGTGAATTCGAAAGAGATGACGCCCTAGCAACTGAAGAAGAAATGGACAACAATTCATGGCAGGCCAAGCTCATTAATAAAATCGACATTGTAAGCGGCTTACAGCTTCAGCTCAGCGCCAATTATCACGCACCGGTCATTACGCCGCAAGGCCGTGACTTCGAGCAATATCACATCGATCTTGGCACTCGCTACGACATCTTTGGCAAAAAAGGTAAACTCAAGCTCAGCGTCAGCGATATCTTCAATACCCTGGAATACCGCAGCACGCTCCGCGGCAGTAACTTTTCATTCGACAGGTTGCGCAAGCGCGAGTCTCGGCGAATCACAATGAGTATCAGCTATAAATTCTGAACCTGACTCACAGCCAGCGACGGCCTTCCGGGAGGGATTAACGGGACCGACGGAATCCCGGCCAGAATATTAAATATGTCTTCCGACCTAAATGCTACTTAACGGACAAAGTCAATCAGCAGCACCAGTCTCAATATACAGGCGATTTCCCAAAGTCTCGCCCCGATGTTTCACTACCGATTTTCGGGCAGCTCCAGCGATTTCACATTGCCGTAATCCGTGGCCTACATCAATCAAAGTTGATCAAAACTGATTCGCATTCCGTGTGACTGAATATCGCTTGCCAGTGCCGCAAGCGTCGTGTCCTGCAATTGACGACGAATCTTGCGCCTTTGCTGCGACCAGAATGCATGCATGGGACAGGGATTCGCATCGTCGCAGCCGGGCAGGTGCAGCAGGCATTCGACAAACCGGGCTTCGCCGTCCAGGGCCAGAACAATTTCCCACAAGGGAATCGTGGTGGCAGGCCGCGCCAGATTGACGCCGCCGCGCGCACTGCGCTGTGTCTTAACTATTCCCTGTTCGTTGAGGCTGCGCAGTATCTTTTTAAGGAAATGACTGGGAATACCCAACCGGTCCGCAACTTCCGACACGGGCCGGAATTCACTGCGCGGTTCGACAGCCAGCAAAGACAAAGCGCGAATAGCATAGGTGCTGGATTTTGAAAGCATAGTCCCGCCCGAAATGTGTCGCCAATGATCAGCCGCAACGAATGGCCGGGCGGGAAATTGTTTAGGCGTTGACGACTGGAATTTGATACATTATGATTCCTCTGCGAAGGGTGGTGCTCGGATTTATTTCGCGCGCAGCCCGGAATCCTGTAACATTGGACTTCGTTCTGTATTTGATATCGCATCCGAATACACTCTGGGGCCAGTCTTGTACTTTCTGATCGCTTGAAGAACTATGCTGTATCGTAAAAAGAGTCGTGAATACATCCGGCAGGACAGTCGAACAACAGGAGAAGGCTCTCATGCTCATCAGTCATTTCTCCTTCAGTGTCTCCGGAAAATTTCGGACGTGCTCAGCGACTCGCTGCGATCGGGCAATCGAAGCCGGAGGCCCTTATGTTCTTCCTGCGCGGTAGTTCTACTATCTGTGCTGGCTGTGACGCTGACGGCGGCCTGCGACGGTATTTATCCCGCTCAAGACAAAACCGGCCCCCCCGATGATCATACCGTCAAACACGGAGCGGCGCTGCATAAAGCCGGTGAAGAGCGACCCTTCAGCGACCAAAGCGGCTGCAGCGCGGGCAACTGTCACCATTCCGATCTTCGCGGCGGTGTGGCGGACGTCGACGGTCGTATTACCGTCGCGCCTTCCTGCTATCAATGCCACGGTGTCGAATGGGATAATTGAAAGCAAATCGCAATAATGGAATCAAATCGATACGATCTAAACGAAGAGGTATGAATATGCGGTATGCGAGCTTGTTAGTGATGGCGATGCTCCTCCTCCCCATCAGCCTTGACGCTCAGGAAATCGGGGAAGCGGCGCCGGACTTTGATGCCCGCCTCGTTGACGATTCGAGTCTACGGCTTTCCGACTTGCGGGGCAAAGTCGTGCTGCTTGACTTCTGGGCTTCATGGTGCGGGCCGTGTCGCCGGGAGCTCCCTTTTTTGGTGAAACTCCATCGCGAGATCAACGACAGCAACTTCGTCATCCTCGCGGTCAATATCGACAGCGATCGCCGCAAAATGGCGGGCTTTCTCCGGAAACTTGACCTGCAATTACCATTTGTTTCCATCAGCGATCCCGAGCAAAAGATCCCGCCCCTTTATCGACTGGAAACCATGCCGACAACTCTGCTCATCGATGAAGAAGGAATCGTGCGCTATCGGCATGCCGGCTATGAAGACAGTGAGCAGGAACACTACCGGCGGGAAGTTCGGGAGTTACTGGGTCGAAAGCAGACTGAAGGAGCGGAGAAATGAAGTTCGTCAGATTCATCGCAGGCCTTCTCTTCACGATGCCGCTGCTTCAGTCCTGCGTGGTGGTGCAGCCCTGGGAACGCGAAACACTATCGGATCCCATCATGATCTTCGATGAAAATTCCATCGACAAAGGCATCCAGGAGCACCATATTGACTATCGCGAAGGTTCCAGCGGCGCGACCGGCGCACAAAGCGGAGGCTGTGGCTGTGGTTAAGTACCCCGCCGGTATCCTCGCGCTTATTTGTTTATGCGGCGGCTTCCTCGCGGCGCAGGAGCTGCCCGAAGATGAGCTGCAGGTTACCATGAACGGTTACTTCGACAATTTTCGCGTCAACATTGTTTATCCTTCGCTTTCATTGAGCAAACAGGTCGGCGCCAGCACGGCCCTAAACGGTCGGTATCTGGTGGACGTTATTTCCGCGGCATCGATGAAGAGCGCCTTCCAGGTAGACGGCATTAGCTCGGCGACCAGCAAAAAGACCGGCGGTGGCGATGATACGCCTGACGAACTGCGACACGAATTCGGCGCAGGGATCACACAGTTGCTCGGCGACGGCAGCGTCTCACTTAATACTCTTTACAGCACGGAGCACGATTACACCTCTCTGACCTTGGCGGCCAGTCTCTCTTATCCTTTTGCGAAAAAAAATACCATTCTGCAGTTAGGCGCCGTCCGCAGCTTCGACCAGGTCGCCCCTCAAACGCGAAGCTGGGAGCGTGACAAAGACGTGACGACTCTCAGCGGCGGTCTGACACAGGTTTTGAGCAGGGATCTCCTCGCGCAAATCGATGTCTGGCATTCGGAAAATGAGGGTCTGCTGTCGGATGCGTATCAGGTAGTGCGCATAGTCGACGGCAACACACTGCTGAGCTTCGAGCCGGTCAGCCCTTCGACGCGCAGCCGCGACGCAGCCGGCCTGCGGCTGAAGTACAAAGTGAGCACCGGGGCCTCGCTGCAGATCGGCTATCGCTACTATTGGGATGACTGGGACATTAACTCGCATACGCTTCATGGTCAACTGCTGCAATACATTTTAGACGGCAAGGCTACATTTGGCATCGGTCTGCGCAGCTACTGGCAGACGGCGGCCTATTTCTTTAAGCCGGTTTATTCAGAGGCCGAAGAGTTTATGGCGGTCGACAGCAAACTAAACGAGGCCTACAGCGGCGAGCTGGAATTGCAGGCTTCCTTCGAAGGCGAATTGTTTAAAGATGCCGGATTTCTGCACGGCCTGTTGTATGAAAACAGCGCCGACCTCAATGTTAAACTAAAGTTTTATCTGCGCCACACCGTCTCGGCGGATTGGCACAGCCGGCTGGAAACCCTTTACGCCTACATTCTGAGCATTGGCTATCGTTATCGATTTTGAGCGCAGCATCTCCTGCGAATGTCACAACAAGATTCACGGTTGGAAGGATAGGAATATGAACAGACGCAGCTTTCTCCGCAACGGCGGCATGCTACTCGGCGGAATGCTCGCCACCCAATTTACCGGCAGGGCCGCAGTCCTTCGGACGTGCCGTAGTGACAATGATAACTTCTCGATTGACCTCGTTACCAACCGTCCGGCCGAGGCGTCCGAACTGCTGCACCCCCTCCTGAGTGCAATGGCAGCCGGCAAACGAATTGTCTACCGCGAGTTTCCGCTGCGCGGCGAACATACCGGCGACCTTGTTTTCATTCGGCAGGGCCGGCTGATCGACTATCGCGACGGCGCGGCCGGGTACGCGGACGAGCTGGCCGGCATCGCCCGCAGGCTCGAGCTTCCCGCGACACTGCTTAATCCGACTCTGCTTCGCTTTGCCGTCGGCGGCGGCGCAAGCGCTACAAGCGCCGAAATATTTCAAGGGCCGCTGCTGATCGGACGGGTTTCGCTGGATGAGCCGCGCAAGACTCATCGGGTTGAAGGATCACGCGGCGCAATTACGCTCTCCGTCAGCGAAGGCGCCGTGCGGATCGTCGATGCATCATGCCGCCATCAGACCTGCCTGAAAATGGGCGCCATCCGGCAGGCGGGCGAATCGCTGGTTTGTATACCCAACCGGATTCGTATTACGCTGGCCGGCAGCAATGAAACGGGGATCGATGGCATTACGCATTAAACTGATATACGGCCTGCTGCTGCTTTGCGGGCCAGGTCATCAGATAGCCTACGGCCAGCATGCCTACGAGCTGGAAGTGTCCAAGTACCTGATGGGTACGCTTGTGGATGTCAGCGCAGTTCACACGAATGTAAACGAATGCAAGCAGGCACTCTACCTGGCTTTCCGGGAAGCGGAACGCGTTGAGGCTTTGTTAAGTGCTCAGCGCGACACTAGCGAAATAAGTCTGCTTAACACACAGGCCGGCAGGGCGCCGCGCCGCATCTCCCCGGAGACTTTCGCTATTCTGGAACGGGCAGCGGCATATGCGCGACGTTACGATGAGGTCTTTACTATCTGCATCGGCCCTCTATCGGAATTGTGGGGCTTCAGCGATGATGAACAGCCGCGCGTACCGGCAAAGGACAGCATCGCCGCTTTGCTCCCCCTGGTCGCTATGAGACACCTGCAGCTCAATCAAAGCGATACGAGTGCCTTTCTCGCCAGGCAGGGCATGCGACTTGACCTGGGCGGGATTGCCAAGGGCTATGCAATCGACCGCATGACGGCTGTCTTGCGCGCACAGGGGCTACGGGATTTTTTTGTTAATGCGGGCGGCGATATTTATGCCTCGGGCCGGAAATCCGCCGACCGCGCCTGGACCGTCGGTATTAAACACCCGCGCCGTACGGAGCAACTTGTTGCCACCCTCAGCCTTCAGGATTTTGCGATCGCAACCAGCGGCGATTACGAACGCGCCTTTGTGGAGCAGGGTAAACGCTATCACCATATTCTTGACCCCTCAAGTGGATATCCGGCTGCCGACAGCCAAAGCGCCAGCGTTCTGGCTGCTTCCGCCGAAGAAGCCGACGTACTGGCGACTGTACTATTCATAAGAGGAGTGCTCGGCATTGCCGCTCTAAAGTATAACTATGTACACGTCGATGCCGACGGCGCCTTACACTACGATTCGCTTCTGGTAGAAACCAACAGGCTTAGACTATTTCGTTAAGAACCGCCTTACTGATGATGTTCACGCTTTAAGCACTGTTGCTGCGATTCCCAATTCAGCAATAACGTACTATCGCATTGTTCAATTCATTCAGACCATCTTCGGCTTGCTACACCTGACCGAAACATGGTTGGCATTCGGATGCCTTGGAGCAGACAGAGATACTCCTTCGCAACACAAGTTTGAATTCACAGGCCATTGTTTTCAGATCAAAGCTTTCCGGCTCCACTTGCATGGTCGAGAAGTATTCCGTAATTTCGGATAAAGGAGTCCGATATCTGATTTCTCAACCGCCGATACTGTCGAAATCCTGCAACTACACGCTTCGGGCGCTGCTGTATCTGGCGACGCGTGAAGCCGAAGCGGGCGGATACATCGGCATCCGACAAATCGCCCTCGAGCTGGAGATATCCTTTTCTTTTCTGGCGAAGATATTCCAGAAACTGGCGCAGGCCGATATCGTGCTAAGCTATCGCGGCCCTGGCGGAGGCGTTGCGCTGGCCAGACCGGCCAATACCATAACGCCGCTGGACATTGTCAGAATTATCGATGGCGAGGCACTCTTTACCGGCTGTTTACTGGGTTTGCCGGATTGCGGAGATGCACAGCCCTGCCCTATGCATCAATACTGGAGTGGCCTGCGGGACAAATTGCATCACATGCTCGAATCGGTGAATCTGGCTGAGCTGGCGCAGCAGATTCGTAGCGAGGGATTACGCCTGACGCCCTGAATGGACCTTAGGATTCGCCTGCTCTTCCTGAGCAAAGCTCATCCAACAAATCGGCAACGATAATGCTTCAGCAGACAGGTATCTCGTCCACAAACAGCCGGGCCGAACTCCTGCGGCGGCCGGCACTGGACCTACGCTATTGGCTGATCGCCGCCCTCGGATGGCTCATCGTCAGTCTCTTGCTCGGTACCTACCTGCGTTCCTCTTTCTTAATGGCGTCTGCGCTGCTCGTGCCCTTTAAACATTGTCTTCACGCCCATAGCCATGTTGCCTTTTTCGGCTGGGCCGGCGCATTGCTGATGGGACTCCTGTATCGACAGCTCAGCCGCCTCGAGGGCTTTGAATTCAGCAGACGAGAGCAGAGGCTGATCGGCATCCACTTTTATCTGATTCAGGTGATGACGGCTGCGGCATTGCTGTCCTTCTGGCTGCAGGGCTACGGGCTTGTGTCCATAGCATTCTCTACCGCAAACATGCTGCTCTGGCTTTTCTTTCTCGGGCTCCTGGCAGCGGCGGTCCGGCGTATGCGCGATAGACCCTGGCCGCCGGCCTTGCGCTATGCAATTGGCGCAGCGGCATTTCTTGTACTGGCCGCCGCCGCGACCGGCCTGCTCACTGTCCTGAGAATACTGGGTATGGCCACGCCGGCGATTACTCAAAGTGTGGTGCAGGCTTTCCTGCAACTATACACGGAAGGCTGGCTGATGCTTGGCATTATGGCGCTCGTTCTCGTCCGGTCCGGGCAGGGGCAGCGGGAGTGCGGACGCCTGCAATTGCTGCTCCTTGTGTACATCATTGCCATCGTCGGCAGCGCCGTGCGCCTGGCAACACCGGACCTGCTGCCGGACTGGCTGATTGTCCTGGCTCATCTGACGGGGCTTGCGATTGCAAGCCTAAACGTTCTCTTCATCAGAGAGGCCGAATTGCTTCGCCTGGGCTGGGCCGGCCGCATTGCGGCGGCTTTTTTTCTGGCTAAAGCCATCATGGAAATTGTACCGATCCTGCCGGGCGCCGACCTGCTGATTCAGCAGCGCGTCATTCAGATTGCCTATCTGCACTGGAAGCTGCTGGGCCTGGTGAGTTTTGTGTTGCTGTGGCAGGGCATGGCAGCCGGACGGCCGGATCACATTATTTCGGAAGGGGCGCTGCGGCCTCTGAAGCACTTCGCTCTTGCTGCTGCTTTGATGGTCCTGTGCCTGCTGCTGACGGCGCTGCCGATTTTTGCGTTGTGGCTGGGGCAGCCGGCACCCGCCTTGAGCGGCAGTCTTTACCTTGTGGGCCAGGGCGGCGCTACTCTGTGCGGTCTGGCTCTGATCATCATCACTTTCATGTACGGACGGCTGGTCACAACGCAAGGCAGGGAGATAGCTTCCGGGCTTGCGGTCTGGCAACAATAATTGTTTCACACATTCTGCGGAGAGCAAACGATGAAAGCTGCACTTGTAGTAGCGACCGCGCTGCTGACGGCGCATCTCAGCACGTTGGCGGAAGACAAAGATCAATCGGAAGAGTGGCAATTCAACGCCCAACTGCTTCTGCGCAGCGAGGTCGACGCCCGCGATTTTTCCAACGACAGCGATCCACTGACGATCACGAATCTGCGGACGCGCGTCGGTCTGCAAAAAACAATCGGCGAGCAGCTTACTTTTTTCGGTCAGATCCAGGATTCACGCGTGCTCGGAAGCGAAGCCAACACATTGACCAACACGGGCAACCTTGATGCCCACCAGGTCTGGGTGCGCATCAGCAACTTATTCGATACGCCGCTCGACCTCCAGGCCGGACGCTTCGAGATGCTCTATGGTACCCAGCGTTTTATCGGCCCGGTCGGCTGGCATTTTGTCGGCCGTTCCTTTGACGGCGCACGGTTCATGTATAATGACGCTTTTCGTGCCGACGCCTTCGCCATCGTTCTGAATGAAGCGAACGCCTACATCGGCAATGCCAATCCCGGCGCGTATCCTATCGACGACGTCAAAGCCAATCAAAGTCAAACACTTTATGGCTTATGGACTTCATTCGACCTGAGCAAAGACAACAAACTGGATGTCTTCGCGCTCCTGGAAGACAATAGCAGGGAAAGTAACGGACGTGACAATGACCTGAGCCGAATTACGGGCGGCGTCAATTATGTCGGCACATTCGGCAAGTTCAGCACAACTCTGGAAGCCGCCTACCAGAGCGGTACGCAGGGTATAATGACTCCCGGCGAAGAAGGCGAAGCCCTCAAGCTGGATCTTGCCGCCTATCTGGCCTCCCTGACTGTCGCGTATCAACAGGGTGACTGGACCTTCGCGCTTGCCGGCGACCTGCTCTCCGGTACCGACCCGGCCGATGTCAGGACCGACAACAATACCTTCGCGACGCCCTTCGCAACCAATCACAAGTTTTACGGCCACATGGACTATTTTATCAACACCGTCACCAACACGGCCGGACTGGGTCTGACCGATCTGTATGCCTCGGCATCATTCCAGGCGGTGCCCAAGAAGTTAAAAGTCGCCCTGACCGCGCACAACTTTACATCGACACAGGAAAGCGGCAATGGCGAATCTTCTTTTGGTCAGGAAGTAGACCTGTCTGTTAACTACAGCGTGCGGCCGGGGACCAACATCGTTTGGGGCGGCAGCGTCTTCGCACCCGGCGAATTGATGAAGGCTATCTTTGCGCCCGGTCGCGAAGACACGGCATTCTGGTCCTATCTGATGATCATTGCGAATCTTTAAACCTGGATCGTGGAGTTTTAGTATCGTCGGCTCGCTTCCTACTCTTTTTTGTGAATTTTCAGCAGGTCGATCTGAACATTCATAGCTAAAAAACGCAGGCCGGACGTGACGACCATCGCAGACAACAGCTGCAATTCACGTCCCAGGCCCAGCGACTGCGCCAACAACAAAGCACCGCCGCCTGCAATGGCGGCGGTTGCATAAAAATCGTTCTTAATGACGGCCGGCACTTCGTTAACCAGAAGGTCGCGCACCACACCCCCGCCGGTAGCGGTCATGGCCGCCATCATCATAATCCCCAGAGGTCCCAGACCGAAGTCAGCGCTTTTTGCTGCGCCGATTGCCGCAAACACCCCGAGCCCGACAGCGTCGGCAAGCATAACCCGGTTCCATCGACGGGCGATGCGCGGCGCCAACGGAATTACCAGTGCGCCGGCGATCAGGCAGACGAGCAGGTAGGCTTCGTCCTGAAAAACAGCGGGCGGTACAGCGCCCAACAGCAGATCTCGAATAATGCCGCCGCCCACGCCTGTCGCTACAGCAACAACAAGGACGCCCAGCACATCCAGCTCGTATTTCATGGCTCTGAAAGCACCGGAAACTGCAAAGACAAACGTACCGATGATGTCGAGTGTGTAAAGCATAAGACCGCCAACAACGCAATTGTTCAAAGTCGGCAGTCGCTTTCTCCAGACGCTGCCGCAGCTCAATTTACGCAACAAGTTTTCTGCGACCGAACCGGGAAGTGTCGCGCGCGCTAGGTCACTGCTACGGGAGGATCGCACAGAAGGGTGTGTCTAGAAGACGGGACTCAAAAGCCCGGCAAGCAATGACGGCCAATGGGCGGGCAGCGCACAAATTGCTGCCAGGGCGTTGCCCCAAGACTTTTCCTTTGTCGTCAAAAGTCGTATAGAGCATTACTTTTTCAGGGTTTGTTCGACACTTTACGATATATTAACAAAATAACATTGATGGCATTCCCCTCAATTTATTAGATTGCGGCTTAACCACTGCCAATGGTTTCCGTTCTTTCGCTGATACGCGTGTTTCCCATTGATTCCGACGCCGGTAGCCCAGCGACGTATGGTTCTTATTGTTTAATTTGAGAGATTGCCGCCGGCCCGAAGATCGCAAACGATGGTTAGTGTGGCGACGATGGAGACGTCGCCCATAACATCGGGACTGTCAATCAAAGACATGGGCGTATCACTATTCAGTGCGAGTTAACATCGACGGTGACAATTCCTGTTACCATAGCATTGCTATGGCCCTGATGCCTTTGGCATATCCGGGTTTTCAGTCCAGCAACTCTTTAATTTAAAGGAGACGATTATGCTTGTTTGTGTCGACCGCCCCGCCGGGCGGGCAGTATCCTTATGTTCAATTGTTGTACTGCTCTTTTTGACTGCCCTTACGACATCCCAGGGACAAGGGATGCTCAATGTGGCGAATGTAGACATCCAGTTTGTTGGCAATACAGTAGCGGACCAGAGACCCTGTGCCCCCTTAGATATGGATAACTACAACATGAATGTCCCAAACAATCTGTTGGGAGCATACGATATCAGCGCATATGCCAACATCATTTCAAAGTCGAACTTTAAACCCTGTGGCACGGACTCGAAAGTAAGCGCGCAGGCAATGGGGCTGTTGGGAGTTTCCGGTGTTGCGTCGCCTGAGGTTACAATGCGATGGGTTAACGTTTCGCAGTGTTTCGCCAATGTATACAATCCATTGGCCGATTGCGACTGCTTCGCCTGCGGTCCCGCCTACTCCGCCGATTCGGATGCTTCGATTGACATAACCGTCGATCTGGTCGTACAAGGACTGGGCGGCCTGACCGCCACGCTCTGGCACTCCTGGAATGCTTTCGGCGGCGCGGCTACCCGTCACGAAGGCAACGACGAGGATCCGGCGACATCCGCACCGAACAGAATTTACATTAATGGGGTAGAGCAGACGGCCGCTGCTTTCGACTTCGACAATCCTCCCGGTTTAAGCGGCTGGAACAGAGTCAGCAATCAGTCTGCCGCCGCGAGCGTCCAGGACGGCGATGTCATATCGATCGTAATTTCCAGTAAAGTTAAAACACATATAGAATTGCCGGGAAAGGACTATTCGTATTGCAAGATCGTCGATCAGGCCAGCGCGCGCTTCAGCGGCAACGCCGCTTTCTTTCTTGTGCCCTTCGGCGCGATCAACCCGATTCCGCCGACCCTGACGGCCGAAGATGACGGCCTCGGCTGCACCTTCTTCGACTTTTCACTCGATATCGGCAGCGACAGCGAGCTGAGTGATCCTCATCAGGACGGCGACGAATTTTTTGATCCGGGCGATGTTTACGAATGGAGCGGCTGGCCCCTCGTCGGTTTCAGCAACGGCAAGCTCGATGACGCGACGATTTTCGGCGGCGACCCCGCGCCGAATTCGCCGGGTTCGATGGCTCCGGTAGAACAGGGACTGCCGGCCGACGATGTTAACTTCGATTTCTTCGACCTCGATGGCCACGATCAACTGGATTTTTCCCTGCTGGCCCAGTCCTATGGTCCCGGCCTGGCGCCGATCGCGCTGTTTGCCAGCGACTGTGTGCATTCGGGCGAATTCGTTTTCGTATCCTATGACGATGACGACGCCCAGCATCATACGGCCTTTGCCAGCAGCGTGCCCGTCAATTCCATCAATGCTACGGTCGGCGGACCCATGGGCGCCAGCGGCAATAATGACGAGGTGGTGGGCCTCGACCTGAGCGTTTCAACGGTCGGCGCGCCCGTCCTGCTCGGCAGCTATTCCGTCCTCGACGAACTCGGCCTTCACGTCAACCTCGACCCCAATCCCGACGGCGCTGAAGAGTGGGACGACGACGTCGATGCGCTCGACATACCTCAGGCCAACTGTGCCTGCGAATCCTGGTACTTCTCGCCGGATCACGAAGCGACTTTTTATGATCCCGGACCCGTCACAACGCTGAACCCCGGCTCCGTGTACGAAGTACTGCCCGGCGGCGGTTTTGCCGAAGCAATTAACGGCGCTACCCACCTCGGCATCAGCGCCGACGCCGATGTCGACGCTTTCGAATTTGTCTGGCAGTGGAATCAAACGGCAGCGGTCTACGCGCTGGCGCTGTTTTTCAGTGTCGACGACGATGATCCCTACACGGTAGCGGATGAATCCGGCGGACTCAATCCCGGCGCGATCTATCGCTCGTTCCTCGACGGCAGCTTCACGGAAGTGATGGACGGCGTCGCAGACATCGACGCCATTGCCGCCTGGAATACCAGTCTGCAGGGCTTGCCCCTGGCCGGCGGCACGGCGGACGCGGCTTTGACGGTCTATCCCAAATCCATCATCATCGGAATGGCGGCCGGCATGGATGTACTCGAGATCGGCAACCGCGGGTCGGCGCCCCTGAACTGGAATGCCGTCGTAACAGTCGGCTCTTCATGGCTGAGCGTCCTGCCCGCTTCCGGAATCGATAACGGCATCGTCAATGTCATGTGGACGGACAATACGACGGGCAATCCGCGGGTCGGCACGATCACGATCAGCTCTCCCGACGGCCAATGTCCGGATCAAACCGTTACGGTCACGCAGCTGGCGACACCCAAACAGAGTGTTGAACCGCAGCAGGTACAGGCCGCAGGCTTCCGCCTGGAACAGAATCGTCCCAATCCCTTCAGCGAAAAAACGACGATGACCTTCCTTGTGCCGGAAGCGGCCGAGCTGCGCATCGAAGTGCTCGATCAGCTCGGACGTCCGGTGGCACTGCTCGCCGAGGGAAGTTATGCGCCCGGTAGTTATAGCCTGCATTGGGATGGCCGTGACGCCGCCGGCGCTATCCTGGCGAACGGCAGTTTCCATTGCCGACTGATCGCCACCGGCGCCTTCGGCAGTGTCACGACCGGCATCGATCTGCAATTACTGCGTTAATCTAAGGACCGAGCCGACGTGTTAACTTTTACAAAAAGGCCGGCCTCCCGTTCAGGGGAGGCCGGCCTTGAAGTTTTCAATGCCGACAGTCTTCACGCGGACGAACGGATAAGTCCGATGCCCAGAATCAGTCCGACGGCGATAAACACCAGGTTCTTAACGATGTATTGTCCCACTAAAGTCAGGCCATAAGGAAAGCTTGTAAAACAAAGCTCCGGTACCGTAAGGCAAGGAATGAAGGTACAGACAAGGTGCAGCAGCATGCCCGCCAGGGCAAGACGCAGCAGCTTCGGAATCAGCAGACCGACGCCGATCAACACTTCCAGCAGACCAAGGACGGGAACAAATACATCGCCGGGAAACCAGTGAATTGAGAGTGCGATCAGTTCATGCGCCGGACTGATGTCCAGCGGCTTGAGCGCGCCAAACCAGATGAAGACGATTCCCAGCGTCAGACGCAGCAGCAAGGATTCTCTGCGCCCGATAGCGGTTCCGACACGCTGCTCCGTCGGGATTTCGCCACGACGATTCCTCACAGTTTTGCTCTTCCTCGTCTCCGTGACCCGCGCTTCGACATCGGCAGCGTCATTGTTGTCGTCGACCGCCGTTAATGTGATCTTATCTTTGGAATTTGCTTGTAGCATACGACTCTGCCTGATGTCGGCTTTCACAAATGAGACAGTTGAACATACGAGGCACAAGCGGTCTTTGCAGTCGCAACAGACAGTCCGGCACGGCGCCGCGGACGGAGAGTCAATGCGTGCGGCGCCGGCCGGCTGTATCTGACTGTTGTTGCACAATCGAAGGCTATAGGCATAATAGATATGCCACGATGGCTAGTTTTTCTTCTTTGTTAAGTCCCAGTTGCAGGACGATGTTAAAGAATTCGACCGTATCGTGCAGGGTCGGCAACCTGCCGTCGTGCAGATAGGGCGGAGAATCCTTGATGCCGCGCAGGGGAAATGTCTTAATCGGACCTTCCGGGCGGCCGACATAGAAACGCTCCACCTGCAGGTCGTGCATAAAGTCGTCCGTAAATGCCGGACCGTAATGACAACTGGCGCATTGCGCTTTGCCGTGAAACAGTTGTTCACCACGCCGTTCCTCTTCCGTCGTCAATTCCGGCTTGAGACGCATGAGCGGATCGAGCTTCGGCGCCGGCGGAAAATCGAGAATGGCGTTAAAGTCGCCCATGCGGTTTGCCACGGCTTTCTGATGCGCCCGCGGTCCGATGGCCTGCATCATACCGGGATCGCCGTCGAAGTATTCTTCGATCTCAGCAAAATGATCCATACTGCGGATACCGCGCTTCGAACTCAGCAGCTGCAGGTTGTAGTTGCCGCGCATTGTGGGAGTTTCCACGCGCAGACGCGCCAGGTTCGGCCGCGCATCGGGCGCCAGCTCGAAAGCGCCGTTCGTATGGCCGTTCACATGACAGGAAAAGCAGGAGACGCCGGCGCCGGGCTCTTTGGTGACGCGATGAGTCGTATGATTGAACCATGTTGTCGGTGTCGGAAGCAGCAGTTCCTTCAGACCTTCCATCTGTTCAGCGGTCAGCAGACCATCGAAGATTTCCCAGTAATTGCTCAGCGTCACCTCGCGGCCGCCGCTAACGTCTCCCAGTTCCTTGTGCGTGGTCAAAAACATCGGCGGCGGAAATTCAGGCAGATACTCTTCGGGAATGTCGAAATCCACGTCGATGCGTTCGTGCTCGGGATGGGCTTTGATCCACGAGGGCGGGAACACCATGTGCGCCGTTGAGTGCAGCGGGTGCGCCAGGGGCTTATAGGGAAACAGATCGCGATCTCTGATCTCCGACGGCCGCAAGGCCGAGAGCTCCTCAAAGCTGGCAATGCCTTCGGGCAGGCGAGCCACAGGCCCCTTCATAATCGGCTTGCCGCCCGACATAAACGCCGAGGGTATTGTTTCATAGTTAAAGTCGTAGCGTGACTGCATATAGGCACGCACATCCTTCATCAGTTCGGGCTTCTGCCTGGCGTGAAAAGCCAGCCATTCCTCCCAGCTCATGGGCAGCTCGGGCGTACCGAAGCTGCTTTTGCCGCGGCCGGCGTAGCGCCACAGATCAAAGGGGGTGCGCTGCCCCTTGCCGGCATCCGGGTAAGGCAGCAGCTTTGTGATGTGATTCGGCCCCAGACCATAGTCGGTGGCTGCGCGATCACCGGCGACTGCCGGCGGGCTTTGCAGCATATGCAGCTCCGAATGTTCTTCAGATCCGATCGAGCCAGTGTAGCGATAGGAGCTGTCGGCGGCATTGCCGGCCTGCGCGGCCAGTAAGGCCACTGTAGCCTGTTGACGCTGCGAAGTGTGGTCGGACAAACCCAAAAGCAGCAGGGATGTCAGTCCGGCCAGGAGCAGCAGGCCGGTCACAATTGACGAGGGAACAAACATATCTATCCAGCAGAGTTTGATTCGCAAATTCGGTCGTCCCGGTCGAAACGGTTTATGCCAAACTAGGCAGGGCGGCGATGCTCGCTGCCTGAATTATGCGAATCGCTTCTATCCCGCTGCGAAACGCCGAATTGCCGATGTTAATCGATTGTGGCGATCGTGTAGCTCCCCTGTAATGAACAAGATCGGTCGACAGTCCTTGTGTTCGAGCGCTGCAGTTCCCATGTTTGTAAGATGCAATTGCGGATCGCTCCGCACATTTCACTGTAGTATCCATGCCGAACTATGCGTTATCTGATCGTTGATGATGACCCGTTAATGGTTGATACTCTCCGCCATTTTGCGGGCAAGATCGATGATCTGGGGGAGGGCGATACGTGCACAAACGCCCTCGAAGCAGTTCGACTTCTGCGTGATGGCTCCTACGATCTGCTGCTACTCGACATCGATATGCCGGACATGAGCGGGATGGATATTCTACGATCTCTTAACCCCGCCATCCCGGTTATCATGGTGACCTCAAAAGCGGAATTCGTGCTGGCATCGCTTGAATACAACGTCATCGACTATATCGTCAAGCCGCTTGACTTTGCAAGATTCTATCAGGCGATTCAGAAAGTTCAACGCCTGGCGCCGCCGGCGCAAGGGGCCGACAGCGACGCCGGCAGGGGTGTGATCTTCATCAAAGACAATCGCGATCTCGTCAGCCTGGAGCTCGATCGGATATTGTATGTGGAAGCCGCTTCGAATTATGTCAGCTTCGTCACAGCGAACAGCAGCCACACCAGCTATCTCAGCATGAAAAAAGTCGCCGAAGAGCTGCCGGACTATTTTGTGCGGATTCATCGTTCGTACATCGTCAACAGCCGCAAAATCGACCGCATCGATCAGCACGATGTCATTATCGGCAACAAAGCTCTGGCTCTCAGTCCGGCATTGAAAGAACAACTGCTGCAAAAACTGCACTTATTGCTGTGATCGTCACTCAGTCCGACGATGACCCGAGTTTAGCTGCGATCCCCGCCAGAATATCGTCCAGAGCCTCATCGATACATGCCGCTTCGCGGCGCAATCTTTCTGTATCGGCATTGTCCGCCATAGCGGCAGCGGCGCTGAGACGACCTTCCAGAACTTTCATTCCCAGGGTTTTGATATGCGGCAAAATGCGGTGCTGCGCCGCCCGCAGTCGCGCCGCGTCACCGGCCTCTACGGCTTCTCGAATCGTCCGTCGCCCATCGTCGAGCACTTGATGCAGAAGCTGCAGGGCACGCCTGATTTTGTCTGCTTCATAATCGTAATTGTGTTCGAGGACGGCAAAGGACGGCTCTTCCTTTGTGTCGATATGCGATGGATTGTCGGAAGCGCGGTGGCGGGCGGCATTCTGCAGACAGCGGTACAAAGCCTGGGGTTCCAGCGGCTTCGATAGATAGCCCGCGATATCCGCCTGCCGCATTGCTGCCTGAGCTTCGTCGGCGGCAAAGGCCGTGACGGCGACAATGACTGTTGCGGCATTGGGTCCTTCGCTTTCCGCACGAAGTGTGGCAGCCACCTCATAACCGGATATATCGGGCAACTGAATGTCCAGCAGTATCAGATCGTAGCGCCTCTCCCCTGCCTTCGCGATACCTTCGCTGCCGGTGGACGCCGTATGCAGCTCCACGCCCCATTCGGCGACTATGCTCTCCAGCAGAAAGACATTGTAGGCAACATCTTCGACATAAAGTATTCGCAGCCCCCGCAAGGAATGCCCTGCCGAACTGCCACCGCTGCCAGGCTCTTCCGGAGACGACAGGGCGAGGCCTTCCTGATATTCCAGGCTGACCTGAAAAGTCGAGCCCCGTCCGATTTCGCTTGTGACCGCAATTTGGCCACCTTGCAGCTCGACCAGTTTCTTGCTGATCGTCAGACCCAGTCCGCTTCCGCCGTAGCGGCGCGTGGTGCTGCTTTCGGCCTGCCGGAAGCGTTCGAAAATGTGCTCGATCTGCGCCGGAGAAATACCGATGCCGCTGTCCCGAACAGAGATGCACAGTCTATGGCGGTCGGCAGCGCAGCGCGTGGATTGCACTTCGATATCGATGCCGCCCTTCTCGGTAAATTTCAAGGCATTGTCCAGCAGGTTGTTAACTACCTGATAGAGCCGGACCGGGTCACCATGCAATGCCGCAGGCAATGAGCTGTCAACCGTGAGCCCGAGCCGAAGATTTTTGTCATTCGCGCGAGGACGATGGCTTTCCACGATGTTTACAAACAGCTCGCCCGGCGCAAAGTCAGTCTGCTCGAAGACAATTCCGCCGGCTTCGATCTTGCTGTAATCGAGGATATCGTTAATGAGAGCCATGAGATTGTCGGCGGCAAATTTCAGGGTCCTGACAATCTGCTGCTGTCCGGCGCTCTGCTCCGATCGCTGCAGCAAACGCGCCATCCCGATAACGGCATTCATCGGCGTGCGGATTTCATGGCTCATGAGCGAGAGAAAATCTTCCTTGACCCGGGCGGCCTCCTCAGCGGCCTGTTTAGCCTGTCGCAGCTTTTGCTCGGCCTGACGTCGCTCCCTGATTTCGTGTTCCAGCTTGCCGAACTGCGACGTGATACGGTCACTCAAGCGCCGAAAGGCAAGGGCCAGCGCCCCGAACTCATCGCTGCGCTCGACCGGAAGCAGAGAGCGGCCTTCTCCTTCGCCGAATCCCTGCACCGCCCTTGTAATCTGCGAAAGGGGCCTTGTCAGATAGCGTGCGAAGACCAGTGTCAGCACCAGACCGAGAAGGGCAATACCTACGGTAAGCGTGATACTACGGCGGTGAATGACATCGGCATCGGCAACCATTCGTGAATACGGCGTGGACAATCCCAGCAGTAGAAATCGCCATGAGTCATTGAAAGGGTTGAAGCGGCGCAGATGGAGAACCTTCCGATCATCCGAATCGGCCTGCCGGACCAACTGCAACTCATTGCTTTCGCCCAGGAACAAGGGCATGCTTTGTGGGTAGTCGTCCTGCAAGCGCTCAATCCGGCCGCGGTCGAAACCAAAGGTGCGTGCGCTATCCGGATGCGCCAGGTAGTCGCCGCGGTGGTTGACGAGATGTAAATCTGCATAGGGTCCGGCGATCACTCGCAGCTCCCTGAGCAGGTAATGCAGATCGACGTTGATGACGATGATGCCGAATGCCCCGCCGGCACGGTCGTAGACCGGCGTGGCGACCCTGATCGTGGGCGTCAGCGGATAACTGATGCGGCCGTATTCGCGATTGAGATCTATATCCGACAGGTAGACGGTACGTGGCGGCAGTGCGATCGTATGACGAAAATAGTCGCGATCACCCTTGCGTTGCAACTGCTCTTCGGGAACGCGCCGCTGTCGATAGACATCTTGTTCGATACGAAGCAATTCGCGCCCGCCGTCCTCGGTGCCGATGAGACGGGCCTGGAAGTAGCTCGGCCGGCTTTTCAGCAGGGCCGCGCAGATTTCCGCCAGTTGCTGAATCCACTGTTCAGATGTAAGGCCGGTCACATCGTCGCGGCCGCCGGCCTGGTGTGCTCGCGTAATACCCTTAACGGCGGGGCTGTGCGCCAGAAATTCAATATCATCGCCGATAGCACTCAGCGACGCAGCGAAACGAGACTCCAACAGGGCCACAGCATGATTCATTCGTTCAAAGGAAGTCGCTTCGAAACGATCGCGCGTTTGACTGAACACCAAAAATCCGACGAATCCAGTCGCGAGCAGAAGAATACTCGAGAAGACCAGGCCAATTTTGACGGCCAGCGAAATTCGCCGTCCGGAATGCTGACCAAAAGACATAGGTCCCTGCCGGCATAATAACAGAAATTCGAAATATGAACGCAGCCCTGCAAACATACAATGAATGTCCCAAGTATACAGTGACAACAAGTACCCTGATCCGAACAGAAGGCGCTGAAGGCTCAGGCCTACAGTTGTCGACATAATCGGAATGGATCGCGATTCATGTTGAAGCGCTCGGCCTGCAATCCGCTTCATGTGAATACCCACGCAGCCTGAACTTCTTTCTTCCGGCCCGTATGACAACAGTATAAAGGACGAGCCCGGGCTTGCGACCCGGACGACTCTCGGAATGTTAATTTTGACTTGCAAATCGCAACAGCGCCATGTATATTTCGCCTCACAAAATCGCAATCGTGCGCAAACTTTAGCCCCCCAGTTTAAATTCACTCCTGCGCCTGATTGTGAAAAAGCACTTAATCGCACGTACATTAATTAATTAACTATTAGCCGCCGGACAGCGGCCAGGCATTGTTACGTATCGCACTCTGAGACGGCTCATGTCATTGCGCCGCCTGCTACCATTGCTCCCCGTTGCAACCCGCAGGATATGGGGAGCTAGCCGGCCTCAACGTCTGCATATCGTCATAGCTCTTTAGTATGTCGGCAGCCATTGCGCAGATTCGGACCGCCAGTCTCGTCATGTCGCTTCAGCTTAAACACGAGGCGTCAATCTTCAGTCCTGCAGGGCAAAGCGCCGCAGTCTGCATCCCAAGACTGCCGGAAACGCTATGCAACACACCATTTAATTCAGGAGACAAAAAATGAACACAGAGTTTCGTAAATGCTATTATGTTTTGCCGCACGGGCGCTCCCTGGCGATCACGTATTTAACGCAGACCCGCGGATGGGTTTCGGTCTGCTGCCGTAGCACTTTGCCTGTTGTGGGTCCTGCTCGTCTGGCCTTCCGTCCTCTCTTCCCAAGCCTGCCTGCAACTGGTGAGCGGCGAACAGGTAAACCGCAATCAGGCAATTATGCACAAACACTCTTGACCATATTAAGGGAGGTATTTCAATGTACTGCAGATTGACCTTTGTCTTATTGCTGGCTGTTGTCCTGAGCGCCGTTTCATCGTTAGGACAAACAAAGCGCGTATTACTGACAAAGTACGGCCGCAATGAGTTTAAGTAACTCGATTCGGTTCTACCGGCATTAGCCGCAATCGAAATCTCAAGAACGGACCGCATCGATTCGACGGTCCTGCCTTATGACGCCCCTTTCTGTCAAATTGCCGACTTCGACGCGAGCGAATACAGGTGGCTGAGTGCCTATGTCGCGTCCGGCGGCAACATCTATTTTCAGAATACAGGCTTCCTGTCCAGCGTATTCTGGAATGACTACGATAATTCCACTGTCGCTTGCCGTTTTTGGCAGTCTTTGGGAATGACCTGGTTCTCCGTGCTTCCGAATTGCGCGTTCCAGCCTCGCATTGTGAGCGTACGGGGAACCTTGCGGAGAAGATCTACTGTTTTCCACGGTCCGAGAGCATGCCCTGGCAGGCTCCGGACGGTAATTACGAAGTAATCGTGAGCGAAGAATCGCTTGGCTTTCCGGTCCTGATCGAATTGCGCGGTCACAGCACAGCATCCAGGGTGCTTGTCGATTTTAACAACATGATGGCCTGCCGCCATTTTACCGGCCTTCTGTGCTGGTATTTTGACCTCAGCGGATTTGTAGGCTTGCGGTCCGACTGGATTTCACTGCCGGTGTTCGACCTGTTTCTTCATCCTAATCCCCTGCGGGCGACATCGATGATTCGCTTTAATCTGCAACTGCCGACGGTGCTGACGCTTACCGACAGCAGGGGGCGGCTAATCCGACGGATGTCACCGGCAGCGCCGCATCCTAGCGGAGAACACAGTATAGCCATTGAGCTTAGAAGGCTGCCACCTCGAATCTTATAGGCTGCATCTCGAGGACACGGCCGGCCAGCAGAGTAGGATTCGTTTCCACCGCAAATAAAGGACGCCAGAGGCAATTCGCTTCCGGCATCATAGTGGCTCCGGGGATGTCAGGAGTAAGCCCCGGGCGAGTAGCGATATCCCGCCAGTATGTTCCAATACTTTGCCCTATCGATCTGCGCCGGTCGGGATGAAATCACTCCCGCTCGAAGCGCCAACAATTCCCTGCGCCGCTGTACGTGATAATTCGCTATGGGCGATGCGCGCCAGGACGCCCTTTCCCGCGGAGGAAACCTCCTCTGCGACGATCCTGGCAAGAGGCGCACGCTGCCCGACGCCCTTACTATCAGCGCGGACACTATCTGCAAGGAAGCCTTCGATGGATATTCTCACAATCTGCCTCATCGCGGTAACGGTGCTTTTTTCTTACCGCGGCTTCACGAACCGCGACTTTTACGAGCAACACGTTTTCGACGTCGATCGGATACTGGCTGATAAACAATATTACCGTCTGCTGACATCCGGCTTGCTGCATGCCGATTGGATGCACCTCATTTTTAACATGATGGTGCTCTTTTTCTTCAGCGAATTCATCAGTATCGTGTTCGGTCCGCTGCTTCTGCTGTTCTTGTATTTCGGCAGTATGCTGGCCGGAAAGCTCTTTGCCCTCTACGTGCACCGCCAGCATGGAGACTACCGGTCTCTGGGCGCTTCCGGCGCGGTCAACGGTCTCGTATTCGCAACCGTCGTGATCAACCCGCACGGCAGCATCGGCCTCTTGTTTTTGCCCATCGGCATTCCCTCATGGCTCTTCGGCCTGGCCTATCTCGGTTTTTCGATGTACGGCATCAAAACGCGTTTCGGCAATCAGGGGCATGAATCGCACTTCGGCGGTGCGATTGCCGGCATTCTACTGGCAATACTGCTTCAGCCGGCGATATTGCTTCACAACTACTGGATTGTCCTGCTCCTGCTCATACCCTCGGTTGTCTTTCTCTATCTTCTTATTAGCCGTCCCGAATTTCGCCTGATCGACAACTATGCCCGCAAGCAGTTTCAGTCCATGCGCGAGCAGCAGAAAGTTAAGCAGCACCGAAGCCGGGAAGACGAACTTAACGCCCTGCTTGAAAAGGTAAACACCAAAGGAATGCAAAGCCTCAACCGCAGTGAACGCAGCCGGCTGGAGGAATTGTCGCGCGATCTCTAGGGTCTGCCGCGATTCACTTTAGTTATCCTGGTTACCCGGTATCTGCTTGAATTGTTTCGGACCACAACACGGCAAGACCGAGTGTTTTGCGGCCTTTCTTTTGCTATATATTCATTGCATTGCAGTCTGTTGTCGCCTTGGGAGGCCAAGATTGATCGAATCGAAGCATCGCATGGAATGTTATGCGGCGGCAGTGTCGACCATCAAGCTGCCATCCGAAGTTGTCAATCACAAAAATTCTTCCTAGATTCCGCCCGCGTCCGGAACAGCCGGTTTCCCATGCCGGCACACTGCCTCTCAATACCACTGCCCCCGACGCTTCGAAGAGCTGTTGCAGTACACCAGCGGTGCACGTGCGTTATTGTGAATTCACCCGCTTCAAACACAAAAACCCGTACGTGAAAATGCACTGTTTTGCCAGAACTGCACAGCGCTAGTCACTGCCCCTAATTCTTCCTGGTCACATTTTCAGTGAGGACTCTCATGAGCTTTTCTCTTCCTTCATTTTATGAAAATACACCGACATGTGCTGATGCCGGCGGATCGGCAAGCCACAGACTGAAAGTTCAATGTGAATGTCGGCGGCTTGTCAAGAGTTTGTTTTTGCTGACGGTAGCGGCATTGCTGCTCTGCGCCGGAGCTTCAGCACCGGCGCTGCACGCCAAAGTTAAGGTGAAAGCGCATGCCACTAAAGGCAATGCCGCCCAGGTTAAGACTTTCGTGAAGCATTTAAAACGCTGCGCGGGTAAAACACCCGTCGACATCGACGCAAATGGCTGCCTGACGATCGGAGCTGCGCCCGCCGGCGGCGACAACAAGTTTGCTGAAAACCTCCGAACAGTAATCAATAGCGGGACGTCGGTGACGATCGAAGTAGGGCGCAATGTCCCGAAGATCTTTAACGGCGGATTTAACAAAGGAGCAGGGGGTAAGAGTACCGGCACCCAGACTATCGACCTCGACGACATCGAAAAAATTCCTTTTTCGAGCAGTCAGGTCAGCACTTTGTGGGCTAAGCTGATGCACGAAATCTGGGAAGTTTATCACGCCGTTAAAAATGGTACAACCTTCGGACCGGCGCATGCCGAAGGCATCAAGAAGGAAAATGAAGTGATTTGCGATCAGCCGGGACCAAACGGCAAACGAAACGAAGCCTGCCGACGCGCTGTGCAGTATGTGAGTCGAACACGAACCAAAGAAGACGGCACGCCCGATCCGGCCGGCCCTTGCCTTAAAATCGTTGCTCGCCTGTACCAGGGTTACGATCAGCCCGATGGCAAAAAAGCCTGGATGTGTTTTACAATCGAGCAGGTGTTGAAAGTCGCGGACCGCTCGGTCAAGTCCGGCCCGCAAACGACGGAAGTAGCCGTCGAGACAGGTACCGGCGCCAATCGGAAACGCAAAGTGGTTACCAATCCCGACCCTTCGGTACAATATTTCGATGAAGACAATAACCTGGAGCTGGCCTTCGAAAATTATCCCGGCGATCCCGACAGCCGCCCGAGCTTTCTCGACCTGCCGCCCGACGGCATCCTCTACATTGCTGAAGAAAACAAAAACACGATTGAAAAACGCGATGCGGCTACACAGCAATGGATGGGCAGAATTCGCCATCCTCAATTGCAAGGCCCGCGCGGCGTCAGCCATGACTTCTGGATGGCTGAACTTTACGTGGCAAGTAATAACAATAACCTGATCCTGGTCTTCGACAGCGAAGACGGTAGCTTACTGCGCAGCTTCGCTCATCCCCGGCTCGATGGACCGACCGACGTTCTGATCGCAGGCGACGGCCGCTTTGCGGAACACGGCGCGCCTGACGAACAGTTTAGAGTTTTTGTTTGTAACTACAATGCAAACAATGTGCTCGTTTTCGACCGTGACGGCGGGCTCATAACTCAAATTGACTATCCGGGACTGGTGCATCCGTCGGGGATCGCTGTCAGCAGCGATGGATTTGTTTACGTTTCGAGCTTTGACAATGATGCCGTCTTTGTTTTCGATTCGGATTACAGCTTTTCGCATACGCTGACCCATCCGGACCTCGACGGTCCGCAGGGCATCCTGGTAAACCACGACGACGGCATAAACGAAACTATCAATGTCACTTCGAAAAACACGCAGAGCGTTGTGGTATTTCAGAGCGCCACAGACGTAGCAATCATCGCCGATCCGGGAACTGTTTGCCCCAAGGGCCTGGAACTCATCGAAAGTGTTGAATCCCCTGGCACTCTGGAAATCGTTACCGAAGGTCCGGAAGACTGCAACGGCAACGGGATCCTGGACGAGTTTGATATTGTGGACGGCTCGTCGCCCGATGTTAACGACAACGGTATTCCGGACGAATGCGAACCCGAGGCGGTGGGCCTGAGTATTGTGGATGTTCAGCCCGGACATGAGGTCATGAGCGGTGACATCATCGATATCACTGTCGGGTTGCAGGATATCAATGGAGCTCCGACGATCGCCAACGATCCGGTAGTCTTTGAGCTGAGCTGGAACAATCCGGATCTTATCCTGGTGAATGGCAGCAGCGAAGGATTTATTTCGGCGCTGACGTTTAACGGCAATCTTAGCGTTGCATTTGAAAACGCAAGCCCCAACCCCATCACGGAGGATTTCCTCGTGTCGGATCTCGGCAACGCGCTGGATCCCGCCACGGTGACCCTGACTATTCAGCCGAGTCTGGTGCCGACACCCATAGTACTTGAATACCCCGCCTATATCGAGTTAACGCAGAATCAGCCCGATTTTGCGGTCGTACCCGATGTCAGCGGCGGCGTACCGCCTTTTGAATACAGTGTCGCGGCCGGTTCCGAGCCGCTCCCCGACGGTCTCGTACTCGATGCTGCCGGTGGCACGATTACCGGCAGTCCGACGGATGCCAGCGGTTTTAGGATGGTGACGATCGAGGCCATAGACGCCAACGGCGATATCGGAAACGCGTCAATTGAATTTTTGGTGAACCCGGCACTTGGCCTGGCCTATGCGCCAAGCAACGAATTCCTGATCAATGTCTTTAATTCGTCGACCGCCACAGTAAGCGGCGGCAGTAATCCGATCGGCTTCAGCGTCACGGGCGGGAGTCTGCCGCCGGGTATCAGCGTCGACCCGGGAACCGGCGAAGCATCGGGTATTCCAACAATGCAGGGCAGCTTTACGGCAACGGTCGAAGCGATGGATATCAACGGGGCCATCGCAAATGCCAGCCTGACAATCCAGGTCGTCACGGAAGCCAGTATCATTGCCGGGGACGGAACGACTGAAGTCACAGACCTCATTATCCGCGAATACCCCAACCCGGCGCAGGCGCGCTCGACGCTGGAATACGAGCTGAGCGAGCAAGCCCTTGTCGTACTGAGTGTCTATGACCAGATGGGCCGGAAGCTTCGTACGCTGGTCGATCAGCGCCAGAATGCCGGCATGCATAAAATTACGCAGGATGTGCGCTCTCTGACGCCCGGCGTATACTATTATCATCTGCGGGTCGGTGATCGCTGGCAGAATCGCCGCTTTGTTGTCGTAGAATAACAAATAGAGGCAGTTTCAATGCCACCCTGGGACCCGGCAGCACTTCGCGAGAGGCGCGCCGGGTCTCTCATTTTTCAGACGGAGGCAAGAAAAGTCGTCAACTTTGCGGCCTTCGCCAAACGTAGTTTCTTGCGAATGTTTAGGCGATGGCGTTCTACGGTGCGGCTCGACAGGGTCAGGGTCGAGGCGATGTCCTTCGTGCTCAAACCCAGTTTGAGCAGGGAACACACTTTAAGTTCGGCGGCGCTCAGATCGGGAAAACGCGCCGACAGGGTTGAGGTATAGCCGGAATCCTCGCGCTTGAGATTGTTCTCGATTTCGCGTGCATCAAAGGCCGTCAGAAAGGAGCTCAGGTTTTGCTCGCGCTGAAGATTCAGCTTTTTGCGAACCTTGTAACGATGGCTTTCGATGTCGCGCGCCGAGACACCCATCAGGCTGGCAATATCCTTTGACGCTAGTCCCAGCTTAAGCAGGGAGCAGACGCGTATTTCGGTAGTCGTTAAGCTTGTAAAACGGGTCGACAGGGCCCGGATAAAGTGATGCTGGGTTTCGTTGAGCTGGCGTTCGAACAGATCCCAATCCTGCGTCGAGCGGCCGGTGGCGCCGATGGCGGTCAGAAGCGCTTCCGCCTCTTCCCCTTGCCGTCCATTCGATGAAAGTAACAGATTGCGCACCTGTTTCTCGAATGATCCCAACAGCTCCGACTTTTGAACCAGGCTCAGGGCCATAGCGGCCAATTCATCGGACTTGCGTTTGATGATCATCTCGAGTTTTTCGCTCTTCAGACGATATACTTCCTTCTCATACTGCGCGCGTTCAAGCTGATGCTGCACCACCAATCGTTGCAGGCGAGCATCGGACTCGTCATTAAAGACTCTGACGCGCGCCTTGTAGAACTCCTCATAATGCGCCAGTGCAGTCTGGTAATTGTCCATCGCTTTGTGTGCCTTCGACAGAGTCAGACGGATCTCGAAGACATTGTGCCAGCTTTTCATGTCTTCGGCCAGCGTCAGAGCTTCGTCGAGCTTCAAGATCGCATCCTGAGGGCGATTCAGAAACAACAAACTACATCCCATCAGATAGAGAGTATTGGCCTGTCCCGGGCGATCGCCCAATTCGCGGCGGATGGTCAGGCTGGCGGCATAACTTGCGAGCGCTTCCTCATATCTGTCTTCACAGGCCAGCGCATAGCCGATATTGTTGAGCGAGTGAGATATGCCCGCCCTGTCGCCCAGATGCCGGCGGATCGCGAGGCTGCGCTGATGAAATTCACCGGCGCGTCGATTGTCATGCAAATGGCCATAAACGAGACCGACATTGTTCAAAGCTGCTGCAATATCGGTCTGTGTCCCGCATTCTTCGTCGATGGCGAGGCTCTGCTCGTAGTAGCGCAAGGCGCGCACAAAATCGCCCTGCGAATAATAGATGTTGCCGATGTTATTCAGGGAATGCGACTGCAGCTTTTTGTCGCCAAGTTTCTCCTGCAGACGAAAGCAGCCCAGATAGTGCTCCAGGGCTTTTTCGTATTCTCCGAGACGGTAGTAAACAACACCGATGTCATTGAGTACGCTGGCTTCGCCGCGCAAGTCGCGCAGATTGCGAAAGATCTGAAGCGCCGCCATGTAGTGGTCCATGGCTTTGTCGGCATCTTGCTGCGTCTGATGACACAAGCCGACGCTGCGTTCACCGCGTGCGATTGCTGCTGTTAAGCTGAGACGCTGCGCTCTGCTGAGGGCATCTTCGGATAGGGTAAGCGCACGCGCGGGGTCGTCGCTGCGAAGGCTATCGACCAAATCCAGCATTGCATCGATGCGTGCGGGCTCATCGACGGCAGCGGCAAGCGCACGCTCCAACTCGGCATGGCGAGAATTCATTGACAGATTGATTTTGCTGATGGGACTCCGAAGGATCACTGGCGACGGCCCATGACCCCGTGGGCCAGCTTCACCAATGAAACGCTGAAATTAGGCAATACGGGGTACTTTCACAAATCACGCTTCGATCATATTGTACGTTCCGCATTCATTGGCTTGGAGCGACGAAAGCGGTGGTGAGCGCCAGGGAGGCCTACCCGTGACTCCCTGGCGCTATGGTGAGGGCATAATTCGTTTGTGCTAGTTAGATCGTGTTGAACAATGAATATCAAAATTTCCAGCAGTCGACTGATACGGAACATGTATTAGTTCGAATATTTTGGCGGCAGATAAAAAGTACCGCAAATAAAATTCGGTCTATTGACAACCAGCCTGCCGACGGATAATTCCACCGGGACCAGCGAGGCATAGGTGCCTATGTAATATTAAAAGTCTGAGCGTGCATTCGCAGCGATTTTCTGTATTGTCTCGCAAAGCCGTCGTTTCGTCCGCATCCCTAAGGGATATCGGTAGTATTACGCATTCGTATCAATTTTAGTAGCAATTGGCAGCTATCAGGTCATCCAGCGGATTGCGGTCTCAATTGTGCTTAATGCGATCCTCAGTAGTTCTGGGCGTCGCTGATTGATCTGCTGCCAAAATTAGCACCCAAAGATTAAAAGTCAAAAGATTTTTCCATTAATAATTTTTCAGTAATCTTTGTGGCGGTAACCGGTCTCTGAATCGACGGACGGCCTTCGCCATGCATGCCCGGCAGCGGACGGGAATGCGCGACTTAGCTCTTGACGACGGCGCTCCGTTACAGCAAATGCTGCTGGACTGACATCCATCCCAAAGCAGCTAGATTCAATCCTATTTGCGAGCATTTTATGAACAGCACCTATCTTTTGAATTCGAAACACAGACAAGATCATGAAATCTTCCGACAACGTCTTTGTGCTGATTAAGAGCCTGACCAAAGCGGAGAAACGCCATTTTAAGATTTTTGCGACCAAGCACGTCATTGGCGAGCAGAATAACTATGTTGTGCTGTTCGACACAATCAACGCGCTCAAAGAATACGACGAGAGCGCTGTTAAACAGCGCCTGGCCGCAACAAAACTCGTAAGTCGGCTTGCTGTCGAAAAAGTTCATCTCTATAACCTGATCCTGCGTTCTCTGCGATCGTTCCACCAGGGTCGCAGCGGCAAAACGGCGGTGGGCGAGTTAATCGACAATGCCGAGCTCCTGGCCGACAAAGGTTTACTGCCGCAAAGCGCAAAGATCATCCGCAAAGCCAAAACGCTGGCATACCGCTACGAGGAATTCGGTTTGCTGCTGCGATTGATTGACCTGGAACGCAAACTGCTTAAGAAAAGCAAAGACATCTCGTCTCAAGCATTCGAGCAGCTGGCGCAGGAAAGCAGAGAGGTAACGGACAGCATCTCGAACATCGCCGAGTTAAAGAATCTCTACGATCAGGCTTTCGCGCTGAGTAGACAAGGACAGCAAAATACCAATGAAGAAAGTAAACAGGCCTTTAAGAATTTGGTGCGGCATCCGCTGCTGCATCCCGACAGCGAGCAGAAGACTTTTACGGCTACGTACTACCGCCATCTGATCTTCGCCACCTATGCGCGTGCCATGGGCAATTTCGATGCGGCGCTCGGCCACAGTCGTAAAGTGCTGGAACTTTGTGAACAGACGCCACACACAGCACCGGAGCATTTCCATCGCCACATGCATGTTCTCTCCAACTACTTAAGTCTTTGTATACGTTTACATAGATTTGAAGAATATGCCAGAACGGTCGTTAAGTTCGACCTGCTGCCCGCCCGCAGCCGCGAGGCACAGGCCGACGTTTTTCAACAAAAATGGAATCTGGAATTGCTTTTTCTGCTCAACACAGGCAGAATCGAGCAGGCACGTGCTTGTATACCGCAGATTGAAAAAGGCCTGCGCAGTTTTGCCGAACTGCTGGATACTGCTCGTGCCGTTTCAATCTATTACAATATTGCGCTTCTTCATTTTATCCTCAGCGAGTTTCCGGCAATGCGTCCCTGGCTGCTCAAAATTAAGGAGAGCAGCAGAACCGGCGTCCGCAGCGACATTCGCCAGGTTGCCCTGATGCTCGAATGGATTGCCTACTATGAAGACAAGAGCAGTCGAGACGATCCCTTCAGCAATATTCCTTCCGATATCGCATCAGCCGCAACAGGATTCGCCGCCATTGTATCGAAACACCTACAACAACTGATACGCAGCAGCACAAACGCCGATGCCGAAGTTGTATTCAGCGCCTTACGCGTCGAGTTAATCAGCATGCATAACGATCCGCGTAAATCCTACGTAGCCGGTTTGCAGGAAATCCTGCAGTGGGTCGAAAGCAAACTCAGCGGTAAAGCGCTGGCGGACATCTATCGCGCCGGCCGCATCGAACAAAGTCTGAGTTAATGCAATAATTCGTCAAAAGTTTGCAACCATCTATTTCGTCGGCAGCCCGGGCCTGTCGCTCTCGAATTCGACCTTGGCGTAGACCGCGTTCATCGACAGGCTGCAGGTGATTGATTCCAGCGGCAGGGACTGATCTTCTTCATTAATCGCGCTATAGAGCCAGGTATCATTCGGCTGACGTTCGAAGATTTCGATATAGCGTTCATTTTGCGCAACGAGTACGTAGGTCTTCAGCGAGGCCAGGGAACGATAGTGACGAAACTTAACGCCGCGATCATAAGATTCGGTGGAATCGGACAGCACTTCAATGATCAGGAGCGGGTTGAGAAGCGTATCGAGATGTTCATCTTCCAGCTCTTCCTTCCCGCAGGTAACTACGATATCCGGGTAGCAGTATTTGCCGATGGACTCAATTTTGACCCGCAAGTCGTTCGTGGTAACCAGACAATCGCGATCGAGCAACTGATTGCCTATCTCGCGCGAAATATTATGAACGATAATCCCGTGTTTTCGTGATGTTCCAGCAAGCGCGAACATCTCACCGGCGAAATATTCACTTTTGTAGTCCGCTTCACGCTCGATAGCGAGATATTCGTCGGTCGTGAGCATCGTTTTGGGGAGAGAAGACATAGCAGTCAATGTATCTCGTAGAACAGTATTCCTGTGGACTCGCGGAATATACAAACATTAGGGGCAAGGGCAATCGCTGTCGGCTAAGGCCCTCCATCTGATTGTGCCTACTGTGCTCGCAGCCGGCGTGGACGGAACCGGGACTCACCAGTATTTTCATCGAATTGGCGAGGAGCTAGGCAATGACTTGACGTTGGATTATGGCAAGCTGAGCGTTGGACTTATAGAACATGAATGAACAGCTACATTGCTGCGCATTCACCCGAATTGTAAAAACGCCATGAAATCCGCTTGTGCCGCCGCCCGGCGCAGACATAACTTAGTCATGTCGTTTGATAAAGCCGCTGATGATTGGCGGCCTTTGGCTGCTGACATTCCCGCTTCATCAACGGCCTGAACGCTATACTCATCTATACAGCAACTGAACCGGTCCGCCTGGTTACTGAAGCCCGTGGAATTCTTCCTGAATCCGACGGGCTTTTTTGTGGGACACTCATCGTTGCAAATGCTACCATGTCAGAATCTGTACCCTGGCTCACAACGTGAACGGTACAGTTCCAGCTTCGGACTCGCGGGGCCACGCGCTGATATCGACAGTCGCGGCTAGGACTAGCATGTCTACCTTCATAAGCCCGGCGAGTGCGTCAAAACGTTCGCAAAGAGACAGACAAGCCGGTCTTCTTGTCCGGCCATCGGAAGGATGGATTAACGGAAATCATTGCTCCGGCTGTCCGAACTTTTGCTACTGAACTGTCAGCAGGGATGAGATTAGCGGCAGGACTTTGCGCCGAGGCGGAGGTCAGGCCAGGTCGGCGATCTCGCAGCCGGCAGCTTGCTTCCCACTTACTCAGTATTCAGCCACATCTGTGCTAGTATTCGCCACACTTACTCAATGCCGCTTTCTTTGCCTGCCGACTTTGAATACTTTTCAGCGTTTACCGAAGGATTCGTCGCATCTGATGCTGTCTATGCGGCGTCCGGAAACTTGGCAAGAGATCCGCCCACGACAAAGAAGTTGAGAATGCCGCTCTCGTCGGAGGGATAACACCTGCGAATGCTTTTCTCAGCATTCATAAGCAGCAACGGCAAGCGGCTGCCAGCAAATTGCTTCGCGATAGGACCCAATGAGAAACCGGTCGTCCGCTGACGACCGGTTTTTCGCTTTTCGGAACGCTCAAAATGACAGTCAAAGTTCGGACTAAGGCCGGCGGACGGAGCATCATGAGAACTACCGCCGCCGGGCCTGCCTGTGCTATTGTATTAAGCGGGAATTATCGCAAATTAGGATCGGCGCAGGCCAATGATCCTGCCTGTGCGTCGATTGTGATCGTATCAGAAGCGGTTTCCCTGCAATGTTCAAAAGCATCAAATCCAAGCTGATAGTTTCTTTTCTGGCTGTCGCCTTGATTCCCTTCATTGCCACCGCATGGCACGAGTATACCAATGCCCAGGTTGAAGTAAGCGCCAAGGCAGCCAAGCATCTGACAAGCGTTCGTGAATCGCGCAAAGTGATACTGGAAGGCTATTTGCGTCAGTGCCGGGCCGAAGCCAGATTTTTCTCGCGCAGCGCTTCGCTGCGTTCGGCCTTTCGTCAATTGAATGATGCTCGCATGAGGGCCGGACAACCTTCGTCAGCCTATACTGAGGCTTACCGCCGGCATTATGATGACTTGAAGGATTTCGCCGTCAGCTTGCGTTATGATGAGTTGCAGCTCTACGATCACCATCGGAACGCTGTTGTGTTCGACACCGAATTTCCGGCCGATGTCGAATATCCGGCGCGGCAAGCCTCTTTTTATCGCGAGCGATTGCCGGAGAAGTATAGTCCTTTCTGGGATGCACGCAATGCCGATACCGTCCTCTTGCTGGATTTTGCCTTCGTCGATTCACTCAGTCATGAACCGGTGGCCTTACTGGCCTCGCCGATCGCCGACGGCGACAGTGTTCTGGGCGCCTTAGTTTTACCTGTCTGCGCAAACGGCATCAACTTTGTCATGACGGGCAACAATGGCTGGCGGCAGCAGGGCTTCGGCAAAAGCGGCGAGTGTTACATTGTTGCCGACGACTTTACAATGCGCAGTGACTCGCGATTTCTGATCGAGCAGCCCACAAACTTAATCGCATCGCTGCGTGATCGCGGTGTCGGCGCCGATACCCTTCGTAAAATGGAACGCTGTGCAACCAGTATCCTCTTACAGTCAGTCCGCAGCGAGGGCGCGCGCGCAGCCATACGTGGCGATTCCGGCACCGGCAGATACAAAGACTATCGCGGCATCCCGGTTATCGCCGCTTATACACCACTCGACATTGCAGACGTCAATTGGGCTCTGCTGGCGGAAATCGATGAAGAAGAGGTCATGGGAGGCATTTACGAACTGCACGCACGCTTGAAAATTACGCTGCTGCTGATTTCTGTGCTCATAATCCTCGCTTCCATCCTCATTGCACGATCTGTGTCGCGTCCGCTTCGGCACCTGGCGGACGGTACGCGAGCTATTGTCGCCGGTGACTACGACCGCCGAATTCCACAGGGCTCCAATGATGAGGTGGGCGATCTCACGAAGGCATTCAATCAAATGGCTCAGGCGCTGAAACAACAGCGCAGCGATATCAAAGCCCAACACCGACAGCTGGAAGATCAGAAAGAAGAGATTCACGCACAGGCCCGCTCGCTTAAACAAACCAATGATGATTTGCATGAACGCAACCGTCAGATTCAGGATACGCTGGAAAAGCTGAAGGTGGCGCAAACACAGCTTGTACAGGCTGAGAAAATGTCTACCGTCGGCCAGCTTACGGCGGGAATCGCGCATGAGATTAATAATCCGATTAATTTCGTGTCTTCCAACGTGCAGCCCCTGAAGCTTGACTTCGAAGAGTTGAAGCATCTGTTCGACAAGTTTAACAGGCTGAAGGACAGCAGCGATGTGACGGCTGCGCTGGCTGAAGCGGAGCGCTTCAAGGATGAAATCGACGCCGACTTTTTGTTTAAAGAAGTCAGCGAATTGCTGAATGGTATCGAAGAAGGCGCCCGACGCACCGCCGAAATCGTTCAGGGCCTGCGTAATTTCTCTCGCCTGGATGAGAATGAGGTCAAGCTGGCCGATGTTAACATAGGATTGGACAGCACGCTTGTGCTGCTTAGAAACAAAACAAAACATTGTATCGACCTCGAACGGGACTATGGCGACCTGCCGAAAATTGAGTGTTTTCCGGGTCAGTTAAACCAGGTCTTCATGAATATTCTCAACAACGCCGTTCAGGCTGTCGATGGAAGTGGCCGAATCAAGATTCGCACCCGCCTACTCGAAGACTGCATTCAGGTTTCCATAGCAGACAATGGCAAGGGCATGAGCGCCGAAGTGCAACAGCGTATATTCGAACCCTTCTACACCACGAAGGACGTCGGCGAAGGGACCGGGCTGGGCTTGTTTATCTCATACGGTATCGTCGAGCAGCACAACGGAAGCATCACAGTACACAGCGACGAAGGCAAAGGCTCCGAGTTCCTTATTTCGCTGCCGTTGTCGATCCGAAACTCAAGCGCGAAGAGCAAGCGACAAAGTGAACCTAGCTCCGCGTAAAATGCGGCTCGCAACATACCCGACATAGGGCAGCTTTAACTGTGCCGGACGACGAATATGGTACAGATTACAAATGGCGGATGACGCATCAGGACTCTTGCTTCTTGCACTAGCGTAGCACGATCATCTGCCGCTGCAGCGTGGTCTGAGGACCCTCAAGACGATACCAGTATGCACCGTTTGGCAGGTCACCGGTGTCGATCCTCATGCGATGTTCACCGGCCCCGAGTACCCCATTGACGGGCACCGCGACGAGCTGCCCCAATTGATCATAGATTTGAAGACGTACTTCCGTTCGCTCCAACAAGCTGAATGCGATCGTTGTGGAAGAGGATGCGGGATTAGGTGCATTCTGCGCGAGGGCAAGCGGCGGGCTCGCTTGATCCCAGACGTCCGTTTCAGTCAGAATCGGCGTATAGTTGGCTTCTTCGAAGCTGATCAGGCCGCCGCCGGATGTAGCGACCCAGACGCCAAACTCTTCGCTGGTTGCTATCATATTGACATTGTTAACAGGGATTTTTGAATTGTCGGTATTGTAATCCTGCCATTCATCTTCCTCAAGGTCGATTCGAACCAGGCCGAAAGGTACGTCGTTGGCGGCGTCACCATGCCCTGTCGACCACAAATATCCTTCGTGGTCGATGGTAACATAGCTCGGATGCCAGGTGTCGAAGGCCGGATTCTTCAATGGAGTCAGTATATCATCCTGCAGACGATAAACACCGGCGAGAGCCATCGCGTACCAGATAGAGCCCTTGTGATCGCTGAACACGTGATGAGGGACCGGCGAAACAATTGCTTTCGTAATCTGCGTCCACTCATTGCCGTCAAATTGATAGAGGCCGTACGGCACCAGCAGCCAGACGTGATTGATTTCGTCAACGGTGATATCCACCAGGCCTTGGTCGGGTATAGAGGCATTAGCGCCATTGTAGGCCGTCCACAGACCATCCTTGAGTTTAACAACATTTTCCCCGGCCAATAACCAGAGTGTGCCGTCAGAGGCCAGGTTGAGCGCCCGGGCATTATTATCGGGAAGACCGCCGCCAGCGACATCGCTGGTAGTCCAGTCGCTACCGTCGAAATAAGAGAGGCCTGATTTTGTCGCTACCCATAACTCTTTGCGATCGTTGTCATAGAGCAAGGAATTGACATGATTTCCGGCAATTGCTGAATTTTCCGTCGTGAATATTTCCCAGTTAATTTCGTCGAAGCGCGCCAGCCCTTCCGTCGTGCCGATCCACAGATTCTGATCTCCCTGGAAGCTAAGGCCTGTTACATTATTCGAAGGAATGTCGGAGTTGTCGGTGTTGTAAACCTTCCAGTCGTCAAGCGGTGTCACTTCCACCATTATTTTTTTACTGGCACTTATCGTCCCGTTGGCGCCTTTGACGGTAATCTCATGAACGCCGACGCTCGCGTCGACTGTCAGCTTGAGCGTCATTGTTACACTATTGTACTGAGGCGGATTCGCCGGATTCGAACTGAACCCGAACTCGACTTCGTCGCCGCCGAGAGTTGGAGTTTCGGCACTGAGCAGGACGGATGCGTTAAATCCACCCTGCGGGATTATCGTGACCTCGAATTCGGCCTCGTCCGCCTGCGGCAGAATCAGCCGACCCGGATTAACGTTCAATTGAATATGCTGCGCCGCTGTCTGCAGCGCGCCGCCAAGGAAAAGGACAACTAATACGACAATAATGCCACGCAATCTCATAACGATCCTCAACAATAATCAAAGGTGTAGAGTAACAAGGATTTTGTGAAGAAACACTGAGGAGGGGAATGGGGTACCACATGCGAAAATACACGGCAATTGCTGCAAATCAAGGCTTAATGACGGTATTTATTCCGGTTGCGAGATCGTCTCTTCACACCATCGGCATTAACACAGTAGTATTCGAATGCGTGGCCGTGTGTTGCTGCCGGCGCTGGATTTCGGAACACTCAACCTCCAAACAGCGACGGCCGACTTTGTCTGAGCGAAGTATAGCCTTTGCCGGTATAAATGATGTGATCGAGCACTTCAACATCGAGTACGCGTCCGGCCTGCACAATTTTAGCGGTAACATTGATGTCATCATCAGAAGGACGCAGATCACCTGAAGGGTGATTGTGTGCCAATATGATTGCCGAGGCGCCCAAAAGGAGAGCATTGCGGAACAGCACCTTGCAATCGACCGTCGTGTAGTTCTGCCCGCCGGTTGAGATTAGCTTGAAGCCGGTCATTTCGTGCTGTGCATTGAGGACAAATAAAATGGAGTGTTCCTGGTCTTCATCGTAGCGCGCAAAAGTCGACTGCAACACTTCAAATACATCGAATGGCCGGGCGCTTGTTTCAAGACGGTAGCGTACCTTAATACTGCCGTCGTCAGCTCTATGGCGCGATTGATTGTGGGAATCGATTTTCTCGCTGTCGCTGGCTCTGCCGGGCCAGATGGCTTCCGTTCGGCGAATGACATACTTGAATTTGTAGATTGTCCGGCGGCCGTCATAGCACTGGAACCCATGCGCAAGGCGTATCCAATAGCTTGTTGTCATAGTCGGATGCTCTCCCTGATTTTCGCTGCCACAAGCCTCAATGTAAATAAATGCTTAATATCAACAAAAGCATATTATTAATCGAGACTTAAACAGACAAGACCCCACGGGCTTGAAGCCCGCGAGGTCCTGACCGGTTGAACATCACATTTGCCTACAATCCAATTGCCTCCATGCCATTGCTGTTCAAGGGCAGCGTTTGAAGGGAGGTCCGCGTCGGCCGCTTCGGCCGCTTCGGACTCTATAGAGTAATGTCGTCGGTTATACCGACATTCTATCTGAGCACATGGCTTCCCCGATCGAGCTGTCAGCTTCGGCGTGGTTGAGACATCCGCCGTGCCGATCGGAACTTTCGTCCTGAGCTCACAGCCGGATAAGGCGGTGAACGCACTGGCTTTGATTCTGACAGCGGCCGAGTCGGCTGCTAGAACAATTCATCGCATTCATCCGATAGCAAGCGTTGTTACTATAAATCATAAGCGTTGAGTTCAATGCAGTTCGATTTCGACTGGAGCCGGACGACCAGGCGGATCCCATGCGACTGCGTTCAGAGATTCACGGCCCGCTCGTAATCCATCGTGTGAACAGTTGTTCGTGATGCACCCGCCGGACCGGTTTTAACGATCAGCTGGTCGGGCGTCTCTCTACCGGGAGTCGCCGTGTAAAACTGGTCTTCAAAGCTAAACCTTGCCTACTATTTCACATGCCTTTGGCAGAAATGTTATTTGCGATAAAATAAGTGATGACATAAAATATCCAAAAGAAGTCTGCGCATCGAAGTAATGCCATATTATGTAATTCAAGCTGCCTGGACGCAAAAACGCATCTGATTGGCAATTTTGAGCGATTAAGATATTCTTTAGTCTTTTCAAGCCATGCACAATTAATTTGAGAATGCTTCAGCATTTTACAATCGGCTGAAGCAGTCGTGTGTAAATTGCGAAGGGGAGGACTCACATCGCGGACAACAAGAAGTGGAGATCAGAGGATTGAATTCGTGTACGTTTGTTCTAGCTTGCTTGGAGACATTGAGTGTGGCAAGGCCTAAGAATCGCGATAGAGCAATCCGCTGCGTTGTCTTGCTGAGATGGTCACAAATCCGAGAATTGGCTACCTGCTGCGAACAACAAAGGACGGCTTGCAGGCCGTCCTTTGTTGACTGCGCATGAATCTCGCATAGCTCCTCATGCCTTGTTCTGCCGGAAGTCTGGCAGGAGGATCGTCGAGCTTCATTCCTAGAGTTTCCGTACATGCAAGCGAATTGCTGAAGGCGGTATGCGAGAGAGTTGTTCGCACTCTCGCCTGCAATCCGCTTGCTCGCGTGCTTCTCCCGCCAACTGTCTGTTGTGCAGACTGCACTTAGTCAAACATAATCAAATGTGGTGCCCATGTTGTATGGACAAAATATGACAGCCTGCTGACATGTCGTCCTTAGTGGCTGAAAAACGGCAAAAATCGGCATGATAGGCTTTGTCGGGGATATGATTTCAACTCTGCAGTGCTTGTTGCCAGTACGCTAAAGTAGATCGCGGACGATAGCCAAGCAATGTCAGGGTATCATCCCGGCTGCTCGTGTTGTCCCGGAGCAGCAGCTGAATTTGATTGTAAGTTATCAACGACGGAAAGCGCTCAGCCAGGCCATAGCGAAGAAACGGCTGTATGGCGCGCAGCGAAACTTCGCGCGGCAGCCGGCCTTTGCTTTGCGCGACATTCTTCAGTGCAAGTGCCAGGAGGCGCCGCAGGCTTATGCGCTCCGGTCCGGCCAATTCGGCAATACGCGGCGCAGCGTTCGGCAGGCACGATTGGACGACGGCTTTTGCAAGATCATCGGCCAGCAGGGGCTGTATACAGCTGCGCATCATTTCACGCGGCAGCGGAAGTTGGCCACCCAGCCAGCGTTCTACTCGGCCGAGCAGTCGCAGACGCTGTACCAGCTCCGTTTTCGGCGTACAGACAATCGAAGGCCGCAGGATCTGAACATCTGACTCGCGTGCAAGAATCGCATCGGCCTGCCCCTTGGTTCTGAGAAAGGGCGTCGGGTGTTCAGGGTCGGCGCCAAGCGCGGAAATCTGAATGAGACGCGGTGTGCCGAGCAAGCTCCTGCTCGCGATAATGAGCGAGCTTATACCCATATGCGCGCGCTCGAAGCAATCGTCATCGCTGCGCCGAAACTGCCCGATAGCATTGATGAGAACATCGAATCGGCCCAGGCTTTGCCAATCGAAGTAATATGGATCGAATTCCAATAATCGGTCCATCCCGGGCGCTTTCCGGGCGGCCTTTGAGTTACGAGTCGTGCCGATAATCTCGGCCTGGGGGAAGCGCTTACGCAAGGCCGGACTGATTACCAGCGCCAATTGCCCGGCTCCGCCTAATATTCCTATGCGCATGACTTTTCCTCCCGCGGCGGCTGCCAGGTATACTGAATTACCGCCGGAACCTGGAATGCCGCTTCCAGACGCGCTGTTGAAAAAAACGACGTCTCGAATGCAAGGCACTCCACCGGCTGCAGCGGCCAGGCATTCCGTTGGATACGCGTTACGCATAGACGCGAGCCAATGACCGAATAAGCGCGATCCAGTGCCGCGATAACGGGTTGCAGCGCTGTTGAAGCGGATTGCGCGGACTGAACCCTTCCAAGGCGGTAACGGATGTAGCCGCTCAGAGCAAAGACATCCAGGCTGCTCGTCCGGTGCCTGATTGCGGCGCGCTCGAGTTTGTATTCCGTCAGCAGCCGCCCGGTGCGGACAATCCACGGCCGGGCGGCAAAAGAACGCAAAAAGTATATGCCCCTGTGACGGTCGTTTTCATCGCTGCCGTTGCTGACTAACAAGCGCAATGCCACATGCCGGTAGTTGAACTGTAATGGTCCTGCCAATGGCAGAGGACGCATGTTCCACAGATCGACATTGACCAGCGAGATCAGCGCCCGGCCGTTGAAGTCTCGGACCTGTATCTGCGGCGGCACCAGGCCTTTGAGTTCTCGCATGTCTACTGAAAAATTGATCAGCAGCGGCCTGTGTAGTTCGCCGCAATAGCTGAGCGGCAGCCGTTTGAATATATTCATTCTCTTATCTCCCGCATGATAAATCACTATATTTTCAGAATAGATTGAATATATCGGATTCAATCCACAAAGAACAGCAGCCACGCCAGCCCCGCGCACCATAAGTGCAGACTCCAGGCAACCGACCACCATTGCGACCAGGCCAGGAAACGGATACGCAGCACATGCTGCCGGAGCATCGTAGCAAAGGAGACTGCGACAGCGACACCCGTAAGAAACGGTAAAAAGGGCAGACCAAGCATCAGCCAGACTATTGGAATCATCAGCCACAGTACGCCCCTCGACATCACGGAGGCGAGATGCCCAAGATATGCGTCAGCATCGGCCGGGCGGATAAGCATTGCCCAGATGCCCTGCAAAAGCCACCCGGAGCCGGTCATAAGAAGAGCGGCGACGACATTTACTCCCGGCAGCAGTTTTTGCAGGACAGCGGCAAACAATACTGTCATCAAAGTTGCAATCGTCAGTGCCAGAGCCAGATAAATAAGGCGCAGCCGGCGATTGTTTGGCGGAAGCGTACATGAGCAACCCGGCATGTCGAAACGCGGTGTCGCGAGAAAGTAGCGATTATTGGCTACAAGTCGGTACAGCGCCCTAAGACCAGGATAAAGCCAGGCCGCTGACACTACGCGCGTCAGGCCGCTCCGGCGAGGATCAAGGACAAAGATTATTCCATCCAGACCGTAGAGCGTTGGCGCGCCATGGAGATCAATCAAGGCCATTTCACTGCGAAAGCGCTCTGCTTCCACCTGTCGTTGTAAATGCTCCGGCAGCGACAAGTATGGTTTGCAGCGCTGCTCATCGAACAGACCCAGCAAGACTCCCAGTTCTTTGAGTCTTGTACAGAGCGGGCAGGCGCCATCATAGACAATCAGCTTAGAATTCAGACTGTTCATTATATTCAGATATTATTGAAAGTTACGGGCAAAAAAATGTGCGCAGCGAAAACCGCCTGCGCACTATTTGAATAATTTGGCTAAAATCGAGAAAAACCATTTGCGGTCCGCCTTCAAGGCCCGTTTCATAATCTTATCAGTTTGCAAGGCAAAGCTTTTTATCTCGTTAATACGCTCGACAAAAGCCTGGCCGTCCGTATCGTTCTTCGTCACACTAATGTCGCTCAACTGTTGCAGCATTTTCAACATCGGCTCCAGTTCGCGTTTTTTGCGTTCGCTGATTACCTGCTTTGTAATCAGCCACATATCTTTTTCCGCCTCGAAGTATTCCCGACGCTCACCCGGCTTGAATACTTTTGTGACAAGTCCCCAGTCAATCAGCGCGCGGACATTCATGTTGGTGTTGCCCCGCGAAATATTGAGCTGCCCCATTATATCGTCGGCACTGAGCGGATCAGGCGAGATCAGCAGCAAGGCATGCACCTGCGACATCGTGCGATTGATTCCCCACTGTGAGCCGAGCATTCCCCAGGACTGGATGAACTTGTCTTTGGCATCTTCGACTTTCATGGCCGTGAAAATACGAAATCAATTTCTAATTTTCAAAATATATTGAAAGTTTTCCAACTAATTGCCAACATCAAACATTGATCTTGATCTTTTCCCCGAGAAATTTGGGATCTTTCTGTAGAATATAGAGGTCGATCACAGCCTTCACCCGCGCAAACACTTCTCGCAACTCTACCATGGCATCATGGGAAGGCTGATCGGAGCTTGCACAATAGGCGATGGCATCGAGATTGTGAAATCGTGAAATAAAGAGCGCTCGGTAGTTATGAAACTCCTGTGAGATTATGGTGATTTTACGCTGTCCGAATATCTTCTTGGACCGCACGACTGCATCCAGCGTTCGAAAGCCGGCATAATCCAGCGTAATAACGCTATCGGGAACGCCGCGCTTAAGCAGCGCCTTCTTCATATCAATCGGCTCGTTGTAATAAATTTCAGAATTGTCGCCGCTAAGCAGCAGATGTTTTACTTTGCCGCGGTGGAACAGCTCTGCGGCAGCGTCCATTCGGTGTGTGAAGTATTGGTTTGCGCCGCCGCTGCTGGTGCGTTTACTTGATCCCAACACCAGGCCGACTTTGTTTGCGGGAACAGCGTCGATATGATAATACATTTGCGCCGCTGTGCTCTGCACAATCCAGGCATTACAGGTCAGCAGCAGGATGACGACGGCCACCACTATCAGTGTCGACCATCGCAGCAGCGAACGCAGGATTCGTTGTCGCTTCGTCATTTTTTCGGCAAAATCCGGAATGAGCCGAAAAAATCCGTCACGCCTGCCGTATCGACACTGGCCGTCGGGTTGATCGCCATAAGCTGGTAAAGGCGGCCGTCCGAGGCCACGGAACGACCGCGCAGGCTGCCGCCGCCACCGGTGAATTCGCCCCTGAACTCGATAACGCTCCTGTCGCCCTGCTGAACAAATTCGCTTTGTACGACCGTCGCGCCCAGGGCATCGAGCGCCTTTTGCACCGATGCCTCCAGCCGCTGACGCGTATTGGTCTGCATCCCCGGAATATCGCTGTAGGTGAGCAGGAAGCTGAGGCCCTGTGCTATATCGGTTGTCGCGAAAATGTGCACATCAATCATTTCGCCGTCGGGCGTTGGAACGGATTGCAGCTGTTCGATTGGACGGTCCGGGGTGCGAATGACAAACCGCCCTTCTTCGGAGCGAAATTCGGTGTATGAGGTCTGGGGTGGCGTGGGCGGTGGCTCGAGTTGATAGGTAGCAAGTATCGGACGCACGTGAAAGCCCTCGGCACGCAACAGTTGCAATAAGCCCTCCTCTCCCGGTAGGTGCCCGGCTCCTACAGCGACAAAGCTGGGCTGCTTGTGAACAAGCGCGGCAACGCGCTCGGTCATAACAGTATTACGCTCCGAAAACAGGGCATTCATAAATACGCTGTCTTCCAGCTGCGCGCTTGCTTCGTCCAGCACGCGACTCAATTCAAGGAGGTCGCCGGCGGCGTAGGATTCGACCATCTGATTGATGAGAGAATCGTACTTGTCAATGTTGCGGGCTGTCTCCATCAAGGTTTCCGCCTGTTGCTGCAAACTCATTGTTGCCAGGGCGTCAAGTTGCTCTTCGACCTCTTCGAGCGCTATGCCGCGGATGTCGCGCTTGCGCGCTTCGGCATAGAGAAATTCATCTACCGTTACCGCCCGATCCTGGCGCAAACTGCCGGTCGACAATGTTACGGCCACGAAGATTGGTTTCAACTTCTTGACCGCCTCAAGCCCGATCCCCGACCGTGCCAGTAACAGGCTATCCAGCAATTGTGCATCGGCCGGTGCGAGTAAGTCGTGCAGGCTACTGTCGCGCAGGTACAGATCCATATCCATCCCCGACTGGCGGAGGTCATCGGGCAAAAGTTCAAGGACAATCGCCTCGCAGCGGTCCAAGGCCGTCATTACAGAGTCGCCGAAGCGAAATGCCCGGCTATCCCTGACATGGATCGTACCATAGAGATAAGAAACTTCTTCCAGGCCATTGCCGCTGATTTCCCACAAGAGCGAATTTTCAGACTCCGGCACTTCTTTCGGTGGCATGGCCTGCAATGCCAATGCACTCCAGCAAACGACCGCTCCCATCAGCAGCGCCCGCTTGCAAACGTTTATATCTCGTATCGTCATATTTGTCTGTAATCTTCCATATTCTGGCAGGCCCACGAATAGAGTCCTGAACCCGCCGAGGGCTGATCAACTAAAGAGTAAGGGTTTCCGCTATCGCGGAACGCCCGATTGCACCGCCATCCAGGATACCAGTCTGCTGCAATTGGATTCATAAGCTATTCTTCGCGATTGCGACGCTCCATATCACGCACAATTGCGCTCGCTTCGTCAAAATCCGAGCTGCGCACATAAATTTTTACAATTGCAAGGGCACCGACGGTGAATTGACGAGTAGTATCAATCTGCGAATGAATGTGAACGGGAATGTCGGCGCCTTCCAGGTAGGCCTTAAGGGTGACTGCCTCCATCATCGTATTGGTGGTATAGACCAGCACCCATTGAGCAAGCATGTCGCGGATCGTTTCATCGAGTTCATCGCATTCCTCGTCGCTCAACAATTCGATGTTGCAGTCAGGACAAAGGAGCATGCCGCTCACGTAATACGTATTGCAACGGGGACAGATCATGATTTCACCCGGCGCCTCAGTAAGCGCCTGAAGAACCCAAACGAGACGCTCTCGTTAGACACGCGGATGGTCAAGAGAATTCCAACCGATCCGATCAATAAGTTGGCGAACCACATTCCCAGCCAGGGGGAAATGATGCCGCGATCAGCCAACTTCTCACCACCGATGAGGCTGGCCCAATATACGACATAGAAGCCAAGCGTAATAGCTGCGGAAATGCCGAAGTTGCCGCGTCTGGTAATGACGCCAAAGGGGCAGCCGACCAGAATAAAGACAATGCAGGCTGCCGGTATCGCGTATTTTTTATGAATTTCGACTAAAAACTTGTTCGCCTTGAGGCTGTGATGGTTGACCTGGTACAGATCGGATTCCAGAGTGCTTTTCAGCAGACGCAGACGCTTTTCGACACGCGCGGCAGCCTCGCTGCGTTCAACGCTGTCCTGGCCAAAGCCGGCAGTAGTGTTGCTGTCCAGATCGATACCGGAGCCGGCGCTGTCGTCCGGGACGGTCGGCTGAAAAAGATAAGCCAGGTGTAAAGTTATGTTGCTATCTACTTTGCGCTGCGCCTCTCCCGCTGTGGTAATGCTTCCAACAACCTTCTGCTCCATTTCGGCAATACTGAGTTCGCGATCGCCGCGCGAAAACACGCCCTCGCCCGAACGTGAAAACTCGAAGCCGCGCGCGTTCATTGCTATCTGGTGCTTGCTGAATTGCACGATGCGAATATCGTCGCGCTCGCGGGTATCAGCCTGATGAATCTCACCATTAAAGAGCGTGACGATCAACTTGCTGAGATTGGTCGAAAAAGCCACGACACCGCTGTCGGCCGAGACGACGCTTCGTTCATTGACATTCGTGTTGTCGTATACGGTCACACCTAACAACGAGCCGTTCGACGAATCGATATTGCGCGCCAGAATACTGTATCCTTCCAGTTCGGTCGAGAACTGTCCTTTATCGATGGCAAAGGTCGGCTTGGTACGCTGAATATCGTGCATCAGTATTTTGGCGGCATGGTTGGCGTCGGGCAATACCCGGTCGTTAAACCAGAACAGGGCGGCAAAAAGGAGGCCGGACGCCACGACAACCGGCGCCATCATGCGCAACAAGCTACCACCGCCTGATTTGATGATAGTCACTTCGTTCGATCCCGCCAGGTTGCCGAAGGCCATCAGAGTGGCCACCAATACGCCCAGGGGAACCGCCAAAACAACCATCCAGGCCAGATTGAGCGCAATCAGCTGCGCTATCACCCAAAAGCTCAGACCTTTGCCGACCAATTGATCGATGTACTTGTAGAGAAACTGCAGCAAAAACAGAAACATAACGGTCAAGGCGCCAAAGAGAAATGGGCCGATCAGCGCTCGCAGGATGTAACGCGAAACAATTGACATGCAATGAAACCCGTGAATGAATGGCGCTGCGCCAAAAGTGCCAATTAAGTACTATGGCGTTGACGGAACAATACCATTTTTCTTAACCGGGAAGCTGGAAACGATTCATTCGGCGCAGGCAGTTCAGGAATCTTTTTCCCGAAGTTCATCGATTCGCTGTTGAAAGTAAGCGGCTTTGCCAGGATGATTCTTTGCCAGCGTCTGATAGGCGGCAATGGCTTCGTCGATGGCACCCTGCATCACATATATCTTAGCGATTGTTTCGGTCACCATCGACGGATTGCCGAGAGCTGCCGCCGGCGCAGCACCGGTCTCAGGACGTGGAAGACTCTGATCGTGGTCAACATTCGCAGCGGCCGGCGGATCCGCCTTAGGCTTGAATGCTCGCAATTGTCGCGACAGTTCTTCCAGGGGCGTGCGTTTCGATCGTTTGGGAGCGGTGGCATCGCGGCGACCGGTCCGCAGACGGCCGCTCAAAGGCATGGAGTGTTCCTGACGCATCACGGATTCATACTCGAACTCGGGAAATGCCGGAGGATCGGGCAGTGAATGTACGCGTTCGTAGGAACGGCCCGCATGCCCTTCGAAGCGCAGCGAGGTAAACTCCAGACCCGGTATCAGGCGCAGGTTTTTACTACGCCAGGGTGTTCTGGACTCAGCGAGTGCGGGTGCTGTTTCGATAATACGCAAATGAACCGGCGCGACATCTCGTTGAGGCTGCTCCGGCGCGGGTGCTGCGGTCACGGGATTTGCAGCCGAGCCATCAGTCGGCACTCTTGTCTCGGCCACAGGCTTCGCTGACGCCTCAGCCGCCCCGGGCATCTGATTTTTTTCAAGTCCATCTGTGGGCGAAACGGACGACAACGTATCAGGCGCATCAGTGGCTTTGCCTTGTTCTTGCCCTTCGTCAATGGCAGCATTTTGCGGTAATTCGGCAGCTATGCTGTCGCCTGGATGAACCTCGTCCGCGATCGCCGCTTCAGTCGAATCGTGCTGCTCGTCCGTGATTAACGGTTCCGCTGATCGTGCGGCAGGTTCCCCGCCATGCTCCTCACTTGCGTGATCGGGCTCAGCGTCGATAGGCTCCTGGTCGGCGTCGGCGTTACCTGAGTCCGGCTGAGGATCTCCCTTGCCCGCGAGCTCTTTGGTGGAATTGTCAGTTGCCGCAGCTTCCTCTCGTTGATTGCCGTCAGATAAGTCGGCATCAAACGGCTCGGAAGATTCATCAGAATCCGTCAGCGAGGTTTCGTCTACCTCGCTGGCCGGTCTGGCGGTCGAATCCGTGGAAGCCAGCGTTGCGGGTACAGGTGCTGCAGCCTCGGCATTCGCTTCCCCATCAACGCCTGTGGAATCACCTTTTGCTCCGCTGGCGGCAGACTCACTTTCAACCCCCTGAGCTGTCGGCTGAATTGCGTCATCCGATGGCTGCCGCAAGTCGGCATCGCTTTGCCGTACTCCTTGGGCCGCTTGACGCTCCTTCATCTGCTGCCTGATACGTTGAAGTTGACTGTCACCGGGCATGCGCAACAGGGCATCATTCAGCTTTTCATTTGCGCTATCCGGGTCGCCGGCAAGAATGAGCGCATCGGCCAATACTTTGTAGGCCGTCGGATAGTCGGGATACAATGCGAGGCCGCTGCGACACAATTGAATGGCATCATCCACCCGGCCCTGTGACAGCAGGTCTTGAGCTTCAATCGCGAAAAGGGGGGAAGGACTTGCCATACTCGGCGCGGCGCATCGGGAGCGATAGATTCGAAATTTTTGGATTGAGGCGCCCCCGCGGCCCGCTTGTAAAACCGGCAGGGAGACATAAGCTACAAACTACGGAATGACCGGGATAACCTCAAGCAATCAGGCTGTTCGACGAATGGCAAAATCAGCAAAACGCGACAATGCCGTTCTGGCGTCACTCTCCGGAAACAGCGTCAATTTAGCTTTGGCCTCTTCAACAAGGCTGGCTGCCTTGCGTTCGGCGTAGTCAATACCGCCGTGAGTCGTGACAAAATTCACCACGGCGCGAATATCGCTGCGGGACGGCTTGCCTTTCACGATTTTCATAATTTGCTTTGATTCGGACTTCGGCGCCTGCGCAAATGCATGGATCAGAGGTAAGGTGAGTTTTTTCTGTTTCAGATCGTTGCCGACAGGCTTGCCGATTAAGGAACCCTGGCTGAGGTAGTCGAAGACATCGTCGCGAATCTGAAAGGCGCAGCCAACCAGCTCGCCATAGTCGCGCAGCGCTTCGTGCTCGGAACGGCTCTCCGATGCGCTCGCCGCGCCAATTTCACAGCTTGTGGCGATCAGTGACGCCGTCTTGTCGGCGATGATTTGAAAATAGGTCGCTTCGTCGATATCGAGTAACTTCGATTTCTGTATCTGGAGCAGCTCGCCTTCGCTCATCCGCTGCACCGCCCGGCTTGTGATACGCAAAAAGTTGACTTCGTCCGCCTCGATGGCAGCAAGCAATCCACGTGAAAGCATATAGTCGCCAAGCAAGACTGCCACTTTGTTTTTCCAGACGGCATTAATCGAAGCCATTCCACGGCGCTCGGCGGATTGGTCGACGACGTCGTCATGCACCAGCGCCGCCGTGTGGAGCAGTTCGACCATTGTGGCTCCTACGTAGCTCCGATTGTTGACACCGCCGCATGTGGCTGCGCTGAGCAACACCAGCATAGGCCGAACGCGTTTGCCCGATTGTCGCGACATATAGCGCACGATTGTCTCGAGCAGCATAACTTTTGACTGTAACTGATTGCGGTAGACTTTGCTGAATTCGGCAAGATGGGTGGCGATCGGTTTTGCTATCTCTTTAATGTCCATGCACTGACCTTGGCTCCTGCGGGCTTGATCAGGATACGGCTGGTTGATCCGCTTCCTGCGCCTTTTTCCGAACAAACTTAGCAATAATTATGCTCAATTCATACAGGAGCATCACCGGGATGCCAAAGGTCAACTGACCCACCGGGTCCGGTGTGGGAGTCAATATTGCGGCAATAATTAATATCAAAACAATTGCGTGTCGGCGGTATTTGCGCAGAAACTCCGGCGTCACCAGACCGACCCGCGCCAGCACCATGATTATCATCGGAAGTTCGAAGACCAGACCGGCGCTTAGCACGATTGTAATCATGAATGAAAAGTATTCGTTGATCTCGATGACGGTCTGAATATTTGGTGCTTCCCAGGAGAAGGCAAAGTTAAGCATGAGCGGCATCATAGCGAAGTAGGCGAATGCGATGCCGGTCAAAAAGCAAATCGATGTGAAGACGGTAATTTTGCCTGCCCAGCTGCGTTCGCTATCGTAAAGGCCCGGACCAACAAACAGCCACAGTTGATAGAGAATCATGGGAAAGGCCAGCACAAAGCCTACCACCAGGACTATTTTGAAATAAAAGAATGGCACGCCCATTGGCGAGAGGTTCTGCAGTACGGCATTTTGTTGGTTGCTCAGTTCCTCTCCGACGGATTCGCTGTGGCGGCTGACTATTTCCAGTAGCGGACGAAACAGAACATCGTCGACAACGAAGTCTTTCATGAACCAGCCCGCGGCACAGCCAACCAATAACCACACCACGGCCCACACGATTCGTTTGCGCAACTCTTCCAGATGTTCGAAAAAGCCCATGTGCCCTTCGACTTCTTCCGGCGCGTCGTTCTGACTTTTATGTTCTTCCGTTTCGCTCATCGAGTTCTATGCGAGTGGGACATCGGTAGCGGATTTCCAAATCTTCGCTCGGCTAAAAACACTTCCGGACGCGTTAATGCCGAAGAGGATAAGCAATGCCGCGGAGTGTCAAATGTTCTTGATGTTGGCACCGTTTTTGAAGGACATTTGTTAAACGCCAAGATACAAAGTTTTTACGTGCCGGCTTGTGAAATCACCGCCGTGCGCAGCGCTGGAATGACAGCAATTCCGCCGATGTTTGTTAGCTGAAAAAAATGGAATAATTAGCGTTTTTTCGAAGAAATAAACATATTTGCTGGACTTTCAAGCTTCCGGATTGGTTAGAAAAATACTCCAAAAAAGTCAAGCTAAATATTTGCCAGAAAAAAAATATAGTTCTTGCCTACGACATCAAAATTCGATAAAATTCGGATGTTCATCTGATTGAACGCACCCTCGTATTCGTTAATCCTTCGCGGGAAGCAAAGGAGCTTCTACAGAGAATTTCTTTCAATTGCGACACAGCACTTGATCAATATAGAGTACTGTGTCGGGCATCGTTTTTTTCTCAAAAATTTTCTTTCGAGAGGCAACAACTTTATTATGAGTTCAAAGCCCCTAGATTTGTTTTTCTCTCATGCCGAACAAGATGCCCATCAAACTGTTAAAAACGGCGCTCCCGAAGGAGAGCATTCGCCGCAGACGGACACAGCCAGCGCAGGGGCGTTGTGGAAGCAATGCCTGGCCATCATAAAAGATAACGTTAACCCCCGTGTTTTCAAGACATGGTTCGAACCGATTCAGGCACTTAAGTGGGCCGAGCAGCAACTTACCATTCAAGTGCCGAGCCAGTTCTTTTATGAGTGGATTGAGGAACATTATTACGGCTTGCTGCAGAAAACCACCGAACAGATTCTAGGCCCAGATGCCAAACTGCAGTATCAGGTCGTAGTTGAGAAGAATGAGTCATCGAGAAGCACCATGCGCCTGCCGGCATTTCGTCAGCAGCCGGTTGCAGTTCAGACTCCATTGCCTTTTGCACAAACAACGCGGCCGCTTCCCCAAAGTTTCCCATCTTTTCTCAATCCGCGCTACTCTTTCGAAAATTTCATTCAGGGTGAAAGCAATCAGCTCGCGCATGCCGCCGCGATAGCCATAGCCAACTCTCCCGGCGGCACTCGCTACAATCCATTGGTTATTTACGGCGATACCGGTTTAGGTAAGACGCATCTTGGACAGGCCATCGGCAATCATGCGCTGAAGGTCAATCCTAACATTCGTGTCGTTTATACCAGCAGTGAACGTTTCACCATGGAGTATGTAAGCGCGATCCAGAACAACAAGGCCAATGAATTCACAAATTTTTACCGCAGTGTCGACATTCTGATAGTCGATGATATTCAGTTTTTCAGCGCCAAAGAAAAAACGCAGGATAATTTCTTTCATACCTTCAATGCATTGCACCAGGCCGGCAAACAGATAATTCTTACCAGCGACAAACCGCCGAAAGAGCTGCAAGGCGTACAGGAGCGGTTGATATCTCGTTTTCAGTGGGGGCTGACGGCCGACATTCAGGCTCCTGACTACGAAATGCGTCTTGCGATTCTTCAGCGTAAGGCGGCTGATGAGGGCGGCGATGAGATTCCGGGCGACGTGTTGGAATATTTGGCGCGCAACGTCACATCGAGTGTCCGGGAGCTGGAAGGCTGTCTGATCAGCCTCCTGGCCAAAGTATCGCTGGATGAGCGCGAACTGAATCTGGATCTCGCCAAGGAAGTCGTCGGAGGAATTGCCACCGTCCGGCCGCAAATGGCGATCACGATCGAATCGATCCAGGAAGTTGTATCCGATTACTTCGGTATTTCAATCGAATTGATAATCGGCAAAACGCGCAAACACCATATTGTCCTGGCTCGCCAGGTCGCAATGTTTATCTGCAAGGAATTGACCAAATCCTCATTAAAAATGCTGGGCGCGCATTTTGGCAATCGCGATCATACGACGGTCATCCACTCTTGCCAGATGGTCGAAAACTATCTCGAAACGGATCCTAAAGTCCAGAAATCGGTCAATGACATTTACAGTAAGCTCGGTGTAGTGCGATAAAAACCTCGACTTCAGGTTTGTTTGCAGTATGTACCTGCAGCTTGATCAAAACCATTTGACAGGCAGATCTTTAAACAGATTCCTGCTTGCGAGTTCGTGCCTGCCTTGGGCATGGGATAGCTTTCAACCACTAAATGTCTTCCGTCTGCGTCTGACGAGGCCTGGCTGCCCCTATTAAGCACAAGATTAGCTTAACTCGACGATGAATCCGATACTACGTTGGACCGCGATTGGCGCAATAGCGAGCTTTGCCGCACTGACCGTATTACTTGGCCTGCAACAGGAGCAAGGCCTGCCGGAAAATCGAGAGCGGCCGCTTAGTGATGAATTTGATCAAAATTTTGACGCGGAACTCAAACCGGCCGTTAAACTTCTGCCGGCGGAAATGCGCTGCCGCGTGGAGCAAAGCAAATTCGTACAGGAAGAGTTGCTCGTCGTCAACTCCGGTCGCGCGCCGCTGCAGATTTCTTCCGTCCGTGCCTCCTGCTATTGCGCGAATGCCGTCGTGCTGAACAGCTCGATTATGCCCGGTGATACGGGTAGTGTTCTTTTGCGGATAAACACAGAAAAATTCAGCGATACTCTCAATGTGTTGACCTACACCTTTCGCAGCAATGTGCCCGACAGCAGTATCCGCTATCGCGTCTTTGTCTCGAAATCTTTCCAGCCCCGGTAAATTCCACGATCACTACGGCAAAATGAGTACAGAATCCACCGCTACCTGGCGACCATTGAGACGCAGGATTACATAGTAGCGTCCTGCCGCTAAAGCCGATCGTTCTTTCATCCGAGCCGTCAGATCAAGTGAATAGGACTGGCCGGAATTGCGAAATTCATCGTGCACAAGATTAAGCTCCGGCTGCCCAAGCATGTTAATCAGAACGAGCGAAACCTGACCCGGTTCGGCAATTCTGTAATCAATTTGCAGCGGACCGGCGATCGTGGCCGGGTTGGGAAACAGCTTCATCTGTACTTTTTTGTCAGCGGCATCGCTTACCGGAACCGGCTCGCCCGAAGAACGAAAAATCCGCACGGACGTTTTACTGCCGGCGTAGATGCGCCCGGTTCGATCCTGTGTCATTGGCCCAATTGACCTGACATCTCCCAGGCCGTCGTTAAGCCGCTGCCAGCTGACCCCGTCGTCGCTGGAGCGGATAATACCTTCGTGACTTGTAGAGACTAAAATATCGCCATTATCCGTAAAGAGGATTTCTTCAGTAAAGTTGTCATCGCGTTCGGAGGGCAGGGAAAACATATGAATCCATGTCAGCCCGTTATCGGTGGAGCGGGCCAGATCTGCGTCGAAGTCGCCGACGCCTTCAGAGCCCCCGGCGATCAGAAGGTCAGACCCGGGATTGCCTCCGATCGTCGTAACATAGTGCGGCAATCCCGACCGGTAGTCCTTGATGTGCTGGTAGTCTCTCAAATCAGCCGTCGAGCGCCATAAGCCACCGAAGCCATACGACACATAAACGATTCCATCCCAATGAACATGGAGTGCCAGTGCCCTGGTAAATCCGTTCACAAAGTCCGGCATTGTCTCAAACAGCCCCCCGTCATCATCGGAATAGTATATCGATGAGTTGACGGTATTTTCGTCGATCCTGGTCTCCTGTTCGACGAAGATGCGACCATTCGAAGCAAAGTGGAATCCCAGAACAAACCTCTGCGACGGCATTCCGACCGCGGGCAATTCGGACCAGGTAGCGCCCGCATTCGTCGAACGCATCAGACGGTTTCGAGCGGCGCCGATCCATAAACGGTCTTGATCGTCGATCGCCATCGACAGAGGGTTCGGATCGGCGGGCAGCTCGATTTCTTCCCAAAAGTCGCCGCCGTCGACACTGCCGAACAGTTTGTAGACAGGAGGCTCCGGATCACCGAAAAACTGTTTGTGTCGTGCCGTTAGCACAAAGAGTTCCCCCTTGCTGCTGGCCATAAGATGAACGACAAAGCCGGGAGCATCGGGCGTCGCGCCGGTCGCTTCCCAATAGTCCTGGCTGCAAAGGGGTGAGTGGAACAGAGTAAGCGCAAGTAGTAAGAGCCCTGCCAACTTAAGTGATCGCTTCGGCTTGGCTTGCATAATAATATTCTCCACAGATTGTAATGGACAAGTTTCTTAGGAAGTAAATGACGGTCGCAGTTTCGTCGGCCCTTGTTTAATGGTGTGTAGCCTCGTGTCATCCCGTCTCAGCGGTCGGTGACAGGCAGAATTGCACAGCGAGACCCTGCACTTCTCTTAATGGAAGCCCCTTGGAAAGCAAAAGTGAATTGGAATCGGAGTCGGACTGGCGTCTGACATCGATCTTTCGGGAATGACAAACACGGCCGGAAAAATGTCGCGCGGCAATAGCGGAAACAGTTGAGGTGAGTGATTGCTCATCGGCATTGACATTTTCACTCAATGTCACGACTAGCTCTTATTCTGCCAGCAAACAGATTCAGAACAAGAGACGCGGATGGCTGCGCCTCACAGTGAGGGAACTGGCTTTGCCGGCCGGGAGCCATAGCTTGCGGACAATAGCGATCCTACCGGCAAGGAAGAAGCACCAACCACGCCCTGGTTCCATAAGGATAGTACACTCAAGCTTAATCAGACGCTAATGTAATCCTGGCGGGAATGAACTTCCCTGCGGCTCGCTCTGGCGACAGGCCGGGGTGTAGTCGCGCGGCGGTCAGGGT